>NZ_JBOBQG010000001.1:0-806162 GCF_050585845.1 Curtobacterium sp. AB451
GTGCCGGAGCGCTGCGACCGCGGCCGCCTGCGTCAGGGCGGACAGGTGGTACGGCAGCCGGACGAGCCGGATCGCGTCGATGACGGCCGGGTGGGCGGCCATGTAGCCCACGCGGGCACCGGCGAACGCGAAGGCCTTGCTCATGGTGCGGGACACGACGAGGCGCTCGCGGCCGGGCAGCAGCGTCAGCGCGCTCGGGGCGTCGGCCGGCATGAACTCGGCGTAGGCCTCGTCCACCATCACGATGCCGTCGGTCGCGGCGTACGCGGCCTCGATCGTCTCGATCGGGAGCGGGGTCCCGGTCGGGTTGTTCGGCCCGCAGAGGAACACGATGTCCGGCTGGTGCTCGCGGATGGCCGCCACGACCGTCTCGGGCGAGATCCGGAACTCGTCGTCGCGCTGGGCGGGGATCCACGTCGTGCCGGTGCCCGAGGCCAGGATCGAGTGCATCGAGTAGGTCGGAGGGAACCCGAGCACACTGCGCCCCGGCCCGCCGAACGCCTGCAGGAGCTGCTGGAGGACCTCGTTCGAGCCGTTGGCCGCCCAGATCTGCTCCGGGCCGAGCGGCTGCCCCGGCGCGGTGTCGCGCTGCAGGTAGTCCGCGAGGGACTGCCGCAGCTCGGAGAACTCGCGGTCCGGGTAGCGGTTCACGGTGGTCAGCGCCTGCCGGATCGACGACACGATGTCCTCGGCGACGTCAGCCGGCACCGGATGCGTGTTCTCGTTGACGTTGAGCTGCACGCGCACGTGCTTCTGCGGTGCGCCGTACGGGCTCTGCCCGCGCAGGTCGTCTCGGATCGGGAGGTCTTCGAGCGTGAATGCCACCGATCCATCGTAGGCCGCATGGGCGGTCGGACGACCGGCCGTCCGGACGGTGGGCCGTCGCGACACTTCTGCGGCGCTCCGTGGCGGCCGGCGTCGCGTCAGTGCGCGGCGGTGTACTGCGCCGGGATCGCGATCTCCTGACCGGCCTGCAGACCGGAGCCGTCGAGGGCGTTGAGGCTCACGACGTCCTGCACGAAGTCACGCGGGTCGGCGTTCGGCGCGGTCTCTTCGGCGAGCTGCCAGAGCGTCTCGCCCGGCTGGATCGTCACGGTCTCGAAGTGGGCGTGCGACTCGGTGTTGCCGGCGGACGCCTGCCCGCCGTTCAGCACGGCGAGTGCCACACCGATCAGCAGCGGGATCGCGGCGAGCGTCGTCAGGACGACCCGACCGCGACGCGTGAGGCGCAGGCGCGTACGCACGGCGGGCGCGGTGCGCTGGATGTCAGCGATGGCGATGGTGCTCATGTCGTTCTTGCCTTCCCGTTCGGGTGAACCGAAGTCCTGTACCGAACATAGTTTCGAATGACGAGCCGCACAAGTCCTGTGCGGAGATTTCTGGTGGGTTTTCTGCCGACACGCTCGAACAGGTGTTTGTCCGGCGGTGACCGGTCGGATACTGTTTCGATCGACTGGGACAAGTCAAGCGGGGACCACCGACATTCCCGCGGGCACGGCCCGGCACCGACGAAGGGCGAGACGACGTGGCGGACGAACTGCGGGGCCAGAAGCCGCTGACGGCGAAGCAGCAGGCGATCCTCGACGCGATCCGTGCGTCGATCGCGAGCCGGGGCTACCCGCCGAGCATGCGCGAGATCGGGGACGCCGCCGGCCTCTCCTCACTGTCGAGCGTCTCCCACCAGCTCGGGCAGCTCGAGCTCGGTGGGTGGATCCGTCGTGACCCGAACCGTCCGCGGGCGCTCGAGGTGCTCGTGGACGAACCGACGCCCGACACCGAGGGCCCCGACGTCGACGCGACGACCCTCGTCCCGCTGGTCGGTCGCATCGCCGCGGGTGTGCCGATCACCGCCGAGCAGCACGTCGACGAAATCGTCCCGCTCCCCCGACAGCTCGTCGGCACGGGCGACCTGTTCATGCTCAAGGTCGTGGGCGAGTCGATGATCGACGCCGCCATCTGCGACGGGGACTGGGTGGTCGTGCGGTCGCAGCAGACCGCCGAGAACGGTGACATCGTCGCCGCCATGCTCGACGAGGAAGCCACCGTCAAGGTCTTCCGGCAGCGGGACGGCCACACGTGGCTGCTCCCCCGCAACACCGCGTTCGAGCCGATCCTCGGCGATGCCGCGACCGTGCTCGGCAAGGTCGTCGCGGTCCTCCGCTCCATCTGACGTCGACCGCGTCGGGCTCCGGGCACCCGGGTCGGGCAGGGTCGGCCGTGCGAGCTCAGGAACAACCGAAGCCGGTCCGAACCACGTGATGACGTGGTTCGGACCGGCTTTCGTCGTGCGGCGCCGGGCGGAACCGCTCAGCCTGCGTGGGCCGGGAGGTGGGCTTGCGCCGCGCCTCCTGGACCGCGTCAGCGCGCCGGACGGCTCAGGACGCGACGGGCGCGACCACGAAGGGGTCGAGCTCTGCGACCTGACGCTGGAACACGCGGACCTGCAGCCGGGTGCCGTCCTCGACGTAGTCGACGTGCTCGACCGCACCCGCGTCGTGCAACGACGACACGAGGTCCCCTCGGTCGTACGGCACCACGACGGTCAGCTCGACGTCCGGCTCGGGCAGCCGCGACTCGATCGCCTCGAGCAGGTCCTGGATGCCCTCGCCCGTGCGCGCCGAGACGAACACGGCGTCCGGGACGAGGCCGACCAGGACGAGCCGCTGCGACTCGTCGATGAGGTCCGACTTGTTGAACGCGACGATCTCGGGGATGTCCAGGGCGCCCACGTCACCGATGACGTCCCGCACGGTCGCGAGCTGCGCTGCGGGGTCCGGGTGGGAGCCGTCGACGACGTGCACGATGACGTCGGCGTCGCCGACCTCCTCGAGGGTGGAGCGGAAGGCCTCGACGAGCTGGTGCGGCAGGTTGCGCACGAACCCGACCGTGTCGGCGAACGTGTACTCGCGACCCTTCGCCGAGTTGGTGCGGCGGACGGTCGAGTCCAGCGTCGCGAACAGCTGGTTCTGCACGAGGACGCCCGCGCTCGTCAGGCGGTTGAGCAGCGAGGACTTGCCGGCGTTGGTGTAGCCGGCGATCGCGACGCTCGGGACCTCGTTGCGGTTGCGCTCGGCGCGCTTGGCCTCGCGCGCGGGTCGGAACGAGGCGATCTGACGACGGAGCTTCGACATGCGCGTGTGGATGCGACGACGGTCGAGCTCGATCTTCGTCTCACCGGGACCACGCGAGCCCATACCCGCACCGCCGGAGACCTGACCACCGGCCTGGCGGGACATCGACTCACCCCACCCACGCAGACGCGGCAGGAGGTACTCGAGCTGGGCGAGCTCGACCTGCGCCTTGCCCTCGCGGCTCTTGGCGTGCTGGCTGAAGATGTCGAGGATCACGGCCGTCCGGTCGATCACCTTGACCTTCACCACGTCCTCGAGCGCACGACGCTGGGACGGTGCGAGTTCGGTGTCCGCGATGACCGTGTCCGCGCCGGTCGCCTTGACGACCATCGCGAGCTCCTCTGCCTTGCCCTTGCCGAGGTAGGTGGAGGGGTCGGGGTTCGGGCGCCGCTGCAGCAGGCCGTCGAGCACCACGGCACCCGCGGTCTCGGCGAGGGCGGCGAGTTCGCGGAGCGAGTTCTCGGCGTCGGCGGCGTCCCCGTGCGGGTACACACCGATCAGGACGACCTGCTCGAGCCGGAGCTGCCGGTACTCGACCTCGGTGACGTCCTCGAGTTCGGTGGAGAGCCCGGCGACGCGGCGGAGCGCCGCACGGTCTTCGCGGTCGTACTGGTCGCCGTCGCCCGTCCAGGCGTGGTCGTCGACCGATCGGGTCTGGATCGCCTGCGCGGGGGCGAAGATCGAGGAACTCGCGCGGGAGTCGGCGTTGCGCAGGACCCGCTCGACGACACCAGCAGCGCTGTCGTCGGTGGTCTCTGCGTCTCGGTTCGTGGTGTCCGTCATCTTCTCCACAGGGTACCGCTCTGGGCCTCGGGACACACGGGGTTCCCGGTACGGTTCATCCATGGCGAACGACCACTACTTCTCCGCGAACCCGTCGTCGGACACCCGCGAACGCCAGATCCACGTCACCCTCGCCGGTCGGCCGCTCACGCTGACCACCGCTGCGGGGGTCTTCAGCCCCGACGGCCTCGACCGCGGGACCCGCGTGCTGCTCGGCTCCGTGCCGCCCCCGGCGCACGACGGCGCCCTGCTCGACGTCGGGTGCGGGTGGGGCCCGATCGCGATCACGATGGCGCTCGACTCCCCCGGTGCCGAGGTGTGGGGCGTCGACGTCAACGAGCGTGTGCTGGGGCTCGCCCGGGCGAACGCCGCGACCGCGGGGGTCGACAACGTCACCGTCGCCCTGCCGGACGAGGTGCCCGCCGACCTGCGGTTCCGGACGATCTGGTCGAACCCGCCCATCCGGGTCGGCAAGGACGAGCTGCACCAGATCCTGTTGACGTGGTTGCCCCGGCTCGAGGTCGGGGGCGACGCCTGGCTGGTCGTGTCGAAGGACCTCGGCGGCGACTCGCTGCAGCGGTGGTTGCACGACACGCTCGACGGTGGGTTCCACGTGTCGCGGGCGTCGACGGACAAGGGGTTCCGGGTGCTGCGGGTGCACCGCGCGGCCGAGTAGGCCGGGGGCGGGCCACGGCGAACGGGGCGCTCGGGCGCTCCGGGCGCTCCGGGCGCTCCGGGCGCGCCGGGCGATCGGTCCGGATGGAACCACGGTTCCGACATCGAACCAGCGCGAGCGGGTGGCGCGATGTCGGGAACGTGGTTCGATGCGCCCGCGGCCGGGCAGCGCGACCCGCGCGCCGCGGCCGGGCAGCGCGACCGGGCAGCGCGACCCGCGCGCGGCAGTCGGCCAGCGCGACCGGCGTCGGCGTGCCGAGCCGCGCCTCCTGGCCGGAGCCCAGCCGGGGTCAGACCGTCAGGTCACCCGAGAAGACGAGTTCCGCAGGACCGGAGAGCGCGACGTGCTCGCCGTCCTCCGCCGCGAAGATGCGCACCGTCACGACGCCGCCGGGAACGCGCACGCGCCAGGTGTCCGGCGCCCCGTTGCCCGCCCAGTACCGCGTCGCCAGGGCCGCAGCCACCGCACCGGTGCCGCACGACAGGGTCTCGCCGCTGCCGCGCTCGTGGACGCGCATCGTGATCTGTCCCACCCCGTCCTGCACGAGCGGGTCGCCGGGCAGCACGAACTCGACGTTCGCGCCGGCCGCGGGGACCGGATCGAGCACCGGCACGTACGTGAGGTCGACCTCGGCGAGTTCGTCCTCGGTCGCGACGGCGACCACCACGTGGGGGTTGCCGACATCGATGCCGAGCCCAGGGCGTGCTCCGTCGAGGTTCTTCGCCCGCACGAGCACGTCGTCCGAGCCGCCGCCCTCGATGCCGAGGCCCCATCGCCCGAGGTCGGCGGAGAAGCCGTTGGTCGTCCGCTGGATGTCGACGAGTCCCTTGCGGCTGCCGACGGTCAGGGTCTCGCCGGGGGTGAGGTCGACGAGCCCCGACTCGGTGAGGTACCGCGCGAACACGCGGATGCCGTTGCCGCACATCTCGGCGACCGTGCCGTCGGCGTTGTGGTAGTCCATGAACCACGTCGCCGCGGGGTCCTCGGCGACGAGCGCGCGCCCCTCGGGCAGTGACTCGGACCGGACGGCGCGGATGACTCCGTCGCCACCCACACCGAACCGGCGGTCCGCGATGGCGCGGATCCGCTCGGGGGTCAGGTCGACCGACGCGTCGGGGTCGGCGAACAGGACGAAGTCGTTGCCGGTCCCCTGGCCCTTGGTGAAGTGCAGCTCGGTCACGGGACGATCCTACGGGCAGCCGCCGTCAGCGCAGCCCGGTCCGCGCCGGTGACGTCGAGGACCTCGGCGTCCGTGTACCGCCGGAACCACGACACCTGCCGTCGGGCGTACTTCCGGGTCGCGACGCCGGTCGCCTCGATAGCCTGATCGACGGACGCGTCGCCGCGCAGCACCTCGAGCGCCTGCGAGTACCCGATCGCCGCCCGCGCGGTCCGCCCCGACTCGAGTCCGCGCTCGCGGAGGCCCTCGACCTCGTCGACCAGCCCCGCGGCGAACATGCGCGCCGCGCGCTCGTGGAGCGCGTCGACGAGCTCGGCGCGTTCACGGTGCAGGCGCAGGATGCGCGCGGGTCGCCAGGCGCGGGGCGCGGACGGGAGGCTCGGGGTCACGACCTCGGACCGGCTCGCGATCTCGAGTGCGCGGATCAACCGCCGCGGATTGCGCGCGTCGATGGTCGCCGCCGCCGACGGGTCGAGGCCGCGGAGCCGCTCCAGCAGGATGCCCGGGCCGCGTTCCTCGTGCTCGCGCTCGAGCCGTGCCCGCAACTCGGGGTCGGTCCCCGGGAAGGCCAGGTCGAACAGCACCGCGGACACGTAGAGCCCGCTCCCGCCGACGAGCAGGGCGACGGCCCCGCGGCGGTGGATCGCCTCGATCTCGGCCCGGGCGTCGCGCTGGTACGCGGCCACACTGGCCTCGTCGGTGACGTCCAGGACGTCGAGCTGGTGGTGCGGGATGCCCCGGCGCTCTTCGACCCCGAGCTTCGCGGTGCCGATGTCCATGCCCCGGTAGAGCTGCATGGCGTCGGCGTTGACGATCTCGGCCGGTCGGCCTGCGGCGAGGAGGCGTTCGGCGATGGCGATGCCGAGGTCGGACTTGCCGGTGCCGGTCGCCCCGACGACCGCGATCAGATCGGCGTCGGCTGCGCGCGCGGCGTCGGCAGCGCTCACGGCGTCGGCAGCGCGCGCGGGGTCGGCGGGTCGCGCGGGGTCGGCGGGGCGCGCGGGGTCGGCTGCGCGCGCGGGGTCGGCGGGTCGCGCGGAGTCGGCGGGGCGCGCGGGGTCGGCGCGCTCCTCGTCAGCGCCCGACACGGAGCGTGGGCAGGCCGAGCGAGACCGGCCGCGGAGCGTCGGTGGCACCGGCCGTGGTCGGCGTCGGCACCCCGCAGCTCTCGGCCTGGGCCCGGTCCCACGCGTCGCCGGCGCGGGTGCGACGGATCCGCAGCGGCGTGTCGCCGTCGGCGAGGAGGAAGTGCGGCGCCGACCGCGTGACCTCGACCGTGACGACGTCGCCGGGCCGGGGCACGTCGGAGCCGTCCGGCACCGAGAAGTGCACGAGCCGGGAGTCCTCGGCGCGTCCGGACAGCCGCCGGGTCGCGTCGTCCTTCTTGCCTTCGCCGGTCGCGACGAGCACCTCGACCGTGCGGCCGACCTGCTTCGCGTTCTCCTCGGCGGTGATGTGCTCCTGCAGGGCGACGAGTCGCTCGTAGCGTTCCTGCACGACGTCCTTCGGCAGCTGCTCGTCCATCGTCGCCGCGGGGGTGCCCGGACGGATCGAGTACTGGAACGTGAACGCCGACGCGAAGCGCGACTGCTCGACGACGCGCAGGGTGTCCTCGAAGTCGGCGTCGGTCTCACCGGGGAACCCGACGATGATGTCGGTCGAGATCGCCGCGTGCGGGATCTTCGCCCGGACGCGGTCGAGGATGCCGAGGAACCGCTCGCTCCGGTAGCTGCGGCGCATCGCCTTGAGGACGCGGTCCGAGCCGGACTGCAACGGCATGTGCAGCTGCGGCATCACGTTCGGCGTCTCCGCCATGGCGTCGATGACGTCGTCCGTGAAGGCGGCCGGGTGCGGGCTCGTGAACCGGATCCGCTCGAGGCCGTCGATCTGCCCGGCGGCGCGCAGGAGCTTGCCGAACGCCTGGCGGTCCCCGAACTCCACCCCGTAGGAGTTCACGTTCTGACCGAGCAGTGTCACCTCGATCGCCCCGTCGTCGACGAGCGCCTGGATCTCGGCGAGCACGTCACCCGGTCGGCGGTCCTTCTCCTTGCCGCGGAGTGACGGCACGATGCAGAACGTGCACGTGTTGTTGCAGCCGACCGAGATCGACACCCATCCGCTGTGCGTGGAGTCGCGCTTCGTCGGCAGGGTGGAGGGGAAGACGTCGAGCGACTCGAGGATCTCGATCTGCGCCTCGTCGTTGTGCCGGGCACGTTCGAGCAGGATGGGCAGCGAGCCCATGTTGTGCGTGCCGAAGACGACGTCGACCCACGGCGCCTTCTCGAGGATGACGTTCTTGTCCTTCTGTGCCAGGCACCCGCCGACCGCGATCTGCATGCCGGGGTGCTCGCGCTTGATGCCCGCGAGCTGCCCGAGGTTGCCGTACAGCCGGTTGTCGGCGTTCTCGCGCACGGCGCACGTGTTGATGACGACGACGTCTGCCTGCTCGCCGTCGGCCGCGACGTAGCCGGCGGCCTGCAGCGACCCGCTCAACCGCTCGGAGTCGTGCACGTTCATCTGGCACCCGTAGGTGCGGACTTGGTAGGTGCGGGGGCGCGCTGCGACGGTGGCCATGGTCGTCCCAGTGTAAAACCGTCGGGACGCTACTCGAAGCGGACGGAACCGCGCGGGCCGGCCGGCGGGCGGCCACCGCCGTCGAGCGCACGCTCGACCGCGATGCGGACGACTCCGCCGTTGTAGCCCTTGCGCATCAGGAACCCGGAGAGCCGACGTTCCGCCGTGGCCCGGTCGAGGCCGCGGAGCTGGCCCGCACGCTTCTGCGCCAGTTCGATCGCGCGGACGAACTCGTCGTCCTCGTCGTCGGCAGCCGCTTCGAGTGCCGCGTCGATCGCTGCCTGATCGATCCCGCGCCGTCGGAGCTCGGCGACGACCCCTTGCCGGCCGAGACCCTTCCGGTCGTGCAGACGGTCCACGAGGTCGGTCGCGAGTGCCACGTCGTCCACGAGACCGACACGGGTGAGTCGTTGGATCTCGAACTCGACGACGTCCGGGTCGAGATCGTTCTTCGTCAGCATCGTCCGGAGCTCGGACTCGCTGACGCCCTTGCGCCCGAGAGCACGCATGCTCAGCCGTTCGGCATCCGCGCGCTGTTCGTCGACCGGACGGGGCGCATCGGTCGGGTCGAGCTCGGCACCGCCGTCGATCGCGAAGACGGACGCGGTCGTGGCGTCCGCCGTGCGGTCGTCGTAGCCGTCCTGCTCAGCGCGGGCACTCCGACCAGAGCCGTCCCCGACGACGGGTGAGAGCCATTCGGCCTGCGCCCTGGCGCCCCGGACCGGCAGCGGGACCGGCGCGTCCGCGTCGGCATCGGCGTCGGTGTCGGTGTCGGTGTCGGTGCCGCTGCCCCTGCCGGCGAGGGGTCCGGTGTCATGACGGTTCGCCCGGTCGTGCGCGGCTGTGTCCGGCGTGGCAGCCGGACCGGCCGCGGGGCGACGGGACCGCGCACCGCGTGCACCGAAGAGGTCGGTGACCGGTGCGAGGCCCTCGTCGCCGTCGTGGTCGGTCGTCACGCGCCCTTGCGCTCCGCGATCTTCGGCGCGATGGAGTCGACGGGCGCCTCGACCGCTTCGGCCGACGCACCGCCGACACCGAGCTTCGCGAGGATCTTGCCCTCGATCTCGGCCGCGATCTCGGGGTTCTGGATCAGGAAGGAACGCGAGTTCTCCTTGCCCTGTCCGAGCTGGTCACCGTCGTAGGTGTACCAGGCACCCGACTTCTTGACGATGCCGTGGTCGACACCGAAGTCGAGCAACGAGCCCTCGCGCGAGATGCCCGTGCCGTACAGGATGTCGAACTCGGCCTGCTTGAAGGGCGGGGCCATCTTGTTCTTCACGACCTTGACGCGAGTGCGGTTGCCGACCGCGTCGGTGCCGCTCTTGAGCGTCTCGATGCGACGGATGTCGAGACGGACCGAGGCGTAGAACTTCAGCGCCTTGCCGCCGGCGGTGGTCTCCGGGCTACCGAAGAACACACCGATCTTCTCGCGCAGCTGGTTGATGAAGATCATCGTGGTCTGCGTCTGGTTGAGGCCACCGGCGAGCTTGCGGAGCGCCTGCGACATGAGTCGGGCCTGCAGACCGACGTGCGAGTCACCCATCTCGCCCTCGATCTCGGCACGGGGCACGAGCGCGGCGACGGAGTCGATGACGACGAGGTCGATGGAACCGGAACGGACGAGCATGTCGGCGATCTCGAGCGCCTGCTCACCGGTGTCCGGCTGGGAGACGAGCAGCGCGTCGATGTCGACACCGAGCTTCTTCGCGTACTCGGGGTCGAGCGCGTGCTCGGCGTCGATGAAGGCTGCGATGCCGCCCGCGCGCTGGGCGTTGGCGATCGCGTGCAGCGTCAGGGTCGTCTTACCCGACGACTCCGGGCCGTAGATCTCGATGATGCGGCCGCGCGGGAGTCCGCCGATGCCGAGCGCGACGTCGAGCGCGACCGACCCCGTCGGGATGGTGGCGACGGGAGCACGCTCGTCCGAGCCGAGGCGCATGACCGTGCCCTTGCCGAACTGACGGTCGATCTGGGCGAGAGCGGTCTCGAGGGCCTTCTCGCGGTCCTGGGGTGATGGCATGGTGTGCTCCTTCGTGCTCGGTGTCGGCCGCCTGTAGGCTGTCGCGTCCACCCCGGCCGATGGTGCAGGGCCGGTGCTTCAGCGACAAGGCTTCGGGCTGTTCCCGTTGACTCGAACCTAGGGCGGGCCACCGACATCACTGCCGACGGCCACGCGATCTGTGGACGAACTCACTGGACAGCGCCGCTGTGGAGGAAGCTACCACCGATCGAACACCCGTTCGAGCAACACGCCGAACAGAGTTTCGGACGGCGCGTGAGCGATGCGCGCGCCCGCCCGCCCGCCCCGCCTCAGTCCCTCGGCTCCGCCAACCCCTTGCCGTGCCGCTTCTCGAGCGGGACGTCCTGCGACTCGCACAGCGCCTCCCACACGCGGCGCGCATCGATCCCCGCGTCGAGTGCCTCGGCCGCCGATCGTCCACCGAGCTCCTCGAGCACGACGTCACGGCTGACGACGGCACCGTACGCATCGCCGAACACCTGGTCGACGGCCCGCCAGAACTCACTCACACGCATCGTTCCAGCGTAGCCACGGCGTCACCCCGCGAACGACGAACGCCCCCGCCGGCGGACCGACGGGGGCGTTCTTCGAAGCGGTGGCGTCAGCGCACCGCGAGGTCGTTGTCGAACTCGGCGACGAGGTCGTCCGGGAGCGTGTCGGGGACCGGGGTGAGTCCCTCGATGACCGCGAGGCGGTCGCCGACCTCACGCATGATGGTCGAGATCGGGGTGTCCAGCGCGTCCGCGACGGACGCGAGGATCTCCGAGCTGGCTTCCTTCTGCCCGCGCTCGACCTCGCTGAGGTACCCGAGAGCCACGCTGGCCTTGGACGCGACCTGACGGAGGGTCCGGCCCTTCTGCAAGCGGAAGTCCCGCAGAACGTCGCCGATTTCCTGACGAACGAGAACCATGAGAACTCCTCCTCTCTGTCGTCTCCGCGCCCGCTCGGTCCGGGTGGCCGAGTTCGGGTTCAGCAACAGTAGCGTTGCCGGTTGCAGCATGCTAACCACGCTGGCTGCTCTACTGCTGGAGATTGCGTGAGATGTAACCCAGTGGAAACGGGACCTATTCCCGGCCCCGGATCGTGGACGACATCCGTGCCAGGAGTTCGGAGACGGTCGCCCGTCGGATTGCATCGCGGTCGCCGTCGAGGTGCAGTTCGAAGGACACGGCGCCGTCCACGTCCGCGATGCCGACGAACACGGTGCCCACGGGCTGACCGTCCTGCGGGTCCGGCCCGGCGACACCGGTCGTGCTGATCCCCCAGGTCGCGGGATCGCCGTCGACCGCGAGAGCCCGCCGGACGCCGGCCGCCATCTGCCGCGCGACCTCTGGGTCGACGGCGCCGTTCGACGCGAGCAGCGCCTCGGAGACACCGAGCACGGTGTGCTTCACGGGCGTCGCGTAGGCCACCACCCCGCCGCGGACCACCGCGCTGGCTCCGGGGACCGCCACCAACGTCGACACGACGAGGCCGCCGGTGAGCGACTCGGCCACCGCGACGGTCTCCCCCGCGTCCGTCAGCCGGGCGACGAGGTCGCGGGCGACCGCGGCGACGTCGGCCCGGTCGTCGGCCGGGGTCACGCCGTGGTCCGGTTGTGCTTCCACGCCTGGTACAGGTAGTCGATCCCGCTCAGGACGGTCGCCAGGAGCGCCGCGGTCATCAGGATGCCGTTCACCCAGTGCGCCCAGTCCCCGACGAGGTTCCACCACGGGAAGAGCGCGGCGGTCAGCGCGACGGCCTGCAGGACGGTCTTGATCTTGCCGCCACGGCTCGCCGGGATCACCCGGTCGGAGAGGACCGCGAAGCGGAACACCGTGATGCCGATCTCACGGACCATGATCAGCACGGTCACGTACCAAGGCAGCTCGCCGAGGATCGACAGGGCGACGAGCGCCCCACCGATGAGGACCTTGTCGGCGATCGGGTCGACGAGCTTCCCGAAGTCGGTGACGAGGTTCTGCCGCCGGGCGATGATCCCGTCGGCGCTGTCCGTCACGATCGCCACGACGAAGACGACGGCCGCCCAGATGCGCAGCGACCCGTCGGCACCGGCATCCGTCAACAGCAGCACGAAGAACAGCGGCGCCATCAGGATGCGCACGACCGTGATGATGTTCGCGACGTTGCCCGTCGACGCCGGGCCGGGGCCCTTGCGCAGGAGCCGGCCGCGCCACGGGAAGCGTGCGCCGTGCGTGGTCTCCGTGCTGTCCGAGGCGGTCATCGCACTCACTCCCTGCCCGTCAGTCCCCACGCGTCCTCATCGGGCTCGTCGTCGACCTCATCGTACCCGCGGGTCATGTCCGCCACCGGATCGGAACCGTACCGGTCGGTGTCGCCGGTCGGCGCGGACGGCGACGTCGGGACCGCGGCGGCCGGAGTGCCACCAGGACCGCCGGCAGGGGCGGGGGCGGCCGCTGCGGCACCCGCCGGTGGCTCCTCGCCCCGGAGCTTCGCGAGCACGGCCGGCAGCTGGTCGGTCGTCACGAGGACGTCGCGTGCCTTGGAGCCCTCGGAGGGCCCGACGATGTCGCGGGACTCCATGAGGTCCATGAGTCGTCCGGCCTTGGCGAACCCGACTCGGAGCTTCCGCTGCAGCATCGAGGTCGACCCGAACTGCGTCGACACGACCTGCTCGACGGCCGCGAGCAACAGCTCGAGGTCGTCGCCGATGTCCGCGTCGATCTCCTTGCGCTCGACCACGGCCTGGACGTCCTGCCGGTACTCCGGGCGGGCCTGCCGGGTGACGTGCTGGACGACCTCGGCGACCTCGCTCTCCTGCACCCAGGCGCCCTGCACGCGCAGGGACTTCGAGGACCCCATCGGCAGGAAGAGCGCGTCGCCCTGGCCGATGAGCTTGTCGGCGCCCGGCTGGTCGAGGATGACCCGGGAGTCGGTGACGCTCGTCACCGCGAACGCGATGCGCGACGGCACGTTGGCCTTGATCAGTCCGGTGATGACGTCGACCGACGGGCGCTGCGTCGCGAGCACCAGGTGGATGCCGGCGGCTCGGGCGAGCTGGGTGATGCGGACGATCGACTCCTCGACGTCACGGGGCGCGACGAGCATCAGGTCCGCGAGCTCGTCGACGACGACGAGCAGGTACGGGTACGGCTTGAGCTTCCGCTCGCTGCCCGCGGGCAGGATGATCTCGTTGTTGGCGATCGCCTTGTTGAAGTCGTCGACGTGCCGGAACCCGAACGACGCCAGGTCGTCGTACCGCATGTCCATCTCCTTCACGACCCACTGCAGCGCCTCGGCAGCCTTCTTGGGGTTCGTGATGATGGGCGTGATGAGGTGCGGGACGCCGGCGTAGATCGAGAGCTCGACGCGCTTCGGGTCGACGAGGACCATGCGGACCTCGGACGGCTTCGCGCGCATGAGCAGCGAGGTGATCATCGAGTTGATGAACACCGACTTGCCGGACCCCGTGGAGCCGGCGACGAGCAGGTGCGGCATCTTCGCGAGGTTCGCCACGACGAAGCCACCCTCGACGTCCTTGCCGACGCCGATGGTCATCGGGTGCTTGGACTTCCGTGCCGCGTTCGACCGCAGCACATCGCCGAGGGACACCGTCTCGCGGTCGGTGTTCGGGATCTCGACACCGATCGCGCTCTTGCCCGGGATCGGCGAGAGGATGCGGACCTCGTTCGAGGCGACCGCGTACGACAGGTTCTTGGACAGCGCGGTGACCCGCTCCACCTTCACGCCGGGGCCGAGCTCGATCTCGTACCGGGTGACGGTCGGGCCGCGCGAGAAGCCGGTGACCTTCGCGTCCACCTTGAACTCGGTGAGGACGCTCGTGATCGCGGCGACGATGTCGTCGTTGGCCTGGCTGCGGGCGACGGACGGCGTGCCGGAGCTCAGCGTCGTCGCGGCGGGCAGCCGGTACGGGGCGGCGGGGTCCTCGTCGGGGCCGGCGACCGGGGGCAAGCCGTCCGCGTCGTCCGTGGCGTCGAGCTGGGGTTCCTCGACCGGGAGCGACGGGGACACCACCGGCGACACCGCGGCGTCCGGACGGACGAACTCGGCCGCGGCGGGACGCTCCGGCACCGGGGTCCCGAAGTCGCGGAGCGCCTGCTCGGCGATCTCGAGGTCCTGCTCGACCGAGTCGTTGAGGTTGACCGAGCCCGGCTCGGCCGGTGTGTGGTCGACGAGGCCGGCCGCGGCACCGGCATCGGAACCCGCGGCGGGGGCGGCCGCCGGGGGCACGGTCGACGTCGCGCCGCTGATCACGGGGCTGTCGTACGCGGGGTCCTCTTCGCGGCCGGACTTGTTGCGGCGCCACCACGGCACGGTGCCGCCGTCGGCGTCCGCCTCGGCCGCCGCGCGCTCGTCGTCGAAGCCGAGGTCGTCGAAGAGCTGGAAGTCGGTGTCGCCCTTCGCGCCCCGCTTCTTCGTCGGCTTCGTCCGCGCCGTGGGCGTCTCGGCGACGGGTTCGTCCGTCTCGGTCGCCGGTGCCGGCGCGCCGAACAGGTACGCGTAGAGCTCGTGCAGGCGCCGGCCGATCTTGTTCGGCGGCGTCTTGGTGATGATGAAGAGCGAGAGCACGAGGAGCAGCACGGCGACCGGCACCGCCACCCACTCGGTGGCGACCGCGACCAACCAGGCGATGACGACCCAGCCGATCACGCCGCCGGCCGTCGCCAGCGCGGGCATGCCGTCCGAGGCGTGCGGCTGGCCGCCGAACACGTGGCAGAGCGCCGCGATCGAGACGAGCAGCAGCCCGAGGCCGATCCCGATCCGGGTGTTGTCGTGCACGGAGGCCGGGTGCCGGAAGAGCCAGCCGGCGAAGACGACCATGATCACGGGCAGCGCGAACGCGAGACGTCCGAACAGGCCGCCGAACGTGTAGGCGTCGAGCGCGACCGAGACCGCGTTCGTCGGGTTGAGCCACTCGACCACGGCGCCGGCCACCGCGAGCACGAACAGCAGGAACGGGAAGCCGTCGCGTCGCTGGTCCTTCTCGAGGGTCTCGGTGCCGAGCAGCCGGAAGACCGCGCCGACGCCGTGCGCCATCGCGAGCCAGAACGTCACCAGGGGGTTCTGCTCGCGGAAGACCGGACCGGGGGCCGCCGGTGGGAGCTTCTTCGTCGTGGCCTGGGTGCGCGACGTCCCGCGCGTCCCGCTCCCACGGGACGACGAGGACGCGCGTGAGCGCGTGGTCGACTTGGTGCCTCCGGCCATGGGCAGAACCCTAAGCCCCACGCAGGACATTCCGAGGAAGCCCCGCCGCGGATGCGGTCCCCGGCGCGCGCACGCGGGTTGCAGACTCCGCCGGACGTGCCAGGAGGCGCGGCGCGCGTTCCCGACGGAACGTGCACCGCGCCTCCTGGACGGTCTCGGATGCGGCCGACGCGACGTGCGCGTCGGCCGCGGCGCGTCACGCCTCGATGACCACCGGAACGATCATCGGCCGCCGACGGTGCTTCGTGTTCACCCAGCGGCCCACGGTCCGGCGGACGACCTGCCCGAAGGCATGCCCGTCGCGCGTGCCGTTCGCGGCCGCCTCGGCCAGGGCCTTCGCGATCTGCGGACGGACGTCGTCGAAGACCGAGTCGTCCTCGGCGAATCCGCGCGACTGGATCTCCGGGCCGACGACACACTGGCCGGTGGTGAAGTCCACCGCGGCGAAGATCGAGATGAAGCCCTCCTCCGCCAGGACCCGACGGTCCTTGAGGTCGGCGTCGGTGATCTCGCCGACGGTCGACCCGTCGACGTAGACGTACCCGATGTCGAGCTGTCCGGCGACCGTGGCGACGCCGTCCTTCAGGTCGACGACGATGCCGTCCTGGCCGAGGATGACGTTGCGCGGCGGGACACCGGTCTGGATCGCGAGGTCCGCGTTGGCGTACAGGTGGCGGTGCTCGCCGTGCACGGGCAGGACGTTGCGCGGACGCAGGATGTTGTAGCAGTAGAGCAGCTCGCCGGCAGATGCGTGCCCGGAGACGTGCACCTTCGCGTTGCCCTTGTGCACGACCTTCGCGCCGAGCTTGGTGAGCCCGTCGATCACGCGGTACACGGCGTTCTCGTTGCCGGGGATCAGCGACGAGGCGAGGATGACGGTGTCGCCCTCGCCGATCTCGATCTGGTGCTCGAGGTTCGCCATGCGGGCCAGCACGGCCATCGGCTCGCCCTGGGACCCGGTCGACATGTAGACGATCTGGTCGTCGGGGACGTTCTTCGCCTTCTTCGTGTCGATGAGCACGTTCTCGGGCACCCGGAGGTAGCCGAGGTCGGCGGCGATGGTCATGTTGCGGATCATCGAGCGACCCATGAACGCGACCTTGCGGTTCGCGGCCGCGGCGGCGTCGAGCACCTGCTGCACGCGGTGGACGTGCGACGAGAAGCTCGCCACGACGACCTTCTTGCGCGCGCGCGTGATGATGTTCTCGAGCACCGGTCCGATGTCGCGCTCGGGCGCGGTGAACCCGGGCACATCGGCGTTGGTGGAGTCCGGCAGGAACAGGTCGACGCCCTGTTCGCCGAGCCGCGCGAAGGCACGCAGGTCGGTGATGCGGTCGTCGAGCGGGAGCTGGTCCATCTTGAAGTCGCCCGTGTGCAGGACCCGACCGGCGGGGGTCGTGATCGCGACGGCGAGGGCGTCCGGGATGGAGTGGTTCACGGCCACGAACTCGAGGTGGAACGGGCCGAGCTGCTCGGTCTGGTCCTCGGCCACGACGAGCGTGTACGGCTTGATCCGGTGTTCCTTGAGCTTCGCCTCGACGAGCGCGAGGGTCAGGGTGGAGCCGATCAGGGGGATGTCGCCCTTGAGCTTCAGCAGGTACGGGACGGCGCCGATGTGGTCCTCGTGGCCGTGCGTGAGCACGACACCGAGGACGTCGTCGAGACGATCCCGGATCGGCGAGAAGTCCGGCAGGATCAGGTCGACGCCCGGCTGGTGCTCCTCAGGGAAGAGCACACCGGCGTCGACGACGAGCAGCTTGCCCTCGTACTCGTAGACGGTCATGTTGCGACCGATCTCGCCGAGTCCCCCGACGGGGATGACGCGGAGGGTGCCGGGTTCGAGCGGCTGCGGTGTGGAGATCTGTGTGGGCATTCGGTCCTACGGATTCGGGCGACACGCGGGGAGCGTGCCGCGGTGTTCGCTAGCGGGTGGTGCCTGGCACCTTCGGTAGAGCACCGCCGGCCGCTGCGTTGCGGTCGGGGCGGAAGTTGGAGAAGTCGGCGCCCGGGATGTCCCGGACGGCCTCGAGCGAGGTCTCGATGGCGTACGCCTCGGAGTCCTCGGGACCGACGAGCGGCAGGCGCACGCGGGGGCTGCCGATGCGACCGAGCCCGTGCAGCACGTACTTCGCCGCGACGGTCCCCGGGACGTGGGTCATGATCGCACGGACGAGGGGTTCGACGCGCTTGTGCTCGGCGGTCGCGGTGGCGAGGTCGCCGCGGTTCACGGCGTCGACGATGGTGCGGTACGGCGTGCTCGTGATGTTCGCGGTCACGCCGATGAGCCCCGTCGCGCCGATCGACAGGTGCGGGAGCACGTTCGTGTCGTCGCCGGAGAAGTACATGAGGTCGGTGTTGTTGAGCACCCGGGACACCTCGGCGAAGTCGCCCTTGGCGTCCTTCACGGCGAGGATGTTCGGGTGGTGCGAGGCCCGCACGATCGTCTCGTACGTGATCGGGATGCCCGTGCGTCCGGGGATGTCGTACAGGATCACCGGCAGGTCGGTGGCGTCGGCGATCATCCGGAAGTGGGTGAGCACGCCGGACTGGGTCGGCTTGTTGTAGTACGGCGTGACGATCATCACGCCGTCGGCGCCGGCCCGCTCGCTCTGCTTGTACAGGTGGATCGCGTGCGCGGTCTCGTTCGAGCCACCGCCGGTGATGATCTTCGCGCGCCCCGCGGCGACGGACTTGCCGACCTCGACGAGCCGGAGCTTCTCGGGGTCGGTGAGCGTCGACGTCTCGCCGGTCGTCCCGGTGACGACGATGCCGTCGGCGCCGGCCGTGATGCAGTCGTCGATGTGCTGCTCGACGCCGGGCCAGTCGACCTCGCCGTCAGCCGTGAACGGGGTCACGAGGGCGACGAGGACCTGGCCGAAGGGATTCTCACGCGGGGACACGGGCACCAGCGTACCGGGGATGCGCGCGGGGGCTGCCGTCCGCGTGGACGGTGCGGTCCGGAGCGCGGAGGCCGGGAGGCGCGGCGCGGCCCCGGCTCGCACCCTGCGGCCGTGCGGCACGCACCGAGCGCGGCACCCGGCGCTACGCCCGCCGGCGCCACTCGAGGAAGCGGTACCGCGTCCCGTCGGCGCGCGACTCCTGCCACGGGCCCTCGTCGGCCAGGACCCAGGCGTCGTCGAGCTCCGGCGCCACGGTGTCGCCCGGGACCTCGACGTCGATGACCGTCTCGGACACGCGGTCGGCGAAGGGCACCCCCGCCGCGTACACCTGCCCGCCGCCCATGATCCACACCGGCTCGTCCGTGTCGAGCGCGGTCGCGAGGTCGTGCACCACCTCGGCTCCGGACGCGGCCTCGGACGACGCCCACGCGGCGTCCCGGGTCAGCACGACGTTCCGGCGCCCCGGCAGCGGTCGGAAGCGTTCCGGCAGCGACTCCCACGTCCGACGGCCCATCACCACGGTGGCCTCGCCCGTCACCTGTCGGAAGTGCGCGAGGTCCTCCGGCACGTGCCACGGCATCCCGCCGTCCGCGCCGATGACGCCGTTCGTCGCGCGCGCCCAGACCATGCCGACGCCCCGGACCGGTTCGGCCCACGAGGACGACATCAGACGGCGACCGCGGCCCGGATCGCCGGGTGGTGGTGGTACCCGACGACCGTGAAGTCCTCGTACTCGTAGTCGTCGATCGAGGCACGCGGCGCGAGCTCGAGCGTCGGCAGCGCGTACGCCGTGCGGGACAGCTGCTCCTCGACCTGCTCGACGTGGTTGTCGTAGACGTGGCAGTCGCCGCCGGTCCACACGAACTCGCCGACCTCGAGGCCGGTCTGCGCCGCGATCATGTGGGTGAGCAGCGCGTACGAGGCGATGTTGAAGGGGACGCCGAGGAACATGTCCGCGCTCCGCTGGTAGAGCTGGCACGAGAGCTTGCCGTCCACGACGTAGAACTGGAAGAAGGCGTGGCACGGGGCGAGGGCCATCTCGGGGATGTCGGCGACGTTCCACGCCGAGACGATCAGGCGGCGAGAGTCCGGGTTCGTCCTGATCTGCTCGATGACCTGCGCGATCTGGTCGACGTGCTCCCCCGACGGCGTCGGCCACGAGCGCCACTGCACGCCGTAGACCGGGCCGAGGTCGCCGTCCTCGTCCGCCCACTCGTTCCAGATCCGGACGCCGTGCTCCTGCAGCCAGCGGGCGTTGCCGTCGCCGCGCAGGAACCAGAGCAGCTCGTACGCCACCGACTTGAAGTGCACGCGCTTCGTGGTGACGAGCGGGAAGCCCTCCGCCAGGTCGTACCGGAGCTGCGCGCCGAAGAGGCTGCGGGTGCCGGTCCCGGTGCGGTCGCCCTTCGGTGTCCCCTCGGTCAGGACGCGTCGCAGCAGGTCCTCGTAGGGGGTCGGAACGGAGGCGTCGGGCAGCACGGTCTCGGTCACACGAAGAGCCTACGTCCGTTGGGTACGGTGAGCGACATGACACCGCCCCTCTCGATCCTGGTCGCCGGCGCGTCCGGCTTCATCGGCACGCCCCTCGTCCACGCCCTGCGCGAGGCGGGCCACCACGTCACCACGCTGGTGCGACGCGAACCGCGCACCGCGAGCGAGTTCCGCTGGTCCCCCGGCTCCCGGAAGCTCGATCCCGCGATCCTCGACGGGGCCGACGTCGTGATCAACCTCGCCGGGGCGAACATCGGCAAGCTCCCCTGGACCGAGTCGTACAAGCAGGAGATCCTCCGCTCGCGGGTCTCCGCCACCGACACGCTGGTCGAGGCGATGCGCCGCGCGACGAACCCGCCGGCCCTGTTCCTGTCCGGGTCGGCCTCCGGCGTGTACGGCGACCGCCCCGCCGACGTGCTCGCCGACGACGCAGCCGCCGGCACGGGCTTCCTCGCCGAGGTCTGCACCGCCTGGGAGGCCGCCGCGAACGCCGCACCGGACGCGGTCCGCGTGGTGACGCTCCGTACCGGCATCGTGGTCGGCAAGGGCGGCGGCGCGCTCGCCCCCCTCGTCCCGCTCACGAAGGCCGGCATGGGCGGTCGGCTCGGCACCGGCGGACAGTACTGGCCGTGGATCGCGCTCGAGGACGAGGTCGGCGCGATCGTGCACCTGGCGACGAGCCCGGACGCAGCCGACGTCGTCGGGCCCGTGAACCTCGCCGGCCCCGAGGCCGCCGTGTCCGACCGCATCACCAAGCGCGTCGCCGAGGACCTGCACCGGCCCTACCTGTTCCGGATCCCCGAGTTCGCGCTCCGGCTCCTGCTGCAGCAGGCCGCCGACGAGATGCTCCTGTCGAACCAGCAGATGGTGCCGACGAAGCTGCTGGAGTCCGGGTACGCGTTCCGGTACCGGCGCGCCGAGGACGCGGTCGACGCAGCGTTCTGACGCGACCGGCTGACGGACTGGAGGCGCGGTGCGGGCCCGCACCGCGCCTCCGGTCAGGACACGCGTGCCCTGGTGAGCGCTTCGCGCATCGCGGCCCGCGCCCGCTTGCGGTCACCGGCGGCGTCGTAGACGACGCCGAGGCGGTACCAGCCGCGCCAGTCGGCCGGGTCGTCCTCGACGGCGGCCCGGTACTGCGGGAAGAGCTCGTCGGCCGCCTCACGCATGGGGCGACCCGATGGCCGGACCGGCACGACGTCGGCCGGGGCCCCGCCCTCGCGCTCCAGCCGGGCGCCGAGCCGCGTGATGCGCAGCCCGAAACGGAACTCGAGCACGAGCAGCAGCGCACCGATCGCCGCGACGACGAAGAGCGCGACACCGATGCCGATGCCGATCGGGATGCCCGTCGCGATGAACGCCACCGCGCGCTGTCCGACCAGCACGATGTACAGCGCGAGGAGCAGCGCCATGAGCGCGGCGCCCCAGAAGGGCGAGCGGAGCAACCGGGGCAGGCGCACGGCGTCAGCCGATGCCGAGGACGCTGCCGAGGCCGACCGTGAGACCGCGCATCGACCCCACGGCGGACAGTGCCGCCCGGATGCCGGCGACGTAGGCGACGTCGTCGTTCGTGTCGTGCCGGATGGTCAGGGTCTCGCCCGGGCCGCTCAGCACCACGTCCTGCACGGCCGTCACGCCCGGCAGCCGGAGCGAGTGGATCGGGACGCTCGCGACCTGCTGCCCGCGAGCGCGCTGGTCGACGTGGGGTGCGTCGACCGGACCGACCTCGCGGCGGGCGTCGGCGATGAGTTCGGCGGTGCGGACGGCGGTGCCGGACGGGGAGTCGATCTTGCCGGCGTGGTGCGTCTCGACGATCTCCACCGAGGGGAACCACGGTGCGGCGATGGTCGCCAGGTGTGTGCCGAGGACCGACCCGATCGAGAAGTTCGGGACCACGAAGACGCCCTGCTCCGGGCGCTCCTCGAGCCCCGCACGGAGCGTCGCGAGTCGGGCGCCGGACCACCCGGACGTGCCGACGAGCACGTTGGCGCCGCTCGCGAGGGCGTTGTCCACGATCGCCGGGCTGAGGGCCGGGACGGTCACGTCCACCACGATCGCCGCGCCGCCGAACACGTCGGGCCCGGCTTCGTGCGCACCGTCCTTCGAGGACAGGCTCGTGACGAGCTCGAAGTCGGGCAGTTCCTCGACGACGGCGGCCACGAGGCCCCCGAGACGACCGGTGGCGCCGACGACGGCGACGGGAGTGACCATGCCCACCATCCTAGGATCGACGCATGACGCTCGAGGTCAGGACCGTGCCGGCAGACACCCCCGAGGTCGACGCGCTGCTCGACGCCTACCTCGACGAGCGCGAGGCCACGTTCCCGAGTGCGCAGGGCTCCTACGCCAGGAAGCGGACCCCCGCGGCCGAGTTCGCCCCGCCACGCGGCACCTTCGTCGTCGCGTCCGAGGACGGCCGGGCCGTCGGCTGCGGCGGGCTGCGGCGGATCCCGGACGACGGCGACGACGTCCGGTTCGAGGTGAAGCACGTGTTCGTGACCCCGGACGGTCGCGGGCGCGGGGTGGCGACGGCGGTGATGGACGCGCTCGAGGCCGGTGGGGCGGCCCTCGGCGCGACCGCGATCGTGCTCGACACGAACGACTCCCTCGTCGCCGCGGGGGCGATGTACCGGAGCCGGGGCTACGAGCGGGTGCCCGCGTTCAACGAGAACCCGAACGCGACCGCCTGGTACCGCAAGCCGGTGCGCTGAGGCGGGTCGCGCCTCCTGGACGGTCCCGCGGCGGCGGCCGCTAGACGGGCTGGCCCACCGGCAGCCCGGTGCGGAGCTCGACCGGCAGGTGCGCCAGATCGTTCAGCGCGACCACCTCGGCCGGCTTGGCCGAGCGGATCCGGATGATGGTGAGCGCCGTGTGCGCGACGTTCGTCCCCATCCAGCGCCACTCCGGCGCCTGGAACGCCTCGCGCACGAACCAGCCGATGACGGCGTTGTGGGTGATGAGCAGGTCGTGCCGGTCCTCGCGCGCCGGGGTGAACCACTCGGCGACCGCGTCGCCCATCTGGGCCTGGCCGGCGATGATCTCCTCTTCGGTGATGCCGCCGTACCAGCCCTGGTACGCGTGCGGCATGTCCGGCGTCGGTCCGGAGGGGATGCAGTCGAAGAGCAGCGTCGAGGGTTCCGGTTCGATCGCCGGCAGGCGCTGCGCCAGGAACGACGCGGTCTCGCTCGGCGCCTCGAGCGGCGAGTGGTAGACGCCGTCGAAGGGCACGCCGCCGAGGCGGTCCGCGACGAGCATCGCCTGACGCTTGCCGCGTTCGGACAGGCGGCCGTCCCGGAGTCCGTGTTCCGCGTCCTGGTGCTCACCGTGTCGGACGAGGTAGAGGTAGTGCGACATGTCGGTGCTCAACCGCCGATCCCGATCGCTTCCGCGAGTTCGTCCTGCTGCACCGCGCCGACCACCGAGGTGATCGTGGGGCGGGTCAGGAGGTCGCGGGCCAGCTCGAGGACGTCGTCGGTGGTGACCTGGTCCACCCGTTCGAGGGCGGTGGCGAGGTCCGTGAACTCCCCCGTACCGAGCTCGGAGCGGCCGAGCCGGGTCATCCTGGCGTCGGAGTCCTCGAGCGAGAGCGTGAGCGCACCCTCGATCTGCCCCTTCGCGCGGCGCAGCTCGTCGCTCGTGATGCCGTCGTCGACCATGCGGCGGAACTCGGCGTCGACGATCTCGATCACACCGGCGACGTTGTCGGGCGCACAGCCGGCGTAGACGCCGAAGGCGCCGTTGTCGAGGTATGCGGGCGCGAAGGAGCTCACCGCGTAGGCGAGCCCGCGGCGCTCGCGGACCTCTTGGAAGAGGCGCGAGCTCATGCCGCCGCCGAGCACGGCGTTCAGGACGCTGAGGACCGGACGCCGCTCGTCGCGGAGGTCGAGGCCCTGCGAGCCGCGCAGCATCGAGACCTGCTCGGTCGGTCGATGCACGACCGAGAGCTTCGGGACGGCGGGGTCGGCGACGGGCTGCGGCGAGCGGCGTGCCAGCGGGGAGGCCTTGGGCGCCCCCTGGAACTCGGCTTCCACCAGCGCGCAGAACCGGTCGTGGTCGACGGCTCCGGCCGCGGTGACGACGATGCCGTTCGGGGCGTAGTGCTCGCGGTAGTGGGCAAGCACCTCGTCGCGCTGGACGGCGCGGATGCTCTCGGGCGTGCCGCCGATCGGTCGCCCGAGGGCGTGCCCGTCGAACGCGGCGGCGAAGAACGCCTCGCCCGCGACGTCGGCCGGGTCGTCGGCCGCCATCGCCAGCTCCTCGAGGATGACCCCGCGCTCGACGTCGAACGCGGCCTCGTCGAGGACGGACCCGGTGACCATGTCACCGATGACCGCGACGGCCATCGGGACGTCGGCGTCCCGGACCCGCGAGTAGTAGCAGGTGTACTCCTTGGCGGTCGCGGCGTTGTGCTCGCCGCCGACGGAGTCGAACGAGATCGCGATGTCGAGCGCGGAGCGGGTCGCGGTGCCCTTGAACAGCAGGTGCTCGAGGAAGTGCGTCGAGCCGTACTGGCCGTCGCGCTCGTCGCGGGATCCCACCCCGACCCAGAAGCCGAGGCTCGTCGAACTGGCCCCCGGCATGGACTCGGTCAGGACCCGCACGCCGGACGGGAGGACGGTTCGGCGGACGAAGGCGCCCCCGGACGTCAGGAACGACGTGTCCGGGGCCTCGAGCGGCAACGGCACTGGGTGGTTCATCGCAGACGAGCCTACTGACCCCGGAGCGGCCATCGCCCAGTTTCCACAGGCACCCGGCCTGTCACTCGAAGTGGGGTACAGAAATAGAGGATAGAAAGACTCGTCTGTCTGTCCTCACTGTGGTACAGTTTCCTCACCGGATCGGAAGCCCCCCTATATTCCGATCCGGTGGCTCGGGACATCAGTCCTCACGCGGTACGAGTCCCCCCGCTCCGCCGCGGAGCCGATGAGTCCAAGGAGAGCCACGCTGTGACGGTCGATTCCCCCCAACCGACCGTCCAGCGTCTCCCTGGCCCGAGCACGAACCTCGCGTCGCCGGACGGGTCGAGCGTCCCCCCGGCTCCCCGCTCCGGCGGCGCGAAGGTCCGTATCCTCGAGACCGCGACGCGGCTCTTCTACGAGGAGGGCATCCACGGCGTCGGCGTCGACCGTCTCATCTCCGAGGCGAGCGTCACGAAGGCGACGTTCTACAAGCACTACGGGTCGAAGGACAACCTGATCCTGGCCTACATCCGGACGCAGCACGAGCGCGTGCAGCAGCGGATGGAGCAGCTCATCACCGACGCCGGCTCCCCCGAGGCCGCCGTGCGTGCGTGGGTCGCCGCCCTCACCGACGAGGTGAACGACCCCGAGTTCCGCGGCTGCGCGTTCCTCAACGCGGCGGCCGAGTACCACGATGCGCGCGACCCCGTCCGCGAGGTCGTCGCCATGCACCGTGACTGGTACACGGAGCGGCTGGCCGACCTGCTGCAGGCATCGGGCCACGCGCTCCCCGGCGACGGCGCGGACGAGCTCATGCTCGCGCGCGACGGCGCCATGTCCGGCGCGTACGCCGGCGACGCGATCGCGGCGACGGCGGCCCTCGGCCGCGTCGTCGAGCGCGTGCTCGCGGACTGACGGCGCTGCGGCGCGGCGCGCGGAGCGCGGCGCGCGGCTGTCCTGTCGCACGGTGCGCGCTTGCGCACCCCGTGCGCGGTTCCGCGCACCGTGCCGGCCTGGAGCGCCGCACCCAGCCACCAACACCGCACCAGCCGACAAGGCGCGCACCGTGCGGACGGGAGGAACGTAGCGGCCCGGCACCGCGCCTCCACTCCGCACCGTGCGGACGGGAGGGACGTGGCGGGCCGGCACCGCGCCTCCAGTCCGCACCGTGCGCACCTGCGCACCTGCGCACCCCGTGCGAGGTTCCATGCACCGTGCCGGCCTGGAGCGCCGCACCCAGCCACCAACACCGCACCAGCCGACGAAACGCGCACCGTGCGCGGCCACCGTCACGAACGCATCACCGCCCGACGAGGCGCGCACCGTGCGGACGGGAGGGACGTGGCGGGCTGGCACCGCGCCTCCAGTCCGCACCGTGCGCACCGACCCATCCGGTGGGCGGTTCCGCGCACCGTGCCGGCCTGGAGCGCCGCACCCAGCCACCAACACCGCACCGGCCGACGAAACGCGCACCGTGCGGCGGCACCGAGCGACGTCCGAGGCCGCGGGTGTTGGCTGGGGGCATGGCCAACGACCCCAACTGGAACCTCCCCGAGGTGCCCACCTTCACCCTGACCAGCCCCGACTTCAGCGACGGCGGTGTGCTCCCGACGTCCGCGCGCGGCAGCGACGTCGGCGGCGAGGACCGCTCCCCCGCGCTCGAGTGGTCCGGCGCGCCCGAGGGCACGCAGAGCTTCGTCCTGACGGTGTACGACCCCGATGCCCCGACCGGCTCCGGGTTCTGGCACTGGAGCCTGACCGACATCCCGGCCTCGGCGACCTCACTGCCCGCCGGAGCGGGGACCGACGACGCGCTGCTCCCCGCCGAGGCGCTCCGCCGCCGGAACGAGTTCGGCACGGACACCTTCCTCGGCGCCGCTCCGCCTGCCGGGCACGGGCCGCACCGGTACTTCTTCACGCTGAGCGCGCTCGACGTGCCGGTCCTCGAGGCACCGGCCGACGCGACACCCGCGGTCGTGGGCTTCGTGCTCCGCGAGCACCTGCTCGGACGCGCGCAGCTGGTCGGCACGCAGGAGACCCCCGCGGCGTAGTCGCGCCGGGCGCCGGGTGCTTTCGCGCTCACCGACAGGTCACGCGCTCGGCGGGCCGTGAACTGTCGGTCAGCGCGAAACCTGGTCCAGCCGACACACGGGCAGCGCGAAACCTGACCGAGCTGGCGCACGGTCAGCGCGAAACCTGACCCAGGTGGCGCGCCGCCCGCGCCACGCCCCGCAACGGCGAACGGCCGCCGCCCCGGAAGGGACGGCGGCCGTTCGTGCGTCACGACGCGGGAGGGATCAGCCCTCGGCCGGGGCCTCGGCGTGGGTCTCGTGACCCTTGCCACCCTCGGTGTCCACCTCGTCGGCGACGACCGGCGCGAGCGACAGCTTGCCGCGGTCGTCGACCTTGGTGACCTCGACCAGGATCTTCTGGCCGACGCCGAGGACGTCCTCGACGTTCTCCACACGCTTGCCACCGGCGAGCTTGCGCACCTCGGAGACGTGGAGCAGACCGTCGCGGCCCGGGAGCAGCGACACGAACGCACCGAACGTGGCGATCTTGACGACCGTGCCGAGGAACTGGTCCCCGATCTCCGGGTTCGTCGGGTTCGCGATCGCGTTGACCTGGGCGCGGGCGGCCTCGGCCGACGGACCGTCGACGGCGCCGATGTACACGGTGCCGTCGTCCTCGATGGAGATGTCGGCGCCGGTCTCGTCCTGGATGCCGTTGATCGTCTTGCCCTTCGGGCCGATCAGCTCGCCGATCTTGTCGACGGGGATCTGCACCGAGATGACACGAGGAGCGGTGTCCGCCATCTCGTCGGGGGCGTCGATCGCCTCGTTGAGCACACCGAGGATGGCCGAGCGGGCCTCCTTGGCCTGCTTGAGCGCGGCGTCGAGGACCGACGACGGGATGCCGTCGAGCTTCGTGTCCAGCTGGATGGCCGTGACGAAGTCCGAGGTCCCGGCGACCTTGAAGTCCATGTCGCCGAGCGCGTCCTCGGCACCGAGGATGTCGGTCAGCGCCGCGTAGCGGGTCTGACCGTCGACGGTGTCGGAGACGAGGCCCATCGCGATGCCCGCGACCGGGGCCTTGAGGGGCACACCGGCGTTGAGGAGCGACAGGGTCGAGGCGCAGACGGAGCCCATCGACGTCGAACCGTTGGAGCCGAGGGCCTCGGACACCTGACGGATGGCGTAGGGGAACTCCTCGCGCGACGGCAGCACCGGCACGAGGGCGCGCTCGGCGAGGAAGCCGTGCCCGATCTCGCGACGCTTCGGCGAACCCACACGACCGGTCTCACCCGTCGAGTACGGCGGGAAGTTGTAGTGGTGCAGGTAGCGCTTCTTGGTGACGGGCGACAGCGAGTCGATCTGCTGCTCCATCTTGAGCATGTTCAGCGTGGTGACGCCCAGGATCTGGGTCTCGCCGCGCTGGAAGATCGCCGAACCGTGGACGCGCGGGATCACGGCGACCTCGGCGTCGAGCGGACGGATGTCGGCGAGGCCGCGACCGTCCATGCGGACCTGCTCGGTCAGGATGCGGCCGCGGACGACCTTCTTCGTGACCGACTTGTAGGCGCCGCTGACCTGGCCGTTGGCGCTCTCGGGGAGCTCGCCGGCCGTCACCTTGGCGGCGATGGCCTCCTTGACGCGAGCCTTGAGGGCGTCGTCGGCGTCCTGGCGCTCGAGCTTGCCGGCGATCTTGTAGACGTCGCCGAGCTCGGAGAGCGCGATGGCCTCGACCGCGTCGTAGACCTCGGGGGCGTACGGCGGGAAGACCGGGTAGTCCTGGATCTCCTTGGCCGACTGGGCGGCCATCTTCGCCTGCGCCTCGACGAGCTGCTTGAGGAACGGCTTCGCCGCCTCGAGACCCTGCGCGACGACGGCCTCGTCGGGCTTGGTGGCGCCGCCCTGGATGAGGTCCCAGCTGTGCTCGGTGGCCTCGGCCTCGACCATCATGATGGCGACGTCCTCGTTGCCGGCCTCGTCCGTGACGACACGGCCCGCGACCGTGAGGTCGAAGACGGCCTCGGCGAGCTGCGACGCCTTCGGGAACGCGACCCACTGGTCACCGATGAGCGCGAGGCGCACACCGGCGATCGGGCCGGAGAACGGCAGACCGGAGATCTGCGTCGACGCGGACGCCGCGTTGATCGCGAGCGCGTCGTAGAACTCGTCCGGAGCGATGCTCAGGACGGTGATGACGATCTGGACCTCGTTGCGGAGGCCGTCGACGAACGACGGGCGCAGCGGCCGGTCGATGAGACGGCAGACGAGGATCGCCTCGGTGCTGGGACGGCCTTCGCGACGGAAGAACGAACCGGGGATCTTGCCGGCGGCGTACGAGCGCTCCTCGACGTCGACGGTCAGCGGGAAGAAGTCGAAGCCCTCACGCGGGTGCTTGCCGGCGCTGGTGGCCGAGAGGAGCATCGTGTCCTCGTCGAGGTACGCGGCGACCGCGCCCTGGGCCTGCTGTGCGAGCCGACCGGTCTCGAACCGGACGGTGCGCTTGCCGTACTTGCCGTTGTCGAGAACGGCCTCGGCGAACTTGATCTCGGGACCCTCCAAAAGGGTGCCTCCTTGATGTGTTCGGCAGGCTGGGGCCACGGCACCATGGTGCGTGCGCGCCGAAGAGTTCGGGACGCATGTCTGGCCAGCAGTAGAAGCACTCGGGAAACCGTCCGGCCCGCGAGCCACCACCGATGACCAGCTCCGTGCCCGGCCTGCGCAGTGTTTGTGTGACGTCCGGGGAAACGGTCCTCGGACGTGATGGACTTTACCAGTCCTCAGCCGTTCGACGGCGAGGCTCAGGGCGAACGGGCGTGTCCTCGGTAGCCTGCCCGCATGCGCCTCACCCCTTCCCGGGGCTGGTTCGTCGCGGCCACTGTGGTCGTCGGCGCGCTCGTCGCCCCCGTCGTCACCGCTGTCCCGGCGAACGCGACGGAGTACCCGACCTGGCAGGACGTCGAGCGCGCGAAGGGTGACGAGCAGGCGAAGAAGACCGAGGTCGCCCGGGTCCAGGCCGCCCTCGATTCCGCGCAGCAGGCCGCAGCGGTGAAGTCGCAGGCCGCGCTCGACGCCTCCCAGAAGGCGGACGCTGCCGAGGCGGCGCTGACCTCCGCCACCCAGGCCGCCACGGCCCTCCAGGCCCAGGCCGACCACGCGGCGGCGACCGCGGAGCGCGCCGAGCAGCGCGCCGGCCAGCTCGCCGCGAACCTCTACCGCGACAGCAGCACGAGCCAGATGACCACCCGCATCGCGACGGCGAAGGACCCCTCGCAGCTGCTCTACCAGCTCGGGGCGCTCGACCAGCTGTCGTCGACGTGGGCCGACGTGATGGACGACGCCTCGGTCGCCGCGGGGACCGCGTCGTCGCTGCACGACCAGGCCACCCGCGCCGAGGACGAGCGTGCCGACCTCGCGGCCCGGGCGGAGTCGACGGCGAGCGCTGCGGAGGACGCGGAGGCGGTCGCGAACGCCGCCGTCGACGACACGCAGCAGCACAGCGACGAGCTGTACGCCCAGCTGGCGGCGCTCAAGGACACCACCGCGACGACCGAACAGCGGTACCAGCTCGGCGTGCAGGTCGCGGCGCAGAAGGCCGAGCAGCAGCGGAAGCGCGAGGCGGCAGCGGCTGCGGCAGCTGCCGCGGCGACCCACACGACGACACCCGCGACGAGCGTCGGGTCGTCCTACCCGAGCACGGGCGGCGTCGTGGTCGACCCGTCGGGAGCACAGGCCTACGCCCGCAGCGCGATCGGCGCCTACGGCTGGGGCTCCGACCAGTTCTCGTGCCTGGTGTCCCTGTGGACCCAGGAGTCCGGTTGGCGGGCGAACGCGCTGAACACGTCGAGCGGCGCGTACGGCATCCCCCAGTCGCTCCCGGCGGAGAAGATGGCGGTCGCCGGTGCGGACTGGCGGACGAACGCGGCGACGCAGATCAACTGGGGCCTGGCGTACATCCACGACGCGTACGGGTCGCCGTGCGGTGCGTGGAACCACGAGATGAGCGTCGACCCGCACTGGTACTGATCGGCCGGCGTCAGTCCGAGGTGAGTCGCAAGGCCTGCAGCGGGCACATCGCGACCGCGTCCCGGGCCGCGTCCAGCTCGTCCGGCCGGACCGGGACGTCCCGCGTCCCGCTGCCGTCCGTCGTGATCGGGTAGCCCCACTCGTCGCGCGACAGCCGCCCGGCGAGGAGCTCCGTGCAGAGCCCGCGCCCTCGGCACCGGGTCCAGTCCACGTGCAGGGCGGTCACCGGGTACCTCCCGCGACCTGGCAGTGACCCCCGAGGTGCGCCTGCACGTCGTCCCGGAACACGGTCATCGCGCTCCGGACCATGCGTGCCACGCCGTCGGGGTGGTGGCACGCGCCCCGGCCGTCGACGAGGCCGACGAGCCGCCGCACCTCCGCCGCCAGGTCCCCGGCCGGGCGCCCGGAGGCGAGCGCCGCCACCACCTCCGCGATCCGTGGCAGGCCGTTCACGCAGGGTCCGCACCGCCCCGCCGACGCGTCGGCGAGCGCCGCCGCGATCCGCGCCGTCACCGCGATCGGACAGGTCCGGTCGTCGAGCACCGCGAGGACGCCGGCACCGGGTGCCGCTCCCCACGGCGCGAGGCCGTCCACGTCGAAGGGGGTGTCGAGCGCCGTCGCCGGCACCCAGGTCCCGCCCCATCCGCCGACCAGGACGGCGCGCGTCCGGCGTGGGTCGGCCGTGTCCAGCCGGGAGGCTCCCAGCAGGTCCCCGAGCGGCGCACCCCCGGCGGTCTCCAGCACCACGGCACGGGCCGGGTCGGTCACGCCGCTGACGGTGACGAGACGGGTCCCGGGAGCCGTCGCGCTCCCGACGCTCCGCGCCCACGCCGCCCCGTACCGGGCGACGAGCGCCGCCTGCGCGAGGGTCTCGACGTTCGACACGAGGGTGGGGCGTCCGCTCGGACCGCGCTCAGCGAGCCGCACGACGCGGTCCTCCGGCAGTCCGCGTCCGCCCGACACGGCGGACGCGAGGGCGCCGGCTTCACCGGCCACGAACGAGGTGTGCGGCAGGGCACGGACGCCGAGGGTCACCGGGTCCGACGCGTGACCGTGCCGGGCGGCCACGGCCGTCCGCTCGTCGATCGCCCGGCGGACGTGCTCGGCGAGACGCTCGCTCGTCGCGACGACGGCCTCGGTGGCCCCCACGGCGACGGCCGCGACGACGAGGCCGTCGAGCACGAGGTGCGGGGCCCGTTCGAGGAGCACGGCGTCCTTGCGGCTGGCCGGCTCGCCCTCGGCGCCGTTCCCGACGATGACGGGTGTGCGTCCGCTCCGCCGGCGACGCGCCTGTCCCGCGACGACCTGGAGCTTCCGCGCGAGGGGGAACCCGGCGCCGCCGCGACCGTCGATCCCGGCGAGGCCGATCTCGTCGACGATGCCCGGGCCGATCGACGGCACCGGGCCGTGGGCGGCGAGGTGGGCCGTCAGGTCCGGGCCGGCCGCCGCGAGGAGACGCCGGGTGCCGGTGGGCGGCGTGGCGGTGGTGGTGGGCGTGGTGGTGGTCATCGGACGGCCTCCGGTCGGATGGAGTGGAACTCGGTGACGCGGGTGGTGCAGCGCCAGGCGACCGCGCCGACGACCGCGGCGGCGCAGACCCCGGCGATGACGAGGAACCACACGGACGTGCCGTCCGTCCCGGTCCCGATCGCGTGCGCCATCGCGACGGGCCACATCGCGTAGGCCGCCCAGTGCACCGCACGGAAGACCCGGGGGCCGATGACCCGTCGGAGGAGCGCCGTGACGACGAGCACGACGAGCAGGTCCACGGCGAGGGTGCCGAGTCCGAGCCAGAACCACCGGTACGACCCGGTGAACGGGACGACGGTGTCGATCAGGCGCAGCTCGGCCTCGGTGTCGAGCAGCAGCGTCGCCACGTGCACGACGACCAGCACGGTGGAGGCGAGGGAGACGTCCCGGTGCACCAGCTGCACGGCGAACCGCGGCAGTCCCGGGAGCGGGCGTCCGCCGCGCGTGACGATGCCCAGGAGCACGGTGAGCGTCAGGAGCAGGACCGCGGCGACACCGGCACCGCGGCCGACGACCCAGAGTGCGGTGTCCATCAGGCGGCCGTCCGTGCGTCGTCGGCGGGCCAGCCGCCGAGTCGGACGACGGTGCCGTCGGCGGCGACGAGCCGCGCGGCCCGCCCGCTCTGCCGGAGCATCTCGGTGGCGCCGTGGCCGCGGACGATCGCCGCGGTCGTCATCGTGTTGGCGGTGACGCACGACGGCGCGACGACGGTGACCGAGCGCCAGACGGGGTCGGCCGGCAGCCCCCACCGCGGGTCGAGGATGTGGTGTCGGGCGTGGCCGTCCTGCTCCCAGCGGCGCTTCTGGGTGCTCGAGGTCGCGACGGACCAGCCGGAGGCGATCCGGACGTGGTCGACGGGGTCCTCGTCGAGGTCCTGCACGCGCACCTGCCAGCCGCCGGACGGGTCCGGGCCGGCGGTCGCGACGTCCCCGCCGAGCGAGACGAGGGCGCCGATGCCGAGGCGGGCGGCGATGCTCGCGGCGGCCATGTCGGCGGCGGCGGCCTTGGCGGTGGCGCCGAGGTCGAGCGTGACGCCCTCGGGGACGCGCAGGAACGTGCCGGCCAGCAGGACGCGCTGCCACGCCGGTCGGGCGTCGAGTGCGCGGGCGACGGCCTCGGGCGTGGCGACGGGCGGGGCGTCGGCGAACGCGGCGTCGTACCCGAGGGACACCATGCGGGTGCCGAGGGTGGGGTCGACGTCGCCGTCGGTGGCCCGGGCCGCGTCGAGCGCCTGGTGCACGAGCGCGGCGAGGAGCGGGGAGACCTCGGCGCCTCGGACGAGCTCGTCGGCGCGGGCGACGAGCTCGGAGTCGCTCCGGAAGCGGCTGCACGCCGCGTCGACGGCGGCGGTGACCTCGTCGACGCAGGACCGGGCGGCGTCGAGGTGGCGACGGTCGCGGTGGTCGAGGACGACACGGGCGGTGGTGGTCCAGAGGTCCCACTCGGCTGCGGCGCGCACGGTCACGACCCCGTCGTCGTCGCGTCGGAGGAGCTGGACCCGCCCGTGGTGCCCTGCGTCACGCCCTGGTCGGTGGACGTCCCGGAGTCGGTGGACGTGCCCGAGTCGGTCGAGGACGAGTCGCTCGACGACGAGTCGGTCGAGGACGAACCGCTCGACGAGGAGTCCGTCGACGTCGAGTCGCCGGACGACGACGAGGAGGACGAGGACGTCGACGACTCCGAGTCGCTCGTCGTGCTCGAGTTCGACGACCCGCTCGTCGTCCCGTCCGTCGTGGTCGTGGCCTGCTCGTGCCCGAACCACAGCCCGGCCCCGGTGACCATCGCGACCGCGAGTCCGCCCAGGCTCACGAGCGCACTCGTGATCCGGGCGGAGCGCCTGCCGTTCCGTCTGGTGTCCATCGGTCCTCCTCGTCGTCGAGACGAGGTTCCCGAGCGCTCCGATGAGCGGGCCGAGGACGGGCTGCGCCCCGGCCGGACGAACCCTGTGGCGGGTCTAAGAGCGCGCGGCCTCCCGGCCGAGGCCGCCGAGCATGGTCTGGAAGTCCGCGGTCACGGGGAGCGCGTCGGCCGTCTGCGGGGTCCGACGGGAGGCGCGGATCGCCCAGGCCAGGTCGTCCCCGGCCCGGCGGATGCGACCGTCGAGTGCGGCCGAGTCCCCGGCGCTCCCCCAGTCGTCCGTGGCCGCGAACACCCCGGTGGGGACGACGGCGGCGCGGAGGTACGCGAACACCGGACGCAGCGCGTGGTCGATCGCGAGCGAGTGCCGTGCGGTGCCGCCGGTCGCCCCGAGCAGGACCGGCATGTCGGCGAGCGAGTCCTTGTCGAGCACGTCGAGGAACGACTTCGCGAGGCCGCTCACCCCGGCGGTGAAGATCGGCGTGACGAACACGACGGCGTCGGCCTCGACGACGGTCGCCGTCGCAGCGGACAGCGCCGGCGCGGCGAACCCGGTGAGCATCGCGTCGGTGATCTCGTGCGCCAGCGGACGCAGGTCGACGTGCCGGACGTGCGCCGCGCCTCCTGGCAGTCCGGACGGGCTCGGTGCCGCGAGCGCCGCGACGGTGGCCTCGCCGAGGCGGTCGGCGAGCAGGCGGGTGGAGCTGGGCTCGGAGAGCCCGGCGGAGACGACGGCGATGGTGGTCATGGTGGATCCCGACTTTCGATGCGTTTGCATGAACATCGTACCGAACCGCGCGGCTGCCGCAAGCATTCCCGTGGGAACGGAGAACGCCCCGGTCCTCGTTCAAGGGCCGGGGCGTTCGGTCAAGCCGTGGGTCGGTCGACTAGCGACGCAGGCCGAGACGCTCGATGAGCGCACGGTAGCGGGCGATGTCGACGTCGGAGAGGTAACCGAGGAGACGGCGACGCTGACCGACCATGAGCAGCAGACCACGACGCGAGTGGTGGTCGTGCTTGTGCTCCTTGAGGTGCTCGTTCAGGTCGTTGATGCGACGCGTCAGAACGGCGACCTGGACCTCGGGGGATCCGGTGTCGCCCGGGTGGGTCGCGTACTCTTCGATGATCTCCTGCTTGACCTTCGCGTCAAGTGCCATGGATGATCCCCTTCCTGTCCGTTGCGCGGTGCCCGTACCTGATGCACGAGCGCTCTTTGTCCGCGGCCGTTCGACGGCAACCGCGCAAGACTACCAGATCCTCACGCCGTCCTGGCACGCAGTCGACGCCGCCGCGGAGCCGGCAGCAGGCTCCGGACGAGGCCGACGAGGGTGGCGCCGAGCAGGCCGCCGAGCCCGTTGGACAGGACGTCGCGCGGATCGGCGACGCGGTACGGCAGGTAGGTGGCCTGCGCGAACTCGATCCCGGTGGACAGCACGACGGCGACGACGGCGCCGAGGATCCACCACCGACGCGGGAGCCAGAGCGCGGCGAGCATGCCGACGGGGACGAACATCGCGATGTTGGCGAGGAACTCCGTGCGCTCGTACGTGAACCACGCGCCGTGCGGGAGCTGCTGCACCCAGGCGATGGCGTGCAGGACGAGGGAGTTCTGCGCCGAGGTGAAGACCTGCGGCGTGAGGGTCATCCGCCAGATCACCCAGGCGTACGCCGCGGTCAGGGCGAGGAGGAGGAGCTTCCGGAACATCCGGACAGTCTGGGGCACCGTCCTGGCAAGAACCGACGGCCACGCTGGGTGAACGCCCGGTGCGTCCTCCGGGCCTGGCCGCGTGCGGGTCACACCTGCGAGCATGGGCGCATGCCGAGCCTCGACGGAACCCGTGCACGCCGGAGCCCCGGCCGCCGCCAGTGGACCTGGATCGGGCTCGCCGCGGTCGTGGTCGCCGCACTCGTCGTGACGCTCGTGCTGGTGCTCCCCCGCGACACCGCACCGACGGGCCGGCAGGTCGCCGAGCGGAAGACGGCGGCCGAGGCCTTCCCCGGCGGACTCGCCGAGCAGCCCGCCGCCGAGAACCAACCCGGCCGACGCGAGGCCACGGCGCGGGCCGACGGCGACAGCGCGACGGCGCGGAAGATCGCCGTGATCGCCGACCAGCCGATCGCCACCTGGCTGACGAACACCTCGGTGTCCGAGACGCGTCAGACCATCCGGGACGTCGTCCGCAGCGCCGAGCGGCAACGGAAGACACCGGTGTTCGTCCTCTACAACGTCCCCGACCGCGACTGCGGCAGCTACTCGAAGGGCGGGACCGCGGCGGACGCGTACCTGCCGTGGGTTCGGTCGGCGGTACGCGCGATGGCCGGCTCGCACGCGGTGGTGCTGGTCGAACCCGACGCCATCGCCCAGATCCAGGTGTGCAAGCGCCTCGAACGCGACCGCCTGCCGCTGCTCCGCAAGGCCGTCGACGAGCTCACCGGGCACGGCCTCACCGTCTACCTCGACGGCGGGAACGAGAACCGCGTGCCGACGGCGACGATGGCGCGGTGGCTGCGCGAGGCCGGGGTCGACCGGGTGCAGGGCTTCTTCACGAACGTGTCCAACTTCTACCGCGTCGACCGGGAACGCGCCTGGGCCGACCGGCTCGCCGACGCGATCGGGGGCGACCCGCACTTCGTCATCGACGTCTCGCGCAACGGGCAGGGCTGGCGCGGCACCTGGTGCAACCCCGAGGGCGCGGGGCTCGGGCAGACCCCGCACGTCACCCGCGGCTCCACCCGGCTCGACGCCCTGCTCTGGGTGAAGACGCCCGGGCTGAGCGACGGCACCTGCAACGGCGGACCCCCTGCCGGCGTGTGGTGGGAGTCCTACGCGCTCGCCCTCGTGGAGAACCGCAAGGAGGGCTGAGGGCGGTGTCGGTGCCCGGTGGTTGCATGACGCCATGACCCCGCGCGACCGCATCCGATCCGTCGTCCCGCCGTACCTGCTCCGCGCCGTGGCCGACGCCCAGGGCTTCCCCCGTGCGTCGTCGGCCGCCCGGACGGCGCTGGCCTCGCTCGACACCGTGCAGCGACCGAAGCACGACCACCGGGTCCCGCCGCAGGGCGTCAGCGGCACCGTCGACCGCTCGCCGCAGCGGACCATCTCCGACGCCCACGGGGGCACGACCCTGCCCGGTACCACCGTCCGGCGCGAGGGCGACCCGGTCACCGGTGACGCCGCGGTGGACGAGGCGTACACCGGCCTCGGCGACACGCACGCCTTCTGGCTCGAGGTGTTCGGACGGGTGTCGATCGACGGCGCCGGGCTGCCCCTCGACGCCACGGTGCACTACGGGCAGGACTACGACAACGCCTACTGGGACGGCAGCCGGATGGTCTTCGGCGACGGCGACGGCGAGGTCTTCGAGCGCTTCACCATCGCGGTCGACGTCATCGGCCACGAACTCGCGCACGGTGTCACGCAGTACACCGCCGACCTGACGTACGAGGGGCAGTCCGGCGCGTTGAACGAGTCGATCAGCGACGTGTTCGGCTCGCTCGTCGCCCAGTACGCCAGGCGCCAGAGCGCCGACCAGGCGTCGTGGCTCATCGGCGAGGGGCTCTTCACACCGGCGGTGCACGGGGTCGCCCTGCGGTCCATGAAGGCACCGGGCACCGCGTACGACGACCCGGTGCTCGGCAAGGACCCGCAGCCCGCGACCATGGCCGGGTACGTCGACACCACCGAGGACTCCGGCGGCGTGCACACCAACTCCGGCATCCCGAACCACGCGTTCTACCTCGCCGCCACCGCCATCGGGGGCAACGCGTGGGAGGGGGCCGGCACCGTCTGGTGGGACGCCCTCACGTCGAGCGCGGTGACCGCGTCGATCGACTTCGCCGGGTTCGCGGCCGTCACGGTCGACGCCGCCCGCACCCGCTTCGGCGACGGCTCCGCCGAGCACACCGCCGTCGCGGACGCCTGGCGGACGGTGAGCGTGCTCGACTGAACCAGGCCGTCGGCGTACCGTCGGCACCATGCACATCGACGTCCGCCGCAGTGGGGGCATCGCCGGCACGACCAGGGGGTGGCGCGTCGACACCGACGCCTCGGACGACCCCGCCGGGTGGTCGGAGCTCGTCGGGGCGCTCCCCCGCGACGCCCCGAGCGCCCCGGCACCGGGCGTCCGCGACGACTTCACGTGGACGATCACCGTCGAACGGACGACGGTCACGATCCCCGGCACCCGCCTCGACGGCCCGTGGGCGGCACTGGTGACGCGCGTGCGGACCGAGGGCGCCCCGACCTGACGGACGCGCCCCGCGCCTCCCGTCCGCCCGCGCCCGCGCGCCCGCGCCAGCGCCCGCGCGCCCGCGAGCCCGCGCGCCCGCCCATTGCGCTTGGTGAGCAGAAATGGTCGGGTCGCCCGCGCGCACCCGACCATTCCTGCTCACGAAGTGACTCGCACGAGGCACGACGCGCTCACGGCGTGCCGCGGGCGGCCCTCAGGTGACGTCGACGACGGTCAGGCGACGCGTCGGGCGCGTCATGGCGACGTACACGGCAGCAGCCGCACGTGCCGCGTCCTGTCCGACCCGCTCCGGATCGACCAGCAGCACGCCGTCGAACTCGAGGCCCTTCGCATCGGCACCCGTGAGCACCGTGACGGACCCCGGCCGGGGCGACCCGAGCGACCGGACGTCCGCCGTGGTCCGGGCCAAGCGCTCCCGGACGGCGTCGACGTCGGCCTCGGGCACGATGACACCGGTCGTGCCGCTGCCGATCGCGGCTCGTTCGGCCTCGACGAGCGCGGCGACCGTGTCGAGCACCCCGTCCCGGTCGGTCGTGATGCGCTGCACGGGGTCACCGTCGCGGACGGCTTCGGTCTTCGTGACCGTCAGCCCCGCCGCGTCGGCGAACTCCCCAGCGGCGAGCACGATCGACCGCGGGGTGCGGTAGTTCACGGTGAGCTCCTCGACGCGGTGCTCGATCGGCACCAGCGGCGCACGACCCCGACGACGACGGGCGAGGGCGCCGACCACGTCGTCCCACGAGCGCGCGGCCCCGGGCGAGGACCCCTGCGCCATGTCGCCCACGATGGTGAACGACCGGAGCGGGTTCCGGCGGGCGAGCACGCGCCACTGCATCGGCGAGAGCTCCTGCGCCTCGTCGACGACGATGTGGCCGTAGGTCCACTCGCGGTCCTCGGCGGCGCGCTCGGCCGTGGAGCGGGGGTCGCCGCCCTCGGCGAAGGACCCGGCGACCTGCTCGGCCGTGACGATGCCCTCGACCCCCATGTTCTCGATCGCCTGGCGGGCGTTCTCGATGTCGCGGTTGCGGCTCGCCTTGGCCGCACGCTTCGCGGCCCCGCCGGTGGGGTCGAACGGGCCGAGGAGCTCGGCGGCCTCGTCGAGGAGCGGGACGTCCTCGACCGTGAAGTCGGCACCGCGGTAGCGCAGCAGGAGTGCCCGGCGTTCCGGGGTCCAGTGCGGGGTGAGCGTGGCGAGCCAGTTCGGTCGGGCGTACAGGTCCTCGAGGAACTTCTCGGGCGGCAGCGGCAGCCACGCGGTGTTGAGCAGCACGCGGGCGTCGTACGACGAGCGGATGTCCTCGCGCAGGACCTTCTCGTCCGCCTCGTCGACGGTGGTACCGCGCTCGCGGAGCTGCTCGGCGAGCAGGCGTGTCATCGCGTCGAGGGCGATCTTGTTGAACGTGACGCGGGCGGCGTTGTGGGGCTTCCCGCGGTCCTGCGCGCGCTTCATGGCGTCGGCGACGAGCTCGGGCGGCACGACGAGCCGCTCCCCCTCGACGTCGAGCGTGACCGACTCGGTCGGGACGACCTGGCGGGACTTCACGGCACGACGGAGCAGCTGCGCCATCTCGGCCGAGCCCTTCACCGCGGCGACGTCGCGCTGATCGTGCCGGGTGGCGTGCACGCCCGGGTAGAGCGAGCCGAGCGAGGCCATCACCACGCCGGTCTCGCCGAGCGATGGCAGCACCTGCTCGATGTAGGTGAGGAACGCCGGCGACGGGCCGACCATGAGCACGCCGGAGCCCCGGAGTCGTTCGCGGTAGGAGTAGAGCAGGTACGCGGCACGGTGCAGGGCGACAGCGGTCTTGCCGGTACCGGGGCCGCCCTGGACGATCAGCACGCCCTCGAGCGGCGACCGGATGATGCGGTCCTGCTCGCCCTGGATCGTCGCGACGATGTCGGTCATCCGGCCGGTGCGCTCGGCGGTGACCGCGGCGAGGAGCGCGCCCTCGCCCTGCAGGTGGGTGCGCTCGTCGTCGTAGAGGCTGGCGTCGAAGACCTCGTCCTCGACGCCGATGACGCTGCGGCCGTCGAGCGTCAGGTGCCGACGGGCGCGCATGCCCATCGGGTGCGCCGCGGTCGCCTGGTAGAAGGCGCTCGCCCCGGGGACCCGCCAGTCGAGCAGGAGCGGACGGTGGTCACGGTCCCGCAGGCCCACGCGGCCGATGTAGCGGAAGGCGTCCTCGTCGCTGTCCGGTTCGGACACCTCGAGCCGACCGAACACCAGCCGGTCGCCGACGCGTTCGAGCGTCGCGATGGTGTCCTCGTAGAGCCGGGCGTACGCATCGCGCTCGCTGCGGCTCTGGTGGTTCCCGCCGACCGCCTGGCGGCGGGTTTCGGCGAGACGCTGCTCGGCCTCGGCGGTCAGCTCGTCGAGACGGCCGAAGAGGCCGTCCACGTAGCCGCGCTCGCGGTCGATCTCGGTCGGTTCGGACACACACAACCCTTCGGGACAGGGGAACCCAGTGTAGTCCCCCCGCCCCGAAGTGAGACTTCCTACATCTCTTCGTGCGTGTCCGGGTCGCCGTCCCAGAGGCGTCCGCGCTCGAGGCCGGAGATCGCCGCCACCTCGTCGTCGGTCAGCGCGAAGCCGAAGACGTCGAGGTTCTCGCGCTGCCGGTCCGCGTCGCCGGACTTCGGCACCGGGACGGCACCGATCTGGACGTGCCAGCGGAGCACGACCTGGCCGGGTGCGACCCCGTGCGCGGCCGCGGCGTCGACGACGGGCTGCTCGCTGAGCAGTTCCGACCGCTTCGCCAGGGGGCTCCAGCTCTCGGTCACGATACCGAGCTCCTGGTGCACCTTCCGCAGTTCCGCCTGGGGGAAGTACGGGTGCAGCTCGACCTGGTTCACGGCCGGCGCGACGCCCGTCGCGTCCACGATGCGGCGCAGGTGCTCCGGCGTGAAGTTCGAGACGCCGATCGAGCGCACCTTGCCGCTGTCACGCAGGTCGACGAAGGCCTTCCAGGTGTCGACGAACTTGTCCACCGAGGGGTTCGGCCAGTGGATGAGGTACAGGTCGACGGAGTCGAGACCGAGGTTGCCCAGGGTCTCGTCGATGGACCGGTGCGCCTCGTCGTAGCCGTGGTGGCGCCCGGGGAGCTTCGAGGTCACGACGATGTCCTCGCGCGCGACGTCGGACTCGCGGACGGCCTTGCCGACGGCGTCCTCGTTGCCGTAGTTCAGCGCCGTGTCGAGCAGACGGTAGCCGCCCGCGAGCGCGGTGCCGACCGCCGCCGCGCCCTCGTCGCCGTTCAGGCCGTACGTGCCGAGGCCGAGCTCCGGGAAGCGGTGGCCGTCGTTCAGCTCGATGGTCGGGGCGCCGACCTGCATCAGCGGACCCCGAGCAGGTCGATGACGAAGATCAGGGTCTTGCCGGACAGGAAGTGGCCGCCGCCCGCGGGGCCGTAGGCGAGCTCCGGCGGGACGACGAGCTTGCGGCGCCCGCCGACCTTCATGCCGGGGATGCCCTCCTGCCAGCCGCGCACCAGGGCCGCGAGCGGGAAGTCGATCGGCTCGCCGCGGTTCCACGAGCTGTCGAACTCCTCGCCGGTCTCGTACTCGACGCCGGCGTAGTGCACCTTGACGGTCGACCCGGCGGAGGCCACGTCGCCGGAGCCCTCGACGATGTCGGTGACGACGAGCTCGGTGGGGGCGGGGCCCTCGGGGGCGTCGAACTCGGGCTTGCTGTTCAGGTCAGTCATGCCCGCCAGTCAACCAGAGGTGGACAACGGCAGGCGCACCGACCGTCCAGCCCCCAGAATGGTTCCACCGTGACATCATCCACACCGACCGACGCGCGCCGACGCCGTCTCCTCGCCGACCTCACCCCGCTCCGCCGCTCCCCAGCCTTCGCCCGGCTGTGGCTCGGGACCGCGATCGCCGGCATCGGCACGCAGATGACGACCGTCGCCGTCGGCCTCGAGGTCTACGACATCACCGGCTCGACCTTCGCGGTCGCCCTCGTCGGCGTGATCGCGCTGCTGCCGATGATCGTCGCCGGCCTCTACGGCGGGATGCTGGCCGACGCGTTCGACCGGCGCACGGTCGCCCTCGTGTCCGCGATCATCGCCTGGGCCGCGGTCGCCCTGATCGCCACGCACGCCTGGCTCGGGCTCCACAGCGTCGCCCTGCTGTACGTGCTCGCCACGGTGAACGCCGTCGCCGCGACCGTCAGCAACGCCTCGCGCTCGGCGATCGTGCCGCGCCTGGTCGGCACCGACCTGCTCCCCGCGGCGAGCGCCCTCGGTGGCATCGCCTCGGGCTTCCAGGTCACGGTGGGTCCCGCGGTCGCGGGCGTGCTCATCGCGGCCGTCGGCTTCGCCCCGACCTACACGATCGACGTCGTGCTGTTCACCTTCGCGTTCCTCGGGGTGTTCACCCTGCCGCGGATGGCCGCCGACCGCGACGCGCTCCGGCCGGGGCTCGGCTCGCTCGTCGAGGGTGCGCGGTTCCTCCGACGCTCCCGGAACATCACCATGACGTTCGTGCTCGACATCGTCGCGATGACGTTCGGGCAGCCGCGCGTGCTCTTCCCGGCGATCGGCGCGCTCGTGATCGGCGGCGGGTCGATCACGGTCGGCACCCTCACCGCCGCGTACGCGATCGGCGCCCTGCTCTCGAGCGTCTTCTCCGGTCCGCTCGGGCACGTCCGCCGCCAGGGCGAGGCGGTCGGTTGGGCGATCACCGCGTACGGCGGCGCGATCGCGGCGTTCGGCGTGGTCATCGCCTGCGCCCACGCGCTCGGCGGTCGCCAGGGGGACGCGTTCACCACCGGCATCCTGCCGGCACTCGGCCTCGCGGCGCTCTTCCTCGCGGCGGCCGGCGGCGCGGACAACGTCAGCTCGGTGTTCCGGAACACGATCCTGCAGGCGGCGTCGCCGGACGGCATGCGTGGACGCCTGCAGGGCATCTTCATCGTCGTCGTCACGGGGGGCCCGCGGCTCGGCGACCTCTACGCGGGGCTCGTGGTGGCCGCCGGCATCGCGTACCCGCCGATCATCGGCGGCGTGCTCATCATCGGCCTGGTCGCGCTGCTCCTCCGTGCGGTGCCGTCCTTCCGCCGGTACGACGCCCGGCACCCGCACGCCGACTGACGCGCGGAGCGGCCGCCGGACGCGACCGCCCACCGGACGGGAGGCGCGGTGCGGGCCCGGCACGCGCCTCCCGGCCCGCAGGTGTCGGGTACCGTACAACGCATGCCGGACAGCGCATCCCGTGACCTCCAGCGGACGGGAGTCCGCGCCGTGGTCCGGCGCACCTACCACTCGGTGATCCGGCACCGCGTCGTCGACGCGGCGGCGTCGCTCACGTTCTTCGCGCTCCTCACGGTGTTCCCGACGACGCTGACCGTCGTGTCGGCGCTGTCGATCGTGGACCGGCAGGGGGACAGCCTCGAGGACATCATCGGCATCCTCGGGTTCATCGTGCGCCCGGAGACGGCCGCGCACCTCGAGGGTCCGCTCCGGCAGCTCCTCACCCTCGACAACCCGTGGCTCGGCTTCGCGATCGGGGTCGTCCTGACGCTGTGGTCGCTCTCCGGCTACGCGACCGCGTTCGGCCGGGCGATGAACACCGCGTACGAGGTCGAGGAGGGTCGCCGCATCTGGAAGTTCCGCAGCATGATGCTCCTCGTGACGCTCCTCGTGATGGCCGGCGGGGCGATCGCGATCGTGATCCTGCTCGGCACCCCGACGATCTCCGCCGCCGTCATCCGGTCGTTCGGCTGGGCGCCGTGGATCGACGACCTGTGGAACGTCGTGAAGTGGCCGATCCTCGCCGCCGACCTCGTGGTGATGGTGGCGGTGCTCTACTACGCCACGCCGAACGTGAAGACGCCGCAGCTGCGGTGGGTGTCCGCGGGCGCCGGGTTCGCGATCGTGACGTGGGCGCTGGCGACACTCGGGTTCTCGCTGTACGTCGAGACGGTCGGCGGCGGCAACAAGGCGTACGGCTGGCTCGGTGGCGCGATCCTGCTGCTGGTGTACCTGTACATCTCGAACTTCGTGCTCGTCGTCGGCGGGGAGCTCGACTCCGAGGTGATCCGGATGCGCCAGCTGCTCGCCGGCATCGAGGCCGACGAGTCGATCCGGCTGCCGCTGCGGGACGTCACGCGGAACTTCACGCTCGCCCGGTGGCGGGACGCCGACATCGCCGCCGCGCACCACGTCCGGACGATCGCCGCGCAGCGGGCCGCCGACGAGGACGCCGACCCGGCCGAGGCCGAGGCGGCGGCGCACCTGCGGGACATGGCCCGGCAGGTGCGGGTCGGCGAACCGCCGCTGCCGTAGACGCGCCCCGCGCGGCTCAGCGCTCCCGCGATTCCGCGTTCCCGCGCTCCCCCGCTCCTCAGCGCTCCCGCGCGGCCCGGTCGAGCATCTCCTCGGTGACCACCGGGATCGCCCCCGTCGCCAGCTCGATCCCGGAGAGCCGGGCCGGGCTGAGGACGCGCTGCACCTGGTCCTCCTCCATGAGCCCCGCCGCCGTGACGAGCGTCGAGATGGGCGTCGAGGTCGTCAGTGCCGTGTGCGCGATCGACGCCGCGGCCGCGTACCCGATGTACGGCGTGAGCGCGGTGACGACGCCGACGTTCGTGTCGACCTGCGCCGCGAGCTTGGCCTCGTTCGCCTCGATGCCGGTCACGCAGTTGATCCGGAGCGTCGCGCAGCCGCTCGCCATCCACTGCAGCGACTGCAGGATCGAGTGGGCGATGATCGGCTCGAAGGCGTTGAGCTGCAGCTGCCCACCCTCGGCCGCCATGGTGACGGTGGTGTCCGCGCCGACGACGGCGAACGCGATCTGGTTCACGACCTCGGGGATGACCGGGTTCACCTTGCCCGGCATGATCGACGACCCCGCCTGGCGCGCGGGCAGGGTGATCTCGCCGAGCCCGGCCTGCGGCCCCGAGGCGAGCAGCCGCAGGTCGTTGCAGATCTTCGAGAGCTTCGCGGCGCTCCGCTTCACGGTGCCGGACAGGGTCATGAAGGCGCCGGCGTCGCTCGTGGCCTCGATGAGGTCCGGTGCCGTCACGATGTCGAGCCCGGACGCGACCTGCAGCTGCCGGCGCACCTCGTCGCGGTACTGGGGGTCGGCCGTGATCCCGGTGCCGATCGCCGTCGCGCCGAGGTTCGTCTCGGCGAGCAGCGGCATGACCTTGGAGAGCAGGAGGACGTCCTCCTGGATGGTGTGCGCGAAGCCGGTGAACTCCTGCCCGAGGGTCATCGGCACCGCGTCCTGCAGCTGCGTGCGGCCGATCTTCAACACGTCGGCGAAGGCGTGCCCACGCTCGGCGAAGGCGTCGGACAGCAGGGACAGCTGCTCGGTGAGCCGCTGCACGCCCAGGATCATCGCGAGCTTGATGCTCGTCGGGTACGTGTCGTTCGTCGACTGGCTGCGGTTCACGTGGTCGATCGGGTGCAGGTACGCGTAGTCGCCCTTCTCACGCCCGAGGAGCTCGAGGGCCCGGTTCGCGAGCACCTCGTTCGTGTTCATGTTCGTCGAGGTACCGGCGCCGCCCTGCACGATGTCGACGACGAACTGGTCGCGCAGCGCACCGTCGCGGACCTCCTGCGCGGCACGGTCGATGGCGTCGGCACGCTCGGCGTCGAGCACCCCGATCGCCTTGTTCGCCCGGGCCGCCGCCTGCTTCACCGTCGCGAGGGCCTCGACGAGGTCCGGGTAGACCGCGATCGGGACCGAGGTGATGGGGAAGTTCTCGAGCGCGCGGAGGGTGTTGATGCCCCAGTACGCGTCCGCTGGGACGTCGCGCGACCCCAGGGAGTCGGTCTCGGTACGGGTCTGTGCTGCTTCGTTGCCGGTCACGCCCACGAGGGTAGCCCGTCCGGCCGGTCGGGGCCGGGCCCCGGGCCGGGCGGGCGCGTCGCGACGCGCGCCCGATCCAGGCGGCGCGGTGGACCCACGCGGAGACGGCCCGGAGGCGCGGTGCGGGCCGGCACCGCGCCTCCGGGCCGTCAGGGGGTCGCGCCCAGGGCGCGCACGCCGGTCAGCGCCGGATCGGTCAGTGGAACTGCGGGACGATGAGGTAGATGCCGTAGAGCACGGCCGCGCCGGAGACGACGAAGCAGGCGACGGACAGCGTCCGGAGCCAGCGCACGGCGGTCGTGACGTTCGACGGGTGCGGGAACCCGACCGTCGCCGGACCGATGGTGCCGTCGTCCTTCACCGTGAACTTGCCGGCGCGGGTGTCGGCCGCGCTCCAGAAGCGCAGGCCGATCGAGTAGACCGTGACCACGAAGCACGCGCCGACGAGCGAGACGATCGCGACCGTCAGGAACGCGAACCAGTCGATACCCATCAGCGACGTCCTCCCTTGCGACCGGCCATGCGGCGCAGGGTGCGCTCGCGGCTCAGCTCGGCTCGGCGCGCGGCGACGGTCTCGGCGCGCTTCTTCCGCTGCAGGTCACGCAGCTCCTTGCGGGTGAACACCGCGTTGGCGGCGACGTCCACCTCGATCGCGGCAGCCTGCTCGTGCGGCTTCCGGAGCGACCACAGGTACAGCCCGAGGATCACCGCCGCACCGACGACCGCGTCGATGACGAGCCCGCCGACGCCGAGGAGGGCGATCCCGGAGGCGACCGCACCGACGGCGGCAGCAGCCGGCAGGGTGATGAACCAGGCGATGACGATCTTGCCCGCGGTGGACCACTGGATCTTCGACCCGCGGCGGCCGAGGCCGGCACCGATGATCGAGCCGGAGGACACCTGCGTGGTGGAGAGCGCGAACCCGAGGTGGCTCGAGGCGAGGATCGTCGCCGCCGTCGAGGCCTCGGCGGCGAAGCCCTGCGTCGCGCGGATCTCGGTGATGCCCGAGCCGAGCGTGCGGATGATGCGCCACCCGCCGGTGTACGTGCCGAGGGCGATCGCGAGCGCACAGGCGATCACGACCCAGAACTGCACGCCCTGCTCGGTCGACTGCGCTCCCGAGGCGATCAGCGTCAGCGTGATGACGCCCATCGTCTTCTGCGCGTCGTTCGTGCCGTGCGCGAGCGACACCATCGAGCTCGTGAAGACCTGGCCGATGCGGAAGCCGCCGCGCTCGTTCGGGAAGACCGGGCGACGGGTGATCCGGTACGCGATCCGGGTCGAGAGGAACGACACCAGCGCCGCGATCACCGGCGACAGGAACGCGGGGATGATCACCACCGTCAGCAGCGCCGCGTAGTTCACGGCGCCGAACCCGGCGCCGACGATCGCGGCACCGATGAGCCCGCCGAACAGCGCGTGCGAGGACGACGACGGCAGACCGCGCAGCCACGTGATCATGTTCCAGACGACCGCACCGATGAGGCCCGCGAAGATCATCTCGGGGGTGATCGCGACGCCACCCGGCCCCTCGTTGATGAGGCCGTGCGAGATCGACGTCGCCACCGCAGTGCTGAGGAACGCACCGACGAGGTTGAGCACCGCGGCGACCGTGACGGCCACCTTGGGCTTCATGGCGCCCGTTGCGATCGGTGTCGCCATCGCGTTGGCGGTGTCGTGAAAACCGTTTGTGAAGTCGAAGAAGAGGGCCAACGCGATGACCAGGACGACTATGAGTGTGATGTCCACCGCGGGCAAGTGTCCCAGGCGGGACGCCCCCTGGCAAACCCTGTCGTTCACCTGTCGTTCATCTCGCCTGCGGAGTCGTTCAGGATCGGAACCATTCCGATGGAAGAATGGACGCCATGGACACCGTCGAGCTCCTCATCCTGTTGGTCGGATCGCTCGCGGTGACCGGGTTCGCCCGGGCCAAGGGACTGCCGGCGCCCCTGCTCGTGACCGCCGTCGCACTCGCGGCGTCGTTCCTGCCGGGGCTGCCGCCGATCGAGATCGACTCCGAGGTCATCCTGACGATCATCCTGCCGCCGCTGCTCTACTCGGCGGCACTCGACGTGTCGTGGCAGAGCTTCCGGCAGTCGATCAAGCAGATCCGCCGACTCGGCATCTTCCTCGTGATCATCACGGCGCTGGCCGTCGGGCTCGCGGCGTACATCATCATCCCCGACATGGACTGGCCGGCCGCGATCCTGCTCGGCGCGATCGTCGCCCCGCCGGACGCCGTGTCCGCCGCCGCGATCGGTCGGAAGCTCGGGCTCCCCCGCCGCGTCATGACGGTGCTGTCCGGCGAGAGCCTCATCAACGACGCCGCGTCCCTGACGCTCGTGCGGGTCTTCACCCTGATCGCGGCGGGCACCTCGCTGACGATCTGGCAGGACCTCGGGATCTTCGGCCTCGCGATCGGCGTCGGGCTGGCGGTCGGCATCGTCCTCGGCGTCGCGGTGCACTGGATCCGGATGCGGATCAACGACCCGGTGGTCGAGACGATCATGAGCATCCTGCTGCCGTTCGTCGCGTACATCCTCGCCGAGGACCTCTCCGGCTCCGGGGTCATCGCGGTGGTGACCGCCGGTCTCTACATCGGCTACAACTCGCCGAAGGAGGGCTACGCGACCCGACTGCAGGAGCGTCCGCTCTGGACGAGCATCGACGTCATCCTCGAGGGCTTCGTCTTCGCCCTCATCGGCCTCCAGCTCAACACCGTGGTGCAGGACCTCGTCGAGAGCGAACGGAGCCTCGGGCAGACCCTCACCGCCGCCGCGGTGGTGCTCGTCGTGGTGATCCTCGTGCGGCCGCTGTTCGTGTTCGAGTCCTACGTCCGCAACCGCTTCAACGGCAGGTGGTTCCGGCCCCTGCGCATCAAGCTGTCCCGCGGGCACCCGTCCCTGCGGTGGATGCGCGGTACGGCCGAACCGAAGCTGAACTGGCGCGAGCTGACCGTGATCTCGTGGACGGGCATGCGCGGCGTGGTGACCCTCGCCGCCGCCGTGTCGGTCGTGGCGAACCCCGTCGACATCAAGGCCCAGGACACCATCTTCATCATCGCGTTCATCGTGACGGTGGGGACCCTCCTGCTGCAGGGACTCACGCTGCCGTTCGTGATCCGGGCACTCAAGGTGCAGGACCCGGCCGAGGGCGAGGAGGACGTCCGCAGCGAGATGCGGTTGAACCAGCGCACGACCGAGGCGGCGATCGAGCTGCTCGAGAAGCGGCGTCCGGACTGGTCGGCGCAGTACGGGGCCGACGCCGTCGACTCCGTCGTGAACCGGTTGAAGGCGCGTCTCGAACGGCAGGTCGAGACCTTCCGCCAGGACGCGCTGGAGGAGGAGGACGAGGAGCGGAACGCCCCGATGCGACTCCGGGGCGCGCAGATCCAGGACATCCGGCGCGAGCTCCTCGACCGGCGGCGCGAGATCGTGCTTGAGGAACGCGAGAAGGGCAACCTCGACGAGGAGGTCATGCGCCGCGTGCTCGTGACCCTCGACGCCGAGGAGCTCGCGATGGACTCGGCGCAGGCGTCGCGCAGCCGGTCCTGACGGGTCGCGGCCGGCCGGGCGCGGGCCCCCAGGCAGGCACAGGCCGCCAGGCAGGCGCGGACCGCAGGCCGGGCGCGGGCCGCCGGCCGGGCCGGGGCCGCCGGGCGGGCGCGGGCCGCAGGCCGGGCGCGGCCAGGGACCCGGGCGTATCCTGGCGGCCCGACCCAGAACAGGAGCGCATCGCCGAGTGAGCACGCCGCGGAACAACGTCCCCAGGAACAACGACCTCCCGGATCGTGACGGAGGGCCGCGGCAGTCTGTTGCTCCCAAGCCGCGCGCCACACGCCCGTCCACCCGCGGCGGGTCGAAGCCCCGACGCGGCGCCCCGGTCGCCGGCACCCGCCCTGCTCGCACCGGGCAGACCGGCGGAGGTCGTGTCCGACAGGCGCCGGTCCCCCAGCCGCAGCGCATCAGCCGCTACCGCCGCTGGTTCGGCACGCTGCACCCCTCGCTCCAGCTGATCGGCCTGCAGCTCTGGATGCCGCTGTTCTTCATCGTCGGCTTCTGCCTCTGCTACGTCTTCGCCTTCCACGCCCCGCACCCGCACGACGTGCCCGTGGCCCTCGTCGGCAGCGACCCGACCCTCGTCCAGGCGATGCAGAAGGCGCTCCCCGGTGAGTACCTCTTCCACACCTACGACTCCCTCGCCCAGGCGAAGCGGGACGTGCTCGCGGGCACCATGGCGGTGGCCTACGACCCGTCGACGAACGAGGTCTTCAAGGCGACGGCGCACCAGTTCCAGGTCGCCTCGCTCGTCCCGGTGACGCTCAGCACCGTCCTGACGGGCATCGGCGTCGCCGCCCCCACCGTGACCGAGCTCGCCCCGCTCCCCGCATGGGACGAGTACGGCACGGTCCCCATGTACGTCATGCTCGCCTGGTGCATCGGCGGCTACATGGTCGCGATGTTCATCGGCATCATGGGCGGGCCGCTCCGGCACCGCACCCGCATGGCGGTCATCGTGGTCGGCGGTCTGGTCATCTCGCTCATCACGAACACCCTCGCGGGACCGGTCGTCGGCGCGATCCACGGCCACTTCGTCCCGCTCGTCCTCATCGCGTGGGGCTGGATCGTCGCCATCGGCCTCGCGGTCAACGGCCTGAGCTACTTCGTCGGCCGGTTCATCGCCGCGCCGGCCATGATCTGCTTCGTCTTCCTGTCGATGCCGTCGTCCGGTGGCGCCTACCCGAAGTGGTTCATGCCGGAGCCGTTCGCGTGGCTCAACCACGTCGTCGTCGGCTCGAGCATGGTCGACATGATCAAGCACCAGATCTACGGCGTCGGGCCGTCGTACTCGCGCGGCCTCATCACGATGGCCTGCTACGCCGGGGCCGGACTCGTCCTCATGTACTTCGGCAAGAAGTGGTGGGAGCGCCGCCGCATCCGCGCCATCGTCACCGGTCGCACCACGATGTTCCAGGACGCCCAGAACGCGAACCGCGAGTTCCTCGGCAAGCAGCGCGACGCCGAGCTCGAGCGGCACGGCCTGACCTCGACGGAGACCGGCACGCTGAGCGTCCTCCGCGACGACGACTGGGAGGACGAGCGCGTCGGAGGCGACGTCTTCATGGGCGGCCGCGACGGGCTCGAGACCGAGACGACGCCCACGGGTCGCATCCCGGTGGTGCGGAGCGACCGGCCCGGTCCGGCGCAGCGTCCGGGAGGCGCCGGTACCGGCCCCCGCACCCGTCCCGTCCCACGGGCCGACGGCTCCAGGGCACCGGGTCGCGTCGACGCACCGGGTCGCGTCGACGCACCGGGTCACGCCGTCGACGGCGCCGGTGAGCGTCCGCACGGGCGGCACGCGGACTACTAGGTCCCGGGCGGCGGTCGCGTGCCCCGGGCGTGCGCACACTCCGACGCCACGCGGATCGACGCGTGGAACGTCGCACGATGCGCGCGCACGGGGTACCTCGGCGGACCGATCGGCCACGGCCGGCGCGTATCCTGGGGGGATGAACCCGCGCATCGCCTGGCACCGCGTCCTCGTCACCGTCGTCGTCGTGTTCCTCGTGCTGACGGTCGGGTTCTACGCCGCGAGCGTCCTGCTCGCCCCCGCCGACGGCCGGAACGTCGCCGGGCTGTTCGTCGGTTGGGCGATGTTCGCGATGATCGGCGCGATCGTGTTCGGCATCATCGACTTCTTCGTGCGCCCGCTCGGTGGCCGGAGCGGTGACGCCGAGGTCATCGCCGCCGCCGAGGAAGCCCGCACCGGCAGCACCCGCACGCAGACGCGCTAGGCGCCCCGTTCGGCGTCCGACGGCGCGGCGACCCCGGTGCCGGTGTAGCCGGACACGGTGGCGTCGTCCTCGGCGAAGGTGAACCGCGCCCGCACGGTGCCCCCGCCGAGCACCCCCGGCAGCCAGTACTTCGCGTCGTCCCACATCGCGTCGTACGGCACGGCGTCGACCGGGATCCAGCGCGGTTCGAGTTCGTCGCTGCCCGACGGGCTGCCCTGCCAGCGGCGGCAGACGAAGACGTCCGAGACCTGGGACCAGGACGGACGGTACGGGAACCGGTAGTCCAACGTGCCCCGCGCCTCCAGGTCGGCTGCCTCGATCCCGAGGCCGACCTCCTCGGCGACCTCGCGCACCGCGGTCTCGACCGCGCTCTCGCCCGGCTCCCGCTTCCCGCCGGGGCCGACGAGCCGGCCCGTGCCGAGGCCGCGCCGCTTCTCGCCGAGGAGCACCTCGGGTCCGGCCGCGCCGTCGCGCACGAGGTAGACCACGACCACGGCGGGGTGCTGGGACTTGCTCGCATCGCGTGGAGTCACCCGTCCAGTGTGGCGGACGCCGCGGCGCTGGGGCGTCCGGGCGCTGCCGAGAAGTGGCGTACGCTTTTTCCATGGCAGGCGTGCTGCGGGGGCACCATGGCTGAGCCGGGCAGGACCGGGCGCAGCCTCGAAGTGCTGCGCGCCGAGGCGGCCGAGGAGATCTCGATGATCGTCGAGCACCGCAGCCGCCAGGGCGAGGACCCGTGGGAGTTCATGCCGACGCTGCCCACCGTCGACGAGCAGGTCGTGCTGATCCTCCGCGCGGACGCCGTCGAGCTCGACGCCGCGATCGGACAGCGCAGCGCGCAGTGGTCGATGCACCCCGCCTCCGGGCAGGGCACCCGGATGGGCGAGGAGTACCACCGCCTGCGTCGCATCGCGCTGCAGCACCCCGAGCTCACGCCGGCGGTGTGGAAGCTGATGGGCGCGCTGCCCGAGGCCGGCTGACCCGCGCGCCGTCGGGCTGCGGTTGGATGGTCCCATGACCGAAACCGTCCTCGCCGTCCTGAACCAGCCCTCCCGCGACGCCGCACCGCACGACCCCGCGGCGGACACGTTCACGTGGGCGAAGCCGCTCGAGGAGCACATCCAGGTGCAGGACCTCGGGATCATCCGCGGCGACGGGGTGTTCGAGACGATCACGGTCATCGACGGGCACCCGCAGGCACTCGAGCCGCACCTCGCCCGGTTCACCCGTTCGGCAGCGATGCTCGACCTGCCCGCGCCGGACGTCGACGCCTGGCGACAGGCGATCGAGGCGGTGTGCGCGCGGCTCGACCCGGTGCGCGAGGCCGCGGTGAAGACGGTCCTCACGCGCGGTGTCGAGGGTTCCGGGCGACCGACCGGGTGGGTCTACGCGGCACCGTCCCCGGACTCGACGGCTGCCCGCACCGAGGGCATCTCCGTCGTCACGCTCGACCGCGGGTACCGGCACGACGTCGAGCGGACCTCGCCGTGGCTGCTGCAGGGCGCGAAGACGCTCTCGTACGCGGTGAACATGGCGGCACTCCGCGAGGCCGGTCGACGCGGCGCCGACGACGCGGTGTTCGTCTCCACCGACGGCTACGTGCTCGAGGGCACGCGCGCGAACCTGATCCTGTCCGTCGGCGGTCGGCTCGTGACGCCGCGCACCGACATCGGGATCCTCGCCGGCACGACGCAGGCCGACGTGTTCCGCTTCGCCGAGGACGCCGGGATCGAGACCGCGTACGAGCTCGTGACGCTCGACGACTTCCACGCCGCCGACGCGGCCTGGCTCGTCTCGAGCGTGCGGCAGGCGGCCCCGATCCGGTCGGTGAACGGCGTCGCGCGGGAGATCGACGCGGCCCTCACCACGCGCATCAACGACTTCCTGCTCGCGCGCGAGGTCTGAGACCCGCCGTGCCGTCGGTGGGCTGACCCGGCGGCGGACGGGAGGCGCGGTGCGGGCCCGCACCGCGCCTCCCGTCCGGCTGCGGTCGCTACCAGCGCGGCGTGGTGACGCCCGTGCCGTCGGCCCACTCGAAGACGGACTCGCCCGCGATCCAGACGCGCGTCGCGCGGCTGGTCGCGTCGAGCGGGTCGCCGTCCCACAGGACGAGGTCGGCGTCGTAGCCCTCGGCGAGGCGGCCGACGCGGTCCCCGAACCCGAGGAAGTCGGCGGGGTTCGTCGTCAGCGCCTCGAGCGCGGTCTGCCGGGGCAGCCCCTCCTTCACCGCGGCGGTGGCCTGGTCGACGAGCATGCCGATCGGGACGACCGGGGCGTCCGTCGTGATCGCCACACGGACCCCGGCGGCCGCGATCGCCGCGAGGTTCGGGATCCCGCGGTCGCGGAGCTCGACCTTCGAGCGGCTCGTGAAGAGCGGGCCGTAGATGACGGGGATGTCCTTCTCGGCGAGGACGTGCGCGATCTTGTGCGCCTCGGTGCCGTGGTTCACGACGAGGCGGTACCCGAACTCCTCGGCCAGCCGGATCGCGGTGGCGATGTCGTCGTGGCGGTGGGTGTGCTGGTCCCACGCGAGCTCACCGTCGAGGACGCGGACGAGCGCCTCCTTCGAGAGGTCGCGGGCGAACGGGTCGCCCTTCGCGGCCGCGGCGTCACGGGCGGCACGGTAGTTCTGCGCCTCGACGAAGGCGTCGCGGATGATCTTCGCGACGCCGAGCCTGGTGGAGGGGGTCTGGCCCTTGCCGCCGTACACGCGCTTCGGGTTCTCACCGAGCGCGCTCTTGATGCTCACCGCGTCGGAGATGAGCTGCTCGTCGATCGTGCGGCCGCCCCAGGTCTTGATCGCGACGGTCTGGCCACCGATCGGGTTCCCCGAGCCGGGCTTGACGACGATCGAGGTGATGCCGCCGGCGAGGGCGTCGCGGAAGCCCTCGTCGTCGATGTCGATCGCGTCGATGGCGCGCACGCCGGCCATGTTCGGGCCGGTCATCTCGTTCGTGTCGTTGCCCGCCTCGCCGTTGGCCTCCTCGTGGATGCCGACGTGCCCGTGCGACTCGACGAAGCCGGGGACGAGCCACGCGCCCGCGGCGTCGACGACCGGCAGCCCCGCCGGTGGCACGACGTCCGGTCCGATCGCGGTGATGCGCCCGTCCTCGACCACGACGGCGCCGCCGTCGAACTCGGGAGCGGCGACGGGGACCACGTGTGCGTTCGTCACGACGAAGGAGTTGCTCATGGCACCACGGTACCGACGGGCACGGACACCGGGGCCGTGCACACGACATGCAGATTCCTCGCGGCGGCGACCGGGCGTGCTCCAGCATCGACGCATCGTCCCGTCTCGTCCCACGTGGAGGAACCGATGCCCCGGACCGAGCACCCCTGGCCGTCCCACACCACCGTCACGGTCCCGTGGCGCAGCAGCGTGCGCGGCCCGCGGCACGACCGCGAGACGACGTCGGTGGTGGCGTCCGTCCCGCCGCGCATCGCCCGACTCCCCTGGGTCCCGGACGCCGACACCGCGGCCCTCCTCGACCGGGCCGCCGCCGCGCTCGTGGCCCTCGACGAGCAGGACGGCGACCGGCTCGCCGTGCTCGGTCGCGTGCTCGACCGGACCGAGGCCGTCTCCTCCTCCCGCATCGAGGACGAGCACGCCACGCTCGACGACCTCGCGCGGGCGGTGGTCGGCGTCCGGGCGAACCGGAGCGCGACGGCGATGGTCCGGGCCGGCGGCGCGATCGAGACGCTCGTGTCCTCCGCCGCGTCCGGCACGATCTCGGAACGGGCCGTGCTCGCGGCGCACCACCGGCTCCTGCGCGACGACCCGGTCGACGGCCCGTCCGCCGGGCGCTGGCGGGACGTGCAGAACTGGATCGGCGGCGGCGCCACACCCCGGCTCGCGCGGCACGTCCCGCCACCACCCGGGCTCGTGCCGGAGCTGATGGAGGACCTGTTCGCCTTCCTGGCCCGCGACGACCTGCACCCGATCGCGCAGGCGGCCATCGCGCACGCCCAGTTCGAGTCCATCCACCCGTTCACCGACGGCAACGGGCGGATCGGTCGCGCGCTCATCGCCGCCGTGCTGCGCCGTCGTGGTCTCGCACGCGTCGTCACCGCGCCGGTCGCGACCGCACTGGTGGCCGAACGCGACCGGTACTTCTGGCACCTCGACCGCTCCCGCCGCGGTGCCGTCGACGAGTGGGTCCGCGACCTCGCGATCGCCGTCGGCACGGTGTGCGACGAGGCAACCGTCACCGCGCTGCTCCTCGACGAAGCCGCGGTGGCGGTGCCTCCCCTCGCCCCCTCCGCTGACGCCCGCGCGTCGTCGTGGTGGCCGACACGGGCGCACGACGCCGTCGCCCGGACCCTCGTCGACGATCCCGTCGTCACCGAGAAACCCCTCGAGCACGTACTCGGCGGTGATGCAGGGGCGATCGACGCCGTGACCGACGACCTGTGCCGGGTCGGGATGCTCCGACCGGTCACCGAGCGGCGCCGGCGACGCGCGTGGCTCGGGGTCGCCGCTGCCGATGCGGTGACGGCGTTCACCGACCGCGTCCACGACGTCGTCACGCACCGGGCGAATAGGGTGGGGTGGTGAGCAGCGAGCACACCCAGGCCACCCCGCCCACCGCCGCCAAGCGGCCCGTGACACGGACCCACCACGGCATCGACTTCGTCGACGACTACGAGTGGCTGCGTGACAAGGAGTCCCCGGACACGCTGGCCTACCTCGAGGCCGAGAACGCGCACACCGAGCAGGCGACGGCGCACCTCGACGGACTGCGCGACCAGATCTTCACCGAGGTGAAGAACCGCGTGCAGGAGACCGACCTCTCGGTGCCCGTCCGCATGGGCGACTGGTGGTACTTCACCCGCACGGCCGAGGGCAGCCAGTACGGCGTGCACTGCCGGGCGCCGATCGCCGGTCCGGACGACTGGACCCCGCCGACGGTGGCCGAGGGCGAAGCCACACTCCCGGGCGAGCAGGTCGTCCTCGACGGCAACGCCCTCGCGGCCGGGCACGACTTCTTCTCGCTCGGCTCCTACGACATCAGCGACGACGGCACGCGACTCGTCTACGGCATCGACGTCGAGGGCGACGAGCGCTACACCCTGCACGTGCGGGACCTCACGACCGGCGCCGACCTCGGGGACGAGATCCCGAACACCGGGTCCGGCGCGACGTTCGACCCGTCCGGCCGCTTCGTCTTCTACCCCACCGTCGACGACTCGTGGCGTCCGGACCGCATCTGGCGGCACACCGTCGGCAGCCCCGCGGCGGACGACGTCGTCGTGTTCGAGGAGCCGGACGACCGCTACTGGGTCGGGGTCGGCGTCACCCGGTCGTCCCAGTACATCGTGATCGAGCTCGGCTCGAAGATCACCTCCGAGGCGCTCGTCCTCGACGCGGCGGACCCGACCGGCGAGTTCCAGGTCGTGTGGCCGCGGCGCGAGGGCGTCGAGTACGAGATCGAGCACGCGATCGTCGGCGGCAGCGACCGCTTCCTGGTCCTGCACAACGACGGCGCCGAGAACTTCGAGCTCGTCGACGTCCCGGCGGACGACCCGACCTCCGAGCGGGACCGCCGTGTCGTCGTCGCGCACCACGCCGAGCGACGCATCGAGTCGGTGGACGCCTTCGCCGGGCACCTCGCGCTCGAGTACCGGTCCGAAGCCCTCCCCCGCGTCGCGATCATCCCGATCGAGGGTGACGGCTACGGCGACGCCCACGAGGTCCCCTTCGACGAGGCCCTCTTCTCCGCAGGGCTCGGGGGCAACCCGGAGTGGGACCAGCCGACGCTCCGGATCGGCTTCACGTCGTTCGTCACCCCGTCCGAGGTGAGCGACCTCGACCTCGCGACCGGCGAGGTCACGGTCCTGAAGCGCCAGCCGGTGCTCGGCGGGTACGACCCGTCCGACTACGTGCAGGAGCGCGACTGGGCCACCGCCGACGACGGCACCCGCGTGCCGATCTCGCTCGTGTGGCGCCGTGACGCGGTCGACACCGAGCGCCCGGCGCCGCTGCACCTCTACGGCTACGGGTCGTACGAGCACTCCATCGACCCCGGGTTCAGCGTCATGCGCCTGTCGATGCTCGACCGCGGCGTCGTGTTCGCCGTCGCGCACGTCCGCGGTGGCGGCGAGATGGGTCGGCACTGGTACGAGAACGGCAAGACCCTCACGAAGAAGAACACCTTCTCGGACTTCGTCGCCGTCGCCGGGCACCTCATCGACTCCGGCCGCACCACCGCGGACCGCCTCGTCGCCGAGGGCGGCAGTGCCGGCGGGCTCCTCATGGGCGCCGTGGCGAACCTCGCACCGGAACGCTTCGCCGGGATCCTCGCGGCGGTGCCGTTCGTCGACGCCCTGACGAGCATCCTCGACCCCGACCTGCCGCTGACGGTGATCGAGTGGGACGAGTGGGGCGACCCGCTGCACGACCCCGAGGTCTACCGGTACATGAGCGAGTACTCGCCGTATGAGAACGTTCGCGACGACGTGCAGTACCCGAAGATCCTCGCCGTGACGTCGATCAACGACACCCGCGTGCTCTACGTCGAGCCCGCGAAGTGGACGGCTCGGCTGCGGGAGGTCGGTGCGCCGGTGCTGTTGAAGACCGAGATGGCGGCGGGCCACGGTGGCGTGAGCGGGCGCTACGACTCGTGGAAGGAGCGGGCGTTCGAGCTCGCCTGGCTCCTCGACGTCCTCGGGCTGGCGGACGAAGCGCCCACCGCGTGACGACTTCGTGAGCAGGAATGGTCGGGTTGCCCGTGGGCACCCGACCATTCCTGCTCACCAAGCGCACGGCGCGCCCCGCGCGCGCCCGCACGCTCACACGCGGTTGAGTGCGTGCACCGCCTCGTCGTAGGACTCCTCCGCGAGCCGGACCCGGTCCCCCGCGAGGACGCCGTAGCCGAACGTGCCCTCGCCGCCACGCTCCGCGATCGCCGCGGTCGTGCGCAGGGCGTCGAGCGCGTGCAGGGCCCGCACCCGCTCGGTCAGGACGTCGGCCGCGGTCCCGATGCGCTTCCACAGGGCGTGCGGGAACGCGTCGTCGCCGAGCACGTCCATCGTCAGCCGTGCGCGCATCGTCGCCTGCCAGGCGGCCTCGGTCGTGGCGCGGTCGGCGGCCTCGCGCTCGGCCGCGGTGTCGGAGGTGTCGTCGGCCACCGCGGCCCGCACGAGTTCACGGACGTGCGGCTTCACCTCGGCGCCGACGTCCTGGGCGACCTTCTTCGGCGATCGGAGCGCCCACGCGGTCGGCGCCGGGCGCTCCACGGCGTCGTCGAGGGCGTCGAGGAGCTCGAGGAACGGCTCGCCGTGCAGGAACACCACGACGTCGCGCACGGACTGGTCGCGCCGTTCGCGTGTGGCCGCGAGGATCCGCTCGCGGGTCATCGTGTCGACGAGCTCGTCCTGTGCCGGGCTCGACGCCCGCGGCAGGCGGTCGACGAGGTACTCCGCCAGCGCGGCGCGCGCGGTGACCTCGGCCAGCCCGTCGGCCGCCTCGGCGGCGCGGTCGAGGGCGTCGCCCGCGGCGAACGCCGGACGGTAGCCACCCATGATCGCTGCGATCTCGAGTGCGGTGTCGGCCGCCTGCCGGAGGTCGGTCGTGTCGCCGGAGCGGAGCCGCGCCTCCTGGGTGAGCAGCGCGGTGCGCAGCTTCCGCAGCCGCTTCACGAGCACGCGGGCGGTCGTGCCCTTGTCCGGCTTCTCCGCGGTCTGGAGGCGCGGTGCCGGTGCGCCGGCCAGCCCGCGTGCCAGCTTGGACGCGACGGCGGCGGGGCCGGCCCCGACGTCCGCGAAGCGCCCGTCGAGGGCGGCGAAGAGTTCGTGGGCGACCTGCGCGTCGACGCCGTCGACGGTCTCGACCTCGACCTCGCGCCAGGTGCGCGGGGTCTCGGGGGCGTCGTCGTCGAGGCGCTGGGCGTGGACCAGGTCGTCGGCGAGTTCGGCGACCTGGTCGCCGTCCTCGTCGAGGAGCCGCGTGACGGTCCGCGTCGTGGTGATCCGGACGACCGGGTGCAGGCCGCGGCCGCGACGCTCGGTGAACAGCGCCGCGAGGACCTCGGTCGGGACGGTCTCGGCGTCGTCGGTCAACGGGAAGTGCTGCTCGTGACGGACGGTGTCCGACTCGGAGCGCTTGATGTGCCAGCCGGCGTCCGGTCCCCCGGTGCGGCGCCGGACCGTGACCCGGGCGGCCACGAGGTCGTAGCGGTCGGTGTCCCAGTACGTCGCGTCGAGCTCGAACGGGTCCTGGTGCTCGGTACGGAGGATGCCGCCCACGCCGACGAGGTCGGGCAGGGCACCACCCTCGGGGAGGTCGTAGGTGCGCTCGATCTCGAGGTGGGTGTCGCTCACACGGTCTTGTCTACCAGGGGTTCGCCGTGCGCCTCGAACCGGACCGGCGCACCTGTGGAGAACCGGCCGGCCACGGCACCCGCGAGGACCGCGACCAGGAACGGCACGAGCTGCAGCCCATGCCACACCGCGGTCCAACCCGAGACGGTCATGTCGATGGTCTGCACCGCGGAGGAGAGCGGGACGAGGAGCATCCCGGCGACGAGCGGGAGCGTCACGAGTGACCATCCCCACCCGACGCCGCGGCGGACCGCGAGCCAGACGCCGAGGACTGCGGCAGCGAACACGCCGATCTGCAGGAAGTACTCCACCGGCAGGGAGAACCGGCCGATGACGATCTGCCACCACAGGACCGAGATGGCGAGCGTCCCGACCGCTCCGAGCACGCGCCGTCGCAGACCCACGCCCGCGACGAGCAGGAGCGCGAGCGCGACGAACCCGCCCGGCACCACCGACATCGCGAGGGCGTCGAGTCGGAACAGCACCACGGCGCCGGGCAGGCCGTTGTAGCGCTGCAGGAGGGCGAGTCCGACCCCGGCTGCCGCGAAGGAGGACAACGCGAGGACGAGCAGCACCGGCACGGTGGCGATCGTGTGCGGCGCGGGACGGACGTGGAGCGGTGCTGCGGTCATGGTGTCCCCCCCAGGTGGAACGTCGGTCGGTGCGTCGGTGGAAGAGCGCCGTGGTGAGTGCGCCGAACGCGAGGGCGGTCGGCGAGAGGTCGAGCTCCGGGGCGTCCCGGACGTCGGCGAGCCACTGCTCCCGACGGGCGGCACGGTGCCCCGCGGGCGAGAGTGCGACCGCGAGGCCGACGAGCGCCCGGTCCACCCCGTTCACGAGGTCACCGGCCGGTGGCTCGGCCGCGTCGTCGCGCGGGACGGGCCGGCTGCGGGCTGCCGCTCGGCGAGCAGCGAGCGAGCGGCCTCGACGCCGTCGCCGGTGAACTCGTAGAGCCGCCGTCGCGGACCGGGGCGGTCGGTCTCGTCGTCCCACGACGACGTGATCCACCCCTGTCGTTCGAGTCGTTCGAGGATCGGGTAGACGGTGCCGGCCTGGCGCCCGGTGGCCTTGATGACGAGCAGCCCCCAGGCCGGACCGTCGGCGGCCAGCAGGGCGTCGAGCACGTCGAGCGTCGTGGCGGTGACGCGTCGGATCGGTTCCATGCGGCTTAACCTAGCTATGTAGAACAAGGCCGTCAAGCCCGTCCAGGAAGTCGGGTTAGCCTGCTCGCATGAGCGACACGATCACCCGCGAACAGTTCACCCCCGAGGCCGGCGGCGTCACGATGTTCACGACCTCCTGGTGCGGCTACTGCGCGCGGCTGAAGAACCAGATGTCGAAGGCCGGCGTGCCCTTCACCGAGGTCGACATCGAGCAGACGCCCGGCACGGCCGAGCTCGTCGCCGAGGTCAACGGCGGCAACCAGACCGTGCCGACGCTGGTGTTCCCGGACGGCAGCACGGCGACGAACCCCTCGCTCGCCGAGGTCCAGTCGCGCATCTGACGCCGCGGGGCGCCCACGCCGAACCACGAAACCGACATCGAACCAGGCCGAAGCCCCGGTTCGATGTCGGTTTCGTGGTTCGTAGCAGGGCGCGAGGGACCTAGCCCCCGAGTGCCTCGGTCAGCAGCGCCGCCATGGCGTCGAGCTGGATGTCGCCGGAGTCGACGACCTCCTCGTCGGAACCGTCGAGCGCGCGGGCGGCCAGGGACGCCTTCGAGTCGATGAGCTCGGCGATCTTGGTGTCGATCGTCTGTGCGGCGATGATGCGCCACGCCGTCACGGGCTCCTCCTGCCCGATGCGGTGCACGCGGTCGATCGCCTGGGTCTGCTCGGCGCTCGTCCACGACAGCTCGGCGAGCACGACGTTGGACGACACCTGCAGGTTCAGGCCGACGCCCGCCGCGGTGAGCGAGCACACGATCACGGCGACGTCGGGGTCGTTCACGAAGGAGTCGATCTCGGCCGTGCGCTGCGCCGGCGTCTGGTCGCCCCGGACGGTCGCGGTGCGGAGGCCCCGACGTGCGAAGACCTCCTCCGCCTGGTCCATGACGTCCAGGTGCTTGGCGAAGAAGACGACCTTGCCGACGTTCGAGGCGAGCTGCGCCGCGTAGTCCGCCGCGAGCTGCGCCTTGGCCCGCCCGATCCGCCGCACCATCGAGAACACGTTCTCGCCGGTGGACGAGGCGTCCTGGTCCTCGAGCTCCCAGCGCGCGACCTGCCGCACGAGCTTGTGGTCGATGCCGACGACCGGGTCCTGCCCGGTGCGGGCGTCGAGCGCCTGGTGGTACCGCTTGACGAGCTTCGCGGTGAGCTCGCGCTCGGCGTCGCGGATCGAGCGGCCCTCTTCGCCGTCGAGCTCGACGGGGATGTCGGCGATGCGACGCGCGGGGATGTCCGCCGCGACGTCCACCTTGCGGCGTCGGACGATGCCCTGGTCGATGACGGCCTTGCGCGCCTCGACGAAGAACCCGGGGTCGGCCGGCGTCAGGCCGATCTCCTCGAGCTCGTTCATGAGCTTCGCGCGGGGCTTCTTGTCGTCGATCCAGCCGAGGTACTCCCAGATGGTCCGGAAGTCCTCGACCGAGTTGATCAGCGGCGTGCCGGTGAGGGCCATCAGCAGCGGCGCGGCCGTGCGGGACCGGATCGCCTCGGCGAGCTGCAGCACGAACCTCGAGCGCTGCGAGTCCTTGTTCTTGATGAAGTGCGCCTCGTCGACGACCATGCCCTTGAACCCGAAGTTCCCGAGCCACCCGGCGTGCCGGTCGAGGATCTCGTAGTTCACGATGACGATGTCGGCGAACCCGTCGAGGTCGTCCCCGTCGCCGTGGATGACCGTGGCGGTGCGGTTCGGGACCCAGCGGGCGGCCTCGCGCTTCCAGTTCGTCTTCACGACGTTCGGCACGACGACCAGCAGCGGGAACGCGTTCGCGGCCTCGGCGGCGAGCAGCGACTGCGCGGTCTTGCCGAGACCGGGCTCGTCGGCCAGCAGGAAGGTGCGGTGCCCCTCCGCGGCCGCGGCGATGAGCTCCGCCTGGTGCTTCATGAGCGTGGTGCCGGACTTGGAGTGCAGCGTCGTGGGCTCGGGCAGCGGCATCGTCGCCGCACCCCCACCGGCGCCGTACTCGAACGACTTGAAGAGCGGACCGAACAGCTCCCAGTTCGCCAGGCGTCGCGGGTGGGCGACGGGCTGGTCGGCGAGGGCGAAGTCCGGGGGCAGGAACGGGTTCGCGAGCTGTCGCTGCACGACCGCCTGCGGCACGACCGCGCGGACCGGGGTCTCGACCACCGGCGAGGGCTCCGCCGCGATGACGAGCTCCTCGGGCTGCAGCTCCATGCCGCCCGCGATCATCATGTCCCGCTTGACGGTGCGGGTCGTCTCACTGACCGATGCCTCTTCGGTGAGGAGCTGGATCACACTGGTGTCCCGAGCCGCCGTCTTCGCGAGGATGGTCGCGACGCCGTCGAGCCGCTTGAGCTGCTCGGCGCGCTGCGAGTCGGTGAGTTCGGTGTCCGCCTTGACCCGTGCGCGTTCCTCGCGCATGAGCAGGGCGACCGCCTGGAACTTCGAACGGTTCGACGCCTTGAGCGGTCCGCGCTGTGCCGCCGCTTCGACCTCGCGCACCGCGCGGGCGAGGACGGGGATGACGCCGTCGTTGTCGAGCGGCCTGGTGCGACGCGACGCGGTCCGCGTCCCGCCGGCAGCACGCCGGGTGCCTGATCGAGCCAACGCTCCTCCTGTTCCGCCCGTCCGTGCGAGCGAGCCGCCCCGCGGGGCGGAAGTCCTGAACCGGTGCCTGGCACGGCTCCGGTGTCCGGGGGCCACCGTGGCCCGCCGCTTCGCCGGTCCCCGCCTCGGGACGAGGAGTCCCGCGGACCGTTCCCCTCGGCCACCGCGTGGGTACCGGACAGGACGGTCCGCGCCGGGATCCGGCGCCGTCACACGCACGTGCGGCCCCCTCGGGACCGTCACGGATCCGGCTCCCACGCCGGTCAAGCGACCGACTGCTGCGTCCGGAATCGACGCGGCACGCGGGAACGCGGTGCGTGCGCGTTCAGTTTACTCCCCGACCACCGACGGAGGCGACTCGGCGACGCCCGCGCGCGTCGCGCCGTGCGGTCGGTCGTCCCCACCTGTCGGACGGGAGGCGCGGTGCGGGCCCGACCCGCGCCTCCCGTCCGGTGCGCGGTCGCGTCGCGAGCGACCGCACCGCCCGTCCGCCGTGGAGCCGACGGACGCGCGCCGTCGTCAGAGCTGGGGTGCGGACCGCGGACGGACGAGGCCGTCGGACGGCACGACCGGCGTCGCCTCGGCGAGGGCGGCCTGCGTCGCCGCGAGCAGCTGCTCCGCCGTCTGGATCCCGTTCGCCGAACCGGTCGTCGCCTGGCCACCGGCGTGCGCGAGGAGCTGTGCACCGATCGCCGGACCGATCCGGTCGGACTGGTCGGGGTTCCGCGCGACCCAGTCGCGCGCGACGGCGTCGGCGAGGCGCTCCGCGGCGGCTCCGCGGTCCGCGTCCCCGCGGGAGCGGTGCCAGAGTCCGGTGACGACGAGGTGCGCGACCACGGCACCGATGTCGCGCACCGGGTAGCCCCAGCCGGCCGTGTCGATGTCGAGCAGGCCGGAGATCCGCCAGGGCTCGTCCTCGTCGACGAAGACCTGCTCGAGGTGGAGGTCACCGTGCACGACCTGCTTCGTCGCCGCGGCCCAGCCGATCGAGCGCCGGCCGATGGCGTCGTACAGGGTGTCGATCTCCTCGGCGTCCTGCGGCAGCGCGGCGACGAGGGTGCGGCGGTGCCAGTCGGCGTGGTCCATCGCGTCGGCACGGGCCTGCTGCGTCATCGGGACCGTCGCGATGCGGCCGGTGAGTGCCGCCAGCGAGGCGACGAACCGCGGGTCGTCCGCGATCTCGAGGATGCGGCTGCCCGCCGGGACCCCGCGGATGCGCTCGAGCACGAGCAGGCCGTCCCCGCGGCTCGACAGGACCCGGGGCACCGGGAGCCCGGCCGCGACGAACTGCCCGTGCGATCGCTCGATCGGGGCAACCCGGTGGGGGCGCACCACCTTGAGGAACAGGGTCCCCTCGGCCGCGTCGACCCGGACCACGGCGCGCTTGCCCGGACGGTAGGCCGCCACGGTCAGCGTCGGGTCGGTCACCGGCATGCCGAGGGTCGTCAGGAGCTCGGCGACCGCGTCACGGTAGGTCACCTGCGGCAGGACGGGCAGCCCGGGATCGTTCGGGTACGCCCACACCGACACCGGCTCCCCCGTCGCGGGGTCCGTGACGATGGCGCTGTTCTGGTCGTGGGTCCCGCCTGTGTCGACGTAGGTGAGGACCGTGGCGCGCTGGCCGTTCCGGTCCACCGTGTCGACCTCGTAGCCGTACAGGTAGCCGTTGCCCGAGGGCTCGACCGAGTGGGCGCGTGCGGCCACGACGGAGGTCCCGGAGCCGGCGAAGGCCTGCGGGATGACGCGCTCGTGGTTGGGCCACACGAGACCAGTCAACCGGACCGGACGGGATTCGTCGCGTTCGTGCACGGCTCGGCGCGCGCACCGTGGCTACCGTGGTCGTCGTGAACCCGGTCGCGCGTCTCCGCAGCTCCAGTCGCACGCCGTTCCTGCAGGTCGTCAAGACCGCGGTCGCGGTGGTCGCGGCCGTGCTCCTCTGCCGGGTGCTCATCGACGGGCCGTTCCCGACGTTCGCCGCCATCGCCGCGCTGCTCGTCGTGCAGCCGAGCATCAACCAGTCGTTCGTGAAGGGACTCGAGCGCAGCGCCGGGGTCGTCCTCGGGGTCGTGCTCGCCACCGGGTTCCACCTGCTGCTCGGCGACACCGTCTGGGTCGTCCTGCTCGTGATCGTCCTCGCGATCCTCATCGCGTGGGCGCTGCGGCTCACCCCGACCTCGGCGACGCAGGTCGGGATCAGCGGGATGCTCGTGCTCACCGCGGGCGTCGTCACGCCGAACTACTCGGCGGACCGGATCCTCGAGACCGTGCTCGGTGCGGTCGTCGCCCTCATCGTGAACGCGGTCATCGTGCCGCCCGTGCTGCTCGGGCCCGCGCACCTCGCGGTCGCACGACTCGCACGCGACACCGCCGCGGCGTTCGAGCGCGTCGCGATCGGGCTCACCGAGGGCTGGGACGCGGAGCGCTGGCACGAGGCCCTGCTGCAGGCCCGGGCCCTCCGCCAACAGCACGCCCGCGCCGAGGCCTCGCTCACCGCGGCCCGCGAGTCCCTCACCATGAACCCGCGCGGCGGCCGCCACCGGACCGTCCTCGACGAGGACATCGTCGTGGCCGAGCACCTGCGCGTGCTGGTCACGCGAGTGACCGGCATGACCCGTGCGATCCAGGACAACACGGCACCGGACCTCCGCGCCGACCCGGTCGTCGGCAGCATCGCCACCGAGGTCGCCCGGATCGGGGCGGACGTCCGGGCGCTCAGTGCCCGCGTCGCGGCCAAGGAGGTGCCGGTGTCAACCGCCGGAGCGCCCCGGCCGCGGTCGTCGGCGACGGTCACGCCGCAGCACGACGAGGACGTCGTCGAGCCGGCGCTCACCGCACCCCTCGAGGTGATCCGCCCGAACTCCCGGCACTGGATCCTGATCGGCGCGCTGCTCGAGGACATCCGGCGCGTGCGCGAGGAGCTCCTCGGCGAGGACGACTGACGGGACGTCTCCGGTCAGCGCGCGGCGGACGCGGCCTCGGCCGCGGAGTGCACGATGTCGTCCCAGATCGTCGCCGTCGGGACCGTGGAGTCGGTCGCGACCACCTCGGCTTCGGCGAACCGACAGATCTCGGCGACGACGAGGTCCGCCCCCGCCGCGCGAGCGGCCAGGCTCGCGACGTCCGGGACGGCCGCCCGGAGCTCGGCGACCACACGGTCGCGGCTGACGTCCTCCATGTCGCCGAGCGCGCCGATGCCCTTCCAGGCGGCGTCGAGCTCGGCACGCAGACGGACGAGGGCCGGGTGTTCCGGCATGTCGTTCATGGTGCCCCCAGTGCGGACTCGACGTCGGGTACGTCTCCTCCGGTGCGCGAGCATAGCAACGAAGCAAGCAGTCCTCATGTCCCACGAACGGGGGACAGACCGTTCTACCTGTCCGTCCGCCGTGACTGTGACGAGATTCAGCGAGATCGGCCGTGGGATCTCCCGCGTGTACAGGTTCGATGCCACCATGGGGTCGAGGAGGTCGCTATGCGCCTGTTGGTGGTCGAGGACGATGACGAGATGCGTGCGCTCATGGAGCGTGGGCTCGCGGCAGAGGGGTACCGCGTCACCGCGGTCGAGAACGGGGTCGAGGCGCTGATCGCCCTCGGCGACCAGGCGTTCGACCTGGCCGTCGTGGACGTCATGATGCCGGGCATGTCCGGTTTCGAGCTCGCCCGACGCATCCGCGAGCGCGAGGACCCCGTGCGGATCCTCCTCGTCACCGCCCGTGACGCCGTGGACGACCGGGTGTTCGGCCTCGACGCCGGTGCCGACGACTACCTCACGAAGCCGTTCGCCTTCGCCGAGCTGACCGCCCGTCTCCGCGCGCTCGGCCGCCGGGAATCCGCCGGCGCCCCGCGGACCATCGAGGTGGGCGACGTGGCGATCGACTCCGAGGCCCGTCGCATCATGATCAAGGGCCAGCGGGTCGCCGTCAGCCCCACCGAGTTCGCCCTCCTCCGCCTGCTCGCGCGGTCCGTGGGCACGGTGGTCGACCGCCCGAAGATCCTCGAGGAGGTCTGGGACGGCTCGCAGCACGTCGACCCGAACGTCGTCGAGCAGTACATCTCGTACCTCCGCAAGAAGTTGACCTCGCACGAGGCGACCGTCGCCATCTCGACCGTGCGCGGCCGCGGCTACCGGCTCGATCTGCTCGGGGCGTGACCGGTCCCGGGCGTGGCCTGATCCGTCCGCTGCGGAACCTCTCGCTCCGGGCTCGGATCACCATCGGGTCGACGGCGATCGCGGCGGTGGTCATCGTGCTGCTCGTGCTCGTCATGCGCTTCCAGGTCGTGAGCGTCGTCGCCAGTGCCACCCGCACCCTGCTCGACGCCGACGCCGACCCGTACGTGGCGACGCTCGAGGTCGACAGCAACCCCGACCTGTCACCGCCCGGGAACCTGCAGCTCGTCGCGGTCGTGTCGCCCTCGGGCAAGATCGCCCTGTCGACCATGCCGACGAAGGTCGAGCGGGCGCTCGGCAGCCTCACTTCGACCAAGGCCGGCACCTCGGTCATCAACGTCTCCGGCTCGCAGTACCGCGTCGTTGTCGAGCACCCCGTCAACCAGGCGGGACGGTGGACCGTCGTGGCGGCGCGCAACTCGCAGGCCGAGGCGATCGTCGTCGACGACCTGACCTCGACGCTGTCGCTGACCGGACTCGCGATCCTCGTCGCGTTCGGCGTCGCGTCGTGGGCGCTCGCGACCGCCGCGCTCCGGCCCGTGAACCGCATGCGTCGCGAAGCCGAACGCCTCTCCGTCGCCCCCGAGCGTGCGGAGCTGCCGGTCGGTCCCGCCGAGGACGAGCTCGCGTCCCTCGCGACCACCCTGAACGCCTTCCTCGCCCGAACCCGCCAGGCGACCGAACGCGAGCGCCAGATGGTCTCGGACGCGAGCCACGAGCTCCGCACCCCGCTGGCCATCCTCACGACCCAGCTCGACCTGGCGTCGCTCGACGGTGACGACGCGGCCGCGCTCGCGGCGCACATCGAACGCGCGAAGCTCAGCGTCGCGCGGTTGTCCCGCCTGGCGAACGACCTGCTGGCGCTGTCACGCATCGAGGAGTCGGAGCGTCGTGAGCAGGACGGCGCCGAACAGCAGCCGACCGGGTGGTCCGACCTCGGCGACGAGGTCATGAGCGCCGTCGACCGCGTCCGTCTGATCGCCTCCGCCAAGGACATCACCGTGGACTTCGACCTGGAGGCCCCGGCCGCGGGCCCGGGCTCCGGCAGCGACACCGACGAACCGCGGTACCGACTCGACACCGGCGGCATGGCCCAGCTCGTCACGAACATCGCCGGCAACGCCGTGTCGGCGCTCCCCCGCGGCGGGGGCGTCTTCGTCTCGTGGCGCAGCGCCGGCGGCGAGGGCATCCTGCAGATCACGGACGACGGCCCCGGCGTCCCGGAGTCGTTCATCCCCGTCGCCTTCGACCGGTTCACCCGCCCCGACGAGGCCCGGAAGTCCCGCCCGAACCCGGACCCCGCGACCGGTGCGATCCCGCTGCCTGGTGGTTCCGGGCTCGGCCTCGCGATCGTCCGGGCCGTCGCGGAGCGTGCCGGCGGGACGGCGTCGCTCCGGAACGTGCGCTCCGGCGGGCTCGAGGTCACGATCCGCATCCCCGAGGTCCGCTGACCGGACGGGCACGTCCCGCTCGGGCCGCTCCGGGCCGCTCTGGCCCGCTCACTGGAAGTCCCGCGACCGCGTGCGGACCGACAGGGAGAGGTGTTCGATCCGGTCGGCCACCAGGTTCACCACCCCGTCCGGTGATCGCTCGAGGATCCCCCGCACGATCACCGCAGGTGCCTCTCGTGCGACGCGCCGGTACCGTCCCCACACCCCGACGCTGCAGATCACGTTCACCAGCCCGGTCTCGTCCTCGACGTTCATGAACGTGATGCCGGACGCCGTCGCCGGTCGCTGCCGGTGCGTCACGATCCCGCCGACCTCGACCCGGCGTCCGGTCTCGGCCGTGGCGGTGTCCTGGACGCTCAGCACCCCGCGGGCGACGAGGCCACCCCGCACGTGCCGGACGGGGTGGTCGTCCGTCGTCATCCCCGTCGACCACATGTCCGCGATGAGGACGTCGCCGCTCGTCATCTGCCCGAACAGCGGTGGCTGCACCGTCACCTGCGTGTCGGGCAGCTGGTCGGGGCGCTCGGCAGCCGCCTGTGCCGCCGACCACATGCCACCGCGACGGTCGACCCCGATCGACGCGAAGGCGTCGGCCGCGGCGAGCGCCTCGAGCTGCGCCGTGGTCAGTCCGACCCGTCGGGCGAGGTCGGACATGTCGGTGTAGGGGCCGTGGGCGTCGCGCTCGGCGACGATCTTCTCGGCGCTCTTCCGGCCGAGCGACGAGACCTCGGCGAGGCCGAGACGGACCGCGAAGGCGCCGTCCCGCCGGTGCTGCGCCGTGTCGTCGGGCGCAGCCTTGTCGAACGGCAGCACCGGGGGTTGTTCCTCGGCCAGGCAGTCGTCGTGACCCGTCGCGCGGACGTGCGCCGCGCCTCCTGGACCGCCGTCGGACCCGGCGGCACCGTCGCGGGAGCCGACCGTGTCGGCACCGTCGCGGGAGCCGACCAGTGGCTCGAGCGTGGCGTCCACGCCGGAGCGCAGGATGTCCGGACGGAGCACCGTCACCCCGTGTCGACGGGCGTCGGCCACCAGGGTTTGCGGTGAGTAGAAGCCCATGGGCTGCGCGCGGAGCAGGGCGGCGAGGAAGGCTCCGGGGTAGTGCAGCCGCATCCACGCGCTCGCGTAGACGATGAGCGCGAAGCTGATCGAGTGGCTCTCGGCGAACCCGAAGTTCGCGAACGCCTGGATCTTCGCGTAGATGGCGTCGGCGTCCTCGCCGTGGATGTCGTTCGCGGCCATCCCGGCGTAGAGCTTCTCGCGGAGCCGGTCGATCTTCTCGTGCCCACGCTTCGACCCCATCGCACGCCGGAGCAGGTCGGCGTCGTCCCCCGAGCACCCGCCCACCGCGATCGCCATCTGCATGAGCTGTTCCTGGAACAGCGGGACACCGAGGGTCCGTTCGAGCACCGGTTCGAGCGACGGGTGGATGTAGGTGATCGGTTCCTCGCCCGTGCGTCGCCGGATGTAGGGGTGGACCGCGCCGCCCTGGATCGGGCCGGGGCGCACCAGGGCGACCTCGATCACGAGGTCGTAGAACCGTCGCGGCAGCAGTCGGGGCAGTGTCCCCATCTGCGCGCGGGACTCCACCTGGAACACCCCGATGGTGTCCGCCCGGCACAGCTGGTCGTAGACGCCCTGCTCCTCCTTCGGGATGGAGTGCATGTCCCACCGCTCCCCGCAGTGCTCGGCGGCGAGGTCGAACGAGTACTGCAGCGCGGCGAGCATGCCGAGTCCGAGCATGTCGAACTTCACGAGCCCCATGTACGCGCAGTCGTCCTTGTCCCACTGCAGCACCGTGCGGCCGTCCATGCGGGCGTGCTCGATCGGCACGACCTCGCCGACGGGCCGGTCGGTGAGCACCATGCCGCCGGAGTGGATGCCGAGGTGCCGCGGGAACCCGAGGACCTGCTGGGCCATGTCGACCACGGCGTCCGGGATGTCGTGGTCCTGGCTCTCGGTCACCGACCCCCAGCGTTCGACCTGCTTCGACCAGGCGTCCTGCTGCCCCGGGCTGTGGCCGAGCGCCTTCGCCATGTCGCGGACGGCACCCTTCGGCCGGTAGGTGATGACGTTCGCGACCTGGGCGGCGTTGAACCGGCCGTACTTCTCGTAGACGTACTGGATGACCTCTTCGCGGCGGTCGGAGTCGAAGTCGACGTCGATGTCGGGTTCCTCGTCGCGCATGGCCGACAGGAAGCGCTCGAACGGCAACCCGTACCGGATCGAGTCGACCGCGGTGATCTCGAGCAGGTAGCAGACCGCCGAGTTCGCCGCCGAGCCGCGGCCCTGGCAGAGGATGCCGCGTTCGCGGGCGTACTGCACCATGTCCCGCACGATGAGGAAGTACCCGGGGAAGTCCTTGTCCTCGATCACCGAGAGCTCGCGCTCGATGCGCTCGCGCTTGTGCGGGTCGACACCGTCGGCGCTGCCGGGGTAGAACCGCCGGGCACCCCGCCAGGTGAGCTCCCGCAGCCAGGACATCGTGGTGAACCCGTCGGGGACGTCGATGTCCGGCAGTCCGGGCTTGACCGTCTTCAGCCGGAACCCGAGCTCGTCGGCGAGTTCGACGCTGTACTCGACGGCCCCCGGGTAGCGGGCGAACCGCCGGGTCATCTCCGCCCCGGAACGGAGGTACGCCGTGGGGGCGGCCGGCAGCCACCCGTCGATCTCGTCGAGACTGCGCCGTGCCCGGACAGCGGCGAGGGCGGTCGCCACCGGGAACCGGTCGGGGGTGGCGTAGTGCACGTTGCCCGTGGCCACCACCGGCAGGGCGTGCTTGGTGGCGAGGGCGGCGAGGGCGTCGTTCCGTGCGGTGTCCATCGGGTCGCCGTGGTCGATGAGCTCGACGACGACACCGGCCGTGCCGAACCGGTCGAGCAGGGCACGCAGGGCGTCCTCGGCGGCGGACTCGCCCCCGCGCTCGAGCGCCTGCCGGACGGCGCCCTTGCGGCACCCGGTCAGGACCCGCCAGTGCCCGTCCGACCGTGCGGCGAGGTCGTCGAGGTCGTACCGGGGACGACCCTTCTCGGCGCCGGCCGCCAGGTGAGCGCGGGTGACGGCGCCGGCGAGCCGGTGGTACCCGTCCTGCCCGTCGGCCAGCAGGAGCAGGTGCGTGCCCTCGGGGTCGGGCACGCCGTTCTGCGGTTCGGTCAGCCCGAGCGACAGCTCGGTGCCGTACACCGTGGCGACGGTCGGGTAGGCCTCGGCCACCTCGGCCATGCGCGCGGCACCGTAGAAGCCGTCGTGGTCGGTGAGCGCGAGCCCGTGCAGGTGCAGTCGCGCGGCCTCTTCGAAGAGCTGTTCCGGACCGCTCGCGCCGTCGAGGAAACTGAACGTCGAGTGCGCGTGCAGCTCGGCGTACGGCACGACCGGCACGTTCGCACCGTCCTGCACCGGCGGGGGCGTCGGGGTGTACGGCTCGCGCTTGCGGGACCACGCGGGGCTGTCCCCGCCGTCACCCGCGTGCGCGCTGCCGGGGCTCCGCTTGTCGGACAGGGCGCGTTCGAACTGGGACCACGGGATCGGCGGGTTGCTGTACCCCATCAGCACTCCCCCGTCCTGGCGGTCACGTCGCCACCGCCTCGGCCCACCAGCGGTGGTCGGCGAGCACGAGGTACCACGCCCGGCCGTCGGCGTCGACGAGCTGCAGCCGGTGGAGTCGCCGACCACCGGCTTCCCACCAGCGCACCACGAGCGGCCACGGTCCGGCCCAGGCCGTCACGGCGTCGAACCGGCCGCCGCGCTCCCCCTCGGCACGGAACCGCTCGGGCACCCCGGTGAGGACGCCGCGGTCGTCGACGTCGACGGTGCCGCCGTCACCGGTCACGACGTCCACCGGGCGCGGACGGTCGAGCACGGTCGCCGGCGGCGGCCCCGGCAGCTTGCCGGGCCACGGCCGGTCGCGGACGGTCGCGAGGGCACGCTCGCCACCGACGGGGGCGTCGCCCCACGGCACGAGCACCACGCGTTCGGCCAGGGTGCGCCCACCGCCGATGCGCGGCGTGACCACCCCGTCGTGGCCGACGAGTCCCTGCACGCGGGCGAGCCCGTGGTGGACCCGTTCGTCCGGCCCGGTCCCCCAGAGCCCGCGTTCGTGGTTCGCCATGTCGTCGACCGCGACCGGCTCGAGCACCACCTGCACCACCGGCGCCTCGAGTCCGGTCGGGTCCACCCCGCCGGCGAGCTGCCAGCGGACCCGGTCCACCACGTCGGCGGCGTCGAACCAGCGCGGGTGCACCCACGTGCGCTCGAGCAGGATGTCCCGCTCGTCGACGATGCCGACCCGGATCGTCGTGGCCACGAGCCCCGCGGCCCGCAGGCGTGCGGCGAAGTCGTCGGCGGAGCGTCGGAACGCGAAGGCGATCTGGTCGGCGCGATCGAGCGGGGGTTCGAACGACGCCTCGACCCGGAGTTCCGGCGGGACCGCCCGCGCCGCGACCTCTCGCGGGTCGCGACCGCCCGCGAGCCGGTGCAGGAACGCTCCGGCGAGTCCGAACCGGTCACGCACCTGCTCGTCCGCCAACGCGGCGAACTCGCCGAGGGTCTGGATGCCGAGGCGCCCGAGCAGCATCGCGAGGTCGGCGTCGCCGAGCACCCCGAGCGGCAACCCGGCCAGGAACGGGGCCGAGCCGTCGACGGGCACGATCCGGACCCGTTCCCCTGGCCGGGCCGGGCGTGCCCGGGCGGCCTGTTCGGCGGCGAACGGGGTGTCCGCGACGCCGGCTCGCACACCCGGGGCGCCGTGGTCGGCAGCGATCCCGGCGAGGGTCGCCGCCGCGGCACGCTCACCGCCGTAGTACCGTGCCGGCCCGCGGGAGCGCAGCGCGAGGGTGCCCGGCCGGAGGACCTCGACCCCGGGGACCGCCGCCTCGACCGCGCGGATGACCGGCTCGAACGCCCGGTGGTCGAGCGCGTCGTCGTAGGGCTGCAGGACGAGTTCGGGGCAGCGCGCCTGCGCCTCGCGCACACGGAGCCCGCGGACCACGCCGGACTGCCGGGCGCTGGCGGAGCTGGCGTACACCTGCCCCTTCGCCACGAGGGCGAACGGGTGGTCCGGCGGCGACCCGGCGGCGCGAGCGGCCGCGATCACCGGCCAGTCCGGGCACCACAGCACGATCGTCCGCGTCGGCGGCGGCTCGGGCAGTGCACCGCCGCGGGCGAGCGCATCGGCGCGGATCGACCGCGCGTCGGGCACACCCGCGGCCCCCGTGCCGGCACCGGGCCCGCGTCCGGCGAGGGCACCCGTGACCCGGGACCCCGTGGCCCGGGTCCGACCACGCCCGCGGGGGCTCACGACGCCACCGCCACGGGACGCAGCACCGGGGCCGTCGTCGCACCGGAACCCGAGGCCACCGCGGCGGGCGCCGCAGCACGGACGGTTCCGTCGGCCGCTGGCAGCAGCAGGTCGGCGTCCACCGGTCGTCCCGCACCGGCCCGACCGGCGGCCGACACCGTGACCCGTCGCTCCGTCAGGAAGCCGTGCCCGTCCCCGATGCCGCTCCACTCGGACCGGGTCACCCGCAGCGTGACGTCGGCGCCCGGCCAGGACCCGAGCGCCACGAGCGCCCCGCCCCGCTGCCGCAGCCGTGCCGACAGCCGGGAGACGTCGCCGGGCACCACCCGGCCGAGCGGGCGGGTGAGGACGATCTGGGCGACGTCCGCCAGCGCGGCGGTCACGGTGAGCCACTGGTCACCCGGGTCGGGGACGAGCACGAGGCGTTCGAGGTCGATGCCCGCAGCGGCCGCCGCCTCGACCCCGAAGGACGGCACCCCCACCACCGCACACCAGGCACCGGCGGCCGAGGCGGCCTGCAGCATCGTCATCGCGAGGAGCACCGACTCGTGCACCGCGTAGGACCCGCCCACGCGGATCGCACCACCCGGCAGGAGCGGCGCGAGCGCCTCGGCCGTCGGCAGCCCCTCGGTGTCGACCCGGGTGGACTCCATCTCGGCCACGCGCGACCGCAGCGAGGTGATCCGTTCGAGTGCGGCGCGGGCGTCCCCCAGGTGGTCAACCCGCCGCACCGGGCGGGCAGGACCGGACCGCCCGGTCGACTCCCCTGGAGCCCCGGGCGATCGGAGTGCCGCCGCCGTCTGCATGCCCTCATATTCGAACATGTGTTCGATGATGTCAATCGGGTCCGACATCCTGTGGACAGATCCCTCGAACACGCGTTCGACACGCCGTGCGAGCGGTGGATCAGCGCCCTGTGGAGGAGCGCCCCGGCACCGCCGCCGAACGATCCGCCGTCACCAGCGGACGGTCGCTCCCACACCGGCGAACACCGACCGGGTCTTCGTCTCGACCTCGTCCGCCTCGTCCGCGGCGACCGACGACCACGTCACCGCACCACCGGCACCGAACGACCGCGACCGTACCGCGCCCCGGTCGTCGAGGACCGTCACCAGTGTGCGGATCACCACCGACAGGTCGACCGCGCCGCTGGCCGAGAAGTACCCGATCGCCCCGGAGTACACCCCGCGAGGCCCGCCCTCGAGCCGATCCGCGATCGCCATGGCACGGATCTTCGGGGCGCCCGTCATCGACCCGGGCGGGAACGCGGCACGCACCACGGCGGCCCGCGACGTCCCCTCCGGCAGGACCGCCCCGATCGTCGAGACCATCTGGTGCACGCTCGCGTAGGTCTCGACCGCGCAGAGCCGGTCGACGTGCACCGACCCCGGCACCGCCGTCCGGAGCAGGTCGTTCCGGAGCAGGTCGACGATCATCACGTTCTCGGCCCGGTCCTTCACGCTCGCGGCGAGTTCCGCACGGGCCGCTTCGTCCTCCACAGGGTCGTCGGAGCGCCGTCTGGTGCCCTTGATCGGCTCCGCGGACACCCGTCCGGCGGCGTCGATCCGCAGGAACCGCTCAGGCGACCGGCTCGCCACGCGCAGCGGCCCGAGCCGCAGGTACGCGCCGAACGGGACGGGATCCGTCGCGCGCAGCCGCAGGTACTCGACCAGGTGGGGATCCGTGGCGGGGTCGACCCGCGCCTCCTGGAGGACCTGCGGCACCGCGAAGGCGGTGGTGAGACACACCTGGAACGCGTTGCCCGCGCGGATCTCGGCGCGGCACGCGTCCACCGCCGTCTCGTAGGCGGTGCGCGTGACGCGACCGGTCGCGGGGACCGTGTCCGGGAGGAACGGGGCCGCGTCGCCGCCGTCGGCCCGCGTGACCGGTGTGGTCACCTCCTCGAGCCACGCTCGGTTCCGGGCGCTGGCCGCAGGTTCCGCACCGGCCACCAGCGCGAGTGCCCAGGCGCCGCCGGTCGCGTCGGTGACCACCGCGCGGTCGACGAACCGGAGGTCCGCGTCCGCGTGCCCCTCGGCGGTCCGGTCGACGCCGCCGGACTCCCGACCGAGCTCGTAGCCGAGGAACCCCACCCAGCCGAGCGCGAAACCGCAGCCAGGCACCGGTTCCGGCAGCACCGGGGTGCGCGCGAGCAACTCGGCGAGGACCGCGAAGGCAGGTCCGTCCGATCCCTCGACGGTCGCGACGCCCCCGAACCACGCGTGGGACGCTGGGGTCGTCTCGACGAACGCCCGTCGCGTCTCGTGCCGGAACCGCGCCGCGAACGGACCGTCCGTCAGCGCGAGGACCGACCACCGGGCGCGGTCGTGCGCGGTCGCGGGCGAACCGGCCGGCACCGAGGAGTCGAGCCAGACCACGTCGGGACCGGCCGCGGCCGCGAGCGCGCCGAGGTCAGGGGGCGTGGTCAGCCGCCGGACCTCGATCCGCGCGGCAGGAGGCGCTGCCGTCAGACCGCCGCGATCGTCCACGAGGCCGCCGCCGACGAACCACTCTCGAGCACGACGAGTCCCGCGTCGGAGCCGGCGTTGAACGCGTCCGGTGCACAGGTCATCGGCTCGACCGCGAGTCCGGCACGGTGGTACTCGGGGACGACGTGGTCGGCGGTGTGCACCTGCGCCCACCCGCACTCCGGGCCGAACGAGACGCACACACCGCGGCCGTCGGCGGCGGTGAGGACGATCGTCGCGGTGCCGTCGGCGTCGCGGTCGAACCCGGTGAAGGCGTGATCGATGAAGCGGTCGCCGATGCGCGTCGCGGAGCGCAGGTCGAACTCGTCGTGCACCGGCGCGAGACCGGTCGGGATCAGCCGGTCCTCGGTGACCTCGAGCACCTCGGCTGCGGGGAGCGTCAGGGTCCAGTCGTCGACACGGCCGGCGCCGGCGACGAGGTACGGGTGCGGACCGGTCCCCCACGGTGCTGCGTCGGCGCCGGTGTTCGTCCCCGTGATCGTGGTGTGCAGCCCGTCGGCGTCGACGCGGTACTCCACCAGGACCTCGACACGGAACGGGTACCCCTCCTGCGCCGGCACCGTCGTGGCGAGGACCGCGCGGTCGGGTTCGTGCGCGACGGTCCGGAAGTCGGTCCATGCGACCAGTCCGTGCAGCGCGTGCTGTCGCTTGGGCTCGGTCAGCGCCAGCTCGTGCTCCGTTCCGCCGAACGTGTACTTCCCGTCGACGACCCGGTTCGGCCACGGCGCCAGGACGGCTCCGCGGAAGGCCGGGCGGACCTCGTCGGCGTCGAACGGCACGACCAGGTCGCGTCCCTCGAACCGGAGCGTCCGCAAGGTCGCCCCCACCGAGGCGATCTCGGCCGTGTAGCCGCCGGCGGTGATGGTCAGGGCGGAACCGGACAGGGGTGCGTCGCTGCTCATGCGCTCAGCGTAGTGGGGAGCGAGGGACGCGCCGAGCCGGTGCGGAACGCGTCCGGTCGGGAACGGTGCCGTGCACCTGCGGAACGAGAAAACCCCCGCGGTTCCGGAGAACCGCGGGGGTGATGGTGGATCTGAGGGGACTCGAACCCCTGACCCCCTGCATGCCATGCAGGTGCGCTACCAGCTGCGCCACAGACCCGAAGTGTTGGTGTTTCCACCGACTTCATCGTCCTCCGTTCCCCGGAGGCACCAGTGAAGCGTACACCATGCGAACGCCGGGTGACGAAATCGTCGCCGCCACCCGGGCGAGTCGCAACTAGGCGGTGTGGTCCACCGGGAGCTCGAGCGGGATGGTCGGGCAGTCCGACCAGAGACGCTCGAGCGAGTAGTACTGACGGTCTTCTTCGTGGAAGACGTGCACGACGATGTCACCGAAGTCGATGAGGACCCAGCGGCCCTCGCTCCGGCCTTCGCGGCGGAGCGGCTTGGCCCCGGCGTCGAGGAGGCGCTCTTCGATCTCGTCCGCGATGGCGAGCACGTTGCGCTCGTTCCGGCCGGTCGCGAGCAGGAACACGTCCGTGAGCTGCAGCGGCCCGGTCACGTCGAGGGCGACGAGGTCTTCGGCCTGCTTGGCGTCGGCCGCCTGGGCGGCGATCTGCACGAGTTCCAGTGCGCGTGAGGAGGCGGTCACGGATTCCTTCCGGTCTGTCGACCTGGCAGGCTGCCGGATCGCTTGATGGGTCACGATCATAAGCCACCCCACCGACACACGGCCAGGCCGCGTGCGATGGGGACGGCTCAGAACGTGTGCGTGGTGACGAGTGCCACGATGATGACCGCGGCGGCAGCGATGCCGACAGCACCGACCGTGACGCCGAGGATGAGCGGCGTGCGCGACTCCTTCGGCTTGGCCGCCGCGAGGACGACCTGTCGGGTCGAGGTGTGACTCGACACCGCACGGCTGGCACGGACCGGGCTGGCGTCGGTCTCGGGCTGCTCGTCGTGCTGCTCGAGCAGGCGGTCGACCTCGGCCCCGTCGATCGGCCGGTGCGAACCGGTCGAGGACAGCGACGCCGGCAGGTCGATCGAGCCGGTGAGGATGACCTCGCCCGTGGCGTTCAGCGCACCGGTGGGGTCGGCGAGGGCCGAGTTCGGCAGGATGATCGCGTTCGTGTTGGTCACGGCGACGCGGCGGGTGCCGGTCTCCTCGTCGTGGACCTCGGCGTCGTTCGAGTCGTGGGCCTGCTGCGACCAGTGCCCGACCGGCGGCGCGAACGCCGTCGTGACGGGCTTCGGCTCGGTGGGGCGCTGGAACGACGCCGGCACGCGGGGCGCGTCGGCATCGCCGTCGTCACCGGCGGCGGACGTCGGCGTGCCGCCCGAGGACGGTGCCGAGGCTGCGCGCGCGGGCTGGGCGGCCTGGACCGGGACCTCGTTCGTGTCGTCCTCGTCCAGCGAGAGCGGGAACACCGCCGGCGTCGACGACTCGATCGGGGCCCGCTGCACCGGAGTCGACTGCGCGGGGGTGGACTGCACCGGGGTGGACTGCACGGGCGTGGACTGCACCGGGGTCGAGCGCTCCTGGGCGGGCGCCTCCGCAGCGGGGGCCGCGTCGTCGGCGGCAGGCGTCTCGGCGTCCGGGGGCGCCCAGGTCGACCGGTGTCGACGCGGCTCCTCGCCGTGGGCCGCGGCTTCCTCGAGCGGCTCGATCGCGTCCGGCGACCCGTCGGCCTCGGTCGCCTGCGCCACCGCTGCCTGGTCGAGCACCACGGTCTCGGCCGAGGGCTCTTCGGGGACGGACGACTCCTGCGCGATCGGTTCCGGCTCGGACGGACCGGCGCCGCCCTGCAGCGTGTCGACCGATCCGATGACGTCCTCGACGGTGCGGTCGGAGGACTGCGGGGTCGGGTTCTGCAGCGGGACGGGCTGGACCGCCTGCCCTTCGGCCGCGCGCATCTGGCGGATCTGACGACGGGTCAGCCCGCCCGACCCGGGGACGATCTCGGTCGCCGAGGCCGGGGGCATCGACGGGAAGCCGGTGCCGGCCTGGGCGGCGGACGACGGCGAGACGGCCGACGTCGGCACGGCGGACTGGGCGGGGGCGCCCGGTGCGGGCGCGACGTGACTGCCGGGACGCTGGCGGGACTCCGGCTGGTCAGCCGGGGCCGCGACGGTCGGTGGCGGCGTGACGGGCTGCGCACCGGCCGCGGCGGCACGCTCCCGCTCGCGCGCCTGGCGCCGCGACAGGGGCGGCTGCGCGTCGGACGAACTCATGCAACGCTCCGATACAGATGGTGCTTGGAGATGTACTGGACGACACCGTCGGGGACCAAGTACCACACGGGGAAACCACGTCTCACCCGGTCGCGGCAGTCGGTCGACGATATTGCCAGCGCGGGAACTTCGAGCAAGCTTACGTCGCGTTCGGGCAAACCCGTGATGCTCAAGGCGTGTCCCGGACGTGTCACGGCGACGAAGTGCGCGAGGTCCCAGAGACCATCATGGTCTTTCCAGTCGACAATCTGCTGGACGGCGTCTGCGCCGGAGATGAAGACCAGCTGCGCATCGGGACGCTGCTCGTGCAGGTCCTTGAGCGTGTCGACCGTGTAGGTCGGGCCCGGACGGTCGATGTCGACCCGGCTGACCGTGAACATCGGGTTCGACGCGGTCGCCACGACGGTCATGAGGTAGCGGTGTTCGGCGTCGGTCACACCGGACTTCATGTACGGCTGGCCGGTGGGGACGAACACGACTTCGTCGAGGTCGAAGGCGCGCGCCACTTCGGACGCTGCCACGAGGTGGCCGTTGTGGATCGGGTCGAACGTGCCACCCATCACGCCGATGCGAGGCCGCCCCGTGCTCTCGAGCATGGAGTCGCGGGTCAGTGCTCGGCGCGACCGAACTCGTCGACACCCGTCTCGTGGGTGCGCGTCGCCTCGAACTTGTGCGAGTGACGGTAGGCCACGTCACGGAAGCTCCAGGTGACGAACCCGAGGAACGCGAAGAAGAGGACACCGACGAGCGGGAACACGTACGCGGGGACCCCGGAGGCGTGCTCTGCGGCTTCAGCGAGGAAGGTCATGGGTCCGATGCTCCGTTCGGTCGGGGGAAGTCGCCGCCCAGTCTAGCCGCGGATCTGTCCCTGCCCGCGCACGATCCACTTGGTGCTCGTCAGCTCGGGCAGCCCCATCGGCCCGCGAGCGTGCAGTTTCTGGGTGGAGATCCCCACCTCGGCGCCGAAGCCGAACTCCCCGCCGTCGGTGAACCGGGTCGAGGCGTTGGCCATCACGACCGCGGAGTCCACCTCGGCGAGGAAGCGCTCGGCCGTGTCGACGTCGTTCGTGACGATCGACTCGGTGTGGTGCGTTGACCAGCGTGCGATGTGCGCCATCGCGGCGTCGACGTCCTGGACGACCCGCACCGAGAGGTCGAGGTCCATCGACTCGGTCGCCCAGTCGTCGTCGGTCGCACGGAGCACACCGGGCACGATCACCCGGGTGGCGTCGTCGCCGCGGAGCGTCACCCCGGCGGCGCGGAGCCGGTCGGCCAGCGCGGGCAGGAGCCGCTCCGCCGCCCGCTCGTGCACGAGGAGCGTCTCGAGCGCGTTGCAGACGCTGGGACGCTGCACCTTGCTGTTCAGGACGATGTCGATCGAGCGGTCGAGCGGCGCCGACTCGTCGAGGAAGACGTGCACGACACCGGCACCGGTCTCGATCACGGGCACCTGCGACTCGGTCACGACGGTCTGGATCAGCGACGCGCTGCCCCGCGGGATGAGCACGTCCACGAGCCCGCGTGCCCGCATCAGCTCCGTCGCACCGGCACGCCCGAACTCGTCGATCGTCTGCACGAGTTCACGCGGGAACCCCGCCGAGGCGACCGCGTCCTGGATGCGGGCGACCAACACGGCATTGGTCCGCTGCGCCGCCGATCCGCCGCGCAGGACGACCGCGTTGCCGCTCTTCAGCGCGAGGCTGGCGATGTCGACCGTGACGTTCGGCCGGGCTTCGTAGATCGCGCCGACGACCCCGAACGGCACCCGGACCTGCGAGAGCTGCAGGCCGTTCGGCAGCCGCGATCCCCGGACGTGCTGCCCCACCGGGTCGGTCAGACCGACGACGTGCTCGACCGCCGCCGCGAGGGCGTCGATGCGCGCGGGATCGAGTCGCAGCCGGTCGAGCAGCCCCGACGAGAGCCCGTTCTCCTCGCCCGCGACGAGGTCGTCGTGGTTCGCCCGGACGATCTCGTCCGTCGCCTGCCGCACGGAGGCGGCGATCGCGCGGAGCGCCGCGTCCTTCACCGCGGTGGTCGCCGTGGCGAGCACCGACGAGGCGTCGCGCGCGGCGACGAGCTTGTCGGTCAGGGTCGGGGCGGGGGCGGTCAGCGGCATGGCTCGATTCTAGGCGCGGGGGTGGGCCGCATGACGGCCGAGGGGCGCACCTGTGGACGGGCCAGGAGGCGCGGCTCCTGTGGAGGAGTCGGCCTCCGTCCGCAGCGCACGCACCACTCGATCCGCTCGGTCCGCTCGCCTCGCGAGCGGGCACGACACGCCGCAGGCGTGCCGCCGAGGTCGCGGGATCTGTCGCTCGGAGGCGCCGAGCGTGACGGAACGTGCCCCCTCGGCGGACGTTTGCGGCGCGTCGACGCGGACGTGAGCGGCACGCCGACGCGGACGTGCGCGGCACGCCGCCACGGACGTGAGCCGCGCGTCGACGCGCACGCGAGCCGAGCATCGGGGCCGACCCGCGCCTCCAGGCCGGGCGTCAGCCCCGCGGTGCCGCCTCGAACCAGGTGCCGACCTGCTCACCGGCCAACGCCCGCTCGACGAGCGCCGTCGCCGTCACGAGCACGGAGGTTCCGGCCTCGGCCGCGAGCCTGGCCGCCGCGACCTTCGTCCCCGCTCCTCCGGTGCCCACGCCCGCGGCACCGATCGAGCCGAAGGTGACCCCGGCGAGCTCGTCGCCGAAGGGGACGTGGGTGATCGGCTCGGCGCCGGGCTGCTCCGGGGGGCGCGTGTACAGGGATTCGACGTCGGAGAGCAGCACGAGCGCATCGGCGCCGAGCAGTCGCGCGACGAGCGCCGCGAGCCGGTCGTTGTCACCGAACCGGATCTCGTGCGTGGCCACGGTGTCGTTCTCGTTCACGATCGGCAGCACCCGCAGCGCCAGGAGCCGGTCGATGGCCCGCTGCGCGTTCACCCGGTGCGTCGGGTTCTGCAGGTCGCCAGCGGTCAGCAGGATCTGCGCGGCGACGACCGCGTGCCGGTCGAGTTCCTTCTGGTAGCGGAACATCAGCACGTTCTGCCCCGTCGCCGCCGCCGCCTGCTGGGTGGCGAGGTCGTCGGGGCGTCCCTCGATCCCGAGGAACGGGAAGCCGGTCGCGATCGCGCCGGAGGACACGAGGACGACCTCGGTCCCCCGGGCGTGCGCGAGCGCGAGGGCGTCCACGAGCCGGGCGATCTGCCCGGTGTTGTCCCCGCTGACCGACGACGAGCCGACCTTGACCACGATCCGCCTGGCACGCGGGATGTCCTCGTGCCGGGTGACGGTTCCGAGGTCGGTGCGTGCGGTCGTGTCGGTCATGCCGTGGTCAGTCCCTGTCGTCCTCGTCGTCGGCCCAGAGACCGGCGATGCGCTCCTGCTCGAGCTCGGCGCGCGCCGCGGCCTTGGCGTCCATGCGCTCGAAGTACTCCTCGCGCCGCTCGTTGCGGGTCGGACGCGAGGTCGCGCCGATGCGGGCGTCGGTCCCGCGGGCACTCGTGATGAGCTCGGCGGTCGAGGTGAGCGTCGGCTCCCAGTCGAAGATCGTGCCGCCGTCGCCACCGATCACGACGGTGGACCCCGCGACGGCTCCGGCCTTGAACAGACCGTCCTCGACACCGAGCTTCGCCAGGCGGTCGGCCAGGTAGCCGATCGCCTCCTCGTTGGTGAAGTCGGTCTGCTGGACCCAGCGCTCCGGCTTCGACCCGCGGATGCGGTAGAAGCGGTGCTCCTCGCCACCCTCGGCGCGGATCGTGAACGGCTTGTCGTCGACCGCCTTGGGGCGGAGGACGATCCGCTCGGCGACCGGCTCGGCCGCACGGGAGGCGCGGGCCTGCTCCACGACGTCGGCCAACGCGAACGTCAGCTCGCGCAGGCCCTTGCGGGACGCGGTCGAGATCGGGAAGACGCGGTAGCCACGGCCCTCGAGCTCCTCGCGCACGAAGGCGGCGAGTTCCTCGGCCTCGGGCACGTCGACCTTGTTGAGCGCGATCATCTGCGGGCGCTCGAGCAGCGGCACCTGGCCCTCGGGGACCGGGTAGCGCTCGAGTTCGCCGAGGATGACGTCGAGGTCGCTGATCGGGTCGCGCCCGGGGTCGAGCGTGGCGCAGTCGATGACGTGCAGGAGGGCCTCGCAGCGCTCGACGTGGCGCAGGAACTCGAGGCCGAGACCCTTGCCCTCGGACGCGCCCTCGATCAGACCGGGGACGTCGGCGACGGTGAAGCGGGTGGATCCGGACTCGACGACGCCGAGGTTCGGCGTGAGGGTCGTGAAGGGGTAGTCGGCGATCTTCGGCTTCGCGGCGGAGATCGCGGCGATGAGCGAGGACTTGCCGGCGCTCGGGAACCCGACGAGGGCGACGTCGGCGATCGTCTTCAGCTCGAGGCTGACGTCGCCGGCCCAGCCCTCGGTGCCGAGGAGCGCGAAGCCGGGGGCCTTGCGCTTCGTGGTCGAGAGCGCGGCGTTGCCGAGGCCACCCTGCCCGCCGGGAGCGATGACGACGCGCATGCCGGGCTCGGTCATGTCCGCCAGGACGTCACCGTTCTCGTCGTACACGACGGTGCCGATCGGCAGCGGGAGCTCGAGGGTCTCACCGCTGATGCCGCTCCGCATGTCGCCCATGCCGGGCTGCCCGTTCTTGGACGAGCGGTGCGGGGAACGGTGGTAGCCGAGCAGGGTCGTCACCTGGGGGTCGGCGACGAGGACGATGTCGCCACCGTCACCGCCGTTGCCGCCGTCCGGGCCGGCCAGCGGCTTGAACTTCTCACGGCGGACCGACACGCAGCCGTTGCCGCCGTTCCCCGCGGTGAGGTGCAGGGTCACGCGGTCGACGAAGGTCGCCATGGGTCCACTCCTAGGTGTTGCAACGAAAGAACGGGAGGGGCGGGCACGTGGCCCGCCCCTCCCGCAGAGTCAGATCGTCGAACTGCTTACGCGTTGACGATGTTGACGACCTTGCGGCCGCCCTTGGTGCCGAACTCGACCGAACCGGCCGAGAGGGCGAACAGCGTGTCGTCGCCACCGCGGCCGACGTTGGCGCCCGGGTGGAAGTGGGTACCGCGCTGGCGCAGGATGATCTCGCCGGCGTTGACGACCTCGCCACCGAAGCGCTTCACGCCGAGGCGCTGTGCGTTCGAGTCACGACCGTTGCGAGTGGAGCTCGCACCCTTCTTGTGTGCCATCTTCTACTCCCGCCTTACGCGATCGAGGTGATCTTGACGCGGGTGAGCTCAGCGCGGAAACCCTGACGCTTCTTGTACCCGGTCTTGTTCTTGAACTTCTGGATGACGACCTTGGGACCGCGGAGGTCCTCGAGCACCTCGGCGGTGACCGTCACGTTGGCGAGCTCGGAAGCCGCCGACGTGATCTTGTCACCGTCCACGAGGAGCACCGGGGCGAGGTCGATGTTGCCCTTGTCGTCGGCCTTGGCACGGTCGATCGTGATGATCGTGCCGACCTCGACCTTCTCCTGACGGCCGCCGGCGCGCACTACTGCGTAAACCACGTGGAAATCCTTACGTAACTCTGCTTGAGGGAAGTCTCGGGTGCCCACTTCTGCACGAGCGGTTCCCGGAGGGCCGGGCCCGATCGGCGACGCAGGCAGAACGGCCCGCTGACACCAGGGATCGAGAATACTCGATGCCCCCAGGTCCGGTCAAACGGCGACACACGTACGATTGCCGTGTGACCGTGATGATCGACCCGCCGACGTGGCCCGCTCACGACACTCTGTGGTCGCACCTCGTCAGTGACACATCATACGACGAGTTGCACGAGTTCGCCCGACGGGCCGGTATCCCACGGCGCGCGTTCGACCACGACCACTACGACGTGCCGCTCGCGCGTTACGACGAACTCGTCGCCGCGGGGGCCACGGCGGTCACCGGTCGCGAGCTGGTGCTGCGGCTGATCCGCAGCGGTCTGCGGGTCGCGCAGCGGGACAAGCACACGTTCTGACCGGCTGCGGCCGGGCCGCGGCGGCGGGGCGGCGACGATGGTGGCGGCGCGGCGCACCATGCGCGCTTGAGCACTCCGTGCGAGGTTGCCCGCACCGTGCGCCGCCACAAGCGCGCACCACGCGTGCAACCTCGCACCCGGTAACGAACACCGCACCACGGCAGCCAGGAGGCGCGACACACGCCCGCCACGCCGCACCGTGCGCGGTCGCGCACTCCGTGCGAGGTTGACCGCACCGTGCGGCGCCACAAGCAAGCACCACGCGTGCAACCTCGCACCCGGTACCGAACGCCGCACCACGGCAGCCAGGAGGCGCGACACACGCCCGCCACGCCGCACCGTGCGCGGTCGCGCACTCCGTGCGAGGTTGCCCGCACCGTGCGCCGCCACAAGCGCGCACCACGCGTGCAACCTCGCACCCGGCGCCGGCCGCCGAACGCCGCCCCACCGCGCGACCCAGCGCACGGGGCCGCGAACGGCCCACGAGGCCACAGCGGGCCGCTGAGCGGTCAGCGAGTGGCCGGAGGACCCCAGGGGTTCGACGGAGCCTGCGGCGGCGCGGACGGGGGCACCGGCGGCCACTGCGCACCCGGCTGACCAGCACCCGACTGTCCGGACTGTCCCGGCTGGCCGTGCGGCGGCTGGCCGGAGGGACCCGGGTGGCCCTGCCCTCCCGGCTGGCCCTGCACACCCGATGCGCCCGACTGCACCGTCGCCGGGGGCACGGCGTCGGCCGGACGGACCGTCCCGGGCGTGCCGGGAGCCCCGAGCGCCCGACGACCGCCCCGGGGACGCCCGAGCCAGAGCCACGCCGCGGTGGAGGTCGCGATGAGCATGAGCGTGAACGGCACACCGGACTGCAGCGGCCGGGTGACGACGTCGATGAGGATCTGCGCGCCTCCGGACCGGACGGCACCGAAGGTCCCCGTGAACACCCCGACGAGCGCGAGCGCGATGGTGCCGGCGGCTCCGGCGAGCACGGCACGGAGGAGGACCGTCGGCAGCGGACTCCGACGGTCGATGGGCGCGAGGAACGCCAGGGCGAGGAACGCTCCGGCGTAGAACGGGAACGGCGCGGCGAACACCCCGGACACGAACCCGCCGATGAGGCTGCCGCCGGCGCCGTAGCTGGCGAACGGGTGCACGACGAACGAGGCGCCGAGCAACCCGATAAGGCCCGAGACGAACTCGACGAGCACGATCGACACGACCGCGATGAGCGCCCCGGCGGTGTTCGTCACCGAGGCTCCCGGCGCGAAGGCCCGTCGCGGGTCCGCCGCTGCCCGGGGCGGTCGGGGCGCCGGGTACGGCCCACCCTGGGGCGCACCCTGGTACGGCGCACGTTGGTACGGCGCATCCGCGTACGGCCCGCCCTGCGGTGCACCCGCGTACGGCGTACCCTGCGGCGCGCCCGGGTCCGAACCGCCCTGGGGCGCCCCGTACGGCTGCGCCGGCGGCGCGGGCTGTGACCAGCCCGCGCCGTAGTACCCGCGATCGTGCTGCGACCGCTGCGGGTCGCCGGGGTTCGACATCGTCAGTTCCCCAGGATCACGGCGCCGTCGTCGGTGTCGTCACCCTCGGCCGTCGCCGGCGCGCTGATGCTCGGGGACGAGACACGACGGGACCGCGAACGCCCCTGCCCCGGCTGCTTGGGCTCCGGGAGCGCCTGCAGGACGGAGTCGAGCAGGGACTCGGCGTCGCCGCTGACCCGGCGCGGTTCGCGCTTCGTCGCCGCGATCGGGATGTCCAGGATCGCGACGGACGTCTCGGTCGGCGTCACCGGGGCGCTCGAGCTCACGCGGCGTCGGGTCGGCGCCTTGGCCGGGGCCTCCTCGGCGACCGGAGCAGCAGCCGGAGCGGCAGCGACCGGCTCGGCCGCAGCCGCAGGAGCAGCCGCGGGAGCAGCAGGAGCGGCAGCAGCAGGAGCAGCGGCAGGAGCGGCAGCAGGCTCGGACGCAGCCGGCGCACCGGACGTGTCCGACGAGCCGGAAGCGGTCTCCACCGTCGACTCGGGTGCACCGGCACCGCGACCACCGCGGCGCCGACGACGCTTCGGTCCGGACGGCTGCTCGCCGTCGGACGCAGGCGCATCCGCAGCCGACGCGGCCGACGCAGCCGATGCCGACGCCTCCGACGCACCCGACCCGGCCGACGGCGCGGAGGCCGGAGCCGCGGCCCCGTCGTGCTCCTCGTGCGGGATGGTCGAAGCGGCGATCCGGGACAGCGCGTTCTTCACGTCGTCCGTGATCTGGTGCGCGTGCGAGCTGTTCGACGACCCGTTCGACGACGAACCGTTGCCCCCGCCGTTACCGGAGGTGTTCCCGTTGCCGTTCCCGTTGCCGGCCCCGCCGCGGCTCTTCCGACGGCTCTTGGACGGCCCCGGGTCGGCGTTGTTGTCGTTGACCTTGGCGTTGACCTCGTCGAGGGACTCGCGGAGGCCGACACCGATCTTCTTGCGGGTCATCTGCACGAGGCCGAGCGAGGTGACCTCGGCGACCTGGTGCTTCGTGCGGTCACGGCTGAGGCACTCGATGAGGCGACGCAGCACGAGGTCGCGGTTCGACTCGAGCACCATGTCGATGAAGTCGACGACGATGATGCCGCCGATGTCGCGCAGGCGGAGCTGCCGGACGATCTCCTCCGCCGCCTCGAGGTTGTTCTTCGTGACGGTCTCCTCGAGGTTGCCGCCGGACCCGACGAACTTCCCCGTGTTGACGTCGACGACGGTCATGGCCTCGGTGCGGTCGATCACGAGCGAGCCACCGGAGGGCAGCCACACCTTGCGGTCGAGCGCCTTCTCGATCTGCTCGTTGAGGCGGTACTCCTCGAACGAGTCGGGCCCGTCGTAGATCTCGACGCGGTCCTTGAGGTCGGGCGCGACCGCGGTGAGGTACTCGTCGATGGTCTCGCGCGCGGCGGACCCGTCGATGATGAGCTTCGTGAAGTCCTCGTTGAAGACGTCGCGGACGATCTTCACGAGCAGGTCGGGCTCCGAGTGGAGCATGACCGGCGCCTGGCCGTTCGCGACCTTCTTCTGGATCGCCTCCCACTGGCTGGTGAGGCGCTGCACGTCGCGGGTGAGCTGCTCCTCGGTGGCGCCCTCGGCGGCGGTGCGGACGATGACGCCCGCGTGCTCCGGGAGGACCTCCTTGAGGATCTTCTTCAGCCGCGCCCGCTCGGTGTCCGGCAGCTTGCGGGAGATGCCGTTCATCGAGCCGTTCGGCACGTACACGAGGTAGCGACCGGGCAGCGAGACCTGGCTCGTCAGACGGGCGCCCTTGTGGCCGACCGGGTCCTTCGTGACCTGCACGAGCACCTTGTCACCCGGCTTCAGCGCGGCCTCGATGCGACGGCCGTGGTTGCCGGTGTCGACCGAGTTCCAGTCGACCTCGCCGGCGTACAGCACGGCGTTGCGCCCGCGGCCGATGTCGACGAACGCCGCCTCCATCGAGGGCAGCACGTTCTGCACCTTGCCGAGGTACACGTTGCCGATGAGCGACACGTTGTGCGACTTCGTCACGTAGTGCTCGGCGAGGATGCCGTCCTCGAGCACGCCGATCTCGATCTTCGAGGCGCTCGACCGGACGATCATCTGCCGGTCGACGCTCTCGCGACGGGCGAGGAACTCGTCCTCGGTGACGACCTGGCGACGCCGTCCGGCGTCGCGCCCGTCGCGACGGCGCTGCTTCTTGGCCTCGAGTCGCGTCGAGCCCTTCACCTTCTGCGGCTCGGTGATGTACTCGACCTCGCGGCGGCGGGGCTCCAGGTGGTCGCGCGGCTCACGCGGCTCACGGCCCTCGCGCGGCTCACGGCCCTCGCGGTCGGCGCTCGTGCCGCGACGGCGCGAGCGACGACGGCCACCGGGCTGCTCGTCGTCGTCGTCCTCGTCGTGCCGCGGCGCGCGCTCGGGCAGGTCCGGCAGCACCGGCGCGTGGAAGATCAGGCTGAGCGTGCTGGTCGCCTTGGGGACGAACGGCTCGTCGGCGGGCTCCGCCGGACTGGAGGCACGGCTCACGTCCGCCCCGGCCGTGGCGGCCGGTGCGGCAGCGGTCTCGGCGTCGTCACCGACGGCGATCACCGGCAGGTCGCCGGTGAGGGTGCTGACGTCGTGCGGCTCGTCACCGCCGGCGGTCGCCTCGACGGCGACCGACACGGTGGGCGCCTCCGGCGCTCCCCCGGCGTCCGGCGTTGCGTCCGTCACCGCGAGCGCCTCCGCGCCGACCTCCGTCGGAGCGTCGCCGGCGTCGGAGACGCCGTCTGCCGGGGACCCGGTCACCTGCTCGACGGGACCCGTCTGCAGGGCGTCCCCCCGTGCCTCCTGGCCGGTCGACCGGGCACGCCGACCGCCGAACAGGCGGCTGCGACGCTTCGGTGCGACTTCTTCGTTGTTCGTGTTGTCGTTGTTCTGCTCCACCATGGACCTGGTGCACTCCTTGACCCCGCTCGCGTCCTGACGGACGGCGGGAATTCTGTAGTTGTAGCGGGTGGCGACCACGCCCCCGCGTTCGCTGTCTTGTGGCCGGTGCGTCAACTTGTGGTGTCCGCAGCCGTTCCGTCGGGCACCCGGCCCGATCGGCTCGGCGTCGGAGTGACGCGCGTCCCGGTCACGGTGCGCTCTCACCGCACCTGATCGTCCGGGCTGGGCCCGGAAAGCTTTCGTCGTCGTGCGGATGGCCGCACGACCTCCAGGGATTATCGCATGCCGCACCGGGAAAGGACCGGATCGAGCATGCGATGATGACGCCGTGAGCACGCCAGCACCTGCCGTCCGCCGTCCGATCGCCATGGGCGTCTTCCTCCTGATCACCGGTGCCGTCGGTCTGTACGGGGCCTTCCGACTGGTCATCGACGAGTTCGAGAAGTACGCGCACCCCCAGGCAGTGCTGTCCTGCGACGTCAACCCGTTCATCAACTGCTCCGACGTGATGGCCAGCTGGCAGGGGCATTTGCTCGGGTTCCCGAACCCGCTGCTCGGCGTCATGGGCTTCGTCGCCCCGATCGCCGTCGCGGTCATGCTCCTGGCCGGGTTCCGGAACGGTTCGCGCTGGTTCTGGATCGCGTTCAACGCGGGCGTGTTCCTGGCGTGGGTCTTCGTCACGTGGCTCTTCACCCAGACCGTCTGGTTCATCGGCGCGCTCTGCCCGTGGTGCATGCTCGTCTGGTCGATGACGATCCCGATGTTCTGGGTGTTCACGATCTGGAACGCCGCGCAGGGTCGCTTCGGCGCCGGCGCACAGCGGCTCGGCCGGACCCTGCTGCCCTTCTGCTGGGCGTTCCCGCTGGCGAACTACCTGTTCATCGCCGTGTCGATCCTCATCGTGTTCCCGCGGGTCCTCTCCTCCTTCTGAGCGCCCGCTGAGCGTTGCCGATGACGCGTCATCGAATTCCTGGGTCCTTCCCAGCCAGATCGGCCGATCGGCCCACCGGCACGACCTACGCTCGATGGCGATGAGCGAGAACGAGAGCAAGAAGGCCCGGCGGGAGGCAGCGCGGGAGCGCGCACGCCTCGCCCGCGCGAAGGAGCAGGCGCGTCGACGCCGCAACAAGACCCTGGGGATCAGCGGCATCATCGTCGGCGCGCTCGCGGTCGCCGCGATCGTCGTCGTGGTGGTCGCGAACTCCGTGCAGCCCGCCGGCCCCGGGCCGAAGAACATGGCGAGCGACGGTGTGCTCCTGACGGGGTCGAACGGGCAGATCGTCCCCGTCACCACGAAGGCCACGCCGGAGGGCGGGAAGCCGACCCCGACGAAGCAGGACGACTCGGTCGCGAACATCACCGTGTACTCGGACTACATGTGCCCGTACTGCAACCAGTTCGAGACGAGCCAGATGTCCCAGATCCAGCAGTGGGTGCAGGACGGCTCGGCGACGCTCGAGCTGCACCCGTTCAACCTGCTCGACCGCGTGTCACTCGGCTCGAAGTACTCGACCCGTTCGGCCGCCGCCGCAGCCTGCGTCGCGAACTACGACCCGGACGCGTTCCTCGCGTACAACACGTCGCTCTACGAGAACCAGCCGTCCGAGAGCACGCGCGGCCTCACGAATGACAAGCTCGCATCGCTGGCGAAGGCCGCCGGGGCGACGAACGAGAACGTGGCGTCCTGCATCACGGACCAGGAGTTCGCCGGGTGGGTTGCCGACGCGACGAACCGGGTGCTGAACGACCCGATCCCGAACTCGTCGCTCGACAAGGTCACCGGCACCCCCACCGTGATCGTCAACGGCAAGCAGTACAACGGGTCGCTCACCGACACGGACGCGTTCGCCGCGTTCGTGGAGCAGAACGGCGGGAAGGCGTAGTCCCGGCCGCTCCGGACGACGACGGCCCCCGCTTCCGATCGGAAGCGGGGGCCGTCGTCGTCCGGCGTGCTACTTCGACGCGGCGTCGATCTCGGTGATGACGTCGGTCAGCGTGGCGATCTTCTTGCCGTTCACGAGGACGGTCGGCGTGCCGAAGCCCTGCGTGCCCTGCAGTGCCGGATCGGCCAGCACGGCGTTGGTGGACTTCGTCACCCACCCGCGGAAGCGCTCGCTCGACAGGCACTCGGAGACGTTCGACCCGGTCGCGCCGCCGGCCTTGACGAGCTTCGCGATCTCGGCGTTCGTCAGGCCCTTCGTGCCCTCCTCCGGCTGGTTGTCGAAGAACTGCGTCTGGACGTCGAGGAACGTGTCCGGCGCGTAGTTCGCGACGCACATCGCGGCGTTCGCGGCACGGCTGGCGTACCGCGAGTTCTGGTAGCTGCGGTCGAGGATCGACACGGGCTGGATCGCGAGGGTCGCGTCGCCGGACTTCACCTTGTCGAGGATCTGGTCGGCGTAGGCGGCCTCGAACTGCTTGCAGACCGGGCACGCCCAGTCGACGTACTCGGTGACCTGGACCTTCCCGTCGGCGGCCGCGGTGGGCACCGGGGACGGGGTGGCCTTCGCCGACACCGCGCCGGAGGTCACGGGGGTGACCGTGCCGTCGCTGCCGGTGAACTGGATCGCACCGGTCGCCATGTTCTTCGGCCCGGCCGCGGACACGGCGGGCTGGTTGTTCACGTTCACCACCACGATCGCGACGATCGCGGCGACGGCGATGATCCCGAGGCCGATGCCGCCCTGCAGGAACCAGCGGTTGCGGCGCTTGCGGCGCTTCTCGGCCTCGGCGCGCTGCCGGGCGACGTCACGGGCGTGCTGGCGACGCTCGTTCTTCGTGGGACGGTCGTTGTTCGTCACGCGTCGGTCCCCCGGACTCAGGCGAACCAGAGCGCGAGCTCGCGCGCCGACGACTCGGGGCTGTCGGAGCCGTGCACGAGGTTCTGCTGCACCTTGAGCCCCCAGTCGCGGCCGAGGTCACCGCGGATCGTCCCCGGCGCGGCCGAGGTCGGGTCGGTGGTGCCGGCGAGCGACCGGAAGCCGGCGATGACGCCGTTGCCGGCGACGCGCACGGCGACGACCGGGCCGGACTGCATGAACTCGACGAGGGGCTCGAAGAACGGCTTGCCCTGGTGCTCCTCGTAGTGGGCGTCGAGCAGCTCACGGGGCGCCGTCACCATCTTCAGGTCGACGATCTCGTAGCCCTTGGCCTCGATCCGGCGGAGGATCTCACCGGTGAGCTGGCGGGCGACGCCGTCGGGCTTGACGAGGACGAGGGTCTCTTCGAGATCGGACACGCGGAACTCCTGGTGTTTCGTGGTCGAACGGGGTGGTCAGTCCTCGCCGAGGGCCGCGCGTCTCGCGGCGTTCTGACGGTCGAGCTGGCCGCCCTTGACGAAGCAGAAGACCCACAGCGCCAGGAACACCACGGCCACGGCGAACATGAACGGTTCGATGAACCCGGTGGCGAGGATGGCCGCCTGCAGCAGCCACCCGAACCCTACACCGGCCCGGTTGCCGGTCAGACGTGAGGCCAGCGCCAGCACGACCATCGCGCCGATGCCACCGCCGAACGCGACCGCCGGCGGCAGGGTCCCCTTGCCGAAGACGACGAGCATCGGGAAGAAGAACATGATCGCCTCGAGCACGAGGCTGATCGACAGCAGGCTCTCGCGCGCGCCGCGTTCGCGACGCGGCTTCCGCACCCGGGCGGGCCTGGAGGCGCGGCTCGGCTCCGTCACTTCGCCTCGCCCTCCGCGTGGACCAGGTCCATGACCCGGCCCACCATCACGATCGAGCCGGCCACGAGCACCATGGCGTCGTCCGCCTCGGCGTCGTCGGCGAGGTCGCGCGCCTCCTGCAGGGCGGCCGCGAGGGACGGCTCGACGACCACCCGGTCCTCGCCGACCTCGTCGACGACGACGCGCGCGAACGCGTCCGCGTCGAGCGCACGCTCCCCCGGTGGCTGGGTCACCACGAAGGTCGCCACCGTGTCCTTGAGCGCGCGGACGAACCCGCGGGCGTCCTTGTCGCCGAGGATCCCCACGACGCCGACCACGTGGCCGGACGGGAACGCCACGGGCAGCGCCTCGGCGAGGGCACGGGCGCCGTGCGGGTTGTGCGCCGCGTCGACCACGACGGTCGGGTCCTGGGCGATCGGCTGGAGCCGGCCGGGGCTCGTCGCACCGGCGAGCCCCTCGGACAGGACGTCCTCGTCGAGGGGCTGGGAGCCGCGGCCGAGGAAGGCCTCGACGGCCGCGATCGCGACGGCGGCGTTGTCGGCCTGGTGGCGGCCGAACAGCGGCAGGAAGAGGTCGTCGTACCGACCGGCGACGCCCTGCACGGTGATGAGCTGTCCGCCGACGGCCGGCGTCACGTCGACGACCCGGAACGCCTCGCCCTCGACGGCCAGGGTCGACTCGGTGAGCTCGGCGGCGCGCTGGAGCTCCGCGAGCGCCTCGGGGGCCTGCGCGCTCGACACGACCGACGACGCGGGCTTGATGATGCCCGACTTCGTCCGGGCGATCTCGGCGACGGTGCTGCCGAGCTGCTTGGCGTGGTCGATCGCGATCGGCGTGAACACCGCCACCTGGCTCTGCACGACGTTCGTGGAGTCCCACTCGCCGCCCATGCCGACCTCGATCACGGCGACGTCGACCGGGGCCTCGGCGAAGCACGCCAGGGCGAGGACGGTCAGCGCCTCGAAGAAGGTCAGCGGGAGCTCGCCCTTGGCCGTGAGCTCCTGGTCGGTCATCTCGAGGATCGGGGCGATGTCGTCCCAGTTCTCGACGAAGCGGTCCGGCTGGATCGGGGCGCCGTCGATGACGATGCGCTCCCGGATCGACACCAGGTGCGGGCTCGTCATGAGACCGGTCCGGAGACCGTGCGCGCGGACGATGCTCTCGGCCATCCGGGCGGTCGAGGTCTTGCCGTTGGTGCCGGTCAGGTGGATCACCGGGTAGGACAGGTGCGGGTCGCCGAGGAGCTCCACGGCACGCCGGGTCGCCGACAGCCGGTGCTCCGGTGCCTGCTCGCCGATGCGGGCGTACAGCGCCGCCTCGACGCGCTTCACATCGTCGTCGTCCCCGCCGTAGGGAACCGTGTCGGCCGGAGCCTGGTCGCCGACCGGGCCGACCGGGATCTCGATGCCGTCCGGGGTCTCGTCGCCGATCTCGTCGTCGTGTTCGCTCATGCGCGTGCCACCTCCACGGACACCTTGGCACCGTCACCGACGTCGGCGGTGGTACCGGCCCCGAGGGGCACGATCTCGACACTCGTCGCCAGGGTCTCCCCCGCGATGAGCTGCTGGTGGGTGCGGATCGCCGCGTCGGCGACGTCGTCCACCCCGAGGGTCAGCACGATGCGGTCGCTCACGTCGAGGTCGGCGTCGCGACGGGCCTGCTGGACGGCACGCACGACGTCGCGGGCGAGGCCCTCCGCCTCGAGCTCGGGGGTGGTCACGGTGTCGAGCACCGCGAAGCCGCCGCCGTCGAGGAAGGCCACCGCGACGGCGTCGTCGGCGACCGTGAGGTCGAGCGTGTACTCGCCCGCGACGAGGTCGATCCCGCCGACCGTGACGCCGGACTCCGTCGCGATCCAGTCGCCCCGCTTGGCGGCCGGGATCACCTGCTGGACCTGCTTGCCGATGCGCGGTCCCGCGGCACGGGCGTTCACGGTGAGCTTGCGCTCGATGCCGTACCGGCCGAGCGAGGACTCCTCCTGCTGCTCGAGCACGACCCGCTTCACGTTGAGCTCGTCGCGGAGGATGTCCGCGAACGGCTCGATCGCGCCCGGGTCGGGGACGACGAGCGTCAGCGTCGCGAGCGGCAGACGGACGCGACGACCGGTCGCCTTGCGGAGCGCGAGCCCCTTCGAGGCGACGTCGCGCACGCGGTCCATGGCGTCGACGAGCGCGTCGTCGGCCGGGAACTCGTCGGCGTCCGGGAAGTCCTCGAGGTGGACGCTGCGGCCACCGGTCAGGCCCTTCCAGATCTCCTCGGTGACGAGCGGGGCGAGCGGGGCGGCGACGCGGGTGAGCGTCTCGAGCACGGTGTACAGCGTGTCGAACGCCGCGCGGGCCTCGGGCGAGGACTCCGCGCCGAGCCAGAACTTGTCGCGGGAGCGGCGCACGTACCAGTTGGTCAGGACGTCGGCGAAGTCGCGCACGGCCTGGGCCGCGAGCGGGGTGTCGAGCGCGTCGAGGTGCCGCTGCACGTCGGACACCAGGACCCGGGTCTTCGCGAGCAGGTAGCGGTCGAGGACGTCGGTGCTCGCCGTGCTCCGCGACGCCTGGTACCCGTCCGCCCCGGAGGCGTTGGCGTAGAGGGTGAAGAAGTAGTACGTCGACCAGAGCGGCAGCAGGAACTCGCGGACGCCCTGGCGGATGCCCTCTTCGGTGACGACGAGGTTGCCGCCGCGGATCACCGACGACGACATGAGGAACCAGCGCATGGCGTCGGCACCGTCGCGGTCGAACACCTCGGAGACGTCCGGGTAGTTGCGGAGCGACTTCGACATCTTCTGGCCGTCGGAACCGAGCACGATGCCGTGGCTGATGACGTTCTGGTACGCCGGCCGGTCGAACAGCGCGGTGGACAGCACGTGCATGACGTAGAACCAGCCGCGGGTCTGCCCGATGTACTCGACGATGAAGTCGGCCGGGTTGTGCGACTCGAACCACTCCCGGTTCTCGAACGGGTAGTGCACCTGGGCGTACGGCATCGAGCCGGAGTCGAACCAGACGTCGAACACGTCGGTGATCCGGCGCATCGTCGAGTTCCCCGTCGGGTCGTCCGGGTTCGGGCGCGTCAGGTCGTCGATGAACGGACGGTGCAGGTCGACCTCGCCGTCGGCGTTCACGGGCAGGCGACCGAAGTCGCGCTCGATCTCCTCGAGCGAGCCGTACACGTCGGTGCGCGGGTGCTCGGGGTCGTCCGACTGCCACACCGGGATCGGCGTGCCGAAGTACCGGTTGCGCGACACCGACCAGTCGATGGCGTTCCCGACCCACTTGCCGAACTGGCCGTCCTTGACGTTGTCCGGCACCCAGTTGATGTCCTGGTTCAGCTCGCCCATGCGGTCGCGGATGTCGGTGACCCGCACGAACCACGAGGACACGGCCTTGTAGATGAGGGGCTTCCGGCACCGCCAGCAGTGCGGGTAGCTGTGCTCGTAGGACGCCTGGCGGAGCAGCCGTCCGGCGTCGCGGACCGCCTTGGTGAGCGGCTTGTTCGCGTCCGACCAGAGGAGGCCGGCGACCTCGCCGAACTGCGCGGTGAAGACGCCGCCCTCGTCCAGGGAGAGCACCACGGGGATCCCCGCGGCGGCGCAGACCTCCTGGTCGTCGGCGCCGTACGCCGGGGCCTGGTGCACGATGCCCGTGCCCTCGCCCGTCTCGACGTAGTCGGCGACGAGGATCTTCCAGGCGTTCTCCATGCCCTCGGCGTCCGCGAGGAAGTCGAACAGGCGCTCGTACTCCACGCCGTCGAGCTCCGCGCCCGTCACGGTGCGGACGACCGCGACAGCGGCGTCCTCGGCCGTCTCGTAGCCGAGGTCCTTCGCGTGCGCGGCCACGGTGTCGGACGCGAGCAGGTACGACGCCGAGCCGGCCTCGACACCGTCAGCCGCGCCTCCTGGCCCTGCCGGCACGACCGCGTAGGCGATCGCCGGGCCGACCGCGAGGGCGGCGTTCGTCGGCAGCGTCCAGGGGGTCGTCGTCCAGGCGAGGGCGCGCACGCCGACCAGGTCGAGGGACTCCGCGCGCGACCCGTGCAGCGGGAACGAGACCGTGACGGACTGGTCCTGGCGCATCTTGTAGACGTCGTCGTCCATGCGCAGCTCGTGGTTCGACAGCGGCGTCTGGTCGTTCCAGCAGTACGGCAGGACCCGGAAGCCCTCGTACGCGAGGCCCTTGTCCCAGAGCTGCTTCCACGCCCAGAGCACGCTCTCCATGAACGTGGTGTCGAGGGTCTTGTAGTCGTCCTCGAAGTCGACCCAGCGCGCCTGGCGGGTGACGTACTGCTGCCACTCGTCGGTGTACTGCAGGACGGACTTCTTGGCGGCGGCGTTGAAGACGTCGACGCCCATCTCGTCGATCTCGTGCTTCTCGGTGATGCCGAGCTGGCGCATGGCCTCGAGCTCGGCGGGCAGCCCGTGCGTGTCCCAGCCGAAGCGACGGTGCACCTGCTTGCCGCGCATCGTCTGGTAGCGCGGGAAGACGTCCTTGGCGTAGCCCGTCAGCAGGTGCCCGTAGTGCGGCAGGCCGTTCGCGAACGGCGGGCCGTCGTAGAAGGTCCACTCGGGGCAGCCCTCACGCTGGTCGATCGACGCCTGGAACGTGCGGTCGCCCTTCCAGAAGGCGAGGATCCCCCGCTCGACGGCGGGGAAGGACGGCGAGGGGACGACGCCATCGGCATCGGCGTTCAGCGGGTACGGCACCGGGACTCCTTGTGGGTTCGCTCGATCTCCACGAGGACGGAGCACGCTCCGCGGTACCACCTCGCTTGCCGACCACCGCTCGCGCTGTGGCCGACCGCTCGTTGCCGGGGCTGTGCGGCCCGGTCCGCCCGGTTCTACTGCCGGCCGTCGATCGTGCCGACTGCCGGGTTCTTCCGGAGGCTCCCCGGTGATGGCCGGATCGACGCCTGTGCACACGAGTTTAGCGGACGGGAGCATGCTGGAGCGATGCCCGACTCTTCCGAGCAGGATCGTCCCGAATCCCTGCTGACCGTCATCATCGCGTTCGGCGCGAACCTGCTCGTCGCGATCGCCAAGACGATCGCCTCCCTGATCTCCGGATCGGCCTCGATGGTGGCCGAGGCCGCACACTCGTGGGCCGACACCGGCAACGAGATCTTCCTGCTCGTCGCGGAACGGCGTGGCGCCCGCAAGCGCGACGCCCGGCACCCGCTCGGGTACGGGCGCGAGACGTACATCTGGTCGATGTTCGCCGCGTTCGGCCTCTTCACCGCCGGTGCCGTCGTGTCGATCTCCCACGGCATCTCGGAGCTCGGCGAGACCGGCCCGGCCGAGGACGTCCTGCTGAACTACATCGTGCTCGCGGTGTCGTTCTGCCTCGAGGGGACGAGCTTCGTGCAGGCGTACCGACAGGCGCACGGCGCGGCGACGAAGCGGAAGGTGCCGGTGCTCCGCCACGTGCTGCAGTCCTCGAACCCGACGCTGCGAGCCGTCTTCGCGGAGGACGCCGCCGCCCTGATCGGTCTGGTCGTCGCGTTCCTCGGGGTGTTCCTCCACCAGCTCACCGGCCTCGCGGTCTTCGACGCCGTCGGCTCCATCGCGATCGGCGTGCTGCTCGGGGTCGTCGCGATCGTCCTCATCGACCGCAACCGTCGGTTCCTGCTCGGTGAGAGCACGTCGCCGGAGCTCGAGAACGCGGTGCTCGTCGAGCTGCTCGGCCGGTCGCAGATCGAACGGGTCACCTACCTGCACCTCGAGTTCGTCGGTCCGTCGCGGGTGTACCTCGTGGCAGCGGTCGACCTCACGGGCAACGAGGTCGAGGAGCACGTCGCGGTGCGGCTCCGCGACGTCGAGAAGTCGCTCGAGGAGAGCCAATACATCGAGGAGGCGGTCCTCACCCTGAGCTACCCCGGCGACGAGTCGCTCACCCCGACGGGCGAGGAGGTGCCGGAGGTGGTCCGGGACGGCACGGCCGAGGACGTCGCGGCGGGCGGGGCCGGGACGCTGCGGGCGAACTGAGGCTCGGTGTCTCAGCCGGCCGCGGCCGGCGCCAGCGTGGCGGTGTCCCCGCGACGCTGGATCGTGAGCCCGTCCTGCACGACCCAGACCCGCAGCGCGTCGAGCCGGAACTCCTCGAACCGGTCCGGGTGGTCACGGAGCAGTGCCCGGAGCTCGTCGTCCATCGGGAACCGTGGGTCGATCCCGGCGACGAGCACGCCGTAGTCGCCGTACTGCACCGCCTGGGTCGCACCACGGTGGCCGATGAACACCGCGAACGCCTGCTGCGACGCCCCGGACACCAGGACCTTGACCGTCCGCGGGACCCCGTGCGCGTCGAGCGCCGCGTCGAGCCGGGCGTACCCGGTGGTGCGGGTCTCGGCGACGGTGCGCACGACGACCGCCGCGGGGACGATCGTCACGGCGACCAGGACGAGCGCCACCACGGTCGTCACCGGCGGCCGCGACCGGGCGAGCCGGGCGTACCCGACGGCGGCGAGCGCGACGGCCCACGGCATCCACGCCTGGTAGTAGTGCGGCAGGGCGACGTTCGCGGTGGCGTAGAAGACGACGAGGATCCCGAGGGCGATGCCGAGGAGCGCGACGAGCCGGTCCGGACGGAGCACGAAGGCCGCGACGATCCCGACGAGGAGCACGACGACCGCCGGCCAGCCCACGCCCTCGACGACCCGCACGAAGTTCGTCCACCACGGCGCGAGCATGTACGTCTTCCCGAGGACCGAGATCTCGTGCCCCTTGGTGTCGTGCTCCCCCTGGAACGCGAGCATGTACGCGATCGCCCGGGTGCCACCGACGGGCACGTACGCCGCGACGAAGACCACCGCGAACGCCCCGGCGGCGGCGACACCGCCGGTGACGAGTCCCGACCAGCGGCGGAACAGCAGCGGGACGGCGACGACCGCGAGCACGAGGACGGCCGTGCTGACCTTCGACGTCACCGACAGCGCGAGCAGGGCACCGGCGAGCGCCATCCACCACCAGCCGTCCCAGGCCGTCGTCCGGTCGGCCGCCCGCCTCGGCCGGGCCGCCCACTGCCACGCGGCGGCGAGCGCCGCGACGGCGAAGAACGTCATGACCGGCTCGAGCAGCGCGAGCCGGTCGATGCGCGCCGCGGTCCCGGAGGCGACGTCGGTCCACGTCGGCGAATCGCCGCGCGGCGTGAGCCACCACAGTCCGGCCGCGAGGAGCGCGCCCCAGTGTCCGACGGGTCGCCGGAGCCAGGCGAACAGGACGACGCCGGTGCCGAACGACGCGGTCGCGGCGACGAGTCGGGGCCCGAGGACGCCCTCGCCCACGACGAGCTGCGCGAGGCCGAACAGGTACTTGGCGGTCGGCGGGTGCTGCAGGTTGTCGGTGAGCACCCCGTGCACGTAGGCCCATCCGGCGCGCGTGTAGGTGAACTCGTCGACGTAGGGGCTCTGCCGGCCGATGTGCCAGTACGCGACGAACAGCCCGGCGAGCGCGATCGCCGCGAGGGCGACCACTCGGATCGTCGGTCGCGCTCGGGTCACGGAGAGAGAGCCTATTGCGCCGGGGGCTCGAGCGGATCGAGACCCGCGGCCACCGGGGTGAGCGCCGCGCCGACGTACTCGACGAGGGAGCGACGACCGACGCCGTCGGCCACCCAGACGCCGAACGCGGCAGCGGCGGCGCCGAGCATGGCGCCGGACACCGTCTGGGGCCAGAGGGCGGCGGGGTGTTCGCCGGTCCGACGGGCCACGAAGGCCGACACGGCGGCGTGCTGGGCGCCCACGCGAGCCGCGACGCTCGCGACGAGTTCGTCACCGATGCCCATCACCTCGGCCTGCGCGATGGCCCACGGCACCCGCTCGGGGTCGTGGGCACGGGCGGTGGCGAGGAGGGCGGCCTCGACCGCGCGGACAGCGGACTCCTCGGTCGAGGCCGCGAGGCATGCAGGCAGCGTGGCGACCGCGGCGTCGAGGTCGAGCCAGAGCACGTCGGACTTCGCGGTGAAGTAGTTGAAGAAGGTCGCCCGGCTCACGCCGGCCCGAGCGGCGATGTGGTCGACCGTCGTCCGGCCGTAGCCCTGCTCGAGGAACAGCTCGGCTGCGGCGTCGGCGAGCACCTCGGCGCTCGAGCGTCGGGGGCGGCCACCGCGGCGCATCGGTTCGTACATGGCCCCCAGTAAACCGCTAGACTCGTGCGGCGATGATCTTGGACTCAGTACAGAAAACAGCGGCCGCGGTCGCCGGTGCCACCGCGCTCCTCCTCGTGCTCGCGGGCTGCACCGGTGGTGGCACCGCCGGCTCGAGCAGCACCCCCGTCGACGGCGGCACGCTCGTCTACGCCTCGGGCGACGCCGAGCCGACCTGCCTCGACCCGCACGTCGGGGGCAACTACCCGCAGGCGCTGCTGTCCACCCAGTACATCGAGGAGCTCACCGCGCTCGAGGACGGCAAGCCCGTGCCGGCGCTCGCGAAGTCGTGGACGACGAGCGACGACGGGACGACCCTGACGTTCACCCTGCGCGACGACGTCACGTTCACCGACGGCACGCCCTTCGACGCGGCCGCCGTGGTGGCGAACATCCAGCACGTGCAGGACCCCGCGACCGCCTCGAGCACGGGCTACCTCGCGCTGCAGTCGATCACGAAGGCGACGGCCACCGACGACCACACCGTCACGCTGACCCTGAGCCGCCCGGACAGCGCGCTGCTCGAGTCGTTCTCGCAGCCCTGGGTCGGCATGGAGTCCCCGAAGGCACTGGAGCGCTCGCAGGCGGTCAACTGCGAGTCGCCCGTCGGCACCGGCCCGTTCGAGGTCACCGGGTGGAAGCACGGCGATCGCGTCACGCTCCGGAAGAACAGCGACTACACGCCGCTCGACGGCGACACGAAGCCGCGCCTCGACGGGATCGCGTGGCGCTTCCTGCCCGACTCGACGTCGCGGTACGCGGCCCTGCAGTCCGGCCAGGTCGACGTCATCGACAACGCCCAGCCCGACCAGATCCAGGCGGCGTCGTCGAAGGGGTCCATCCGCGACCTCGACGCCCCGCGCCCCGGTGCGTCGAACCGCCTCGAGCTGAACTCCGGCCACGGGGTGTTCCGCGACGAGGCCGTCCGCAAGGCCTTCATCGCCGGCGCCGAGATCGATCCCGGCATCCGGTCGCTCTTCCTCGGGACGGCGAAGCGCTCCTACTCGGTGCTCTCCAGCGTCGAGCCGTACGCGTACTCGGACAAGAGTCTGTTCCGCTACTCCCCCACGAAGGCGAAGCAGCTGCTCGAGGACGCCGGCTGGAAGGTCGGCAGCGACGGCATCCGCGAGAAGGACGGCAAGCAGCTGACGGTCACGTTCCCGGTGTCGACGAACCAGTCCGTCCCCGCCGAGCGCAGCCTGTTCCAGCAGATCCAGGCCTCCGAGAAGGCGGTCGGCTTCAAGGTCGTCCTCGAGGAGCTCGACCTGTCCAGCTGGTACGCGGCCCTCGCGGCGAACGAGTACGACGTCGTGAGCGCGCCGTACACGAAGGTCGGTGCGGACGTCCTGCGGATCCTGTACGACTCCGCGAGCATCACGCCCGCACCGTCCGGCTACTTCGCGAACCTCGCCCAGCTCGACGACCCGGCGCTCGACGACCTGCTCCAGCGGGCCGCGCGGACCTCGGACGCGTCCGAGCGCGGGAAGCTGTACGAGCAGGCGCAGCAGACCATCCTGTCGAGCGGCACGGTGCTCCCGCTCTACGACCAGCAGAACCACTTCCTGCTGCGGTCGAGCGTGCACGGCGTGCAGACCACCGCGGTCTCGACGCCGTGGTTCGGCACGGCCTGGATCGACCGCTGATCGCGACGGCCGGATCGTCGGACAGGAGGCACGGATTGCGTCGCGGACGTCGGCCACGGCGCACCGGGTGGTCGGGCTGGGCCCTGTGGGGCCTCCGCCGCCTGGCCGGCGGCGTCGGGGTGCTCTGGGCGGTCGCCACGATCGTGTTCGTCGCGATCCGGCTCATCCCGGGCGACCCCGCCCTCGCCATCCTCGGCGGCCCGGGGTCGCAGGCCTCGGCCGAGGCGGTCGCGCAGGTCCGCCAGGAGTACGGCCTCGACCGACCGGTGGTCGTGCAGTACGCGGTGTTCCTCGGTCGCCTGGCGACCGGGCACCTCGGGGACTCCTACGCCTTCCGCACCCCGGTGGCGACGCTCCTCGGGCAGCAGCTGCCCGTGACGCTCACCCTCGCCGTGCTCGGGCTCGTCGTCGCCTGGGCCCTCGCGATCGTCGCCGCGTGGTGGTCGACGCAGCGCGGGCGGTTCGCCGCGGGCCTGGCGAGCGCCATCACCGTCACCGCGAGCGTCACGCCGCACTTCTGGCTCGGCAGCGTCCTCATCGTGGTGTTCGCCAGCGCCCTCGGCTGGGTGCCGGCGGTCAGCGACGGCACCGTCCGCGGCTGGGTGCTGCCGGTCGTCACCGTCGCGGTCCCGGTCGCCGGGTACCTCGCCGAGACCGTCCGGGACGGCGTGGTCGACGCGCAGCGCTCGGCGTTCGCGCTCGCCGCCCGCAGCCGCGGTGAGACCCGCGCCGGGCTCTTCGGACGGCACCTGCTCCGGCACGCCGCGCTGCCCGGGATCGCCCTGTCCGCGTGGGCGTTCGGTTCGCTCGTGTCCGGCGCGGTCGTCGTCGAGTCGGTGTTCGCACTGCCGGGGATCGGGCGCGCACTCGTGACGGCGGTGACGCAGCGGGACATGCCGCTCGTCGCGGGCATCGCCCTGGTGTCGGCCGCCGCGTACGTGGTCGTGCTCGCCGTCGCAGACCTCGTCGAGCGGGTCGTGGACCCGCGTGCCGCCGGGACGGCGGGGGCGACCCGGCGTCGCGCCCCGCGCGTCACCCGGCACGGGGCGGGCGCACGGTGAGCGGGATCGCCGAACCGCGCCTCCAGGCCGGTGCCCAGGGTGACGCGTCCGCCGGACGGTCCGAGCGAGTCCGTGGGGGGACGCTCGGCCCGGCCGGATGGACTGCGGCCGCCGTCGTGGCGCTGGCCGTGGTCGCGGCGGCCTGGCCGGCGCTGCTCGGCGGCGGCGACCCGCTCGCCGTGCACCCGTCCGAGGCGCTCCGGGCGCCGTCGTGGTCGAGTCCGTTCGGCACCGACGAGTCCGGACGGGACGTGCTCGCCCGGGTCGTCGCCGGTACCCGGGCGTCGCTCGTGGTGGGCGTGGTCGCGACCCTCGTCGGCGGCGGGGTCGGCATCGTGCTCGGCGTCCTGGCCGGCCTCGGCGGGCGGGTCGTGGACGCGGTCGTCGGCCGGCTCACCGAGGTGGCGTTCGCGCTCCCGCTGCTCCTCGTCGCGCTGGTCGTCATCGCGGTGACCGGCCCCGGACCCGTCCCGGCGATGCTCGCGGTCGGGTTCGCCACCGCGCCCGGGTACGCCCGGATCGTGCGCGGCCTCGTGCTCCGTGCGCGCCGTTCGCAGGTGGTCGAGACCGCCGTGCTGATGGGACGCTCCCCCGCCGTGATCACCGTGCGGCACGTGCTCCCGGCGGCCCTCTGGCCGGTCGTGGCCGTCGGGACGCTCGGGGTCGGGCAGGCGATCGTGTGGGCCTCCGCGCTGAGCTACCTCGGCGTCGGTACCCCGCCGCCGGCGCCGGAGTGGGGCGCGATGCTGGCGGACGGTCGCACGTACCTGCAGACCGCGCCGTGGATGAGCGCCTTCCCCGGCCTCGCGATCGTGGTCACGGCGACCGCGGTCACGGTGCTCGGCCGGGCGATCCGACGAACAGGAGTGATCCGATGACCGTGCTCGACGTGCAGGGGTTGACCGTCGCCATCGGCGGGACGGTGGTCGTGCGGGACGTCGCGTTGCGCGTCGAGGCCGGCGAGTGCGTCGCCCTCGTCGGTGCCTCCGGCTCCGGCAAGACCGTGACCGCCCGGGCCGCGCTCGGCCTGTCGGCGCCCGGGTCGTCAGTCCGGGTCGACCGGCTGCGGGTGGCCGGGCTCGACGTCCGGGCGTTCTCGGATCGCCGGTGGCGGAGCGTGCGCGGATCACGCGTGGGGTACGTCGGCCAGGAGGCGCTCGGCGCCCTCGACCCGCTCCGCCCCGTCGGGCGCGAGGTCGCCGACGCCCTGCGGCTGCACACGGACCTGCGGGCCGCGGAGCGCGTCGAGGCCGTGCGCGCCGCGCTCGAGGCCGTCGGGCTCGACCCCGCGATCGCCACCGGCGGCCGACTCGCGGGCTCGCTGTCGGGCGGGATGCGCCAGCGTGCGCTCATCGCGGCGGCGACCGTGGGCTCGCCGGCGCTCGTGGTGGCGGACGAGCCCACGACGGCGCTCGACGCCGGGGTGGCGGTCACCGTGATGGAGCAGCTCCGTGCGGCGCAGTCGCGCGGGGCGGGGCTCCTCGTGATCACGCACGACCTCGGGCTCGTCGCGGGGTGGGCGGACCGGGTGGTCGTCGTGCACGAGGGGCGCGTCGTGGAGGAGGGACCGGTGGCGTCCGTCCTCGAGGCGCCCCGGCACGAGGCGACGCGGGCGCTGGTGCGCGCGGCCGGGGGCGGCCGCGGTCGCGGCGGCGGGGGCGGCGGCGGTCGCGTTGGTGGCGGGGGTGCTGGCGGCGGCTCGCACGGTGCGGAGTTCGTCGGCCGGGTCGACGACGACCGCCCCGTGCGGCCTTCCAGCCCCACACCGAGCGAGCAACACCGCACCGGATCACCGACCCCGCACCGTGCGGCATCCGTCAGCCACGTCCACGACGACCGCCCCGTGCGACCTTCCAGCCCCGCACCAAGCGAGCAACACCGCACCGGATCACCCACCCCGCACCGTGCGGCATCCGTCAACCCGGTCGACGAAGACCGCCCCGTGCGACCTTCCAGCCCCGCACCGAGCGAGCAACACCGCACCGGATCACCCACCCCGCACCGTGCGGACGTCGTGCTCGCGGCCGAGGGGCTCTCGCGCGCGTTCGACGGCGTCCCCGCGGTCCGGGACGTGTCGTTCGGCCTCGGTCGCGGGCGCGTCCTCGGGGTGATCGGCGCCTCGGGGTCCGGCAAGACCACGCTCGCGCGGATGCTCCTCGGCCTCGAGGTCCCCGACGCCGGCACGGTCACGCTCGACGCGTCGCCGTGGGTCCCGCTCGACGAGCGCACACGACGACCGATGCGGCACCGGGTCGCGGCGGTGGTGCAGGACCCCGGTGCGACGTTCGACGAGCGGTGGAGCGTCGAGCGGGTCCTCGCGGACGCGTTCTCGGGCGGGACGGAGCGGTCGGCCCGTGGTGCCCTCGGTCCCCGCGTCGACGCTGCGCTCGACCAGGTGGGCCTCGACCCCGCGCTCCGCCGACGCTCGCCGTCGACACTGTCCGGCGGGCAGCGGCAGCGCCTCGCGATCGCCCGGGCGCTCGCCACCTCGCCCGAGGTCATCGTGCTCGACGAACCGGTCACCGCACTCGACGCCACGGTGCAGGACGCGGTGCTGACGCTCCTCGAGGGGCTGCGCGACAGCACGGGCGTGGCCATGGTGTTCGTGTCGCACGACCTCCGGGCCGTCCGGCGGATGGCGGACGACGTGCTGGTCGTGCACGAGGGCCGCGTGGTCGAGCACGGCTCCGCGGCGACGGTGTTCGACCGTCCGACGCACGCCGTGACCGCGCGCTTGCTGCGCGCCGCCGAGCGGCTCGCCGCCGGCCCGCGGCCCGAGGCCGGCGCCGCGTAGCGCGCCCGCGCGGGCCGCCCCTGCGCGGACGCGGGGCGCCGGCGTTCTCACGCGTTCAGCGACACGTCACGGCCTCCCGGAGCCGTGAACTGTCGTTCAGCGCGAAACGGCGCGGACAGCCCGCGCGCCGCGCGCCGGACGAGCGGAGGCACGGGGCGACGTCCGTGGCGGACGCGCACCGTGCCTCCAGGCCGGCCGTTCGTGCGGAGCGGCAGGCTGCGACTAGGAGCCCGCGGGCGCCTTCGACCCCGCTCCGGACGACGGCACGTCGCCCGAGATGATCGGGATCTCGCTGGTCGAGAAGTCCTTCGCCCAGTCGGACTGCGCCAGGTCGGACTCCGGGTCGTTGTAGTCCTTGATGACGTCCGCGATCTCGTCCTCGTGCGCCACCGTCGGTCCGGACCCCATGAGCGGCGTCGCGGCGGTCTCCTTCGTGAAGTACACGGCGACGAGCCCGATGAGGGCGGCGGCCATCAGGTAGAAGGCCGGGATGTCCTCGGCCCAGCCGTAGCCGGCGTCCTTCGCGGCGTTGATGAGCGCGGCGGTCGCGAGCGGGGTCGTCCCACCGAAGAGCGACACCGACACGTTGAACGCGATGGCGAGGGCGCCGTAGCGGATGATCGTCGGGAAGAGCGCGGGGAGCGTCGAGGGCATCGTGGACGTGAAGGTCACGAGCACGAGACCGAGGATGAGCAGCCCGAAGAACACGCCGACCCCGGTGCCGCTCTGGACGAGCTTGAGCGACGGCCACGACAGCAGCAGGAAGCCGATGCAGCCGGTCGCGAGGACCGGGCGCCGGCCGAACCTGTCGGACAGCCGGCCGCCGAACGTGATGACGACCATCATGAGGATCATCACGATGACGATCAGGATGAGCCCGAAGGTCGCGTTCTGCCCGAGGTTCTGCTCGAGGTACGTCGGCATGTACGACAGGAGCATGTAGTCGGTCACGTTGAAGACCAGGACGAGGCCGATGCAGATGATGAGCCCGCGCCAGTTCTCCGCGAAGAGCTTGAGGAACGGCGTCTTCTGCGACTCGCGCTCGGCGGCCTGCTCCTGCTGCTTCTGGAAGGCCGGGGTCTCCTCGAGCTTGAGGCGGAGGTAGAGCCCGATGAGGCCGAGCGGACCGGCGACGATGAACGGGATGCGCCAGCCCCAGCTGAGGAGGGCGTCCTCGGAGAGGCCGAACTGCAGGCCGGTGACGATCGACGCGCCGAGCACGTAGCCCGCGAGCGTGCCGAACTCGAGCCACGAGCCCATGAAGCCGCGGCGCTTGTCGGGCGAGTACTCGGCGATGAAGGTCGCGGCGCCGCCGTACTCACCACCGGTCGAGAAACCCTGCACGAACCGCGCGACGAGCAGCAGGACCGGGGCCCAGAACCCGATGGTCTGGTACGAGGGGATGAGGCCGATCATGAGCGTGCCGGCGGCCATCAGGATCATCGTCAGCGCGAGGACCTTCTGGCGGCCGATCTTGTCGCCGATCGGGCCGAAGACGGCACCACCGATCGGGCGCACGATGAACGCCGCGGCGAAGAAGCCGAAGGTCGCGACGATGTTCGCGGCCGGGTCGCCCTTCGGCAGGAAGACCTGCGAGATGGTCACCGTGAGGTACGCGAAGATGCCGAAGTCGAACCACTCCATCGCGTTGCCGAGGGCTGCCGCGGCGACGGCGCGCTTGAGGAGCGACTCCTCGACGACGGTGACGTCGTCCTTCGTCAGCTTGCGGCGGGCCCGCTTCACGGCGCCCTTCGTCCGGAGCGGCCGATCGCCGTTCGCGGGGCTGGTCTGGTTCGGTGACAAATCGTTCCTCCGGTAGTGCTGCGTCTTGCCTTCGGGCGCCCGGCGAACGGCGACGATGCAGTCCTCGCGAACCCCGCGGCCGCCGGACAAACTCCGACAGCCTACCAAACACCCGGCGTGTCCGTCAGGACCGTGTGGTACCGACCGTCAGCGATGACGGTGCGAGCCGCTACCATCGGGAGTACCGCGCCGCACGTGCGTGGACATTCAGGCACCTCACCACGGACTCGGTGCCGCACACAGCGGTCGCAGCACCGCGCCGAACGGAAGGCCCGCCATGTCGAAGCCCATGCCCGAGAAGCCCACGGTGGACGGACTCGAAGACGTCTGGGGCCCGGTCTGGGAGCAGGACGGCACCTACCGGTTCGACCGCGACGCCGCCGGTGACCGCAGCTACGTCTACTCGATCGACACCCCGCCGCCCACCGCCTCGGGTTCGCTGCACATCGGGCACGTGTTCTCGTACACGCACACCGACCTCAAGGCCCGGTACGAGCGCATGCGCGGCAAGCACGTCTTCTACCCGATGGGCTGGGACGACAACGGCCTGCCGACCGAGCGCCGCGTGCAGAACTACTACGGCGTCCGCTGCGACCCGCAGCTCCCCTACGACGCCACGTTCGTGCCGCCCTTCGAGGGCGGGGACGGCAAGTCGTCGAAGGCCGCCGACCAGATCCCGGTGTCGCGCCGCAACTTCATCGAGCTGTGCGAGCGCCTGACCGTGCAGGACGAGCAGCAGTTCGAGCACCTCTTCCGCACGCTCGGCCTGTCGGTCGACTGGACCCAGTCGTACCGGACCATCGACGACACCTCGCGGGCGAGCGCGCAGCGCGCCTTCCTCCGCAACCTCGAGCGCGGCGAGGCCTACCAGGCCGACGCCCCGACGCTCTGGGACGTGACGTTCCGCACGGCGGTGGCCCAGGCCGAGCTCGAGGACAAGGAGATGCCCGGCGCGTACCACGGCATCGCCTTCCACCGCACCGACGGCGGCGACGACGTCGTCATCCAGACCACCCGCCCCGAGCTCCTCCCCGCGTGCGTCGCCCTCGTCGCGCACCCGGACGACGAGCGCTTCCAGGACCTCTTCGGCACCACGGTCCGCTCCCCCCTGTTCGACGTCGAGGTCCCGGTGCTCGCGCACCACCTCGCGCAGCAGGACAAGGGTGCCGGCATCGCGATGGTCTGCACGTTCGGCGACACCACCGACGTCGTCTGGTGGCGCGAACTGCAGCTGCCGAACCGCGCGATCATCGGCTTCGACGGCCGCGTGCGCTCCGACGAGCCGGCCTGGATCGAGTCCGAGGGCGGCAAGGCCCTCTACGCCGAGATGGCCGGCAAGACCGTGTTCTCGGCGAAGAAGGTCGTCGTGGACGCCCTCACCGCGTCCGGTGACCTGATCGGCGACGTGAAGACGATCACCCACCCGGTGAAGTTCTTCGAGAAGGGCGACAAGCCGCTCGAGATCGTCTCGACGCGCCAGTGGTACATCGTGAACGGCGCCCGCGACGAGGAGCTCAAGGCGACGCTCCGGCGCCGCGGCGACGAGGTCGCGTTCCACCCGGACTTCATGCGCGTTCGGTACGACAACTGGGTCGGCGGCCTGTCGGGCGACTGGCTCATCTCGCGCCAGCGCTTCTTCGGCGTGCCGCTGCCGGTCTGGTACCCGCTCGACGGTGACGGCAACCCGGTCTTCGACCAGCCGATCGTCCCGACCGAGGCCCAGCTCCCCGTCGACCCGGCGTCCGAGCCGGCCCCTGGCTACACCGAGGACCAGCGCGGCGTCGCCGGCGGGTTCCAGGGCGAGCTCGACGTGATGGACACCTGGGCCACCTCGTCGCTCACCCCGCAGCTCGCGGGCAAGTGGGAGACCGACCCGGCGCTGTACGACCTCGTGTACCCGTACGACGTCCGCCCGCAGGCGCAGGACATCATCCGCACGTGGCTCTTCACGACGGTGCTCCGCAGCCAGCTCGAAGCGGACACCGTGCCGTGGAAGCACGCGTCGATCTCCGGCTTCATCGTGGACCCCGACCGCAAGAAGATGTCGAAGTCCAAGGGCAACGTCGTCACGCCGCTGTCGATCCTCGAGCAGCACGGTGCCGACGCGGTCCGCTACTGGGCGGCTTCGTCGAAACTCGGCACCGACGCGGCGTTCGACCCGCAGAACCCGAAGCAGATCAAGGTCGGCCGCCGTCTGGCGATCAAGGTCCTGAACGCCGCGAAGTTCGTCTACGGCTTCCCGCTGCCCGAGGGCGCCACGAGCGTCACGGAGCCGCTCGACGTCGACGTGCTCGCCGAGCTCGGGTCGGTCATCGACCAGGCCACGACCGCGTTCGACGCCTTCGACCACGCCCGTGCCCTCGAGGTGATCGAGCGCTTCTTCTGGACCTTCTGCGACGACTACCTCGAGCTCGTCAAGGAGCGGGCGTACGGCACCGCGTCCGACGCGACGCACGAGACGCAGGCGAGCGCGGTCCTCGCGCTCCGCGCCGCCATCGACGCGCTGCTGCGCCTGCTCGCACCGTTCCTCCCGTTCGCGACGGAGGAGGTGTGGGCCTGGACCCACGAGACCAGCGTGCACCGCGCCTCCTGGCCGACCGCGGCCGAGCTGCCCACGCAGGCCGAGCCGACCGGACTCCTCGGCGCGGTGGGGCAGGCACTCATCGGCATCCGCGGCGCGAAGACCGCGGCGAAGGCCTCGCAGAAGACGCCCGTGACGCGTGCCGTCGTGCAGGCGCCAGCCGAGACCCGGGCGCTCATCGAGCGTGCGGCGGTCGACCTGGCGGCCGTCGGCCGCATCGAGAACCTGTCGTTCGAGGACGGCGCGGAGCTCACGGTCACCGAGATCGAGCTGGCGGAGCAGCAGGCGTAACGTCGGCACACCGGCCGGGTCGCGTCACCGACGCGGCCCGGCACACGGACTGGAGGCACGGATGCAGTTGGGCAGACGCTGGAACGTGGGTGCCGAGGCACCCGGGCAACTCCCCGAGGCGATGGTCGTCGCCGTGCGGGGCGTCGAGGCCGAGCTCGTGGACGAGTCCGTCGACACGGCGGGGTGGGGCTGGACCCTGACGTTCCTCGAGGGCAAGCCGATGGTCGCGCTCGACGACGGCACCTCGATCCACCTCGACGACGCCGGGCGTGCCCAGGTGACGAACCCGGACGACGCCGCCGAAGAGGACTGAGGGCGCGCCCGCGCGCGCCCGCGCCCCCGCGCCCGCGCATCGCTTGGTGAGCAGAAATGGTCGGGTCCCGCTGGGGAACCCGACCATTTCTGCTCACGATGCGAGCACGCGCGCTCCTTCGCGAGCCCGCCCAGCAGGATCTCGTTGCAGGCCGTGCGGAGCGCCCTCGATCTCGACGTACTCGGCGTGCGGCAGGACGGAACGGTCGTTCTCCGCCGATGTGGCCTACAGTAGAGAACGGTCGTTCCCGGCGCGGGTCGAGAACGGTGAACACGCAGCGAACGAGGTCCGCCCATGGCAGCCAGCACCCTCCCGACCGTCGACCCCGACGTCCGGGCACACATCGTCGACGTCGCCGACCAGCTCTTCTACGCCCGCGGCATCCAGGCCGTCGGCATGGACGAGATCCGCACCGGTGCCGGGGTGTCGCTGAAGAAGCTCTACGCCGCGTTCCCCGGCAAGGAGCAGCTGATCGCGGCGGTCCTCGCCGGACGCCACGACATCTGGGAACACGGGGTCCACGGTGCGGTCGACAGCGCCGCCACCGCGCGGGACAAGCTGCTCGCGGTCTACGACTTCCTCGAGTCGTGGTTCGGCGACGACACCTTCCGCGGCTGCGGCTTCATCAACGCCTTCGGGGAACTCGGGGCCACCTCCCCCGCCGTCGCCGAGATCGCGCGTGCCCACAAGGACTCGTTCCAGCGCTTCGTGCAGGACCTCGCGGCGTCGGTCGTCGCGGATCCCACCACCGCCGAGGAACTCGCCGCGCAGCTCGCGCTCCTCGCCGAGGGTGCGCAGACCACGGCCGCCATCGCCGGCTCGTCGACGCCGGCGCGGCACGCGCGGCGCGCGGCCGAGACGCTGATCGACGCCGCGACGCGCGCCTGAGACGCGACCGCCGTCGGGCGGGAGGCGCGGGTCGGGCCCGCACCGCGCCTCCCGTCCCACAGCGACCAGGGTCCGTAGGGTGGAGCGATGGCAACCCCGTTCGATGGACCGAGCACCCTTCCCTACTCCCTCCCGCCGTTCCGTGAGGTACGGCTCGAGCACCACCGCCCCGCGTTCGACGCCGGCATGGCCGAGCAGCGCACCGAGGTCGAGGCCATCGCCTCCTCCCCCGACGAGCCGACGTTCGAGAACACCCTCGTGGCGCTCGAGCGCACCGGGCAGCTGCTCGCCCGCGTCAGCCACGTGTTCTTCACCCTGTCGTCGGCGGACTCGACGCCGGAGCTGCACGACCTCGAGGCCGAGGTCTCCCCGCTCCTCGCCGCGCACCGTGACGCGATCACGCTCGACAGCCGCCTGTACGCACGGGTCGCAGCGGTCCGTGCCTCGCTCGCCGACCGGTCGGACCTCACCGACGAGGACCGTCGACTGGTGGAGCGGACGTACACCGAGATGACCCTGGCCGGCGCCGGGCTGGACGACGCGGGCAAGGAACGCCTCACCGCGATCAACCAGGAGCTCTCGACGCTCACCACGACCTTCGAGCGGAACCTGCTCGAGGACACCAACGACCTCGCCGTGCACGTGTCCGACGAGGCGGAACTGTCCGGCCTCGACGACGGCGCGAAGTCCGCCGCCGCCGCAGCCGCAGCGGACCGGGGGCTCGACGGCTGGCTCATCACGCTGCCGCTCTACACGGGGCACCCGTGGCTGGCGTCCCTGACCGACCGCGGCCTGCGCGCGCGGATCATGGAGGCGTCGCTCGTTCGTGGCCGTCGAGGCAACGAGCACGACAACCGCGACGTCCTCCTGCGCATCGTCCGGCTCCGGGCCGAGCGGGCCGAGCTCCTCGGCTTCCCGAACCACGCCGCCATGGTCACCGCCGACGAGACCGCGGGCACGCCCGAGGCCGTCGACGGACTGCTGTCGTCCCTCGTCGGCGCGGCCGCGCGCAACGCGGACGACGAACGAGCGGTCCGCGCCCGGGTGCTCGGGCACGAGGTCGAGTCGTGGGACTGGGCGTACGCGACCGAGCTCCTGCGCGGCGAGCAGTTCGCGGCGGACAGCTCGGCGCTCCGCCCGTACTTCGAGGCCGACCGGGTCCTGCACGACGGCGTCTTCCACGCGGCCGGCGAGCTGTACGGCCTCACCTTCACCGAACGTCCCGACCTGCACGGGTACAACGACGAGGTCCGGGTGTTCGAGGTGCGCGGGTCCGACGGCGAGGAGGTCGGGCTCTACCTGCTCGACCTGTACACGCGGGACGGCAAGCGCGGCGGAGCGTGGATGAACCCCGTCGTCGAGCAGTCCGCGCTGCTCGGCACGCTGCCCGTCGTCGTGAACAACCTCAACGTCGCGAAGCCCGCGGCCGGGTCGCCGACACTCCTGATCCAGGACGAGGTCGAGACGCTCTTCCACGAGTTCGGGCACGCGCTGCACGGCCTCATCGCCCGCACGACCTACCCGCGCTTCTCCGGCACCAACGTCGAGCGGGACTTCGTCGAGTTCCCGTCGCAGGTGAACGAGATGTGGATGTCGTGGCCGTCCGTCCTGGCGAACTACGCCAAGCACCACGAGACCGGGGCACCCCTGCCGCCGGAGCTCGTCCTCGGGCTGAGCGACTCCGCCGGGTTCAACGAGGGCTTCGCGACGACCGAGTACCTCGCGGCGGCGCTGCTCGACCAGGCGTGGCACCGGCTCTCGGCAGCCTCAGCCGCTGCGGTGACCTCGGTCGAGGACTTCGAGCGCCAGGCCCTCTCCGACGCGGGCATCGCCGTCGAGGCCGTGCCGCCGCGGTACTCGTCGACGTACTTCGCGCACACGTTCGCGGGCGGGTACGACGCCGGGTACTACGGGTACATCTGGTCCGAGGTGCTCGATGCCGACACGGTCGAGTGGTTCCGCGAGAACGGTGGGCTGGACCGTGCAGCCGGTCGACGCTTCGCGGAACGGCTGCTCGGCGTCGGCGGGGCGAAGGACCCGCTGGAGGCGTACCGGGACTTCCGCGGGCGTGACGCCGAGGTCGGGCCGCTGCTGCGGCGCCGCGGGCTCGAGTAGGCGACCGGGCGGTTCCGGGCGTACCGCGTCGAATCGGGCGTACCCGGTCGGAAGTTCCGTCCAGGTACGCCCGATCTCACCTTCCATCGCAGCCGTCATGGGAAGAACCAGACCTCGATCCGCGGGCCGCGGCGACCGCCCGCCCGCCGCCCGCCCACGACGAAGCCCCGCACCGATCCGGTGCGGGGCTTCGGAGCGAGCTGCGGGCTACGCGGACTTCTCGACGCGCTTCGCCCGGGGCCGCGGCACGATCGTCGGCGCGGCGTTCTCGAGCACCGACTCGCGGGTGATCACGACCCGTGCGACGTCGTCGTCGGACGGCACGTCGAACATCACCGGGCCGAGCACCTCTTCGAGGATCGCCCGGAGCCCACGAGCACCCGTCTGCCGCAGTACCGCGAGGTCGGCGATCGCCTCGAGCGCACCACGGTCGAACTCGAGCTCGACGCCGTCGATCTGGAACATCCGCTGGTACTGCTTCACGAGCGCGTTCTTCGGCTCGGTGAGGATCTGCATGAGCGCCGACTGGTCGAGCTGCGACACCGTGGTCACGACGGGGAGACGCCCGATGAACTCCGGGATGAGCCCGAACTTGTGCAGGTCTTCCGGCAGGACGTCGGCGTAGAGGTCCTGCTGGTCGAGCGGGCTGTGCAGGGGCGCACCGAAGCCGATCCCCCGCTTGCCCACGCGCGACGACACGATGTCCTCGAGCCCGGCGAACGCCCCCGCCACGATGAACAGCACGTTCGTCGTGTCGATCTGGATGAACTCCTGGTGCGGGTGCTTCCGACCGCCCTGCGGCGGGACCGAGGCGACCGTGCCCTCGAGGATCTTGAGCAGCGCCTGCTGCACGCCTTCACCGGAGACGTCGCGCGTTATCGAGGGGTTCTCGGCCTTCCGCGCGATCTTGTCGACCTCGTCGATGTAGATGATGCCGGTCTCGGCACGCTTCACGTCGTAGTCGGCTGCCTGGATGAGCTTCAGCAGGATGTTCTCGACGTCCTCGCCGACGTACCCGGCCTCGGTCAGGGCGGTGGCGTCCGCGACCGCGAAGGGGACGTTGAGCCGCTTCGCCAGGGTCTGCGCGAGGTAGGTCTTGCCGCAGCCGGTCGGCCCGATCAGCAGGATGTTCGACTTCGCGATCTCGATGTCGTCGCGGTCTTCCGCTGCGGTGATCTGCCCCTGCGCGCGGATGCGCTTGTAGTGGTTGTAGACGGCCACGGCCAGGGAGCGCTTCGCCAGGTCCTGCCCGATGACGTACTCCTGCAGGAAGTCGAAGATCTCGCGCGGCTTGGGGAGCTCGAAGTCACCGCTGGCGGTGTCCTCGCCGGCCTCGGCCAGTCGCTCCTCGATGATCTCGTTGCACAGCTCGACGCACTCGTCGCAGATGTACACGCCGGGACCGGCGATCAGCTGCTGGACCTGCTTCTGGCTCTTGCCGCAGAAGGAGCACTTGAGCAGGTCAGCGCTCTCTCCGATGCGTGCCATGTCGGTGCCCTCCCTGGTTGACCGATGCAGGTCGACGACCTGCCCGACTCGTACCGAGCCTAATCGCAACCGGTGACACCGACGGCGACGCCAGGCCGGTTTCCTCCGGCGCGTTCGCCCAGGGCGTTCGATCCTGCTAGCGTGTCCACGACTTCTCTACAAGTTGTAGAACCCGCAGTCCCGGAAGGAACCCCATGTCCAAGCGCCTCGCCGTCGTCGGCACCGCGACCCTCGGCGTCACCGCTGCGATCGTCCTCGGCACCGCGGGTGTCGCCAGCGCCCACGTCTCGGCGACGGCCACCTCGACCGCGGCGAACTCGTACACGACGACCACCTTCTCGCTCCCGCACGGCTGTGACGGCTCCCCCACGACGAAGATCACGTTCGATGTGCCGAAGTCCATCATCGAGGTCACGCCCACCGTGAACCCGAACTGGACCATCACGAAGACGACGGCGCCGTACACGAGCGCGTCGGCCGCCGCGGACGACGAGTCCGCCGAGGACGCCGGCGAACGCGTCACGAGCGTCACCTACACCGCGAAGACCCCGCTCCCCGCCGACGAGCGCGACACGTTCTCGCTGTCCTTCTCGCTGCCGGACGGCAAGGCCGGCGACCTCGTCGAGTTCCCGGCGGTGCAGACCTGCGAGAAGGGCTCGGTGAACTGGGACCAGGAGCAGAAGGCCGGCCAGGCCGAGCCGGAGCACCCGGCGCCCTCGATCACCCTGACCGCGGCCACCGCCACGGACGACGACGGCGACCCCGTCGCGGCCACCCCGACGGCGGCGGCAGCGGCCTCGACCACCCCCGCCGACCCCGACCTCGTCGGTCGGTTCCTCGGCCTCGGCGGCCTCGTCCTCGGTGCGGTCGCCCTGGTCGTCGCCGTCGCGAACACCCGCCGCCGGAGCGCCTCCAAGTGACGGACGGCGACACGTCGACGAAGCGGGGCACCTCGACGGAGTGGGACGGGTCGACGGCGCGGGACACGTCGACGAGACGGTCGCCGCGCCTCCGGCGGGTCTGGAGGCGCGGTGCCGGCATCGCCGCCACCCTCGCCGTCGTGGGCGGTGCGGTCCTCGGCCTCGCCGCCCCCGCCAGCGCGCACAACTACATGATCGCCTCGACCCCGAAGGTCGACGGCACCCTCACGGCGCTGCCGAAGGCCTTCGAGATCACGACGAACGACAAGCTGCTCGACATCGACGACACGAACTCCGGCTTCGCCTACCGGATCGTCGGTCCCGACGGGAAGTACTACGAGGACGGCTGCCTCGCCGTCGACGGCCCGTCGATGACCACGACGGCCGCGCTCGGCGCCTCGGGCGAGTACACCGTCGAGTGGCAGATCGTCTCCGCCGACGGCCACACCGTCTCCGACGAGTACCGGTTCCGGTGGGACGCCCCCGCCGGGTTCGAACCCGCGACGGGATCCGCGAAGCCGCCCGTCTGCGCCACCGCCGGCAGCACGGCGAGCACCCCCGCCGACACCACGGGCACGGCCTCCGGCAGCACCGACTCCGCTGCGTCCGACGCGCTCTGGATCGGCGCCGGCGGCATCGTCCTCGTCGGCCTCGTCGTCGCGCTCCTGCTGCTCGTGCGTCGCCGACCCGCCCCCGCGGCCGACGACGACCGCGCCGAGGACTGACGCCGACCCACCGGACCCGCACCGCGCCTCCAGGACCCGCGACCCGGACCGGTCCCGGCGACGCACGAAGGCCCCGCACCGGACGGTGCGGGGCCTTCGTGGTGCGGTGCTACTTGACGAGCGCCGGCAGGTTCTTGCGGCTCGTGAGGACCTGGTCGATCAGGCCGTACTCGAGCGCCTCCTCGGCGGACATGATCTTGTCGCGCTCGATGTCGTTGTTGACCTGCGCCGGGGTGCGGTTCGAGTGCTTCGACAGGGTCTCCTCGAGCCAGGTGCGCATGCGGAGGATCTCCGCCGCCTGGATCTCGATGTCGGAGGCCTGGCCGCCGCCCTGCTGGACCGCCGGCTGGTGGATGAGCACGCGGGCGTTCGGGAGCGCCAGACGCTTGCCGGGGGTGCCGGCAGCGAGGAGCACGGACGCCGCCGATGCAGCCTGGCCGAGGCAGACCGTCTGGATCTGCGGACGGATGTACTGCATCGTGTCGTAGATCGCCGTCATCGCGGTGAACGAGCCACCGGGCGAGTTGATGTACATCACGATGTCGCGGTCCGGGTCCATCGACTCGAGCACGAGCAGCTGGGCCATGACGTCGTCGGCCGACGCGTCGTCGACCTGGACGCCGAGGAACACGATGCGGTCCTCGAACAGCTTCGCATACGGGTCCTGCCGCTTGTAGCCGTAGGCCGTGCGCTCTTCGAAGCTCGGCAGGATGTACCGATCAGTGGGGGCCGGGACGTTCTGCGCGCCACCGAGCATGGGGAGATGCATTCTCGTTTCCTTTTCTTCGGTGGGTGGGATCAGGACTGGGCGTCGGGCTCGGCCGCGTCGGTCGGGGTCTCGCCGTCGCCGACGGTGCCACCGCCGCCGATGACCTCGGTCGACGATGCACGGAGGTGGTCGACGAAGCCGTACTCGAGGGCTTCCTGCGCCGTGAACCAGTTGTCGCGGTCGTTGTCCTTGAGGATCTGCTCGATCGACTTGCCGGTCTGCTCCGCCGTGAGCTCGGCCATCCGCTGCTTCATGTCGAGGATGACCTTCGCCTGCGTCTGGATGTCGGCGGCGGTGCCACCGAACCCACCCGACGGCTGGTGCAGGAGTACGCGCGCGTTCGGGGTGATGTAGCGCTTGCCCGGGGTGCCCGACGAGAGCAGGAACTGCCCCATCGAGGCGGCCAGGCCGATGCCCACCGTGACGATGTCGTTCGGCACGAACTGCATCGTGTCGTAGATCGCCATGCCGGCGGTGATCGAACCACCGGGCGAGTTGATGTAGAGGTAGATGTCCTTCTCAGGGTCCTCGGCGGCGAGCATCAGCAGCTTGGCTGCGATCTCGTTCGAGTTGTCGTCGCGGACCTCGGAGCCGAGCCACACGATCCGGTCTCTCAGAAGGCGGTCAAAAACACTGGGGTTCAGTGTCGCTTCGGCCATGGAAAAGCTCCCGTTCAGTTGTCGCTTGTTGTCGAACTTATCGGGTGCAACGCACCACTTCTCGTCTGTTCGCTGTCGGCAATGCGGTGGTGCCGAAATACGGGACGGGAGGCGCGGTGCCAGCTGGCACCGCGCCTCCCGTCCGTCGTTCCGGTGGCGTCGAGATCGTTACTCGGCGTCCTCCGCAGGCGTCTGCGCGACCCCCGCCGTGAAGGCGGAGAGGTCGACGTCGTCACCGTTGGTGTCCTTGACGGTCACCTTCGAGAGCACGGTCGCGACGGCCTTCGAGCGGGCGACCTCGCCGACCATGCCCGGGATCTGCCCGTTCTGGTCGATGACCTTGATGAACTCGCCCGGCTCCATGCCGTACTGCGCGGCGGCCTGGATGAGGTACTGCGTGAGTTCCTCCTGGGAGACCTGGATCTCCTCCTTCTCGGCGATCGAGTCGAGGAGGATCTGCGAGCGGAAGGCCTTCTCGCTGGACTCGGAGACCTCCTTGCGGTGCTCGTCGTCCTCGAGGCGGTTCTCCTGCTCGAGGTGACGGTGCACCTCGTCCTCGATGAGCTGCTCCGAGATCGGGATGTTGACGTCCTCGATGAGCTTCTCGACGAGCTTGTCGCGAGCCGCGGCGCCCTGACCGAAGGTCTTGGACTTCGCGATCTGCTCCTTGAGGTCCGCCTTGAGCTCGTCGATCGTGTCGAACTGGCTGGCGATCTGGGCGAACTCGTCGTCGGCCTCGGGGAGCTCGCGCTCCTTGACGGCGGTGACGGTCACGGCGATCTGGGCGGTCTCGCCCTCGCGGTCGCCACCGACGAGCTTGGACTCGAAGGTGGTGGACTCGCCGGCGGTCAGGGACTCGAGCGCCTCGTCGATGCCCTCGAGCAGGTCGCCCGAGCCGATCTCGTAGGAGACGCCGGTGGCCGAGTCGACCTCGTCGTCACCGATCGTGGCGGTGAGGTCGATCTGGGCGAAGTCGCCGGTCGTGGCCGGACGGTCGACGGTCACGAGGGTGCCGAAGCGGGTGCGCAGGTTCTGCAGCTCCTCTTCGATCTCGTCGTCGGAGACCTCGACCGCGTCGACGGTCAGCTCGTACTTGTCGTACTCCGGCAGGTCGAACTCGGGACGCACGTCCACCTCGAAGGTGAGGACGAGGTCGCCCGTGAAGTCCTTCACGTTCGGGAGCTCGGCGACGTCGGCCTCGGCGCGACCGAGGATGCGCAGCTCCTGCTCCTCCACCGCCTGGCGGTAGAAGTTGTCGATGGCGTCACCGACGGCGTGGTTCAGGACCTCGCCGCGGCCGACACGCTGGTCGACGATCGCCGGCGGGACCTTGCCCTTGCGGAAGCCGGGGATGTTGATCTGCTCGGCGATGTGCTTGTACGCGTGGTCGATGCTCGGCTTGAGATCTTCCGGCGTCACGTTCACGGTGAGCTTGACGCGGGTGTCGCTCACCTTGTCGACGGTGCTGGTGGCCAAGGGGAGTACTCCTGTTGGTTGACGTTCGTGTGGTCGGTGTTCTGGTGGACCTGGTCGGGGCGACAGGATTTGAACCTGCGACCTCCCGCTCCCAAAGCGGGCGCTCTACCAAGCTGAGCTACGCCCCGTTCGACTGGGCCAGGGGTGTCCGCTCACGCCGGCAGGCGCATGCGACGCCGATGAGTCTAGCGGTCCCCGGGTGCGCGGTTCCCGGAAGGCTCGGAGTCGTCTCCGGAGTCGTCGTGCGCGCGTCGGCGCAGGCCGGCCCGCCACCGGACGCCGACCACGACCTGGACGCCGAGCGCGGCGACCGCGAGCACGATGCCGGCGACGATGCGCCAGCCGTGCAGGAGCGCGTGCGCGGGCTGGGTCTGCGGGTCCTCGAACAGCTCCGGGCGCAGCGAGAACGCCGTCGCCGCGAGGACGACCAGCACGTACGAGAGGACCCGTGACCGCTTGATCCGCCGGGCATCCCGATCGCTCGGCGGGAGCACGACCCGGGACGGCACGGTGCGTGGTGGCATGTCGGTGCTCGTTCGTCCGCTACGATGGTCGGGCTGCGCCTGGTGCGCGGGCGCGGGGATGTAGCTCAATGGTAGAGCCCCAGTCTTCCAAACTGGCCACGCGGGTTCGATTCCCGTCATCCCCTCCACTCCTCCGGTTCTGCGGCCCGGCCCGGCCGTGTGCGCACCGTGCCGTCTCACTCGCACGGTGCCGTCTCGCTCACGCGGTGCCGGTCTGCACGCTCGGTGCGAGCTTGTAGCGCCGCACCCAGCGACCAACCCCGCACCGACTGGACAAGTTCGCACCGTGCCGGGTTCCGCGCCGGGCGCGCGCACGGGGCTGTCTTGCGCGCCCGGTGCTGGCCTTCACGCTCGGTGCGAGCTTGTGGCGCGGCACCCAGCGACCAACCCCGCACCGGTCGGACAAGTTCGCACCGTGCGGGTTCCGCGCCGGGCGCGCGCACGGTGCCGGCTCGTGCAAGCGGTGCCGGGCTGCTCGCTCGGTGCGAGCTTGTGGCGCCGCACTCAGCGGCCAACCCCGCACCGACTGGCGGAGTCCGCACGGTGCCGGGTTCCGCGCCGGGCGCGCGCACGGTGCTGTCCTGCGCACCCGGTGGCGGTCTGCACGCTCGGTGCGAGCTTGTAGCGCCGCACCGAGCGACCAACCCCGCACCGACTGGAGGAGTCCGCACGATGCACAACGAGCACGGAGCACCGGTCGACCGTAGGGACCGCAAAAAACAGTTTGCGAAGAAGTGTTTGCAAACGGGTCTTTGCGGTATACGGTCGTGCCATGACCGACGAGACCCGCATCCTCGACGTCGCCGCACTCAAGGCGTTGGCGCACCCGCTCCGGGCGCGGCTGCTCGACCTGCTCTCCCAGCAGGGCCCGTCGACCGCGACCTCGCTCGGCGCGAAGTTGGGCGAGTCGAGTGGATCGACGAGCTACCACCTCCGGCAGCTCGAGCGGCACGGGTTCGTGCACGAGCTCCCCGACCGGGGCAACGCCCGCGAACGCTGGTGGGAGCGCACCGCCGGACGCATCAGCATCGGCGACCCCGACGAGGGTCCGGCGCCCTCCCCCGCACACCAGACCGCGACGCAGCTCGCGAGCCTGGCGGTCATGGAGGCCGAGAACGACCTGGTCCGTGACTGGACCACCCGCGATCCCGAGTCCGTCCCCGCCGACTGGCGCGGCGTCTCGGGGTCGTCGACCTACGTGGCGCTCACCGCCGACGAGTACAGCGCGATGTGGCGCGAGTTCGAGGGCGTCATCGAGCGGTACCGAGCCATCCGCGGGCAGGTCGCCGATCTCCCCGAGGGCGTCCGCCGCGTGTTCGCCCAGGTCCGCAGCGTCCCGATCATCGACGAGGAGCCGACACCGTGACCACCTACCAGCCCCGCACCCTTCCGGTCCCGCCGATCTCGCCGGTCGAGGTCCTGACGAACCGGCTCGGCCTGGCGCTCGTCCGCTGGAGCCTCCGGCACGCCGAGCGCCGCGCACTCCGAGCGGTAACCGCCCGCGAACGCGCCCACCGCCGCGCGGTCGGCGGACACGCTCCGGCGATCACGAGCACGACGACCGACCTCGTCGCGGCGGAACTCCGACGGCGCTGGTGACCGGAGTGCGCGCGATGTCCGCGCACACGACGTCCGTCCGCGGGGCTCAGGGGCCGCCGAGCTCGAGGGTGAGCACGGGTTCGTCGCCCAGCTCGACTCCCGCACGCTTCCGTTCCGCCGCGCGCAACGGCACGAGGTACCCGCTGTCCTTCGGGAACAGCGAGGTCGTCCAGGTCACCGACCCGATCGTCACGCGCGCCGGGATCACACCCCAGCCGTAGGTGAGCATCGGCGCGAGCTCGTGGATGACCTCGGCGGCGTCCGGAGGCACGACCGCGTAGAAGTAGGGCGCCGGGCCGCGCCACTCGATCACCTCGCCGCTGAACTCGAGTTCCACGTCGCGATCGTACGGCGCGCCGCACGCGGACGGGTGGGGTCGGCCGCGTTCGTGACCGTTCCGGTTCATGATCCCCGGGTTCCGCGAACCAGAACGGTCAGCGCGCACGCACGAAACCTGCTCCGGCCAGCGGGCGCGCGGAACCCGCTCCGTCAACGAGGCGCGCGACGGGACGGGCGCGCCCCGCGCCTCCTGGCCGGAGCCGAGGAGACGCGGGGCGCGAGTCGCCGCACCGGACGCGACGTCAGTGGTACGTGGCGGCCTGCCCGTAGAGCACCTGCGTCATCGACGACACGTACGGCGAGACGTCACCGTCCGGCAGGTTGTACGTCATGAAGACGCCGTACCCGTCGGCCTTGGTGCGCTGCGCGAGCGAGACGGCCGTGGACTGCGGAGTGTTCTGGACGTCGACCGCGGCAGCGGACAGACGCGACTTGTCGAGCCCCGGGATCGACGGCGCCGAGTAGGTGCCGTAGTACGGGTTCCAGGCGTAGTCGAGCTTCGAGCCGATGGTGCTGCTCGACGAGGACAGCGCCGAGGACGCCGGGCCGATGTCGTAGAACGAGATGAGCTTGCCCGGCATGTCGGCACGGAGCGCGCTGATGAGCCAGCCGATCGACTGCTGGTTCGGCTGCGGGGTGCCGTTCGTGCCGTAGTCGGAGTACTCGTCGTCGAGGTCGACGCCGTCGAGCCCGTACTTCGACACGGTGGCGGAGACCTGGGCGGCGAAGTCCTCGGCGGCTGCCTGGGTCGGGAAGTTGGCGATCCCGGCTCCCTGGTGGTTGCCGAGGATCGACAGCGAGACCTTGATGCCCTTCGCCTGCAGCGGCCTGATCTGCATGGCCGCGTCGTCGAGCGTCGCCTGCACGTTCTCGTTGTTGTACAGGACGGCCTTCGAGCCGTTCCAGTTGATGTTCGCCGCGAAGATGATCGCGACGTCGAACGCGTTCGCGCCGTTCGCCAACTGGTAGCGACCGACGTTGGCGAGCTGGTCGTTGTTGACCTCGACGTAGGCGATGCTCGTCGGCCCGGACTTCGTCGGGGTGGCGTGCGGCTGCGCGCCGTGGCCGACCCCGTGGTGGGCCCCGACGCCGTGTGCGAGGCCGGTGGGCGACGGTGCGGCGGACGCTGCCGCCGGCACGAGCGGTGCGACCACCATCGCGGCGATCGCCGCCACGATCCCGAACTGCATGGACTTCTTCATGGCACTCCTCTTCGAGTGACGAACCGGCCGGCGGTCGCCGACCGGGGCCGGCGCCGGGACACCCGAAGTCCCGGCGCCGGGGTCTCAGCCGCGCACGCGCGGGAACCGGAAGGTGCGCACCTCGTAGGCGTCGACGGCGAACGAGGACGCGTCGACGGTGTGCGAGGACGCGTCGTCGGGGTCCGAGGACGCGCCGACGGGGTCCGAGAACGCGGCGACGGGGTCCGAGGCCGCGTCGCCTGCCGCCGACAGCGGCTCCTCGAGCAGCGTGACCTCGGCGCCGGGCCCGAAGGCGTTGCCGTCGCCCTCGGCCACCGCGATGCCGCCGCTCCCCCGGCGCCCCGACGGCTCGTACACCCGCACGACCAGGTCGCCGGAGCGGTCGTCGGCGAGCTTCACGCTCGACAGCACGACGCCCCCGGACACCCGCACGAGCGGCGCGAAGCCGTGTGCGCCCGCGACCGTCCGCACGGGGGCGTTCATGACCACACCCGCCGAGGTCGCGCCGAGCTGGTCGGTCCCGACGACGATGCCGTACCGGTGGGTCTGCACGCCCTGGTCCGTCTCGGGGTCGGGGAACCGCGGTGCCCGCAGCAGCGAGAGCCGCACGGTGGTGGTGACGTGCCCGTCGACCGCGTCGCGGGTGGTGTCGAACCCGTGGATCGAGTCGTTCACGAGCGCGACGCCGAAGCCGGGCTCGGCGACCAGGACGTAGCGGTGCATCGAGGTCTCGAACTTCGCGGCCTCCCACGAGGTGTTCGTGTGCGTCACCCGCTTCTGCGCCCCGAACTGCGTCTCGGCGACGGTGTGCTCGGCACGGACGTCGAGCGGGAACGCCACCTTGAGGAACTTCTCGGTCTCGTGCCAGTCGGTCGTCTGGTCGAACTCGAGGGTGCGGGAGCCGGGCGCGAGCAGGATCTCCTGGCGCACGGTCGAGTCGCCGAAGGCCCGCTCGACGACGACACGGGCGACCCCGTCCGTCCCGACCGAGGCGTCGAGCGACGACACCGTGACGAGGTCCTCGACCCGGTTGCGGTAGTAGCGGTCGACGTCCCACGCGTCCCACATGTTCGGGAAGTCCTGGTGGAGCTGCAGCAGGTTCGCGGCCTGCCCAGGGGCGATCGCCTCGCGCCCGCTCGCCAGGTCGACCGCGCTCGTCACGAGTCCGCGCCGGTCGACGACGATCCGGACGAGGTCGTTGGCGAGCACGTACCCGCCGTCCTGCTCGGTGAGTGCCACCGCGGTCGGCTCCGCCAGGTCGGTCGCCACGACCGCGCCCTGCGCGGGTGCACCGGCCTGGAGGAACGGGGCCGGGTTCACGACGACGGCCGCCGCTCCGACACCGGCGAGCGCCGCGAGCGCCCGGTCGATGATCGCGGTCAGCGCACGGGCCGTCTCGGCGTACTTCGCGACCGCCTCACGGTGCACCCAGGCGATCGAGGTGCCCGGCAGGATGTCGTGGAACTGCTGCAGGAGGACCTGCTGCCAGAGGGCGTCGAGCTCGTCGTACGGGTACGCGAAGTCGGTGCGGGCGGCGGCGGTCGACGCCCAGAGCTCGGCCTCGAGGAGGAGCTGCTCCGACCGGCGGTTGCCCTGCTTGGTCTGGTGCTGGCTGGTGAGCGTGGCACGGTGCAGCTCGAGGTACAGCTCCCCCACCCACACGGGCGGGTCGGGCAGCTCGGCCTTCGCGCGGTCGAAGAACGTGTCCGGGTGCTCCCAGCGGACCTTGGCGCTGCCCTCGAGGTCCGCGAGGCGCTTCGCCGTGCCGGTCATCTCGCGGGTGGTGCCGCCGCCGCCGTCTCCCCAACCGACCGGCGCGATCGACCCGGTCGCCAGACGGTTCTCGCGGAACTGCCGGGAGGCCTTGGCGACCTCGCTGCCGGACAGACGCGAGTTGTAGGTGTCCATCGACGGGAAGTGCGAGAAGACCCGCGAGCCGTCGATGCCCTCCCAGAGGAACGTGTGGTGCGGGAACTTGTTGACCTGGTTCCACGAGATCTTCTGCGTGAAGAACCACTCGAAGCCCGCGCGGCGCATGAGCTGCGGCAGGGCGGGCGAGTACCCGAAGCTGTCGGGCAGCCAGACGCCCTTCGGACGGATGCCGAACTCGCGCTCGAAGAAGCGCTGCCCCTGCGAGAACTGGCGGACGATGCTCTCGCCGGTCGGCATCACGGTGTCGGACTCCACCCACATGCCGCCGATCGGCAGGAAGCGCCCCGCCTCGACGGCGGCCGTGACCCGGGCGTAGACCTCGGGCCGGTGCTCCTTGATCCACGCGTACTGCTGCGCGCTCGACATGCCGTACAGGAAGTCGTCGGTCTGGTCGATGAGCTCGGTCATCGTCGAGGTGGTGCGGGCGACCTTGCGGATCGTCTCGCGGACCGGCCAGAGCCAGGCGGAGTCGATGTGCGCGTGCCCGACGGCGGAGATCGTGTGCGCCGACGCCTCGGCCGGTGCGGCGAGGACCTCGGCGAGCGCCGCGCGCGCGTCACCGGCGGTGGCGGCGATGTGCTGCAGGTCGAGTCGGTCGAGCGCGTCGTCGAGCGCCTGCAGGATCCGCATGCGCCGCGGCCCCTCGGGCAGCTCGGCCTGCAGTTCGAGCAGGACGTCGATGTCGAGCGCGAGTTCGTGCACCTCGGACTCGAAGACGGCGAGGTCCATCCGGCGCGACGTGTAGAGGCGCGCCGACGACGAGGTCTGGACGTCGCCCTCCTGCGTCGGGAGGAAGGGGTGGTAGTCGAGCAGGACGGGGTTGGAGGCCGCTTCGACGAAGAGCTCGACGGTCTCGCCACCGACGGCCTCCTCTGCGATGAGCACCCACTGGTTCCGGGGGTTGATCGACTTCACCGGCGTGCCGTCCGCTCGGTAGACGAGGCCCTCGCACTGGAACCCCGGCATGTTCTTGTCGAAGCCGAGGTCGACGACTGCCTCCACGCGCTTCCCGGCCCACTCGTCCGGCACGGTCCCGGTCAGCCGGAACCAGGTCGTCCCCCACGCGGCGCCCCAGGTCGTGCCCACCTCGTACGGCGAGTACTCGAGCGCCAGGCCCGACGCCGGCGGGATCGGCTCGCCCGGCAGCTCGTGCCACGCGGTGTCGAGCGGCGTCGCGGTGGCGTGCACCGCCGGCAGGATGCGCTCGTCGAGGACGCGTCGCGCTCGGCCGGTGGTGAGGGGGATGTCGTCGTGCATGGGGGCCTTCCTGGTGGGAGGGCCGGCGTCGGTGCCGGCGGGTCGGACGGTGGTGCGGGTCGTGCGAGGTCGTGCGGGTCGTGCGGGTCGTGCGGGGTGGTGGTCGGCTCAGGCCATCGTCGCGGGGTGGGCGACCGACAGGAGCGCGGTGGTGGCGCCCTCGGGCACGTCGACGCACCGGGTGATGCCCCGCGCGGCGAGCAGCGCGTCGTCGTGGAGTCGCGAGCGCAGGACCACCTGGGGCCCGCGTCCGTCGGCGGCGGCCGAGGCGAGGTCGAGCCAGGCCGCGGCGAACCGGCCGCCCGGCGCGCAGTCGGCCCGGAGCCCGCCGCGTACGGTGCCGTCGGCCAGCACGTCGTCGAGCACGAGCGCGGTGGCCGGCGGTGGTGCGGACACGGCACCGGTCGTGTCGGCCCGGCCGCGGGTGCCGTGCTCCTGGGCGAGGGCGGCGAACGCCTCGCCGGCGGGCTTCAGCCGACCGTCGTTCGTGAACAGGCCGAGGTCGTACTCGAGCTCCGGGAAGTCCGCGAGGGACCGGGAGACGTCGTGCGAACACCACCAGGTGACGCCGAGGACGTCCTGCGCGTCGAGCACGTGCCGGATCGTCTGCTCGGTGAACGACGCGGCGTCGGCGGGGTCGACGACGTTCGTCGGGGCGCCCACCTCCTGCAGCCAGTTCGGCCGCCCGGCGTCGTGGTTCCAGGCCGCGGCGAGCTGCAGCAGGTACTCCCCGTGCCGGACCGATCCGGCACCGAGCGCCCCGTGCAGCGCCGCCGAGCCGTTGAACACCCACGAGTGCGTGACGGTCGCGTCGCCGTGGTCGGCCGCGTGTTCGGGGCCGAACGGCTGGGCGTCGTCGTACCAGGCCGCGTCGTACTGCGCGACGGTGACCAGCGGCCGTGGACGCGACCCCGTGCCGGGGTGTGCCGACGGCGCCGAGCCGAGCCGCGCCTCCAGGTCGATGCCGGACGCCAGCCCGGCCCGCGCCGCCGCGACCATCGTCGCCGCCCAGGCGTGCCCCTGCTCCGCGGTGATGTCGTGCGGCGTCGGGTGCGGCGCGTGTGCGAACTGGTTCACCTCGTTGCCGATGGTGATGCCGAGCAGGTTCGGCTTGTCGGCGACGGCCGCGGCGAGCGCCTCGACGTAGGTGGCCGTCGACGTGACGACCGCGGGGTCGGTGAACATGTTGCGGCGGTGCCAGCTCTCGAGCCACGCGGGCACGAAGTCGAAGCTCGACAGGTGCCCCTGCAGCGCGTCGACGTTGACGTCGAGGCCGAACGACCCCGCGATGTCGACCACGGTCGCGACGTCCGCGAGTGCCTGGCGCCGGATGAGCGTCCGGTTCGGCTGGACGACGGGCCAGAGCGGGAAGATCCGCACGTGGTCCGCGCCGAGCGACGCGATCTGCTCCATGTCCCTGGCCGTGTCCGACGGCGAGAAGTCGAGCCACGAGTGGAACCAGCCGACCGAGGGGGTGTGGTTGACGCCGAAGCGCATCAGCCCTTCACCCCGCCCTCTTCGACGCCCTTGAAGAAGAAGCGCTGCAGGATCGAGAAGATCACCGCGATCGGGATGAACGCGATCATCGTGCCGGCGGCGATCATGCGCTGGTCGGTCGCGAAGGTGCCCTGCAGGTACTGCAGGCCGACTGTCAGGGTCAGCTTGTCCGGCGACTGCAGCACGATGAGCGGCCAGAGGAAGTCGTCCCACGCGCCGATGAACGAGAAGATCGCGATGACGGCGATGGTCCCCTGCACGGCGGGCAGCGAGATGTACCGGAGCCGCTGCAGGGCGTTCGCGCCGTCCATCACGGCGGCCTGGTCGATCTCCTCGGGGATCTGCCGGAACGCGTTGAACATGAGCAGGACGTTGAGCGCGGCGATCATGCCCGGGAGCGCGACGCCGACGAGGGAGTCGGCGAGCCCGAGGTCCTTCACGGTGACGAACTGGGAGATGATCGTCGCCTCGCCCGGCAGCACGAGGGTCGCGAGGAAGAGCCCGAGCACGGCCTTGCGGAAACGCCACTGCAGGCGCGCGAGCGCGAACCCCGCGAGGGTGGCGAACACGATGTTGCCGAGCACGTCGATCGCGGCGACGACGAGCGAGTTGCCGATGTACCCGAAGACCGGGATCGCCTCGCCCACCCGCAGGTAGTTGCCGAAGGTCGGCTGCGTGGGGATGAACGACGGGTTCGCCGTGTAGATGTCCTCCCCCGTGCCCTTGAGCGAGGTCGACAGCTGCCAGAGGAACGGCCCGATCGTGATGAAGAGCACCACGACGAGCAGGACGTAGCGGAGGACCTTCTCGCGGGTGGACATGACGCCCCACGCGGCGCGGCGCCGCTTGCGTCCGGTGCGTCCGTCGCGTTCGTTGCGTCCGTTCGGCCGGGAGGCGCGACTCCGGCCGGTCGCGCCGGTCACGTCCGGCGCGGGTGCGGCCGCGCCGGCGGCGCCCCCGAGGACGGGTTCGGTGGTCGAGGTCGTGTTGGTCACTTCTCCGCCTTGCTGTTCATCCGGGCGAGGGCGAGCATCGGGATGAGCGTCACGACGAAGAGCAGGAGGCTCAGGGCGGACGCGTAGCCGAGGTTGCCGGTGAAGCCGCGGGCGTACTGCTGGATGAGCATGACGAGCGAGTTGTCCTGCCCGCCGGGACCACCCGTGCCGTTGGTGAGGATGTAGAGCTCGCTGAACACCCGGAGCGCGCTCACGCACACGAGGATGCCGACGAGGGTCATGGTCCCCCGGACACCCGGCATGGTCACCGACCAGAACCGCCGGACGGACCCGGCGCCGTCGAGCGCGGCCGCTTCGTGCAGGTCCTTCCCGACGTTCCCGAGGGCCGCGAGGAAGATGATCATGTAGTAGCCGAGGCCCTTCCAGACCGTCAGGCTGATCGCGCTGAAGACGAGCAGCCACCGGTCGGTCAGGAACGGGATCGACTGCTGCACGATCCCGAGGTGCTGCGCCATCTCGTTGATGACCCCGCGGTCGTCGAGGATCCAGTTCCAGATGAGCCCGACGACGACCGCGCTGGCGATCACCGGCGTGTAGTACGCGGTCCGGAAGAACGCGATGCCGGGGAGCTTCCGTTCGACGAGCACCGCCATGAGGAGCGGCAGGACCGTCAGGAGCGGCAGGCACACCGCCATGTAGATGACGCTGTTGAGGAGCGCCTCCCAGACCTGCGGGTCGGCGAGGAGCGTCTCGAAGTTCTTGAGGCCCACCCACTGGCTCACGCCCCCGAGCGGGCTGGCGTTCGTGAACGACAGCCGGACGGTGTTGATCGACGGCCAGAGACTGAACGCGAGCAACCAGACGAGCGCCGGCAGGACGAGCAGCCAGGGCGTGAACCAGCGGTTGGCGCGCATCAGCTGTTCGCCAGCAGGCTGTTCATCTTGGTCTGCGCGGTCTGCAGCGCCTGCTCGGGCGTCGTGCCGCCCTTCATCGCCAGCGCGATCTGCTGGTCGAGGAAGTCGGTCATCGCGGAGTTCGCCTCGACCGGGTTGAGGTTCTTCGCCGTCTTCAGGGCGTCGTTGGCGAGCACACGGGCCTTGGCCTCGACGGTGCCGTCGTCCTTCGAGAAGTACGGGTCGGACTGCGACGAGGTCGTCGACGGGAAGATGTTCACCAGGTGGGCGAAGGCCTCCTGGTTCTTCGCGTTCGTCATGAACGCGGCGAGCGCCTCGGCCGTGGCGACGTGCTTGCTCTTGGCGCTGACGCTGAGGCCCTGCACGTACAGCGGCGGGTTGTCGAGGGCCGGGGAGACCACGATGTTGCCCTTGAGCGACGGGTTGTTCTTCTCGAAGTCGCTGATCGCCGTGGCGCCACCGGTGGTCCAGGCGACCTTGCCCTGCGTGAACAGCGTGGAGTTGCCGAGGTAGTCGGTGTTGAGCACCGACGAGGGCATGAGGCCCTCCTTGTAGGCCTTGGCGTACTTCGCGATGAGGTCGGCCGCCTTCGACGAGTTCGCGAAGGTGAACTTCGTGCCCTGGTCGTTGATGATCTTGACGCCGGCGAGGGAGAAGTCGGACAGGCCGGGCTTGCGGCTCATCAGGTAGTCGTCCGGGCACTTCTGGTGCATGGTCTCGGCCTGCGCGAACAGCTCGTCGGTCGTCTTCGGCGGGTTCGCCGGGTCGAGGCCGCACTGCTCGAACATCGACTTGTTCCAGTAGTCGACGTCCGTGTTGAGGTACCAGGGGTAGCCGAAGGTGCCGTCGACGCCCTTGTAGTTGTACGCCGCGAGCGCGCCCTTCACGTAGGTGCTCGAGAGCTTCGAGTCGTCCTTCGCCACGTCCTGCAGGAACCCGCGCTTGGCGAGGGGCAGGGCGATGTCCGGCGGCAGGTTGATGACGTCCGGCAGGGAGTTCGACGAGGCCTGGCTGAGGACCTTGTCGGCGTAGCCGTCGCCGGGCTGGTCGACGAGCTTGACCTTGGCGTCCGGGTACTGCTTCTCGAAGTCCTTGATCACGCCGTTGAGGTAGTCGGTGTACGTCGGCGTCAGCGCCCAGGTCTGCAGGGTGATCGACCCGTCGATCTTCCCGCTGCCGCTGCCGCTGTCGGCGCCGCTGCCACTCGAGCAGGCGGTCAGCGCGAGCGCCGTGACGGCCGCTCCGGCGAGCAGCGCCACGGCGCGTCCCGTGGTCCTGCGTGTGGTCTTCTTCATCGCTCGTGACTCCTTCGTCGTGCTGCGGATGCTGCTGAACCGGTTCAGTTGGGTGTGGCGAACCGTTCGGTGGCAGTGATGTTTGCGAACTAAAGCGTTATAGTCAAGCCCGTGGCCACGAACCGTCGCACGACGATCGCCGACATCGCCGCCCGGGCCGGCGTGTCCATCAGCGCGGTCTCGTTCGCGCTCAACGACCGACCCGGGGTGTCCGACGAGACCCGCAGACGGGTGCGTGCCGTCGCGCGCGAACTCGACTGGCAGCCGCACACCGCGGCGCGGGCACTCGGCGGGGCGAAGGCCGGCTCGATCGGCTTCGTGCTGAACCGGCCGGCCCGCACGCTCGGCACCGAGTCGTTCTTCGGCGACCTCATCTCCGGGATCCAGCTCGGGCTCGCCGGCAGCCACGTCGGGATGAACCTGCTCGTCGCCCGGGACGCGGCCGAGGAGCTGCAGACCTACCGCGACTGGTGGCGCGGGCACCGGGTCGACGGCGTCATCGTGATCGACCCGCGGCGGGACGACGACCGGCTCTCGCTGCTCGCCGAGCTCGGGATGCCCACCGTGGTCGTCGGGTCGCACCCCTCGTCGGAGCCCGCGGCGCCGACCGTCTGGATCGACGACTCGGACGCGACCGACACCGTGCTGCGGTACCTGCACGCGCTCGGGCACCGGCGGATCGCGCACGTCGCCGGGCGACCCGAGTTCGAGCACACGGCGATGCGGATCGACCGCGTCCGGGCGTTCACCGCGGCCGAGGGGCTGGACGGCGCCGAGTCGATCCCCACCGACTACTCCGCCGACGCGGGAGCGCGCGCGACCCGGACCCTGCTCTCGCGGACCGTCCGACCCACCGCGATCGTGTACGACAACGACGTGCTCGCGGTCGCCGGACTGGGCGTGGCGAGCGAGATGGGCGTCCGCGTGCCGGCCGACGTGTCGATCGTGTCGTTCGACGACTCGGCGATGGTGCGGCTCGTGCGGCCGTCGATCACCTCGCTCACGCGCGACACGGTCGAGCTCGGGCAGCGGGCGGCGACGCTCCTCCGCGAGCAGATCGACGCGGGGACCCCGCTGCCGTCGCGACCGGGGCCCTCCCTGACGCTCAGCGTGCGCGAGTCCACCGGTCGCGCGCACGCCTGACACGTGCCGCGGGTCCGTCGACACGCCGATCCCGGGTCGTCGGCGCGCACGGAGCACGCGGTCGACTTGACGTCCGTTCGAACACACGTTCGAATACTGTCGTGGGACGGCGTCGCGAGAACCGGTGGCAGCCCCCGGAACACCCGGAGGTCGAGCGTCCGCGCGCCTACTCCCTGTCCGACGACGCCCGCGGCCCGGACGTCTGCCACGCCGTCACCCCGGTGCCGGTGTGGGCGTGGATCCAGTTCCCGACGTTCCACGTCCGGGTGAAGGCCTTCGCGAAGAGCTGGACCCGTGACGCCGTGCTCGTCGAGTGGGCGCAGTTCGGGCAGCAGGCGGAAGCGTGGGTGTGGCGGTCCGCCGTGAAGCACCGCACCCTGCGGGCGGACACGCGCCGCAGCAGTCCGGAGAACACACCGCATTGACTTCCCCCGACATGGCGAGGATCGTTTACGCAGTACCGGTTCAGCAAGTAACTCACTGATCGAGACATTCGATCCGAGTGCTGCATCTGGGAGGAGGCACCATGAAGAAGAGCGAGGTGCCGTCCTGGGTCGCCCACGTGCTCACCCCGCCCGAGGTCATCGCGGCCTACGTCGAACGGCGGGTCAACGACCCGTCGCTCCTGACGGGTGAGCACACGGAACCCACGTACGCGGACTTCCTCCGCGACGAGTAGGCGGGTCTTCCAGGAGGCGCGGATCGCGTTCCGTGGTCACGGAACGTGCGCCGCGCCTCCAGTCCGCCCACCGGGCCCGCCTCCGCGCGCGCGTCGCGCGGTCAGCGTGACCCCCACGCTCGCCGCGGTGACGCAGGCGAGGGCGACGACCTCGAGCGCCGCGAGCGCCTCGTGCAGGATCAGCAGGCCCGCGAGGGCCGCGATCGCCGGACCGAGGCTCTGCAGCACGCCGAAGACGCGCGTCGGCATCCGCCGGAGCGCCAGCATCTCGAGCGCGTACGGCAGCACGCTCGAGAGCACGGCGACACCGCCGAAGACGACGAGGAGCGCCGGCTCGCGGACGACCCCGTCGACGGCCGACCGCAGACCGAACGGCAGCGACACGAGCATCGCGACGACCATCGAGACCGCGAGGCCGTCCACGCCGGGGATCGCGGCGCCGACGTGCCGGTTCATGACGATGTAGCCCGCCCAGCACGCCGCGGCGAGGACGGCGAACACGACGCCGCCGACCGCGGTCACGGCCGCCGGACCGACCCCGAGCAGCACGACGCCGACGAGTGCCAGCACCGCCCAGAGGACGTCCCGCCACCGCCTGGTGTGGGCGAGCGAGAGCGCCAGCGGGCCGAGGAACTCGATCGTCACCGCGACGCCGATCGGGATGCTCGCGAACGCGACGTAGATGAAGACGTTCATGCCGCCGAGCGCCAGCCCGAGGCCGAGGGCGCCGAGCCACTGCTGCCGGGTCCAGTGCCGGACGCGCGGGCGCACCACGAGGGCGAGCACGACGGCGCCGATCACGAGCCGCAGCGTCGCCGCACCGACCGAGCCGACCTCGTCGAAGCGGGTCTTCGCGATCGCGGCGCCGAGCTGCACCGACACCATGGCGGCGAGGGCCAGGAGCGGCGCGGGCACCGTCCGGCGCGCGGGCCCGATGCGGCGCGCTGGCTCGGTGCGGCGCGCTGGCTCGGTGCGGCGCGCTGGCTCGGTGCGGCGCGCTGGCTCGGTGCCGCCTGCGGGCTCGGTCACCCGAGGTACGCCAGCACGGCGAGGACCCGGCGGTGGTCCTCGCCCGTGTCCTCGAGCGCGAGCTTGCCGAAGATGCTCGAGACGTGCTTCTCGACCGCGCCGGTGCCGATCACGAGCGCGCGGGCGATCGCGGCGTTCGTGCGACCCTCGGCCATCAGCCCGAGGACCTCACGCTCGCGCGGGGTCAGCGCGGCGAGCGGGTCGCGGCGACGGCTCATGAGCTGTGTGACGACCTCGGGGTCGAGCACGGTGCCGCCGGCGGCGATGCGGCGGACGGCGTCGTCGATCTCCTCGAGCCGGGTGACCCGGTCCTTGAGCAGGTAGCCGATGCCGGTCGCGCCCGCGGCGAGGACGTCCTCGGCGTAGGTGGCCTCGACGTACTGGGACAGCAGGAGCACACCCGTGCGCGGTGCCCGGCGTCGGGTCTCGACGGCCGCGCGGACCCCCTCGTCCGTGAACGTCGGCGGCATCCGCACGTCCATCACGACGACGTCGGGGGCGTCGTCGGTGAGCGTCGCGAGGAACGAGTCGGCGTCGGCGTACTGGCCGACGACGTCGATGCCGGCCTCCTCGAGCACACGGGCGAGCCCCTCGCGCAGGAGGACGGCGTCGTCGACGACGACGGCCCGGATGCGTGCTGCATCCGGGCCGTCGCTCATGCCGACCAGCCTACCGGGAGCGCGGACGCTCCCCGTGGTGTCAGGCGCGCGCCGTCGGCACGCCGTTCAACGATCCGAGCGGGATCCGTGCCGTCGCCTCGGTCGGGCCGCCCTCGGGGCTCGACACCGTCAGTTCGCCGTCGAGCGCACGCATCCGGCCCATCAGCCCCTCGATGCCGTGCCCCTCCTGCGGGCGGGCGCCACCGCGGCCGTCGTCGGTGACGCTGACCGTGAGGTACCAGAGGCCGGAGGCGTCGACCACGAGTCCGAGGTACACGCCCGCGGCGGCGGCCCCGGCGTGCTTGGTGGTGTTCGTCAGCAGCTCGCTCACCGTGAAGTAGACGTTGCGCTGGATCTCGGTCGCGAGTTCGAGCCCGTCGGGCAGGCGGACGTCGAGTCCGACCGGGATCGGGGTGCGGGCGACGAGGGCCTCGAGCGCGGCGACGAGGCCGCGGTCGAGCAGGATGGGCGGCGCGAACCCACGCGACAGGGCGCGGAGTTCGTCGAGGGCGTCCTGGGCGTGCTCCGACGCCTCCCCGATGAGCTGCTTCGCCTTCACCGGGTCCTTGTCGAAGGCGCGCTCGGCGGCGGACAGGTCCATGCGCAGCCGGACGAGGCGCTGCTGCGGGCCGTCGTGCAGGTCGCGCTCGATCTGCCGGAGCGCCTGGCCCTCGGCCGTGACGGCGCCGGCACGCGACGCCTGGAGCCCGGCCACGCGACGCTCCAGCTGCTCGGCACGGAACCCGCCGAGCAGCCCGAAGTCGATCCAGAAGTGGGCGATGACCGAACCGCGGGCCCACAGCGGGAACAGCACGACCGAGGCGGCCATCGACAGGAGCCCGAGGAACCCGAAGCCGACGACGGAGGCCGTTTCCCACCCGAAGTACTGCGCGCTCACGCCGTTCACGAACGCGAATCCGGCGAGGCCGATCGGCCACACGAAGCCGGCGAGCAGCAGCGCCCCCGCGCCCACGGTGCAGAGCGCCGCGATCGGGTACACGACCGCCGCGTGCAGCAGGTACAGCCAGTAGTGCGGGTTGGCGACGGCCGAACCGGTGCGGGTCCACCAGTTCTGCTGCCACCTCGGCGTCCAGTCGACCGGCCGGATCGGACGGCTGTCGGCCCATCCGATGCGGAGCTTCTCGAACTGGCCGAGCCACCGCGCCACGAACAGCGCGATGAAGAACATCAGCAGGACGAACGGGTTGAAGAGGTCGCGGAAGCCCCCGCCGAAGATCGCCGCCGGGAACGCGGCGTAGAGCGTGCAGAGCAGCACCGCCGTGAGCGCCATGTACCCGAAGTCCCGCGGCAGCCGTTTCCACGCCTCGCGGTAGAACGCGCCGGCCGTCATGCCCGTGCCCGATCCCGATCCGCCGGACGTCGTCACGGGCGGCGGCGGGACCGCGGCGCCCTGCCCGCTCGGCGGCGGCGTCGACGACCAGCTCGGCGGCGTGGGGTTCGGCTGGGCGGGCATCGGTTCGGTGGCTCCCGGCGGGACGGAGTCGTGCAGTGGGACGGTCTCGGCCTGGTCGAGGCGGGCGGTGTCGGTCATGACACCCAGCCTCGCGATCACCGGGCCGATCCCCCATCCTGCCCCCTCCCGGACCCGGGGTGGGGTTATCCCCCGCCCGGGAGTACCGTGACGGCCATGGGGAACGACAACGGGGTACGGATCGTCTCGGCGACCGCGGTGGTCGGGGCACTCGTGTACGGGGTGATCGGGCTCGGTGACACGGCGGTGCTGCAGGTGCCGTGGTGGCCGGTGGTGCGGCTCGGCGCGTCGGTGGTCGCCGGCGTGTGCGGGGTCGTCGTGCTCGTGGCCGCGCTCCGCGCACGGGACCGGCGAGCCGGGGCCTTCGGCGTCGCCGTGCTCGCGTTCGCCCTGGCCTGGTTCCTCCCCGGCGCGCTGGCCACCGCCCTGTACTGGGTCCCGCCAGCGGCGCTCGTCGCGTTCGGCGTGCTGACCGTCCGCGGCCTGCGCGGGCCGCAGCGCACGGTCGGCTGGATCGTGACGATCGCGGCGGCGCTGTGGTTCGTCGCGTCCCTCCTGACGCAGACGGTGCCACCGCCGTCGACCGCGCAGGAGGTGCTCGTCGTGGTGTACGCGATCCCGGGCCTGCTGCAGGCGGTCGCGTTCCTCGCCGCGGCCGTCCTCGTCGCGGTGCCCCTCCTCCGCGTCGTCGGGCGAGGTGCCGGTGCGCTCTGGTCCTCCGCCGAGGTCCGCTGACCCGCACGCTCCACAGATCCTCCGCGGGCCCGGTGCCGCCTGGGCGCCCCGTGGCACGGTCGCTGCGTGACCGATGCACTCCGAGCACTCGTCGACGCCGTCGGCCTCGACGTCCGGTACGGCGACGAGGTCCTCGCCGACGACGACCGGTGGACGCTGGACCTGGGGGCGACCGACAGCCACGTCTGGGTCGCCTCGTCCGCCCGCACCGAGGTGTGGATCCGCCGTGACGACGACGTCGCCGTGGTGGCTCCGGGGACCGCGGCGCTCGTCGCACCCGGGGCGACGGTGACGATCGGCGCCGGTCCCGACCGCTCCGCACCGCCCTCGGCCTGCGACGACTGGCCCGCTCCGACCGGTGTGCACTGGGGCACCGCGACGTTCGGTCCGTTCGTGGACGAGGCGCTCGGGCTGGCGCCGTCCCTCCGCACCGAGCCGCTCGATGCTCCGTGCACGGACGTCGTCCTCGCACTGGCGCACCTCCGGTCGCTGGTGGCCGGCAGGTGGCACGCGGCGCACCGTGATGCGCTCGCCCGGGTCGTCGTGCTGAGCGTGGTCGAGGACAACCCGCCCGCGTTCCTCCGCGACGCCAGCCTCACCCGCTGCATCGACCGACTCCTCGACAGCGCCGGCCCCGTGCCGATCGACGACCTGCGACGCGGCGCCGGTCTGTCCGCGAGCACCGTGCGGCGCCGGTTCCGCGCGACCACCGGCTGCTCGCCCGACGAGCTGTGGCGGTGGTTCCGGTCGCTGCCGGTCCGCGCGGCACTCGCCGCCGCCGACGCGGACCCGGCCGTCGTCGCGGCGGACGCCGGGTTCAGCACCACGAGTTCGATACGGCGCCCGCTCCGGCGCGTCCGGGCGCCCGACTTCCGTGTTCCGCCCGCGCTGTGACCGTCCTGGTTCGCGATCCCCGAGATCCACGAACCGGAACGGTCACGCGCCGGACAGGAAACCTCGTCGCCCCCGCTCAGCCTCGGAGCGACGCCGCACGCCGGGTTCAGCCCCACGGGCTCGATGCGGCGCTCGCTCCGGCGCGTCCGGGCGCCCGACGTCCGTGTTCCGCCCGCGCTGTGACCGTCCTGGTTCGCGATCCCCGCGATCCGCGAACCGGAACGGTCACCCGCCGGACAGGAAACCTCGTCGCGCCCGCTCAGGCCCGGAGGGACCCCGCACGCTCGGAGCGACGCGCAGCCTGCTCGACCGGATCGGGCACCGGCGCCGCCTGGATGAGCCGCCGCGTGTACGGGTCCTCCGGAGCGCGGAGGATCGCGTCGCGGCTCCCCTGTTCGGCGACCCGTCCGCCGTGGAGCACCACGACCCGGTCGCAGAGCGTGTCCACCACCGCGAGGTCGTGCGTCACGAACAGACACGCGAAGCCGAGGCGTTCCTGGAGCTCGCGGAAGACGTCGAGCACCCTCGCCTGCACGGAGACGTCGAGCGCGCTGGTCGGTTCGTCGGCGATGAGCAGGGCGGGGTCGAGTGCGACCGCGCGGGCGATCGCCACGCGTTGCCGTTGGCCCCCGGACAGCTCGTGCGGGAAGCGCTCGCGGAAACCGCCGTCGAGACCGACATCGGCGAGCAGGCCCTCCACCCGCTGCTCGACCTCGGCCGCGGACAGACGCAGGATCTGCCGGAGCGGCTCGGCAACGGTCTGGCCGACCGTGTACCGCGGGTTGAGGGATCGCAGTGGGTTCTGGAAGACCACGCCGACACGACGACGCATCGCACGCCGGGAGGCGCGGCGTGCGCCCGCCACGTCCGTCCCCTCGACGAGGACGGCACCTCCCGTGATCGGCGCGAGGCCGATCGCGGCGCGTCCGATCGTGGTCTTGCCGCTGCCGGACTCGCCGACCAGCCCGACGATCTCCCCGCGCCCGACCGCGAACGACACGTCGTCGACCGCGCGGAACCGACCGCGGAGCGCACCGCCGTACTCGACCACGAGGTGCCGGACGTCGAGGACCGGTGCGGCGACGTCCGGGGCGGGGTCGACCCGCGCCTCCTGGACCGCGCCGGTGCCCATGCGCGGGACGGCCGCGAGGAGTTCGCGCGTGTAGTCGGCGACCGGTGCGCCGAAGACGGCGCTCGCCGGACCGGTCTCGACGACGCTCCCGCGGCGCATCACGACGACGCGGTCGGCGATGTCCGCGACCACGCCCATGTCGTGCGTGATGAGCAGGATCGCGGTGCCGGTGCGCTCGCGCAGGCGGCGGAGGACGTCGAGGACCTCGGCCTGGACGGTCACGTCCAGCGCGGTCGTCGGCTCGTCGGCGATGAGGAGGTCGGGGTCCGCGGCGAGGGCCATCGCGATCATGACGCGCTGGCACTGGCCGCCGGAGAGCTCGTGCGGGTACTGGCCGAGTCGCAGCTCGGGGTCCGGGACCTCGACGGCGCGCAGCAGGTCGATCGAGCGCGCACGGACGTCGGCGCGGTCGAGGCCGTGCTCGGCACGACGGACCGCCTCGGCGAGCTGGAACCCGACGGTGAAGACGGGGTTCAGGGCCGCGGACGGGTCCTGGAAGATCATCGAGACGCGGCGGCCACGGACCTCGCGGAGCGTGCGTTCGTCGGCGTCGAGCACCTCGAGGTCCCCGAGCCGGATGCTGCCTGCGGCACGGGCACCGTCCGGGGCGATGCCCATCGCGGTCATCGCGGTCATGCTCTTGCCGGAGCCCGACTCGCCGACGACGGCGACGACCTCGCCCCGGCCGACCGTGAACGAGGCGTCGTCGACCGCTCGGACGACGACGCCGTCGACGTCGAAGGTCACGCTGAGGTGGTCGACGGTGAGGACGTCGTTCACGGGGTCTCCGATCGGTCCGGGTGGTCGCGGGCGGCCTTGAACGCCTCCCACTCCTCGAGCATCTTGCGGTGGTACCCCTGCAGCCACTGCATGTAGTCGCGCCCGTTCAGCAGGCGCTCGCGGACCTCGGCGTCGACGTCGCCGGGGCCCGTCCGGCCGGCCGCCTCGACGACGGCGAGTCCGCGCCCGATGACGTCGCGCTCGCGGTCGAGGTACTTGCGCTCACTCGCGAGCCACGAGCCCCACACGTCGGCCTCGGCACGGAAGTAGTGGCTGCGTTCGCCGGGCACCGTGTGCCGCTTGACGAACCCGGAGTCGACCAGCCGCCGGGTGGCCATCGAGACGGAACCCGAGCTGGCGCCGAGCGCAGCCTGCAGGTCGGCGGACGACGAGTGCGGCGCGCGCGTCACCATGAGGTAGCCGAGGACCCGCGCATCGGTCAGGGGCATGCCCGCGGCGTCGTTGAGCATGAGGGCGAACTCCTCGACGAAGGCCTGGCGCTCGGGTTCGAGCACGACGTCGTCGACGGTGTCGGACGGGGCTCCTGCGCCGGAGCCGCCCCGGGCCTCGTCGCTCACGGCGCCAGTCCCGCCGCGACCTCGGGCCGTTCGGACGGGATCGCCCACGGCTCCTGGCTCATGCCGCCGCCCCCACGGATCGAGCGCACGGTGCCGTCGGCGTCGCGCTCGAAGGTGATGTCCTCGTCGATCGACCCGAAGCGGTTGCCATGGGTCATCCGGAGCGTGTCCGCGTCGACGACCTCGAGGCGCGTCGGCGTGTCGAGGGGTTCGGGGCTCGAGGGGTCGACCTCGACGAGCCGGTCGCCGATCCGCGCGACGTCCGTGACACCCCACGGGTTCGCGAAGCGTCCGGTGTACGCGGTCGTGTCGACGTCGTCCGGCACCGGCGTGCCGGGGGCGTCGGCGTCGGCTGCCGCGTCGAGCATCGCGATGATCGCCGTGGCGATGAGGGTCGCGGGACCGGCGGCGGCGCTCGTCAGCACCGAGACGACGAGACCCGACGCGGGGTCGAACATCGACTGCGTGATCTGCCCGGGGAAGCCACCCGAGTGGCCGCGGATCTCGCGTCCGCCGATCCGGTCGACGATGAACCCGGCGCCGTAGCCGCGCGCGGCGGGGTCGTCGGTCGCGCTCCAGGCCTTCCGCTGCGCGAGGCGCTTCGAGTGGTCGTCGAGCAGCGTGCCCTGGCCGATGACGTGCTGCGAGAAGTACCGCACGAGGTCGGAGGCGGTGCCGTGGAAGCCGGTCGCCGCGGCCATCGCGCGCGTGTCGACGTGGTCGATCCGACGCCGCTGGCGGGCGACGTGGAAGCCGGTGTAGCCGACCACGAAGTCGTCGGCGCGCGTCGGGTCCCAGTCGGGTCCGGTGTTCCGCAGGCCGAGGGGTTCGGTGATCGACTCGCGGACGAAGTCGTTGTACGGCCGTCCGGACACCCGGGCGATGACGAGGCCGAGCAGCGAGTAGCCGAGGTTCGAGTAGTTGAACGACGACCCGGTCGGGACCTTCTGCCCGCGGTCGAGGACGAGGTCGAGGAGTTCCTGCTCGTCGGGGAACGGACGCGCGAGCGACCAGTAGTCGCCGTCGTGCCCGTCGCGGATGACGCCGGCGCCCATCTCCATGAGTTCCCGGATCGTGGCGTCGGCGAGGGGCGACCCGCCCGCGACGAGCGCCGGGACGTGGGTCCCGACGGTGTCGTCGAGCCGGAGTGCGCCGCGCTCGGCGAGCTGCAGGAGCGCGGTCGCGGTGAAGGTCTTCGAGTGCGACGCGATGCGGAAGAGGTCGGTGGTGGTGAGCCGGCGGCCGGCCTCGACGTCCGCGTAGCCCCAGGCCTCGTCGAACAGGACCTCCCCGGCGTACCCGATCGCGACCTGCACCCCGGGGACCCGGAGCTGCCACACCTTGTACGACACCCACTCGTGGATGTACGGCAGCGTCTTCCGGTAGGCGGCGAGGGTGTCGGTCACGGTGGTCCTTTCGAGAACGGGTGTGGGTCGAGTCTGACGGATCAGCGCCGTCGTGGGTCGAGTGCGGCGCGCAGCGTGTCCCCGAGCGCGATGACGGAGAGCACCGTCACGGCGAGGAACACGGCGGGCGCGATGAGCATGTGCGGTGCCCGGAGGAACTGGCTCGTCGCGGCGGACAGCTGCAGGCCCCAGGAGATCGCCGGGCTCTCCAACCCGATGCCGAGGTAGGTCAGCGACGACTCCGACACGATCACCCCGCCCACCGTGATGGTCGCGAGCACGAGCAGCGGGGAGATCGACGACGGCAGGACGTACCGGGTCGTGATCCGCCACGTCGAGAGCCCCATCGTGCGGGCGGCGAGGACGAACTCGGCGTTCCGGACGCTCCGGACGCTCGACCGCACGAGCCGTGCCATGGTCGGCCAGCCGAACAGGGCCAGGACGAGCGACACCGTGAGCACCGACCGCTCCCCCACGCTGTTCAGGACCACGACGGCTCCGAGCAGGAACGGGAAGCCGAGGAACACGTCGGTGAGCCGCGCCAGCACGGCGTCCACCCAGCCGCCGACCATGCCCGCGACGGTCCCGACGACCACCGCGACGACGCCGGCGAGCACCGTCGTGAGGACGGCCACCGCGATCGAGGACCGCGTGCCGTAGACGACGTTGGCGTAGACGTCGCACCCTTGCAGGTCGAACCCGAACGGGTGGCCGCCGGTCGGCGACGCGCCGCTGCGACCGAGGTCGCACGCGCGCGGGTCGCCGTGGCCGAAGAGGCCGGCGAAGGCCCCGGGGAAGACGGCGACGAGCACGACGACGGCGAGCACCCCGGCGGGGAGCCAGAACCCGGGACGGCGGACCGCGGCGCGCAGCGGTCGACGCTTGGTGACGACGGACGGCGGGACGGTGGCGCCGATGGCGGAGGTGGTCATGCGGAGGCTCCTGCCCGGACGCGCGGATCGAGTGCGGCGTGCAGGAGGTCGACGAGCACGCTGGTGACGAGGAACACGAGGATGAGGGCCGTGGAGATGCCGACGACGACCGCTCCCTCGTGCGACCGGATCCCCTGGAACAGCAGGTTGCCGACGCCCGGCAGGTTGAAGATGCCCTCGACGATGACCGTCCCGCCCATCAGGTAGCCGAGGTCGGTGGCGAGGTACGTGGCCGTCGGGATGAGCGAGTTGCGCATGACGTGCACGCCGACGATCCGCCCCGGGGTGAGCCCCTTGGCGCGGGCGGTCCGCACGAAGTCGGCGTCCAGCGTCTCGATCATCGACGTCCGGGTCAGGCGGGACACCGCGGCGAGCCCGAACAGCGCGATCACGAACGCCGGCAGGACGTAGGCGGTCGGCCAGCCGGCCGTCGCGCCGGCCACCGGGAACCAGTGCAACCGCACCGAGAACACCAGCTGCAGGGCGACGCCGAGCACGAAGACCGGGACGGCGCCGACGACGATCGTGCCGACCAGGACGGTCTTGTCGAGCACGGTGCCGCGGCGGAGGGCCGAGACGACCCCGAGCCCGATGCCGAGGACGATCTCGATCGCCCACGCGGTGAGGGCGAGCGTGATCGTGACCGGCCAGCGCGAGGCCATCTGCGCGCCGACCGACTGGCCGCTGAAGTCCGTGCCGAAGTCGCCGCGGAAGAGGCCGGCGAGGTACTGCAGGTACTGCAGCCAGAGCGGCTGGTCGAGGTGGTACTCCGCGCGGAGCGCCCGCACCACGGCGTCGCTGAGCGGCCGGTCGCCGCCGAGCGCCTTGATCGGGTCGCCGGGCAGCGCGAAGGTCATCGCGTAGATGAGGAACGTCACTCCGAGGAACACGACGACCAGGCCGCCGAGTCGGCGACCGACGGTGATCGCCGGGCGCATCACGCGCCTCCCGTCGTGGTGGTGGCGAGGGACGGACGGGAGGCGCGGGTCGGGTCCGCCACGTGGCTCGCGCAGGCGAGGATCGCCCCGAACTGCACGCCCACCAGCCTGCTGATCGCGATCGGTTCCGAGCCGGTCGCCTCGTCGGCCTGCCAGCTCGCGTAGCGCTCGGCGAGGCGGTCGCGGAGCCGCCGCACCGCCGCGGGTGCGGTCCCGGCGGTCGTCTCGGACTCGAGCGCGCGGAGCAGCATCCCGCCGTAGCGCAGCCGGAAGCAGCGGACGAGGTCCTCGCAGCCGAACCGTTCGGCGACGGTGGCGATGCGGGCGGCGGGCTCGCGGTCGGCCCGGGCACGGTCGGTGTCGACCATCCCGGCGATCATCGGGACGAAAGCGCGGGACCCCTCGAGGAAGGGCGTCTCGATGGTGAGCATCGGCGACGCCGCGTCGAGGATCTCCTGGAGCTCCCGCCCCGACGCGCCGAGCTCGTCCGCACAGCGACGGAGGAGCTCGGCGTACGGCTCCGTCGTCGGCGTCTGGTCGTCGGCGTCCGGATGGCTCCAGTAGGGCAGTTCGGCGACGACGCAGAGCGCGCCGTGCCGCATCGCCCACGCGGCGCTCGACGCACCGTGGATGTGCTCGCCCGGGTCGACGCCGAGGCCCTCGAGGTAGTCGTACGCGGCCTCGACGCCGTCCATCGCGAACACCGCCGGCGCGAGTTCGCGGAGGTACGGCGACTCCGGTTCGCCGGTGTCGAGTGGGAGTCCGAGTGCCCGGGGCACGGCGTGCAGGGTGTCGATCACGTCCGGGAGGTCCTCGGACAGGTAGTAGTAGACCCCGCCCATCTCGCCGTTGTGCAGGGAGACGAGGAGCTCCGGCCGGACGTCGTCGATGAGTCGCATGAACGCGAGCGTCTCCGGCAGCACCTGGTCGAAGTACACCGACCCGTGGCTGTTCGGGAACGTCCACTCCACCTGGCTGTCCGGCGCGGGGCGGTAGAAGTGCCGTGCGTACCGGACCCGGTCGAACGGGTCGTCGAACCACGCCTCGTTCAGCCGCATGCCGTCCGGGTCGATCGTCGGCACGATGTGCCAGGTCGTGTCCAGCGCCTCGGCCGTCACCTGGTCGGTGACCATCGTCTCGGCGAGGTGCAGCGCCGTCCACGACCCGATCGGTTCGTTCGGGTGCACGCCGCCGACGACGACGGCGGCGTGCGACCCGGATCCGATGCGGTAGCTGTGGAGCGGCTCACCGAGCCGACTCGTCCCGATCCGGGTGACCGTGACCTGGTCCGGGTGCGCCGCGGCGAGCGCGTCGAACCGGGCGTGCAGGTCGTCGACGAGCGGGAAGCCGTCGTGGTCGGGGACCGAGGTGGCGAGGCGGAGGATGGTGCGCTGGTCCATGCGGTGGTGCCGGTCCCTACTTGACGGTGATCGCGGGGACGACCGGGCTGCCGTCGACGGCGGGCAACGAGGCGATCTTGTCGCTCACGACGTACGAGTACTTGTCGAAGAAGGTGGGGACGACCGGGAAGTCCTCCAGCACCGCCTTCTGCGTCTGGGCGTAGTACTCGTTCGCCTCGGCCTGCGATCCGGCGGAGTCCGCCTTCGCGAGGAGCTGGTCGACCTCGTCCGACTGGTAGTACCCGGTGCACGGGGCGCAGCCGCCGGCCTTCGTGAAGAGGGCGCGGAGCGTGTTCTGCTGGCTGGCGTAGAGCGCGCCCCAGTGCCCGAAGTGCGGTCCCGCGACCTTCTTGTCGGTCAGCTCCGAGTAGTACGACGCCCAGTCGGTGGTGGCCTTCGCGACGGTGTCGACGCCGAGGTTCTGCCGGATCTGGTTCGCGTACGCCTGGTAGAGGGAGTCGAGGCCGTTGCCGCCCGGGTAGACGAGCGTGATGGTGCCGTCGAACCCGCCGGCCTTCGCCAGGAGCGCCTTGGCCTTCGAGGGGGAGAACTCGCACGCTTCGCCGCAGATGCCCTCCTGCGTGCCGGACATGTTCGGCGGGGTGAGCGCGGTGGCCGGTTCGTACAGGCCGCCGTAGATCGCCTTGTTGACCTGCTCGCGGTTGATCGACATCGAGATCGCACGGCGGACGTCCGGGTCCGAGTACCGCTCGTCCCAGAGCGGGAAGCCGAGGTAGTCGATGCCCGGTGCGTCGAAGGAGTGCAGCCGGTCGCCGAAGTCCGCGCCGGCGCTCGTCATCTTGTCGGCGGGCAGGAACAGCACGTCGGCGTTCCCGGCGAGCACGTCGGTGTACGCGGTGTTCATGTCCGAGTAGCTCTTGAAGGTGACGTCCTTCGTCTTCGCCGTCGTGCCCTCGAAGCCCTTCCACGCGGTGACGGTGAACGGCTGGTTCGCCTTCCACGCCTCGGTCATCTCGTACGGGCCGTTGCCGATCGGCTTCGCGTCGTAGGCCTTGAGGTCCTCGTAGGCGGCCTCGGGCATCGGGTAGAAGGCGGTCTGCGCCTGGCTGAGCTGGAGCGGGAACTGGCTGTCCGCGTGGTCGAGCGTGACGGTGAAGGTGTCCTTCCCGGTCACCTTGAGTCCCGACATCTCCTTCGTCTTCGGGGTGCCGGACGCCGGGTTCAGGTCGTCGTACCCGACGATCGCGGCGAGCTCGCCGCTGTTCTCCCACGCGTTCGGGCCGTACGCGGTGTGGTTCCACGCCTTGACGTAGCTCTCGGGCGTGACCTCCTCGCCGTTCTGGAACGTCCAGCCGTCGCGGAGCGTGATCGTCCACGTGGTGTTGTCGCTCGAGGTGACGCTCTTCGCGGCCACGTCGTGCAGCTTCCCCTTCGAGTCGGTCTCGGTGAGCGGGGCGAACAGGCTGAGCACCTGCGTGAACGCCACCGTCTGGCGACCGGGGGTGAGGTGGTCGGGCTCGCCGGTGGCGTAGACGAGGCTGCCCCCGGCTCCGGCCTGGTCGTCGGCGTTCCCGGTGGCCGAACAGCCCGTGGCCACCAGCGCCACCGTGGCCGCGGCGGCCAGCGCGGCGATCGTCCTGCGTCGCATGTCTGCTCCTCGAGTCCCAGCGCTCCCGGGTCCGGCCCGGTCGTCGTTGACCGAGAAGCTAGGCCCGGCAGAAACCCGAACACAAGACTTCTTTCAGTGATCTCTGAAAGCTTTACCGTTCTGAAACACACCGGAAACGGCGGCGCTCGCGTCGCCCCCGTCCGGTGTGGAACGCTGGCGTGCATGCGACACACCCCGCACTTCCTGATGACCGACGTCGACGAGGTGCGGCGCCTCATCGGGGAGCACCCGTGGGCGACGATCGTCTCCCACACCGACGCCGGTCTGGTCGCGTCGCACTACCCGTTCCTCCTCGAGACGCCGGCACCGGGCAACGACCCCGACGGCCTCGTGCTCGTGTCGCACGTCGGACGCCCGGACGAGGTCGCCCACGAACTCGGACGACACGAGGTGCTCGTGGTGTTCCAGGGCCCGCACGGCTACGTCTCCCCCGCCTGGTACCCGCCGGAGCAGTTCGTGCCGACCTGGAACCACGTCACCGCGCACTGCTGGGGCACGCCGGAGATCCTGTCCGACGACGAGAACTTCCGCGTCCTCGGCGAGCTCGTCGACCACTTCGAGCGGGTGATGCCGGAGCCCGTGTCGCTCGAGGTCGACGAGGAGACGGCACGGCGGATGGCGAAGGGCACCGTCGGGATCCGCATCCGGGTCACCCGGTTCGACGCCCGCGCGAAGCTGTCGCAGAACAAGGCGCCCGAGGTCGTGGACCGGATCGTCGAGGGCCTCCGCTCGGACGGTCCCTACGCCTCGGCGGCGCTCGCCGACGAGATGGCCCGGGCACACGCGGCACGCGCGGCGACCCAGGAGGCGCGGTGAGCGAGGTCCTGCTCCGCACCGTCCGACGGGTGGGCACGTCCGGCGCCCCGTCCGACGTCCGCGTCGTCGACGGTCGGGTCACCGCCGTCGCACCGGCCGGCACGCTCGAGGCCACCGACGCCGACACCGACGTCGTCGAGGCCGCCGGCGCGTGGCTCGGCCCTGGGCTCGTCGACCACCACGTGCACTTCGACCAGTGGGCCCTCGTCCGCCGCCGCGTCGACGTGTCCACCGCGGACTCCGCCGAGGCGACGGCGGACCTCCTCCACGCGGTGGCCCGCACCGGTGTGGCGGACCGTGTCCTGATCGGCCACGGCTACCGCGACGGGATGTGGCCCCGTCCCGCGCGACGCGAGCTGCTCGACCGGGTCGACCCGCGCCTCCCGGTCGTCGTCATCAGCGGCGACCTGCACGCGGTCTGGTGCAACGCCGCGGCGCTGGAGCACTTCTCCGGCGTCCTCGGACGCCCGCTCTCCACCGGCGACGACGGGGTGCTGCGCGAGCAGGACGCGTTCGACGTGACCGGCGCGCTCTCGCGGGTGCCGGACGAGGTGCTCGACGGCTTCGTCGTCGATGCCGTCGACGCGGCCGCCGCCCGCGGGGTGACGCGGGTGCGGGACCTCGAGATGGTCTTCGGACTGGACCGCTGGACCCGGCGCGTGCAGGCCGGCACCGACGGCCTCCGCGTCGACTCGGGGGTCTACCCGAACGACCTCGACGCCGCCGTCGCGCGCGGACTCCGGACCGGTGACGTCGTACCGGGGACCCGAGGACTGGTGCGGATGGGGCCGTTCAAGGTCATCACCGACGGGTCGCTCGGCACGCGGACCGCGGCGATGACGTCGGGCGGAGGCGTGCTGGCGTACGCGTTCGAGGACCTCGTCGAGATGGTCCGCCGGGCCGTCGACGCCGGACTCGTGCCCGCCGTCCACGCGATCGGCGACCGGGCGAACACGCTGGCCCTCGACGTCTTCGAGACCGTCGGCGCCCGCGGCACCATCGAGCACGCCCAGCTGCTCGCCGACACCGACGTCGAACGGTTCGCCCGACTCGGGGTGGCCGCGTCCGTGCAGCCGGAGCATGCGATGGACGACCGCGACCTCGCCGACCGGTACTGGGCCGGGATGACCGACCGGGCGTTCCCGTTCGCCTCCCTCGACCGTGCCGGAGCGACGCTGTTGCTCGGGTCCGATGCGCCGGTGGCGCCGCTCGACCCGTGGGTGTCGATGGCGGCGGCCGTCGGACGCGACCGGGACGGCCGCGAACCGTGGCACGCGGCTGAGCGGCTCACCCTGCTGACCGCCTGGCGCGGGTCGACCGAGGGCGGTCGGGTCGGCGTGGCCGTCGGCGACGTCGCGGACCTCGTCCTGCTCGAGGCGGACCCGCTCGATGCGACCGGGTCGGGACCGCTCCGACGGGCGCGGGTCCTCGGGACCGCGATCGCCGGGCGGTTCACCCACCGGGACGTGTGACCGGCGCTACTTCTGGTCCTTCGGGCACCAGTAGAGCTTCCGGCCGGCCATGTCGGCCATCCGGATCTCGGTGCCGCAGACCCGGCACGGCTGCCCCTCGCGGTGGTAGACCCAGTGCCGGTCCTTCCGCGATCGGACGGCCTTCGCGTGGTCGCTCTTCGACAGGCGGTCCATCGTGAGCATGAGGCCGTCGCGGACGCCGTCGTGCAGGAGCTTCGACCAGTCGTGCCAGAGCGCCTTGGCCTGTTTCACCGTGATCTTCTTGCCGGGCTTGTACGGGTCGATGCGCTGCCGGAACAGCAGCTCGGCGCGGTAGATGTTGCCGATGCCGCTCACGACGGCCTGGTCCATGAGCAGCTGCCCGATCGCGACGTTCCGCTTCCGGACGTTCTCGACGAAGGTCTTCTCGGCCTCGGGCCCGTCGTCGTTGATCGGGTCGGGACCGAGCTTGTCGAGGGCCTTCTGCACGCCGGCGGGGTCCTCGACGACACACGCCGTCGGGCCGCGCAGGTCGGCGACGGTGTCCTCGGTGAGGATCCGGACGCGCACCTGTCCGACCGGGTGCGGCGGGAAGGCCTCGATCGGGTCCTCCGCCTTCTCCTGCTCGGCCATCCGGTAGCGGGCGAGCCGGGGCGCGCCGATCGAGGACAACGACTCCTCGCCGTCGCCGTCCTCGGACAGCGCCTCGGCCGACGAGATCACGCCCGCGAAGTCCCACGCGCCGTAGAGGCCGAGGTGCACGCGCAGGAACCGGTCGCCCTCGAACTCGAGGAACATCTGCTTGCCGACCGCCCGGGCGGCGACCATGCGCGTGCCGTCGAGCTTGGCGGCGCCGGCGGCGAACCGACCCTGCGGGCTGGACACCTCGCAGCGTTTGCCGACGAAGTGCCGGGAGAACTGGTTGGCGATGCGGTGGACGGAGTGACCCTCGGGCATGGGACCTGTCTACTCGGCCGAGCCGTCGATCTGCTTGCCGGCGATGTGCCCCGTCGTCTCGTACTCCGCGAGCTGCGCGATGCGACGGGCGTGGCGCTCCTCGCCGGAGAACGGCTCGGCGATGAACAGGTCGACGAAGCGGATCGCCTCGTCCTCGGTGTGCTGGCGAGCGCCGATCGAGATGACGTTCGCGTCGTTGTGCTGGCGCGCGAGGAGGGCGGTCGACTCGTTCCACACGAGCGCGGCACGGACGCCCTCGACCTTGTTCGCGGCGATCTGCTCGCCGTTGCCGGAGCCGCCGAACACCACGCCGAGCGCCTGGACGCCGGCGCGCTGGTCCTCGACCACGGCGTGCGCGGCGTTGATGCAGAACGAGGGGTAGTCGTCGAGCGCGTCGTACTCGGTCGGACCGTGGTCCACCACGTCGTGCCCGGCCTCGGTCAGGTGGGTGGCGAGGGTCTTGTTGAACTCGAGGCCGGCGTGGTCCGTTCCGAGGTGGATGCGCATGGCATCGATCCTATTCCTGCGCCTACTGCCCCCGGACCACGACGACGACGTACCGGGTGGGCTCCTCGCTCGGGTTCCGGTACACGACGTCGGCGGGCTCGCCGAGCTCGATGCGGTCCCCCGCCGCGAGCCGCGTCGGCTCACCGCCGACGACGAGTTCCAGCACGCCGTCGACCACCCAGATGCAGTGGCGCAGGAACGCGTAGGCGGACGCCGGGTAGGCCACTTCGCGGCCGGCCGGGAGGCGCACCTCGGTCACGTCCGCGGGGAAGGCCGCACTCGAGACGGGACGACGCCGGTACCCGGTGTCGGGATCGGTCCAGGACTCGGCGGTCGCGCCGCGTTGGATGCCGCGTGCGTCGTCGGGGTCCGTCGCCCTGGGCACCTCGTGCTCGAGGGACTCGTCGAGGAGCTGCGAGACCGTGAGGCCGAACGCCCCGGAGAGCCGGCCGAGGATCGTCGCGGTGGGGCTGGACACCCCGCGCTCGACGCGGTTGATCATCGCGCGGGAGACACCGGACTCCTCGGCGAGCTCGGTGAGGCTCCACTTCCGTTCGGTGCGGAGCCGCTGCAGGCGCTCGCCGAGGGCACGCTGTTCGTCTGCGCCCGCGTCGTCGGCGGCGGTTGCGTCATCGACGATCGGTTCGTCTACGATGTGAGACATGACGACAGCATATGCGACGAACGGGGTCGTGGTCCGCGACTGTACCCCGGCCGACCTCGACGTCGTGCACGCCCTGCACGTCGACGCCGTGCTGCACTCCACCGCCATCTGGCAGGAGGAACCGCACCCGCGCGCGTACTTCGACGCATGGCTGACCGAGCGGCAGGGCGACGGGTACCCCGTGCTCGTCGCCGAGGTCGACGGCACCGTGGCCGGGTACGCCACGTACTCGCAATGGCGGCCGCACCACGGGTACCGCCTGACCGTCGAGCACAGCGTCTACGTGGTCGAGTCGTTCCGCGGCCGGGGCATCGCCTCGACCCTGATGCGGTCCCTCGTCGAGCGGGCGACCGCCGAGGGCCGGCACGTCATGATGGCGGGGATCTGCAGCACGAACACCGGGTCGATCGCCCTGCACAACAAGCTCGGGTTCAGCACGGTTGCGGTCGTGCCCGAGGTCGGACGCAAGTTCGACCGCTGGCTGGACCTGACGCTCATGCGCCTGCCCCTCGCCTGACGCGACGGACGAGACGGTGGGGAGCCGCGCCTCCCGTCAGTCGGTGGTGTCGAAGATCGGGCCGACCGTGCGCGAGCGCTTGAGCTCGAAGAAGCCGGGGTACTTCGCCACGGCGACGACGCCGTCCCACAGGTCGAGCGCCTCCTGGCCCGTGGGTGCCGGGGAGATGACCGGTCCGAAGAACGCGGTGCCGGCGACCGCGATGACGGGCGTGCCGACGTCCTGTCCGACCCGGTCGATGCCGTCCTGGTGGCTGGCCCGCACGGCGGCGTCGACCTCGTCGGTCCACGCGTACTCGAGCAGGTCGGCGTCGAGACCGAGCTCGGCGAGCACGGCGGGGACGACCTGCTCCGGGTCGGACTCCTGCCGGTGGTGGATGTGCTCGCCGAGGGCGTCGTAGAGCGGCTTGACGATGTCCTGGCCGAGCCGGAGCTTCGCCGCCGTGACGATGCGCGGGTACACCTGGCCCGCGTGCAGGCGCTCCTTGTAGCTCTCCGGCACGTCCTGGTCCTCGTTGAGGACGAACAGGCTCATCACCTTCCACGTCACGTCGAGGTCGCGGTGCCGGGCGACCTCGCCGACCCAGCGGCTCGTCATCCAGGCCCAGGGGCAGTTCGGGTCGAACCAGAACTCCACGGTGGTTCGTTCGGCGGTCGTCTTGTCCACAGTCGTGTCGGTCACGGATGCGAGCGTACGCGCGCTCGCTAGGCTGGAGGCGACCGTCCCGCCGGTGCACGACGCCGTGCCGGGACTCCCCTCCACACGGACAAGGACCGTCCGTGTGCAACCGCGAAGATGGAGCGTCCGTGCCCGGAGAGAACCTCACCCGAATCGAAGCCCAGGAACGTGCCGCGATCGTCGACGTGCAGACGTACGACGTCGAGCTCGACCTGACCCGCGGCGCCGAGACCTTCGGCAGCACCACCCGCGTCCGCTTCACCGCGACCGCCGGTGCGTCCACGTTCATCGACGCGATCACGAAGACCGTGCACTCCGTCACCCTGAACGGCACCGCGCTCGACGTCGCCGCGGTGAACGACGGCGTCCGCATCCAGCTCGACGACCTGCAGGAGCAGAACGAGCTCGTGGTCGTCAGCGACGCGCTGTACACGAACACGGGCGAGGGCCTGCACCGCTTCGTCGACCCCGTCGACGACGAGGTCTACCTGTACTCCCAGTTCGAGGTGCCGGACTCGCGGCGCATGTTCGCCGTGTTCGAGCAGCCCGACCTCAAGGCCGAGTTCACCTTCACCGTGACGGCGCCGTCCCGGTGGCAGGTCGTGTCGAACTCCCCCACGCCCGAGCCGCACGTCGACGGTGACATCGCCACGTGGGCCTTCCCGCCCACCGCGACCATCTCGAGCTACATCACGGCGCTCATCGCCGGCCCGTACGAGGTCGTCCGCGACGAGCTGACGAGCAGCGACGGCCGCACCATCCCGCTCGGCGTCTTCGCGCGGAAGTCGCTCGCCGAGTACCTCGACCCCGAGTACGTCTTCGAGACCACGAAGAAGGGCTTCGCCTACTACGAGGAGAAGTTCGACGTCCCGTACCCGTTCGAGAAGTACGACCAGCTGTTCGTCCCGGAGTTCAACGCCGGCGCGATGGAGAACGCGGGCGCGGTCACGTTCACCGAGACCTACGTCTTCCGCTCGAAGGTGACCGACGCCATCAAGGAGCGCCGGGTCGTCACGATCCTGCACGAGCTCGCGCACATGTGGTTCGGCGACCTGGTCACCATGAAGTGGTGGAACGACCTCTGGCTGAACGAGTCGTTCGCCGAGTGGGCCTCCACGATCGCCACGGCCGAGGCCACCGAGTGGACCGAGGCGTGGACGACGTTCCAGGCGATGGAGAAGTCCTGGGCCTACCGCCAGGACCAGCTCCCCTCGACGCACCCGATCGTCGCGACGATCAACGACCTCGAGGACGTCCAGGTCAACTTCGACGGCATCACGTACGCCAAGGGCGGCTCCGTCCTGAAGCAGCTCGTGGCGTGGGTCGGCATCGACGCGTTCTTCGCGGGCGTCTCGGCGTACTTCAAGAAGCACCACCACGGCAACACCGAGCTGCGCGACCTGCTCGTCGAGCTCGAGGCCACCAGCGGCCGCGAGCTGTCCGAGTGGTCGAAGCTGTGGCTCGAGACCGCCGGCGTGAACACGCTCCGCCCCGAGATCGAGGTCGACGAGTCCGGCGCGATCACGTCGTTCGCCGTCCTGCAGGAAGCGCCGGCCGACCACCCGACGCTCCGCCCGCACCGCCTCGCCATCGGCGTGTACGCCTTCACCGAGCACACCGACGCCCCGTTCGGCGCCGACACGGCGTCCTCCGGCGGCAAGCTCGAGCGCACGCACCGCGTCGAGATCGACGTCGACGGCGCCCGCACCGAGGTGCCCGAGCTCGTCGGCGTGCAGCGCGGCGACCTCGTCCTGCTCAACGACGACGACCTCGCCTACGCGAAGATCCGCCTCGACGAGCACTCGCGCCGGACCGCCATCGAGCACCTCGCCTCGATCGCGAACCCGCTCGCCCGCTCCATCGTCTGGGGTGCGATGTGGGACGCCACGCGCGACGCCGAGTCCCCCGCGAGCGACTACGTCCGCCTGGTCCTCGGCAACATCGCCACCGAGACCGAGTCGACGACCATCCGCACGACGCTGTCGCAGCTCCTCCTGACGACGCGCAACTACGTCGCGCCGGCGAAGGTGGACGCCACGGTCCGCACCGTGGGCGACACGCTCTGGAACCTCGCGTCGAGCGCCGAGGCCGGTTCGGACGCGCAGTTCCAGTTCGTGAAGTTCTTCGCGCAGATCGCGTCGACGCCCGAGCACGTGGCGACGCTCGCCGGGCTGCGCGACGGCTCGGTCACGCTGAGCGGTCTCGAGATCGACACCGACCTGCGCTGGGAGCTGCTCGAGGGTCTCGTGCTCGCCGGTGCCGCCTCCGGTGCCGAGATCGACGCCGAGCTCGCGGCCGACAAGACCGCGTCGGGCGAACAGGCCGCCGCGCGTGCCCGTGCGACCATCCCGACGGCCGAGGGCAAGCTCGCGGCGTTCTCGTCGCTCGTGGACTCGGCCGAGCTGCCGAACGCGATCGTGCGCCAGACCACGGTCGGGTTCCAGCACGTGAACAGCCCGGTCGTGCTCGAGGGGCTCGTCCCGAAGTACTTCGACGTGCTCACGCGCATCTGGGCCGAGCGCAGCTACCACATGGCCGACACCATCGTCTCGGGGCTCTACCCGGCGCCGCTCGCGTCGGCCGAGCTCCGGGACGCGGCGGTCGCGTGGCTCGAGGCCCACCCCGAGACGCCGGCGCTCCGTCGCATCGTGTCCGAGAGCGTCGCCGGGACCGAGCGCGCTCTGCGGGTCCAGGCAGCGGACGCCTGAGCAGCGGATGAGGATCGGCGGGGTCCTGGCGTTCCCCAGGGGATGCCAGGGCCCCGCCCTCTAGCATCGACCGGATCATGACCTTGGTTGCAGTTCCCTCCCCGACCCCGTCCGGCGCGGCAGAGGCCGTCTCGCAGTCGTTCGGCGAGTTCGTCGACACGTGGCACATCCCGATCACGATCGTCATCACGATCCTCGCCGCTCTCGTCCTGCGGCTGATCCTCCGGCACTCCATCAAGGGGATCGTCGACCGTGTCGTGACCGGTGTGAAGAAGCGCCAGGGCGCGACGGACACCCAGGCACTCATCGCCTCACCGATCCAGACCGCCCGGGTCGTCCAGCGCACGCGCACGCTCGGCAGCGTGCTCGAGAACCTCGCGACGGTGATCGTCGTCGTGCTCGCGCTCGTGGTGATCATCCCGCTGGTCATCCCGAACGCCGCGGTCGGCATCGTCGGTGGCGCCTCGCTCGTCGCGGCCGGGCTCGCGGTCGGCGCGCAGAGCATCGTGCGCGACCTGCTCTCCGGCATCTTCATGATCCTCGAGGACCAGGCGGGCGTCGGCGACGTCGTCGACACGGGCCAGGCGACCGGCGTCGTCGAGAACGTCGGGCTGCGGGTCATGCAGATCCGTGACGTGAACGGGATCCTCTGGTTCGTGCCGAACGGGCAGATCCTGCGCGTCGGGAACCTCTCGCAGGGCTGGTCGCGGGTGCTCGTCGACATCACCGTCCCGTACGACACCGACATCGACGCCGTGCAGGACGCCCTCCTCAAGGCGGCGGTCACGATGTCGCAGGAGCCCCGGTGGCGCCAGCGCATCGTCGAGAAGCCGGAGATCTGGGGCATGCAGTCGATCACCGACGCCGGCATGGTGTTCCGCCTCGTCGTGAAGACCCGGGCGTCCGAGCTCGACGTCGTCGGCCGCGAGCTCCGGGTCCGACTGAAGCACGCCGTCGACGAGCTCGGCGTGACCCTGCCCGCCATGGCGATGATCATGCCCGCCGGGTGGGAGAACGCCACCTCGATCAACGGCCTCCGCACCGTCCGCACCCAGCCCACACCGGCACCGACGAAGCCGCGGCGCAGCCGGAACCTCCTCGGTCAGCCGATCCGGACCGACGACCCCGACTCCGGGAAGGACCCCCGATGACCGACCCCACCCCGCCCGCCCAGCCGATCACGCTGCGGGTCGGCCAGCACGGCGCCTCGGCCACGGGTTCGCTCTACGAGCGCATCGGCGGCGCACCCGCCTTCGACCGCCTCGTCCGCCGCTTCTACGAGGGCGTGCAACAGGACGACGTCATCTGGCCGATGTACCCGGCCGACGACCTCGAGGGCGCGATCTGGCGCCTCTCGACGTTCCTGCAGCAGTACTGGGGCGGCCCCGGCACCTACAGCGCCGAACGCGGTCACCCCCGGCTGCGGATGCGCCACCAGCCGTTCCGGATCACGCCCGAAGCACGTGAGCGATGGCTCCACCACATGCGCGACGCGGTCGAGTCGCTCGGCCTCGCACCCCTCGACGAGGCCGAGCTGTGGGCGTACCTCGACCGCGCGGCGCACGCGATGACGAACACCTTCGACTGACGTCAGCGGACGCCCGAGCCGTCGGCGAGGTCCTGCACGAGGGTGGGCCGGGTCGGGTTCCACCCGAACACGTTGCGCGCGTGTGCGCCGGAGGCCTCCTGGTGGAGCAGCAGCGCATCGGCGAAGTCGGCGCCGAGGCGCTCGCGGCTGGCGTCGACGCTCTCGGCGACGACCGGCGAGCCGTGTGCGCCCGCCTCTGCGATCTCGCGGACCGTCGGGTTGTCGCCGGTGGCCGCGACGACGTAGCCGTCCTGCTCGCCGCGGTGGAGCGCGAGGACGTAGAGCTCGCCGAGGTCGTCGACGTGCACCGTCGTCCACCGCTGGGAACCGTCGCCGACGAGCCGGACCTCGTGATCGCCGTCGCCGACGAACATCGCGGGGATGCCGGCTCCGCGGCCGTACACGATGCCAGGGGCGATGATCGTCGTGCGGACCGCACTGGCCCGCACCGTGGCCTCGTTCGGCACCCGCCACGCGGTGAGCGCGGGCGGCGACACCGGTGACTGCTCGGAGATGTCGGTGGAGTTCCCGAACGTGAAGATCCCGCCGGTGTGCACGAACGGCTTCGGAGTGCCGTCGAGCGCTGCGAGCACCGTCCGGATGAAGTCCGGGTCGATGCGCTCGGCCGAGGCGGTGTGCACCACGGCGTCCGCCTCGTGGGCGAGGCTCCGGACGACGTCGGTGTCGGTGACGTCACCGACGAGGGCATTGCCGCCGGCGTCGCGGACGGCCTGCGCCTTCTCGTCGGTGCGGACGAGGGCGGTGACCTCGTGCCCGTGGGCGACGAGTGCGCGGAGGACCGAGGAACCGATGTAGCCGGACGCGCCGGTGAGGAAGACGTGCATGGCGCCAGCCAACCACCCGCCGTCGGGAGCGGGCTGCCTACGAGGTGAGGGTCCAGGCGCGACGCTTGACGAGCACGTGCCCGCGCGACGTGGTCAGGCGGCTCCAGGGTCCGGTCTCGAACAGCCGGACGGGGTCGTGCCCGAGGAACCCGAGGCTCTCCCCCGCGAAGCCGGCACCGGCCGGGACGTGCTCGATGCCCGCGACCGGACGCCCCCACACCTCGGAGCGGACCTTGCGGACGATCGCGTCGCCCGCGTTCGTCGGGACGGCGTCGGCGACCTCGGCGATGCCGTCCCGGGCGGCACGGCGCAGGAGCTCCGGCGAGACGTCGGGCAGCGGGACCCACCCGCCCCGGGGCGGGGAGATCGCCGCCCAGGTGACCGTGTGGACCTCGAGCGGCAGCTCCACCTCGATCGGGGTCGCCCGCGTGGGGTCGGCGCCGTCGGCGTGTTCGGCGTCCTGCGCGTCGGCGAGCAGCCGCAGACGTTCCTGCAGCGAGGCGAGCGGGACGACCGCGTCGATCGTCGCCGGCTGCGCGAGCGAGAACGTCCGGAGCCCGAGCACGGTCGGCAGCTCGTCGAGCAGGCCGAGCGGGTAGAGGATCGCGGTGTAGACCGCGAGGACGCCGGAGTCCGCGATGAGGCGGACCGAGCCGTCCTCGATGCGGGCGGCCCGTCCGAGGTAGGTGCGCAGGTCCCCGAGGGAGGCTGCGTCGGGAAGCGTGAACGAGGTGCCCATGTCACCCCGAAGCCTACCGGCAGGACCCGGCGGCGGGGCGTTCGTAGACTGCACGGTGTGAACGGCGAACCGGACTTCCTGCGGACCCTCCGACTCGAGGACACGGGCGCGAGCACGGGCGAGACGATCCTCACCGGTGCGAGCCACTGGTCCCCCGGGGGTCGGGTCTTCGGCGGGCAGGTGCTCGCGCAGTGCATCGTCGCCGCGCAGGCCACCATCGAGGACCGCGACATCCACTCGATGCACGGCTACTTCCTGCGCCCCGGTGACATCGACGTGCCGATCACCTTCGGCGTCGAGCGCATCCACGACGGCCGGTCGTTCGCTGCGCGCCGGGTGCAGGCGTACCAGCGCGGCGTGCCGATCTTCTCGATGATCGCGTCGTTCCAACGCCCGGACGCCGGCGTGGAGCACCAGGACCCGTTCCCCGTCGACGTGCCGGAGCCCGAGTCGCTGCCCTCGGCCGCCTCGATCCTGTCCGCCATCGACCACCCGGTCGCACGGGCCTGGGCGGAACGCTCGATCGACCTGCGGCACGTCCAGGGTCCGGTGTTCGTCGACGTGCAGGGCGAGCACGTCGCGCACCAGGCGGTGTGGTTCCGGGTGGAGGGCGACCTCCCCGCCGACCCCGCGCTCCACCGTGCCGTCCTCGCCTACGCGAGCGACCTGTCCATCCTCGAGCCGATCATGCGCCGCCACGGGGTCGCCTGGGGAACGCCGGGCGTGAAGAGCGCGAGCCTCGACCACGCGATGTGGTGGCACCGCGACGCCCGTGCCGACGAGTGGGTGCTCTACACGCAGGAGTCCCCGAGCGCACAGGGCGGTCGGGGACTCGCGTTCGGCCGGATGTTCTCGCCGGACGGACGGCTCCTCGCATCGGTCGCGCAGGAGGGGATGATGCGCGTCCCCCGCTGATGCGCACATCGGTGCGTGATCCGTCCCACAGCGGCGCTCGAGCCGTCCTCAGCGGCGCTCGATCCGTCATCGGGGCCGGATCCGGTCCGTGCTACGGGCGGGAGAACGCCACCGGGGCCTCGACGTAGTCGGCGCACGCCGCTCGCTCGGCCTCGGTCAACCGGCGCGGACGGTTGCTGACCGCGTCGACCATCACGAGCGCCGTGGTCGCCCGGGTGTACAGCACCGCGGGCTCCTGTCCGACCGGTGACCAGACCTCGTACGACACGTCGATGCTCGCCCCGCCGAGCCGCCCGATCCACATCTGGATGTCGAGCGGCTGCCGCAGGTACGGGATCGACGCGAGGTACTCGAGGCGCTGTGCCGCGATGACGGTCATCGTGCCGGACCCGGGACGGCCGTCGATGATCGGCTCGGGGACGGACCCGTCCGGCGCACGTTCCTCGGGGTCGGGACCCCAGAACCCCACGATGCGCGCCTCCTCCAGGAGACGCAGCATCGCGGAGTTGTTGACGTGCCCGTACGCGTCGATGTCGCTCCACCGCATGCGGACCGGAGCGTGCAACCGCGCCACGGTCAGTCGCGGGTGAGCTTGCGGTACGTCGCCCGGCCGGGCTTCGCCGCATCGGCGCCGAGACGCTCGATCTTGTTCTCCTCGTACGCCTCGAAGTTGCCCTCGAACCAGTACCAGTTGGGGGTGCCGTCCTCGTTCAGGCCCTCCCACGCGAGGATGTGCGTCGCGATCCGGTCGAGGAACCACCGGTCGTGGGTGATGACCACGGCACAACCGGGGTACTCGAGCAGGGCGTTCTCGAGGCTGCCGAGGGTCTCGACGTCCAGGTCGTTCGTCGGCTCGTCGAGGAGCAGCAGGTTGCCGCCCTGCTTGAGCGTCAGCGCCAGGTTCAGACGGTTGCGCTCACCGCCGGAAAGGATGCCGGCACGCTTCTGCTGGTCCGGTCCCTTGAAGCCGAACTGCGAGACGTAGGCCCGCGACGGGATCTCGGTCTTGCCCACCTGGATGTAGTCGAGTCCGTCGGACACGACCTCCCACAGGTTCTTGTTCGGGTCGATGCCGCCACGGCTCTGGTCGACGTACGAGATGTCGACCGTCTCACCGATCTTCAGCGTGCCGCCGTCGAGCGGCTCGAGGCCGACGATCGTCTTGAAGAGCGTGGTCTTGCCGACGCCGTTCGGGCCGATCACGCCGACGATGCCGTTGCGGGGCAGCGTGAATGACAGGTCGTCGATGATGACGCGCTCGCCGAACTGCTTGTGGAGCTTCTCGGCGTCGATGACCTGCGAACCCAGGCGGGGCCCGACCGGGATGACGATCTCCTCGAAGTCGAGCTTGCGCGTGCGCTCGGCCTCGGTGACCATCTCCTCGTAGCGGGCGAGACGCGCCTTCGACTTCGCCTGGCGTCCCTTCGTGTTGCTGCGGACCCAGTCGAGCTCCGAGGACAGCCGCTTCGCGAGCTTCGCGTCCTTCTTGCCCTGGACCTCGAGGCGAGCACGCTTCTTCTCGAGGTAGGTCGAGTAGTTGCCCTCGTACGGGTACAGACGACCGCGGTCGACCTCGGCGATCCACTGCGCGACGTGGTCGAGGAAGTACCGGTCGTGGGTCACGGCCAGGACGGCACCGTGGTACTGCTGCAGGTGCTGCTCGAGCCAGAGCACGGACTCGGCGTCGAGGTGGTTGGTGGGCTCGTCGAGGAGGAGCAGGTCGGGCTTCTGGAGCAGGAGCTTGCAGAGCGCCACACGACGCTTCTCACCACCGGAGAGGTGCGTGACCAGTTCGTCCCCCGGGGGGCACTGGAGCGCGGCCATCGCCTGCTCGAGCTGCGAGTCGAGGTCCCACGCGTCCGCCGCGTCGATCTCCTCCTGCAGCGTGCCCATCTCGGCGAGCAGTGCGTCGAAGTCGGCGTCCGGCTCGGCCATCAGCGCGGAGATCTCGTTGAAGCGCGTGATCTTGGCGTGGATCTCGCCGACGCCCTCCTGCACGTTCTCGAGCACCGTCTTGGACTCGTCGAGCTCCGGCTCCTGCATGAGGATGCCGACGGTGAAGCCCGGTGTGAGCTTCGCCTCGCCGTTGGACGGCTGGTCGAGACCCGCCATGATCTTCAGGATCGTCGACTTGCCCGCACCGTTCGGCCCGACGACGCCGATCTTGGCGCCGGGGAGGAACGACATCGTGACGTCGTCGAGGATCAGCTTGTCGCCGACCGCCTTGCGGGCGCGGACCATCTGGTAGATGTACTCAGCCATATCGCGCCAAGTGTACTGACAGTGCGGGTCCCGCGTCTGCCGTGCCGTCGGTTCGCCGTATCCCGCACGGGGGCTGTTGCGCTCGCCGACTTCGACGTACGGTTTCCCCGCTCCGCACCGGGAGCAGGGTCGTCCGACCACCGGAGAGGATCAGGTCATGTTCACCAAGCGTCTGCGCCGCCTCGCGCTCCCCATCGCGGGTGCCACCGCGCTCACCGTCGCACTCCTGGCGCCGGCGAGCGCTGCCTCGGCGGCGTCGCCCGTCCCGCACGGCAGCCCCTACGTGCAGTACACGGCGCACCTCGTGGAGAACGGGTCCGGCACCGGGTACTCGTCCTACATCAACGTCCACGACGCCCACAACAACGCCTTCGCCGTGGGGATCCAGTCGGACACCGCGTCGACCGTGAGCAAGGGGCAGCCGCGGTTCATCTGGGAGCGCGTGCAGAACGGCAAGTTCACGTACGGCTACATGGGCGGCGCGTCGCACAGCAAGACCTCGGTCGGGCTGCGCTGGTACAAGAACGACGTCGCGTCGGTCATCCTCAACAACCGCACGGTCGGCACGATCGCCCTGAACCTCGACGGACGGCTGTTCTTCAACGCCGAGGCGAACGCCCGCGTCAACGGGGACGTGGTGCACTCGCAGGTCAACGACATCTCGATCAAGGTCGGCGACTCGTCGGGCCGCACCGGGCTCGCCGGCAAGTGGGACACGAGCTTCACGTTCCACGGCCTCAAGGCGAAGCAGACGAACAGCCCGAAGGTCCAGGGCGCGAGCTTCTCGATCGACGGCCGTGTCTCGGGCCTCCCGCGGGGTGGCAACTGGGACACGACCGAGGTCGCGGGCATCGCGATGATCGCGCAGAACTGGCGGTAGCCCCGCCCGGACGGCGGCGGGTGCCGGTTCAGGCCGCGGCACGCTCGTCGCCGTCCTCCGTCGGGTCGTCGCCGACCGCGTCGAACGGGTGGTCGAGGATCGCCGCCGTGTGGCGGGCCGCCTCGGCGCCGTCCGGGAGCTCCTCGACGGCGTCCGGTTCGCCCTGGTGGTCCGGTCCGACCCGGTGGTCCCGCCCGGGGCCGTCGTCGGTGGGGACGGCGCCGACCTCACCCGTGACCGGGTCCACGACGGAGACGATCGCGGGGGTGCTGCCCGGAGCCGCGGAGGACTCCCCCGCGTGGCGCGGGACGCGGACCCAGTTGCTGATGCCCCACGCGAGGTCGTGCCCGAGCGCCTCGGCGTCGATCTCGACGGACGTCCCGCCCCGGCCGTCGCGCTCCCACGTGCGGATGCGGATGCGGCCGGTGACGACGATGCGGTCCCCCTTCTTCAGGGAGCGGTGCACGTTGGCCGCGAGCGAACGGAAGGCGGTGACGGTGTACCAGTTCGTGGCGCCGTTGCTCCAGGTGGAGGTCGTCCGGTCCCAGCGTCGGGAGGGCGAGGCGAGGCGCATGCTCGTGATGGCGATGCCGGTGTCGGTCACGAGGTGACGCGGCTCGGTGGCGATGATCCCGCAGACGGTGATGGTGTCGTTCATGGGTCGATCGTCATCGAGCCCCGGGCCGCGCAAGCGGCCCGGGGCTCGATCTGTGACTGGTCGACTCGGAGAGGTGCGCTGTGGAGGACGAGTCCCCCGCGCCTCCTGGCCGGAACGCGGTCAGTGCGCGCGGAACTCCGGACGGTCCGCCAGCGGGCCGAGGGCCGCGTGCACCGCGCCCTTCGCCGACTCGAGGGACGGGTACGTCCCGCCACCCGCGCTCCGCCCGTAGAGCTCGACGCGGAATCCCCCGTCGGCTCGGTGGATGCTGCCGACCGCTCCCGCTGGTCCGACCGCGACCCAGGTCCCGGTGTTGTTCGTCATCGTTCGACCACCTCCTCGTGGCCCCGACGTCCGGAGTCTCAGGACGCCAGGATGTACTGACTGTAGGCCTTGCGGACCTTGTTCACCTTCGGCAGCGCCACCGCGAGGCAGTAGCCCTGACCGGGGTTCTTCGCGAAGAAGTCCTGGTGGTACTCCTCCGCACGGTAGAAGGTACCGAGCGGCTCGATGGTCGTCACGATGCCGCCGTCCCAGATGTCCGAGGCGCGCGCGATCGCCCGCTCGAACAGCGCCTTCTGCTCGCCGTCCGCCGGGAACATCGCCGAGCGGTACTGCGTGCCGACATCGGCGCCCTGCCGGTTCAGCTGACGCGGGTCGTGGAGCGTGAAGAACACGTCGAGGATGACGTCGGCCGGGATGACCGCCTCGTCGAACGTGACCGCGACGGCCTCGGCGTGACCGGTCGTGCCGGTGCAGACCAGCTCGTAGGACGGGTCGGCCACACCCCCGCCGACGTAGCCCGACACCACGTCCTGCACGCCCTGGAGCGTGCGGTACACGGCGTCGAGACACCAGAAACATCCACCTGCGAGCACGAACGTGATCATGGCGTCACGGTACCGCGCGCGCCTCTGAGCGACCCGCGACCGGGGCACAGGTCCTCCACGATGCGCACGCTCGCGATGCCAGTGCACAGAACACCCGACGATGCCCGGCGTGTCGGTGGTCGGCCGTACCGTCGGACACACACCGACGAGCAGGAGGCACGACGATGCAGGCGACGAACGAACCCGTCCTCAGGATCCGCACCGCACCCGTCGCCCGCTCGCGCGGCGACCTCCGGATCCTCGACGTCCGCGACGACCTCAGCCGCGTGACCCGGGCGAACGGCGAGATCGTCGGGTACGTGGACCGCGTGGACGTCGCCGGGGGCACGGCCTACCGCGCGCGGCGGTACGTGTCGACCGAACGGCGCTTCGTCGAGCTCCCGAACGTGTGGTCGGCCGACGACGCGGTCGACTGCCTGCGCTGGGGATGAGTCCGAGCCGGCGGATCGGCCAGCGCGCGGGGAACACCCGGTCCGCGGAACGCCGCCCGACCTCCCCGACACCTGACCGTTCCGTGAGTAGGGTGCGCGCATGAACTGGTGGAACGACCTGAGCGACTGGATCTCGTCCGACGACGGCTGGCGCGTGATCTCCGGCGCGCTCGTCCCGTTCGTCGCGATCGTCGTGGCGGGCATCGTCGCGGCGCTCATCGGACGCGGGGCGACCAAGCGGGTCGTGACGATGCAGGAACGCGAAGCCCGGAACGCGGCCGTCGCGGGCATCGTCTCGGCTGCACGCAAGGCGGCGACCTGGGGTTCCCTCGGGCACGACGAGCGCGCCTACGCGGACCACCTCGCCGAGGACGCCGACATCCGACTGCGGCTGCTGCCCGTCGCCGGTGCGCCCCTCGCGGCGAACTGGACCCAGCACGAGATCGCCGACATCAAGAAGAACTCCTCGACGTTCAGCTTCCAGGCGGAACAGTCCCTCGCCGAGTTCCGTGACCGCATCCTCGAGTGGCAGGCGCGTCCGAACCGTGCGCGCAAGCTGTTCAAGAGCGACCTCGAGCGCTGGAAGTTCGACTCGCCCGATCCCGACGCCGAACTCATCACCAGGCAGCAGGACTGGAACGCCGACCAGGCGAGCGCCTCGCGCACCGCCGACGCCGGCTCGACCGCGGTGGCTCCGGCCGAGCGTCCGACACCGACGACGACCTCGCTCCGTCCCGCGCCGGGTGCCGCTGCCGGTGCCGGCGCCGGTGCCGGGAGCACGTCCGCGCCGTCGCCGGGTGCCGGGTTCTCGGTGACCCGCGGCGGTTCCGCGCCGGTCGACCCGAACGCGACCACCCCCATCTCGGACACCTCGAGCAACCGGACGACCCCGATCTCGGACGCGACCACCACGCGGGCGTACGGCGACGGCGCGACCCGCGCGTACGGCGACGGCTCGACCCGCGCGTACGGGGACGGGGCGACCCGGGCGTACGGGGACGGGGCGACCCGCGCGTACGGGGACGACGCGACGCGTCCTGCCGGGGCCGGGCCCGCTGCCGGCGCCCCGACGCGCGCGCCGCTCGGGTCGCCCGCCTCCCCCGTCTCCGGACGGAACCCGAGCTCCGTCGGCGCTCCGGACGCCGACAACGCGGACGCGGTGGACGACGTCCGCCCCTCCGGTGCACGCGGGACCACGACGGACGGGTCCGCAGCGGGCAGCGCCGCTCCCGTCGCGGGTCCGACGGCCCGTGGGAACGACACGCGGTCGGACGACACACGATCGAACGACGCGCGGTCGAACGGTGCGCGGTCGAACGACGTCGGCGAGTCCGGCGACCAGGAGCCTGCCGCCCGCGGCGCCGGCGCTCCCGTCCCGCCGCCGGTCGCGCAGCCGACCTCGGCGGACGCGCACGTCAACCGCACCGCGGGCGGCGACGCCCGCGCGGCCGACGGCCCGACCGCAGCGCAGACCCGGTCGATCCCGACCCGCATCGCCGGTGGCCCCGCCGAACCCGCGGACGCCGACGAGACCTCCGAGGCGCCCTACACCCAGCCGATCAGCGCGAGCGAGCTCCGTCGCCGCGCTGCCGACGACGACGAGTAGGCGGTCACCGAACCGCACGAAGGCCGCCGTCCCGATGGACGGCGGCCTTCGTCGTGGGTGCCCCCGGCAGGAATCGAACCCGCGGCACGGTGGGTAGAAACCACCTGCTCTATCCACTGAGCTACGGAGGCGGACGGCCCCGATTCTATCCGCGACCCTCGCCGAGGTGCTGCACGAACCGGTCGACCTCCCGCTGCGACCGCAGGTGGACGATGCGCAGGTGCGGCGCGGTCTCGACGAGCGCCGGCACTCGGCGGCGCGAGTCGTTGCGGGTACTGATGCCCCACCGCACGATGTGCCCGCGGTCGGTGAAGAACGTCCACAGCGACGGTTCGGTGTTGCCGTTCCACATCTCGATGCGTCGGAACCGACGGTGGAGCGTCCGACGCAGGAGCCGCCAGAGTGCCTGGGCCGTCGGCAGGTCGATCCACACGAGCGTGTCCGCACGCTCGGCCAGCATCGCCCGGACGGACGTGTACTGCCACTCCGTCACCCATGCGGGTTCGCTCGTGTACCGCTCGACGTCGGCGACGAAGGTGTCCCGCGGGACCCAGCCGGGCCCGTGGTAGAGCGAGTCGATCTCGGTGTGCGGGAGGCCGAGGACCCGGCCGATCCGCCCCGCCGTGGTGGTCTTCCCGACACCCGTGGTGCCGGCGACGAGGACACGACGGGGCGCGGGGTCGAGGTGGTCGTCCGCTCCGAGCACCCCTCGACCCTAGCCCGCCGTGAGGTCGTAGACCGTGACCCCGCCGATGGTCGACGCGGTGAAGTTCGACTCCACCCACGCCGAGATCTTCGACGCCGCGTCGCTGCCGCCGTTCGACTGCCCGACGCTGCCAGCGATGAAGTAGTGGATCTTCCCCGCAGCCACGTCCGCCTCGAACTCGGCGAGGGTCGGTGACGGGTCCGAGCCGTTGAAGCCGCCGATCGGCATCACCGAGGCGCCGGTCGCGAGCTGGTAGGTCGCGGCGCTGTTCGACCCGATGGTCGCGGCCACCCAGGTGTAGTCGTCGGCGTCCTCCAGGAGCGCCTTCCGCAGCGTCGAGGAGATCTCGGTCAATCCGCCGAGCAGCCCACCGGCACCGCCGAACCCGCCACCACCCGCACGACCCGCACCCGTGCCCGTCCCGGTGCCGCCACCCGGCGCGGTGCCGGTCCCGGTGCCGCCACCCGTCCCGGTGCCGGTCCCGCCGGGCGCACCCGCCCCACCGGGTCCACCGGTGCCGCCAGCGCCACCCGCGCCTCCCGGAACACCACCGTTGGTCCCGGTCCCACCACCGGCGGTCCCGCCACCGGCGGTCCCGCCACCGGCGGTCCCGCCACCGGCGGTCCCGCCACCACCGAACGCGCCACGTCCGCCACCGAACGCGCCGCGTCCGCCACCGCCGAAGCCGGCGCCCGCGACCGTCGGCCCGGCCGACGGCAGCGAACCGGTGTGCGCGGTCGTCACCGTGTCGATCGAGTACGCCGTCGGTCCGAGGAGCGCCGTGACGACCGCACCGACCACCACGATGCTGCCGACCGGTCGGGACCACCTCGCGGACAGCCCACGACCCGCGGGGGCAGGGGTGACGTCGGACCCGGGCTCGCCGATCACCCGCGGCACACGCTCCCACCCGTCGACAGCAGCCGAGGCCCCGGCACCAGCCACGGCCGGCCCCGCCGCCGGGCCCGCGCCTGCCGCCGGCCCCGCACCGGCCGCCGGCCCCACACCGGCCGCCAGCCCCACACCGGAAGCCACCGCACCCGCACCCGCCGCCGGCCCCGCGCCGTCCGCGGCAGCACCCGCACCGGCCGCCTCCGCACCCGCGCCGTGAGCCGAGGCGGCGGCGCCCGACCGCACCGGCACGAGCACCGCCACCGCCGTCACCACCCCGGCCACGAGCACCACCCACCGGATCCACGGCTGCCACCCCGCCGCCGCCGTCAGCAGGTGCCACTGCCACACCACGGTCACCACCACGGCGAGCGCAGCCGTCCCGCGCCACCACCACGACGAGCGCCGCTCCCACAGCACCCCGGCGCCGATGCCCACGAGTCCGGCGATGTACGGGGCGAGCGCCACCGTGTAGTACGGGTGGAAGATCCCGCCCATGAAGCTGAAGACCAGCCCGGTCAGGAGCAGCGCACCGCCGAGCGCGAGGACGGTCGCCAGCCGCGCCGAGGTCCGCTGCCGGAAGCCGATCGCGACGAGGGCGGCGACGAGCAGGACGAGCGCGGTGGGCAGCAGCCAGGTGATCTGTCCCGCGAACTCCGAGCCGAACAGCCGGAGGATCCCGGTGGCACCCCAGGAGCCGGCGCCGGCGGTCCCGCCACCGCCGGTCACGCTGCCGGTCTCGTCGCCGGTGACCCGACCGAGGCCGTTGTAGCCGAAGGTGAGCTCGAGGAACGAGTTCGTCTGCGATCCCCCGACGTACGGGCGGGACGAGGAGGGCACGAGTTCCACGACGGCGACCCACCAGCCGCCGGCGACGACCACGGCGAGGGCGGCCCAGAGCAGGTGCACGACCCGCTTCACGAACGGCAGCGACGAGCAGTACAGGTACACGCCGACGAGGACGGGCAGGATCAGGAAGCCCTGCAGCTGCTTCGTGAGGAAGGCGAACCCGACGGCGACGCCCGCCCAGACCACGTACCGCAGCTTCCCGGTGTCGACACCGCGCAGGACGAGCCAGAGCGACAGCACCATGAGCAGGGTGAGGAGCGCGTCCGGGTTGTTGAAGCGGAACATCAGGGTGGCGACGGGGGTCGTGGCGAGTGCGGCTCCGGCGGTGAGCGCCGCCCCGGCGGAGAAGCGTCGCCGGACGATCGCGTACAGCAGCGCGACGGTGGCGACCCCCATCAGCGCCTCGGGGACGAGGATCGCCCACGAGTTCAGGCCGAACAGCCGGACCGACAGCTCCATCACCCAGAGGAACGCCGGCGGCTTGTCGACGGTGATCGAGTTGCCGGCGTCCGAGGACCCGTAGAAGAAGGCCTCCCAGCTCTGGCTCCCGGCCTGGACGGCGGCCGAGTAGAACGCGTTCGCGTACCCGTTGACGCCGAGGTTCACCAGGTACAGCACGCCCGTGGCGAGGAGCAGCCCGAAGAAGGCGGGACGTTCCCAGCGTGCTCGCTGGACGGCGGGTGTGCGGGAGGTGCGACTCATGGGTCCAGGGTCACCGGACCGGCTTTCGGCATCCGTTGCTGCCGCTGTGGAAGAGCCGGGAGGCGCGACTGGCGTCCGCCGGTCGGGTTCCGGAACCCTTCGGCGCGCGTCTGCCTGCCGTTCGCCTGTGCGACACCGCAGCTTCGTAGCGTCCCGGGCATGCGCTCCACCGGTTCCGTCGTCGCGGTCGTCCCGGCCCGTGCGGGTTCGAAGGGCATCCCGGGCAAGAACCTCCGCCAGGTCGGCGGGCGGTCGCTGGTGCGCCGCGCCGTCGAGGCCGCGCTCGCGAGTCCGACGATCGACGCAGTCGTGATCTCGACCGACGGTGACGCCATCGCGGCCGAGGCCGTGTCCGCCGGCGCCCGGGTGGTCCGCCGCCCGCCGGAGCTGGCCGGTGACGAGGCCTCGTCGGAGTCGGCGGTGCTGCACGTCCTCGACGTACTCGCGGCCGCGGGCGAGGAGCCCGAGGTCGTCGTGTTCGTGCAGGCGACCTCGCCGTTCATCGACCCGGCCGACCTCGACGCTGCCGTCACCCGGGTCCGGGACGGGCACGCCGACGCGGTGTTCGCCGCCGCGCCCTCGCACGCCTTCCTCTGGCGCGTCGACGACGACGGCACCGCCCGCGCCGTGAACCACGAGCAGGCGGTCCGGCCCCGCCGGCAGGACCGCGCCCCGGAGTTCCGTGAGACGGGCGCCTTCTACGTCTTCCGCGCGACCGGCTTCCGCGAGCACCGGCACCGGTTCCACGGCCGGGTCGAACTCGTCGTCGTGGACGGCGCGGGCGCGATCGACGTCGACGAGCCGGCGGACCTCGCCCTCGCGTCCGCCCTCGCGGCCCGGCTGGACCGTCCGACGATCGCGAGTCGCTCCACCGAGCACGCACCCGACCCCCGTCCGGCGACCGCGCCGCACGTTCCCGCACCGAACGGAGCACCATGACCGTCACCATCGGCACGTCCACGATCGGCGCGGGCCACCCCGCGTACCTCATCGGCGAGATCGGCCTGAACCACAACGGCGACGTCGACATCGCCAAGCGGCTCATCGACGTCGCGGCCGACGCCGGGCTGCAGGCGGTGAAGTTCCAGAAGCGCACGCCGGAGATCGCGACGCCGGAGCACATGAAGCAGACGCCCCGCAGCACGCCGTGGGGCGAGATGACGTACCTCGAGTACCGGTACCGCGTCGAGTTCGACCGCGACCAGTACATCGAGATCGGGGACCACGCGACGCTCCGGGGGCTCGACTGGTTCGCCTCGCCGTGGGACGAGCCGTCGGTCGCGTTCCTCGAGGACCTCAACGTGGTCGCGTACAAGATCGCCTCGGCGTCGGTGACGGACCTCGGTCTCCTCGCCGAGGTCGCCGCGACCGGCAAGCCCGTGATCCTGTCGACCGGCATGTCGACGCTCGAGCAGATCGACCGCGCCGTCGACGCCCTCGGCACCGAGCGCCTCGTGCTCATGCACGCGACGTCGACGTACCCGCTCCCCGCCGAGGAGGCGAACCTGCGGATGATCGACACCCTCGCGACCCGGTACGCGGGGGTCCCGGTCGGGTACTCCGGGCACGAGCCGGGCCTGCAGATCTCCATCGCCGCCGTCGCCCTCGGCGCCACGGCCCTCGAGCGCCACATCACGCTCGACCGGACGATGTGGGGCTCGGACCACGCTGCCTCGCTCGAGCCGCACGGGCTGCAGACCCTGGCGCGCGACGTCCGCATCATCGAGACCGCACTCGGCGACGGGGTCAAGCGGGTCATGCCGGGCGAGCGGGCACCGCTCGCGAAGCTGCGCCGCGTCGGAGCGTGACCGGCAACGCCCTGGACGCGACCGGCGACGGACGCGGGGCGACGGGCGGACGGGAGGCGCGCCTCCCGTCCGCCGGATCGCCGCGCGTCCGTCGGGTGGTCGGCCTGGTCGACACCGACTCGTTCGCGAAGTGGGGCGCCCACCTGCTCGCCGCCGCACCCGCGCACTGGGTGCTGGAACTCGTCACGGTGGCGACGCCGCGATCCGCGAGTCCGGCGCAGCTGCGGTCCGCGTTCCGGGGGCTCGACGGCCGGCTGGCGCACCTGGCGGCGACACCGCCGGAGCCGCTCGACGTCGACGCGATCGTCGAGCGACTCCGCACCGACCCGCCGGACGCGGTCCTGGTGTCCCTGATCGGACCGGTCGCCGAACTCGTCATCGAGGAGGTCCACCGTCGGGTGCCGCGGCGGCCCGTCCTCGTGACGGGGCTGCCGGGCATCTCGTACCCGGCGAAGTGGAAGGGCGTGTTCTTCCGAGCGCGCGCCGACCTGTTCGTGCTGCACAGCCACCGCGAGGTCCGGGCGTACGAGGAGCTCGCGGCCGAGGGCGGCGTCGAGCCGCACTTCGCGCTCGCGACGCTGCCGTTCGCGCGGCCGGCGGCGCCGGACGCGGGATCGACCGTCGGGTCGCCGACCCGCGACGCCGTCGTCTTCGCTGCGCAGCCGAGCGTCCCCGCCGAGCGTGCCGACCGCGAGCGAGTCGTCGGGTGGCTCGCCGAGACCGCGCGCCGGCATCCGGAGTGGCGGGTGGTGATCAAGGTCCGGGCCGGCGCCGGCGAACACCAGACGCACCGTGAGCAGGACCCGTACCCGGACCTCGTGCCCGCGGACGCCCCGGCGAACCTCGTGGTCGAGAGCGGGCCGATGTCGGTCCACCTCGACCGCGCGGTGGCCCTCGTGACGATCAGCTCGACGGCCGTGCTCGAGGCGGCGGCCCGGGGCATCCCCGCCCTCACCCTGACCGACTTCGGCATCGGCCGGCACCTCATCAACGAGGTGTTCGTGGGCAGCGGCCTCGAGGGCGACGCGATCGACCTCGTGGACGGCCGGTTCGGGACGGTCCGGCCCGCGTGGATGCACGACAACCACTTCCACCCGGAGTCCGAGAACGACTGGGCGGAGCGGGCCGAGCGGCTCATGGCGTCACGCGACGCCGGGGTGCTGCGCGATCGGCCGGCCGCGCGCCGGAGCCGGGGCGGTGTGCTCCGCCGGGCCTGGGAGCGCAAGAACGCCCTCGGGCCGGACGACCGCAGTGTGCTCGGAGCCGTCGCCCTGGCGATCGGGGCGCCGGTGCGTGCGCTGAAGCGGGTGCTGCGGCAGGGACGCCGACTGCTGCGTCCGGCGGAGCCGCCGGTGCTGCTGGCGCCGACGAGCCAGCGCGGGGAGGTGCCGGATCGACTCGGAGACCGGCCGCCCGGAGCTGCGTCGCGCGTGGGCGGGTCAGATCGCCTTGGCGATCGCGAGGAGCAGCTGGTCCCGGGTCGGGACGCCGGGTGAACGGAAGACCTCGGCTCCGTCGTCCCGCCGCACGATGATCGTGGGGGTCGACCGGATGCCGAGGTCCTCTGCCTGGTCGGGGTGGTTCGCCACGTCCCGCTCCGTGACGTGCAGCCCGGGGACGAGCTCGGACGCCTCGGCCGACACCCGGCGGGCGGCGGCGCACGGGGCGCAGAACGAGGAGGTCCAGAGGTCGAGCTGCATGGAGTCCTGCAACGCGGGCGGGCGGGGTTCTACTCCCGCCGCGTGGAGCGGGGTGCCGCGGTGCGCGATGTCCGCCGCGCGCCGCGGCGCCGTCGGTTACTCGCGGTCGAACTCGCCGCTGCGGTCCCCGCGGTCGGCGAGGTCGTCGACCGGGTCGGACTCGCCCGGCACGTACTCGAACTCGGCCGAGGTCTGGTCGAGCACCTGGCGCGACTTCGTCATGCGGTAGGTGAACGCGGTCTGGAGGCCCTCGACGTCGGCGAACACCGTGACCTCGTCGTCCAGCGCGTCGCTCGTGGCCGTGCGGGTGTCGGTCGTGCCGTCGAAGGGTCCGCCGTGGAAGATCGCGGTGTACTCGTCGCCTTCGTGGATGGTGATGTCGCTCATGCATCCCTTCTACCAGGGGCCGCCTGTTGACGACTTCATAGCTTCGCTATATAGTTTTGCTATGGAATCACCGCGCGAGCAGACGATCGAGACGCTCCTCGTCTCCGTCAACCGCCTGATCCGCACCGCAGCGCAGGCGACGGGGAACACCACCTCCTCCGCCGTCTGGCGCACGCTCGGCATCCTCGAGACCGACCAGCCGCTCCGCCTCGGCGAGCTCGCTGCCGCCTCCCGCGTCGCGCAGCCGACGATGACGAGGCTCGTCGCCGGCATGCTCGCCGACGGCCTCGTGACCCGCACCGTCGACCCGGACGACTCCCGCGGGCAGCTCATCGAGCTCACCGAGGCCGGCCACGAACGGCTGGTGTCCTGGCGGGTCACCCTCACCCGGACGGTCGGTCCGCTCTTCGCCGACCTGACCGAGGACGAGTGGGACACCCTGCACGACGCCGTCGAGATCATCGCCTCCCGCACCTCCACCGCCACCAGAACGGAGACCCACGCGTGAACGCCCACGCACCCGCCGGACAGTCCGGCAGCATCCTCAAGCAGTCGTCAGCGGTCTGGGCGATCGCCTTCGCCTGCGTCGTCGCCTTCATGGGCATCGGGCTCGTCGACCCGATCCTCCCCGCGATCGCCTCGTCGCTGCGGGCCACCGCCGCCCAGACCGAGCTGCTCTTCACGAGCTACCTCGCCGTCACCGGTGTCGCGATGTTCTTCACCAGCTGGGTCTCCAGCCGCATCGGTGCGAAGAACACCCTGCTCATCGGCCTCGCGCTCATCGTGCTGTTCTCGGTGCTCGCGGCGACGTCGAACAGCGTGTGGACGATCATCGACTTCCGCGCCGGATGGGGCCTCGGGAACGCGCTCTTCATCTCCACGGCCCTCGCGACGATCGTCGGTGCGGCCTCGGGCGGCACCGCGTCCGCGATCATCCTGTACGAGGCGGCGCTCGGCCTCGGCATCGCGGTCGGCCCGCTCGTCGGCGGCCTGCTCGGCTCGGTGAGCTGGCGCGGCCCGTTCTTCGGTGTCACTACCCTCATGGCCATCGCGTTCATCGCCATCGTCACGCTCCTGAAGTCCTCGGGCCTCGAGAAGCCCACCCCGACGAAGCTCTCCGCACCGTTCCGCGCGCTCGGTCGTCCGGCACTCGCCGCCCTCGCCGTCACCGCGCTCTTCTACAACATCGGCTTCTTCGTCCTGCTGGCGTACACGCCCTTCCCGCTCGGCTTCGGCGCGCTCGGCATCGGCTTCACGTTCTTCGGCTGGGGCGTGGGCCTCGCGATCACCTCGGTCTGGGTCGCCCCGATGCTCACCGCCCGACTCCGCCGCACCACCGTGCTGAAGATCGCGCTCCCGCTGCTCGCGCTCGACCTGTTCGCCGCCGCCGTGGTCGTGCACTCGCAGGTCGACCTGGTCATCTCGGTCATCGTCGGCGGTCTGGTGCTCGGTGTCCTCAACACCGTCCTCACCGAGTGCGTCATGGAGGCCACCGACCTCCCCCGCTCCGTCGCGTCGAGCGCCTACTCGGCCGTGCGCTTCATCGGCGGCGCGATCGCCCCGCCCGTGGCCACGCTGCTCGCCGACCGCTTCGCCCCGTCCGCCGCGTACGTCTTCGCGGGGCTGTCCGTCGCCGTCGCGTTCGTCGTGGTCGTGTGCACCACGCGCGTGCTGCGCCGGGTGGACGACGGCGCCGAGCCGGAGCGCGTCGAGGCCGAGGCCATCGGCGCCGGCGAGATGGCCTAGCCCGGGGCGCGCTCGTCCCCTTCCGCCCGCTCGCGCTTCCCCCGCGCGAGCGGGCGAAACACGTCCCGCTCACGCCCCGCACCCACCACATCCCGCCCGCTCGCGCTTCCCCCGCGCGAGCGGGCGAAACACGTCCCGCTCACGCCCCGCACCCGCCACATCCCGCCCGCGCGCGCCACCGCCGCGCGAGCGGGCGAAACACGTCCCGCTCACGCCCCGCACACACCACATCCCGCCCGCTCGCGCCACCGCCGCGCGAGCGGGCGGAAGTCGTCGTGGCGACCGCGGGCACGCGACCGGATTCGCCCGTTGGCCAGCTGCGCCCGTCCGCAGGGTGACCGCCTGGAGGCGCGACACGGTCCCGAGGGGCCGGCCCGCGCCTCCAGGCAGTCGCCCTCAACCCACCGGAGGGCGCGATCGGGCGGAACACGTTCGGCGTGCGCCCCTCGCGCTGCACCAATCGCCCGCTCGCGCGGAGCGCGCGACGAGCGGGCGGAACACGTTGCGCGCCCGCCGAGAGCGCCGCACAATCCGCCCGCTCAGCGCTCCTCGCCCGCCCGCCCGGGCAGCCCACCCGGCGAGCGGGCGAAACACGTCCCGGTCGCGCCGCGAGCGTTGCAGACATCGCCCGCTCGCGAGCGCGCCACCCAGCATGCGATCGCCCGAGCGGGCACCCGAGCACCCGAGCGAGCACCCCAGCACCCGAGCGCCAGCCCCTACTCCCACCCGGCACCGGGCCCCGCGCCACCGCGGAATAGGATCGACACCATGGCAACTGCGAACGACCGCCTCGTCTGGATCGACTGCGAGATGACGGGCCTCGACCTCGAGGTCGACGAACTCGTCGAGGTGGCCGTCGTCGTCACCGACTTCGACCTCGTCCCCGTGCACCCCGGCTTCGACATCGTGATCAAGCCCGACCAGTCGGCGCTCGACAACATGAACGAGTTCGTCACGAACATGCACACCACCTCGGGGCTGCTCGAGGAGATCCCGAACGGTGTGAGCCTCGCGGACGCCGAGTACCAGGTGCTCGAGTACATCCTCGAGCACGTCCCCGCCGAGGGTTCCGCTCCCCTCGCGGGCAACACGATCGGCACCGACCGCTCGTTCCTGTCGAAGTACATGCCCCGCGTCGACGGCCACCTGCACTACCGCAGCGTCGACGTCTCGAGCATCAAGGAGCTCTGCCGCCGCTGGTTCCCGCGCGTGTACTTCAACGCCCCCGAGAAGCACGGCGGGCACCGAGCGCTCGCGGACATCCTCGAGTCCATCCGCGAGCTCGAGTACTACCGCCGCGCCGGCTTCGTCGCCGAGCCCGGCCCCTCCTCGGAGGACGTCAAGGCGGTCGCGAACGAGGTCGTCGCCAAGTGGGAGCCACGGCTCGCGCAGTAGGACACGCCGCCTCCGGCGCGTCCAGGAGGCGCGGCTCGCCCCACGTGGTCCGACCCGCCTCCGGCATGTACTACTATTGAGTGGTCGCGCCGGTCGCCCGGTGTGCACATGGTGGATATAGCTCAGTTGGTAGAGCGCCTGGTTGTGGTCTAGGAGGTCGCGGGTTCGAGACCCGTTATTCACCCCAGTCGAGGGAGAGTCCTGTTGCGTCTGACGCAACCGGGGCTCTCCCTCAGTGTTTGTCTGGGCGCCTCCGGCGCCGTACGGCTTCACCGCGGGTGGTCAGCGCGCCGATCGGCTTCGCCGCGGGCGGGCAGCACGGCCCGGGTGCGGACGGGCACGTCGCCACCCGGCCTGGCCGCGGGCGGTCAGCGCGCTGGACGGCTTCGCCGCGGACGGCCAGCACGCCGTGAGACGATCGGCAGCGTGATGGAGATGTCCGCCGATGCCTTCGAGCAGCTCGTGACCGACGAGCTCGACCTGCTCCCCGACGAGATGGTCGACGGCCTCGACAACGTGGTGTTCGTCGTCGAGGACGAACCGGAGGACGGCGAAGAGCTCTTCGGCGTGTACGACGGCGTCGCGGCGACCGAGCGCGGGCAGTACGGCTTCGGCGAGCTGCCCGACCGGATCGTGGTGTTCCGGAAGCAGCACCTCGCCGAGTGCGACACGCTCGAGGAACTCAAGGACGAGGTGCACACCACGCTCGTGCACGAGATCGGGCACTTCTACGGCATCGACGACGAGCGCCTGCACGAGCTCGGCTGGGCGTAGCCGCCGCTCCCGCGCCCGAGTCTCGGCCCCGCGGACACGTTCGCGGCGCGGCGGCCGCGAAACCGTCCGCCGAGCCGAGTCTCGGGGCTGCGGGGCCCGCCCCGCGCGGCACGACGGGCGCAGCCCGCCCCGCGCGACACGACGGGCGGGTGCGGGCACCGTCGCGGTTCGATGCGACGGTGCCCGCTGCGAGGTCGGGGAATCAGGTCCCGGCCTCACGGCTCCGCCCGTTCACTCGGTGCCCCGTCGGGGCCGGGCGGAGGTCGAGGTGGTCGTCAGTGACCGGATCCGAGGGTGCCGGCGAGGCGGCCGTGGAACGCCCGGCTGGCGTCGTTCATCCCGCGGATCTCGACGCGCTTGCCGTGCTGGTGGTACTTCGTCTCGATCGCGTCGAGGGCGGCGACGGTGGAGGCGTCCCACACATGCGACCTCGTCATGTCGATCACCACGAGCTCCGGGTCGTCGGTGTAGTCGAACTGGGTGGTGAGGTCGTTCGAGGAGGCGAAGAACAGCTCACCCTCGACCGCGTACAGGGCATGCTGCGCGCCGTCCGGCAGCGTCTCGATGCTCCGCGACACGTTCGTGAAGTGGGAGACGCGGCGGGCGAAGACGACCATCGCGGCGACGACGCCGATGATGACGCCGATCGCGAGGTTGTCGGTGGCGACCACGACCACGACGGTGAGCACCATGACGATGGTCTCGCCGACGGGCATCCGCTTCAGGGTGGCAGGCCTGATGCTGTGCCAGTCGAAGGTGCCGACCGAGACCATCACCATGACGGCGACGAGGGCGGCCATCGGGATGATCGCGACGACGTCGCCGAGACCGACCACCAGCACGAGCAGGAAAACTCCGGACAGGAACGTCGAGATGCGCGTGCGGGCACCGGAGGCCTTCACGTTGATCATGGTCTGCCCGATCATCGCGCACCCGCCCATGCCACCGAACAGTCCGGAGGCGATGTTCGCGACGCCCTGGCCGAGGGCCTCTCGGGTCTTCCGGGAGCCGGTGTCGGTGACCTCGTCGACGAGCTTCGCCGTCATCAGCGACTCGAGGAGCCCGACCAAGGCCATCGCGAGTGCGTACGGGGCGATGATCGTGAGCGTCTCGAGGGTCAGCGGCACGTTCGGGATGAACAGGGTCGGCAGGCTGTCGGGGAGCCTGCCCTCGTCCCCGACGGTCGGGATCGCGATCGACGCGAACACGGTCACCAGGGTCAGGACGACGATCGCGACGAGCGGCGCGGGGATCGCCGTGGTGAACCGGGGCAGCAGGACGATGATCGCGATGCCGGCGGCGGCGATCGGCCACACCAGCCACGAGACGCCGATGATGTTCGGCAGCTGCGCGGTGAAGATCAGGATGGCGAGCGCGTTGACGAACCCGACCATCACCGACCGGGGCACGAACCGCATCAGCTTCGCCGCTCCCAGCCCGCTGAGGATCAGCTGGAAGACCCCGCCGAGCAGGACGGTGGCGATGAGGTAGTCGAGGCCGTGCTCCTTGACGACCGGGGCGACGACGAGGGCGATCGCGCCGGTCGCGCCGGTGATCATCGCGGCTCGGCCACCGACGAACGAGATGACGACGGCCATCACGAACGCCGAGAACAGGCCGACACGGGGGTCGACGCCGGCGATGATCGAGAACGAGATCGCCTCGGGGATCAGGGCGAGGGCGACGACGAGGCCGGCGAGGACCTCGCGGAGCAGGACCTTCGGGTTCCGCAGGGCGGACAGGACGGTGGGACTGGGGTGCGCCTGGACGGGCACGGACTGCGTGACGATCGTCACGGTTCTCCTTCGGATGGTGGGGTGCGGGCGCTGCGCCCGCGAGAGCTGTTCGTGGGGCGCGTCATCGCGCACGGCCGGCGACGTCGAGGCGTCCGGCACATCTCAACTCTTCCGTCGCGGGAGAGTTGCTGTGGTTCGACTCTAACGCAACGGAAGGGTTGGTGCGCAAGGGCGGGACTGCTGATCGCGCGGCGATACGCTCGCCAGGACACGACGACGGCACGGAGGCGCCTGGCATGACGGACGACGCGGCACCGACCACGATGCACATCGGCGACCTCGCCGAACGCACCGGCCTGTCCCACCGCACCATCCGCCACTACGACGAGGTCGGTCTGCTCCGCCCGTCCGGTCGCTCCGAGGGCGGGTTCCGGCTGTACACCGACACGGACCTCGCTCGACTGCTCGTCATCCGCCGCATGAAGCCCCTCGGGTTCAGTCTCGAGCAGATGGCCGAGCTCCTGGCCGTCGTCGACGCCCTCGACCAGACCGACGACGACGCCGAACGAGCCCGCCTCCGTGGCGAGCTCGACGCGTACGTCCGCGACACCGAGCTGCGCCGCGCGAAGCTGGAACAGCAGCTCGGCATGGCCGACGAGTTCCTCGGGATCCTCCGCAGTCGGTAGCCGCGGCCCGACCGCCCGAGCGGTGACCGGCCAGGAGGCGCGACGTGCGTCCGCAGGGCGGGTCGCGCCTCCTGGCCGGTGCGTCCGCACGCACCGCACGGTGGGGTCGCGCGCGCAGGCGCGACGACGCGTACGATCCCACGCAACGCACGAGCGGCGAGCGATCGGGGAACGCGATGCGACTCATCACCGGGACGACACTCGTCGTGACACTGGCGGCGGCAGCGCTGGTCGGCGTGGCGCCACCGGCGACCGCGGTCGGCTCCGGGGCGATCACCGTGCAGCTCGCCTCGCCGGACGGCACCCCGATCCGCCTGGCGGACGTCGAGCTCGCGGCGATCGGCGTCGACGTCGTCGTCGGGAACGCCACCACCGACGACGACGGCACCGCGACGTTCACGGGCATCCCCGCACCGGACACCGTCACGGTGACGACACGGCAGCTGCCGCCGCACGGAGCAGACACGTACGCGCCCGGCCTCCGCGCGGGCATCGCGGTGCGCGGTGGTTCGACGGTCGCGGTCACCGTGCCGCTGGTGGTCGGCGCCACCGTGCAGGGCGGGGTGGTCGGACCCGACGGCCCGGCCGCCGGACGCCTGATGTACGCGTGGAACGAGGACACCTCGCAGGTGTTCCGCACGACCTCGGACGGCGCGGGCGAGTACCGGTTCGTCGGCCTGAGCACCGGGCTGTACCGCATCGAGGCGTACGCGAACGGGTTGGCCTCGCCCGCCGTCTGGAAGACCCGGGTGTACCAGCAGCGAGGGACGCTGCCGGCTTCCCAGGTGACGTTGTCACGGCACTACGCGCACAGCGACTACGACCTGCTCGTCTTCGCGACGTCCGGCACCTCGTCGGCACAGCTCAGTGGCGCGCGCGTCACGGTGACCGACGTGGCGACCGGTGCGTCCTTCTCGACCCGGTTCTCGACGGTGCTCGACAGTGAGCAGACCGCGCAGTTCCAGATCCCCTCGGGCCAGTACGTGGTGGAGCTCCGGACGGCGGCGACGAGTGCGACGCCGGCGCGGACGCTGTGGCTCGGCCGTCCGGGCGGCGGGTACCGGTACGTGACCGACCGCGCGCTGGCCGTACCCGTCCGGGTCGTGTTCGGCGGGTTCAACGGGTGGGGCGGGGCCGTCCCGGACGCCGCAGTGCGCTGAGCATCCGCGCCGAGGATTCGCGCTGGGCGACACCTCACGCGCGCGTCCGGGCGCGAGGTGTCGGCCAACCCGTGACGTTCGCTCGCGGGACGGCCGGCGGCGCCGGCGGGCGGCGCAGGGCACGGCACGGCACGGCACGGCACGGCACGGAGCATCCGCGCCGAGGTTTCGCGCTGGGCGACACCTCACGGGCGTGTCCAAGCGTGAGGTGTCGCCCAGCCCGTGAAGTCGTCGCGCGGCGGGCGGCGCGGGGCGGGGCGGGCGGGCGGCGCGGCGGCGCAGCGCAGGGCAGGGCACGGCACGGAGGCGCGGCGCGCTACGTCCGCAGCACCACGTCCGCGAGCTCCGCGGGCCGCTCGGCCGCGATGAACGCCGACTCCTGGGCTGCCCAGCGCTCCCACTCCCGGGCGAACACGTCGCCGTCGCGGCCGATCGCCCGGTCCCACCGGGTGCCGTCGTCGGCCTCGAGCCACACCCGGAGCGACGCCAGCGGCGCCGAACCGCGCGAGAGCGCACCACACCCCTCGACGACGATCGGGCGCTCGGGGTCGACGGGTGCCCACTCCGCCGGCGAGGACGTCGCCCAGTCCCACCGCCGGTACCCCGACGGCTCCCCCAGGACGTCGGTCACCACGGCCCGAGCGGCGGCGGCCAGTCCGTCCCACCCCGGGTAGACGTCGTCGAGGTGCACGACCTCGGCGCCGAGCCGGTCGCCGAGCACGGTGCCGAGCGTCGTCTTCCCGGTGCCGGACCGCCCGTCGACGAGCACGACGAGCCGGGTGCCCGACGCGGTCGCGACCCCGGCTGCCGCGGCGGCGAGGCCCTCGACGAGCGAGTCCGCCGGACCGGCAGCGCCGGCAGCGCCGACAGCACCGGCCGCGTCCACGGCACCGGCCGCGCCGACAGCGCCGACAGCACCGGCCGCGTCCACGGCGCCGGCCGCGCCGACAGCGCCGGAAGCGCCGACGGCGCCGGACTCAGGCACGCCAGGTCCCCGCCGCCACGGCGACCACGATCGACACGACCCCGATGCCGACGAGCACGCCGACCATCGCCCACTCCGGCCCCGCGAACCGAGCGGTCCGTGCCCACGTCCGCCGCCCGGGAGCGCCGAACCCGCGCGACTCCATCGCCACCGCCAGCGTCGTCGCCCGCCGCAGCGCGAGCACGAGCAGCGCGAACGCCATCGACGCGCCTCGCCGCAGTCGGCCGGTGTCCGCGACGCCCCGGGCACGACGGGCCATGCCGAGCTGTCGCCAGTCGTCTCCGAGGAGGGTCGTCATCCGGATCGCCGCCAGCGCCCCGAGCACGAACCGTGCGGGCAGCCGCAGCAGCTGCGCCAGCCCGTCCGCGAGGTCCGTCGGGTCCACCCGGACGAACAACGCCACCGCCGGCAGGCCGACCGCGAGCACACGCAACGCCGTCGCGAGCGCGAGCTCGAGGGACCCGTCGGTCACGTGGGCGAAGCCGAGGTCGAACCACTCGCGACCGGAGGCCCGCCCGTACAACGCGATGCTCAGCGCGGTCAGGGGGACCGCGACGAGGACCGGCGACGTGCGCAGCAACAGGGTGCGCGGCGGGATCCGGAGCAGCGGCAGGAGCAGGAGTTCCAGGCCGAGCGCGACGGTCGCGGACACGACGTCGAGGCTCAGCACCAGACAGATCCCGAGCGCGAGGACGCCCAGCAGCGAGGCGACCGGCTGGACCCCGCGGACGCCACGGGCGCGCGTGGTGCCGTCGGGTGGGCCGGGAGGCGCGGCTCGTCCGGGCAGACCGGCTGCGGTGGGGTGCGTGGTCACCGGGACACCCCCGTGGCCGGCCCGAGCCCGCCGGGGACCGGCGCGGCGGGTGCTCCGCTCGCCGCCGTCACCCCGGTCGCGCCGAGCACGACCTCGTCGGCGTCGAGCGCGCGGACGAGATCCTGGTCGTGGGTCACGGCGACGATCGCGGTGCCGGCGTCGGCCAGTCCGCCGAGGCGTTCGACCACGGTCTGCCACGTCGCCCGGTCCTGCCCGGACGTCGGCTCGTCGAGCACGATGACGGTCGGCCGCGAGGCGACGACCGTGCCGATCGCCAGCCGCCGCTGCTCGCCGCCGGACAGCGTGAACGGGTTGGCGTCCGCGAGGTGCGCGAGACCGAACGCGTCGAGCAGCTCGTCGACCCGCTCGTCGACGTCCGGTGCGCCGAGTGCCCGGGGGCCGACGGCGAGTTCCTCGCGGACGGTGCGGGCGACGAACTGGTGCTCGGGGTCCTGGAAGACCGTGCCGATCCGACCGGCCAGCTGCGTGCTCGTCCAGGCGGCGGGCGCGTCGCCGATCCCGTCGGCGAGGGCCGTGCCCGCGCGGAGGGAGCCGGCGGCCGGGCGCAGGAGTCCGGCGAGCGTCAGGCCGAGCGTCGACTTGCCGACACCGTTCGGCCCGGTGACGGCGAGCACGCGTCCGGCCCGGACGTCGAGGTCGATCCCGCTCCCGACCGGCTGCCGCCGACCCCGGGCGGTCCCGAGCCCACGCGCCGCGAGCAGGACGGCGTCGCCCACGGGTGCGTCCGTGCCGCCGTCCGCTCCCGCCTCGTCGAACGGGCGGGATCTGCTCGGTCCCCCGGTGACGACCGCGCCCGTTCCGCCCGTTCGCGGCGGCCTGCGGGTGCTCCGACGAGCCGAACCGCGCGCGGGCTCCGATCCCGGCACCCAGACGCCGGCGGCGGTGAGCGTCGGGCCGTGGGCGGCGAGGACATCCGCCGGCGCACCGTCGGCGACGACACCGCCGGCCGGTTCGAGCAGCACGAGCCGGTCGACCAGGTCCAGCCAGGTGCCGATCCGGTGTTCGACGACGAGCAGGGTCGCCCCGGTCTCGTCGAGGAGCGCCCGGACGGCGTCGTGGACCTGCACGACCCCGGCGGGGTCGAGGTTCGCGCACGGCTCGTCGAGCACGAGGGCTCCCGGGCGCATGGCGAGCACACCGGCGAGGGCGAGCCGCTGCCGCTGCCCACCGGACAGCATCGTGGTGGACCGGTCGAGCGGCAGGTCGAGGCCGACGACCTCGAGCGCGTGCCGGACGCGCTGCCAGGTCTCGTCGCGCGGGACCCCGGCGTTCTCGCATCCGAACGCCACGTCGTCGCCGACGCGGGACATCACGGTGTGCGCCTCGGGGTCCTGCATGACGAGGCCGACGCGCCCGCGGACCGCACGGGGTTCGGCACCGTCGACGAGGACCGTTCCCCGGACCGAGGCGGCGGTGTCGTCGGTGGCGTCCGGTTCGTCCGGGAGCACGCCCGCGACGGCCCGCAGGAGCGTCGACTTGCCGGCGCCGGACGGGCCGACGACCGCGACCCGCTCCCCCGGTTCCACCCGGAGGTCGACGCCTCGGACGGCCCAGGCGTCACGTTCCGCGTACCGCCAGCCCCAGTCCTCGAAGGTGATCCGCGCGGCGGTGCTGGTCACGCGACGACGCGCGGACGGCGCCTGGCGTGCTCGCGACCGGCGGCGAAGGACGACAGGACGCCCGTCGCGGCGAGGGCGCGGACGAGGAACCACGAGCCGACGCCCGCGATGAGCGCACCCGAGACGATCGCCGAGACGACGTAGACGACCTTGAACGCGAGGTCGAGCCCGGGGTACCAGAGCACCGTGTCGTTGATGCCCAGGGCGAGGCCGGCCGCGGCCCCGGCGAGCACGACGACCGGCAGACGGTAGACGCGGTACAGGAAGAGGGCGAGCACCAGTTCGGCGCCGAGCCCCTGCACGAGGCCGGCCTCGAGCGTGAGGAACCCCCACTGCGTGCCGAGGAGCGCCTCGACCGAGGCGGCGACCACCTCGGCGTAGAGCGCGGCGCCCGGCTTCCGGACGATGATCGCGACGACGGGGCCGGCGAGCAGCCAGACGCCGCCGAACAGCGCCTGCGTGCCGGGCAGCACGAGCGCCATCACGGCGCTGATCGGCTCGTAGCCGAACTCCCAGAGCTTGAAGACGACACCGATCGCGACGGCGAGCACGCTCGCGACGACGATGTCGACGACGCGCCACCGCAATGAACGGGTGACGGTGGACGGTACTGCTGACGACGTGCCGATGGGCATCATTCGAGAACTCCTCCCTGCGCCGGCATGACCCGGATCAGGTTCGACGGTCGGAGCGCCACTCGCTCCCTCTCAGCCCGGCGGTCCCGGACTCCCGTGTGTGTCCCACCATCATAAACGCGTGCGCGACCGGGTGACGGATCGCGACCGCACGACGGACAGGAGGCGCGGTGCGGGCCCGCACCGCGCCTCCTGTCCGTCAGGACGTCACTTCTTGAGGACGCGGACCAGCTTGCGGAGGACCGTCCCGGTGACCCAGATGACCGGGACGCTCACCGCGAGGAGGGAGATCAGGTTCGGCTCGAACTCGAGGTCCTTGCCCGGTCGGCGGACGTACGCGCCGATCGGGATCGAGACGGCACCGCCGCCCCCGCCGCCGCTCTCGTCGCCGTCCCCGCCGCCACCGAAGCCGAACCAGCCGAGGGACACCGGGATGAGGGTCTGGTCACCGACCTCGACCGGCTCCCCGTAGTTCGTGGTGACGCCGGCGGGGCGCACCTTCTCTGCGATCTGCGTCACGATGTTGGCCATGGCCCGGAGGCTACTCGCCGGTTCCTCCACAGGCTGCGGTCCGAGCGGATCCGTCCACCGTGAGGGCTTGTCTGCGGACGTGGAGGACCCGCGCCGATATGTTGGCGTGACCCACCACTGGAGGACCGTTTGCACACCTGGCCCGGCAACCCGTACCCGCTCGGGGCGACCTACGACGGGAGCGGCACGAACTTCGCCCTCTTCAGCGAGGTCGCCGAACGCGTGGAACTCTGTCTCTTCGACGACGACGGGAACGAACAGTGCATCGACCTCGTCGAGGTCGACGCGTACGTCTGGCACGCGTACCTCCCGAACGTCGGACCGGGCCAGCAGTACGGCTTCCGCGTCCACGGCGAGTACGCCCCCGACAAGGGCCTCCGCGCAAACCCGAAGAAGCTCCTGCTCGACCCGTACGCCAAGGCGACCAGCGGCGACATCGACTGGGACCAGGCACTCTTCTCGTACACGTTCGGCGACCCGGACTCGACGAACGACGACGACTCGGCGGCCCACATGATGAAGGGCGTCGTCATCAACCCGTTCTTCGACTGGCAGGGCGACCGGGCGCCGCGCATCCCCTACGGCGAGACCGTCATCTACGAGGCGCACGTCAAGGGCCTCACCGAGACGCACCCCGACGTGCCCGAGGAGCAGCGCGGCACCTACGCCGGCGTCGCACACCCGGCGGTCATCGCGCACCTGCAGCGGCTCGGCGTCACCACGCTCGAACTCATGCCCGTGCACCAGTTCGTGAACGACTCGACGCTGCAGGAGAACGGGCTGTCGAACTACTGGGGCTACAACACCATCGGGTTCTTCGCGCCGCACTCGCACTACTCGTCGTCGGGTGACCACGGCCAGCAGGTGCAGGAGTTCAAGGCGATGGTCCGCGAGCTGCACCGGGCCGGCATCGAGGTCGTCCTCGACGTCGTCTACAACCACACGGCCGAGGGGAACCACCTCGGCCCGACGCTGTCCTTCCGCGGCATCGACAACGCGGCGTACTACCGCCTCGTCGACGACGACAAGCGGTACTACATGGACACCACCGGCACGGGCAACTCGCTCAACGTCGGCCACCCGCACTCGCTGCAGCTGATCATGGACTCGCTGCGCTACTGGGTGACCGAGATGCACGTCGACGGCTTCCGCTTCGACCTCGCCGCGGCCCTCGCCCGTGAGTTCTACGAGGTCGACCGGCTGGCGGCCTTCTTCGAACTCGTCCAGCAGGACCCGATCGTGTCGCAGGTGAAGCTCATCGCCGAGCCGTGGGACGTCGGTCCCGGCGGCTACCAGGTCGGCAACTTCCCGCCGCAGTGGTCCGAGTGGAACGGCAAGTACCGCGACACGGTGCGCGACTTCTGGCGGGGCGAGCCCTCGACGCTCGGTGAGTTCGCCTCGCGCATCTCCGGCTCCGCTGACCTCTACGAGCACGACGGCCGAACGCCCAAGGCGAGCATCAACTTCATCACCGCGCACGACGGCTTCACGCTGTACGACCTCGTCGCCTACAACGAGAAGCACAACGACGCCAACGGCGAGGACAACAACGACGGCGAGAGCCACAACCGCTCCTGGAACTCCGGCGTCGAGGGCCCGACCGACGACCCGGACGTGAACGCCCTGCGGCTGCAGCGCCGCCGGAACTTCCTGGCGACCCTGCTGCTCAGCCAGGGCGTGCCGATGATCGCGCACGGCGACGAGCTCGGACGCACGCAGTCCGGCAACAACAACGTCTACGCGCAGGACTCCGCGATCAGCTGGATCGACTGGGAGGCCGCCGACGACGACCTCGTCCAGTTCACGGCCGACGTCGTGAAGCTCCGGCACGACCACCCGACGTTCCGCCGCACGCGGTACTTCAACGGGCGTCCGGTCCGCCGCGGGCAGGACGAACCGCTGCCGGACGTCGTGTGGCTCACACCCTCCGGTGACGCGATGGAACCCGAGGACTGGGACTCCGGCTTCGGCAAGAGCGTCGGCATGTACCTGAACGGCAACGGGATCCGCGGGCGCGACTCCCGCGGCGAGCGCGTCACCGACGTCGGGTTCATCACCTACTTCAACGCGCACGACGACACCGTGACGTTCACCCTCCCTCCCGAGGAGTACTCACCGGGCTGGACGGTCCGGATCGACACGGCCGAGCCCGGTGCGCGCGACGACGTCCTCGACGCCGGCACCCCGCTCGACGTCCCCGCGCGCTCGATGATCGTGCTGCGCGCCGAGCCGGACCACGAGGTCACGGTGACCCCGGTGGACACCGACGCACGCCGACCGGCCACGGCGGCACCGCAGGACGCCGTCACTCCGATCAACCCCGCCGGTGCCACGGCTCCCTCCGCCACGAGCGGCGGCCAGCAGTGACCGCGCGTCGGGTCCCCACGTCGACGTACCGGCTGCAGGTCACGCCGGACTTCGACCTGGGCGCCGCACGGGACGTCGTCGACTACGTGCGCGACCTCGGTGCCGACTGGCTCTACCTGTCGCCCGTGCTCCAGGCCGAGCCGGGCTCGCAGCACGGGTACGACGTCGTCGACCACACCCGGGTCGACGCCGGACGCGGCGGGGACGAAGCGCTCCGTGCACTCGCCGAGGCCGCGCACGCCGTCGGGCTCGGTGTCCTCGTCGACGTCGTGCCGAACCACGTCGGTGTGGCCACGCCCGCGTCGAACCCGTGGTGGTGGTCCGTGCTCGAACAGGGCCAGGGCTCCCCCGTCGCGTGGGCGTTCGACGTCGACTGGGACGCCGGCGACGGCAAGCTGCGCGTCCCGGTGCTCGACGACCGGCTGCTCGACGCGGTCGAGCTCCGCGACGGCCGGCTGTACCTCGGCGACACCGCGTACCCGACCGCACCCGGGACGGTGCACGACGGCGACTCGGTGGCGGACGTCCACGCGCGACAGCACTACGAGTTCGTGCACTGGAAGCGCGCCGACCACGAGCTGAACTACCGACGCTTCTTCGCGGTGAACACGCTCGCGGCGATCCGGGTCGAGGAGCCCGAGGTGTTCGCGGCGTCCCACAGCACGATCGGGGCGTGGTTCCGCGACGGCCTCGTGGACGGGCTCCGCATCGACCACCCCGACGGCCTGTACGACCCGGCCGGGTACCTGCAGGACCTCGCGGCGCTCACCGACGGCGCGTACACGCTCGTCGAGAAGATCCTCGAGCCGGGCGAGGAACTGCCGTCCAGCTGGCCGGTCGACGGCACCACCGGCTACGACGCCCTCGGGGTGCTCGACCGCGTGTTCGTCGACCCGGCGGGCGAGGCGTCCCTGACCGCGGCGTCCGGGGCCGAACCGACCGACTGGCAGCGGCTGACGCACGACACCCGTCGTGGCATCGCGGACGGCATCCTCGGCAGCGAGGTCGAGCGGCTCGCCCGGCTGCTCGGCCCGGGTACCGGCGGCGCCGCGTCCGCACCGCTCCCCCACGAGCGGATCGTCGACGCGGTCGCCGAGATCGTCGCGTCGTTCGACGTGTACCGCACCTACCTGCCCGAGGGCGCCCACCACCTCATCGCCGCGCTCGAGCGTGCCGCTGCGGCACGGCCGGACCTCGGCGACGTGATCGACCGGATCGCGCCCGCGCTCATCGACCCGACGAACGCGGCGGCGATCCGTCTGCAGCAGACGAGCGGCATGGTGATGGCGAAGGGCGTCGAGGACACCGCGTTCTACCGGACGTCCCGTCTGACGTCCCTGAGCGAGGTCGGCGGCGACCCGAGCGTGTTCTCGGTCTCGGTCGACGACTTCCACCAGGCGCAGCGTGACCGCCTCGGCAGCTGGCCGCACACCATGACGACCCTCACCACGCACGACACCAAGCGCAGCGAGGACACCCGTGCGCGGATCGCCGTGCTGGCCGAGCTCGGGCCGGAGTGGGCGAGCACGCTCGCGCGGCTGCAGTCACTCGCGCCGCTCGACGACGCCGTCTTCGCCGACCTGCTCTGGCAGGCGATCGTGGGCGCCCGTCCGGCCAGCCGGGAACGGCTGCACGCCTACGCCGAGAAGGCGTCGCGCGAGGCCGGCGACAGCACCACGTGGACGGCGCCGGACGAGGACTTCGAACGCCGGATGCACGCACTCGTCGACGCCGCGTTCGACGACCCGGCCGTCGTCGCCGTCCTCGACGCCCTCGACGAACGGATCGACGCCGCGGGGTGGTCGAACGGCCTCGGGCAGAAGCTCGTGCAGCTCACCGCACCGGGCGTCCCGGACGTCTACCAGGGCACCGAGTCCTGGGACCGGTCCCTCGTCGACCCGGACAACCGCCGGCCGGTGGACTACACCGAGCGTCGGCACGTCCTGGCCGAGCTCGACGGGCCGGACGACGACGGGCCGGAACAGCTGCCCGCCGTCGGGCTGGACGGCCGGGCGAAGCTCCTCGTGACGAGTCGTGCGCTCCGCGTGCGGCGCGACCACCCGGAGCTCTTCACCCGCTACCTCGCGCTCGAGGCGACCGGCAGCGCGGCGGACCACGTGCTCGCCTTCGACCGCGGGGGTGCGATCACGATCGCGACGCGCCTGCCGATCGGCCTCGAGCGCGTCGGCGGATGGGGGGACACCCTCGTGCACGCCGTGCCGACGGACCGCGTCGACCTTCTCACCGGCCGCCGGGTCCCCGCCGACCGGGGCATCGCCCTCGCCGACCTGCTCACCGACTACCCGGTGGCGTTGCTCGTGCCGGCTCACGTGGCCGAGGCGACCGACCACGGCACCGAGGCGAACGCCCACGGCACCGCGGCGGGCGACGGCACCGCAGCGACCCACGGCACCGGTGTCGCCGCCGGCACCGGTCCCGACACCACTGACGCGCCTGCCGCTGCCGCTGCCGCTGCCGCTGCCGACGAATCCGACGCGCAGGCCGAGATCGACATCCTGGAGGGTCACGCATGACCGCACCCGACCGCTACGCCGTCTGGGCGCCCACACCGGAGCGCGTGCGCCTCGTGGTCGACGACACGGAGTACCCGCTGACCCGCGGCGACGACGACTGGTGGACGACCGACCGGATCGCCCCCGTCGTGGGTGCCCGCTACGGCTTCCGCATCGGGGACGACGACGCCGTGCGACCCGACCCGCGCAGCCGGTTCCAGCCCGAAGGGGTGCACGGGCCGTCCGAGGTCGTCGACCCGGCGCGGTTCTCGTGGACGGACGACGCCTGGACCGGGCGTCCGGCCCGCGGCGGCGTCATCTACGAGATGCACGTCGGCACCTACACGCCCGAGGGCACGCTGGACGCCGCCGCGGCGAAGCTCGACCACCTCGTCGAGCTCGGCGTCGAGTTCGTCGAACTCCTGCCCGTCAACGCGGTGAACGGCGAGTGGAACTGGGGCTACGACGGCGTCGGCTGGTTCGCGGTGCACGCGCCGTACGGCGGACCGGACGCGTACGACCGCTTCGTCGACCGCGCGCACGCCCTCGGGCTCGGCGTCATCCAGGACGTCGTCTACAACCACCTCGGACCGAGCGGCAACTACCTGCCGCTGTACGGGCCGTACCTGCTCGCGGGGCTCGGCAACACCTGGGGTGACTCGGTGAACGTCGAGCACCCCGAGGTCCGGCGCTACGTGCTCGACAACGTGCGGATGTGGTTCCGTGACCACCACGTCGACGGGCTCCGGCTCGACGCCGTGCACGCCCTGCGGGACACCACCCGGCCGCACCTGCTGCAGGCGATGGCCTCCGAGACGGACGCGTACTCGGCGTTCGTCGGGCGACCGCTGTCGCTCATCGCGGAGTCCGACCTCAACGACCCGATCATGTTCCGCTCGCAGGACGCCGCGGGCTACGGACTCGCCGGGCAGTGGTCGGACGACTTCCACCACGCCGTGCACGTCGCCCTGACCGGTGAGACGAACGGGTACTACGGCGACTTCGCTCCCCTCTCGGCACTGGCGAAGGTGCTCGAGCACGGCTTCTTCCACGACGGCACGTGGTCGTCGTTCCGGCGGAAGCGGCACGGACGGCCCATCGACCGCGGGACCTCGCCGGCCACGGCGCTCGTCGTGGCGAACCAGAACCACGACCAGATCGGCAACCGCGCGACCGGCGACCGGCTCGCCGCGAGCCTGACCGACGAGGGCCTCGTGATCGCCGCCGCGCTGACGCTGCTCGGCCCCTTCACGCCGATGCTCTTCATGGGCGAGGAGTTCGCTGCCTCGACCCCGTGGCAGTTCTTCACGTCGCACCCCGAACCGGAGCTCGGCAAGGCCACCGCCGAGGGGCGCATCACGGAGTTCGCGGAGCACGGCTGGGACGAGTCCGCCGTGCCGGACCCGCAGGACCCGACGACGTTCACGAACTCGAAGCTCGACTGGTCGGACGTCGAGTCCGAGCGGGGGGCGGCGATCCTCCGGGCCTACCGGGTGCTCGTCGCGCTGCGGCGGACCGACGAGGCCTTCGTCGACCAGCGCTACGAAGCGAACGCCGTGCGGTTCAGCGAGGACCGCCGGTGGCTCGTCCTGACCCGCGGGCTGCTCGGACCCGACGCCCGCCCGGTGCACGTCGTGGTGAACTTCCTCGACGACGCGGCCGAGGTGCCCGTGCCGGGCGCCACGGGCGAGGAGCTCTACCGCTTCGGCGAGGCGGACGTCGAGACGGACTGCGTCCGCTTCGCGGGGCGCGGTGTGGTCGTGCTGCGCTGACCGCTGCCGATGCGTGACCGGACGGCCCGTGGCGACACCGCCGCGGGCCGTCCGTCTGCGTGCGAAGCACCGCGGGCCGTCCGTCTGCGTGCGACGCCCCGCTGACACGACGACGACGCCCCGCGGACGCGACGACACGGCCGCGGGACTCGTCGCGGTGACGGACAGTCGCGATGACGGACAGGAGGCGCGGTGCCAGCTGGCACCGCGCCTCCTGTCCGTCGACGGTCGATCCCCGGCCGCGACGCGACCCGGGTTCGGTTCGTCAGGCCGCGTGGTCGGCGACCGCGTGCGCGTTCGCCCGGACCGACGGCAGTCGGCGGTGGTCCTTGACGAGGGAACGGGCCTCGCGGATGCGCCGGTCGATGCCCCACTTCGTGACGAGGGTGAGGCTCTCGCGGACGATGTTGCCGCTCATCTTCGACACACCGAACTCGCGTTCGGTGAACGTGATCGGGGTCTCGACGACGCGGAGGCCGGCTTCGAGCGCGCGCCAGCAGAGGTCCACCTGGAAGCAGTAGCCCTTCGAGGCGACGCCGGCGAGGTCGATCCGCTCGAACGCCCGCGAGGTGAACACGCGGAAGCCGCCGGTCGCGTCGCGCACGGCGATGCCGAGGGCGAGGCGCGTGTAGAGGTTGCCGCCGCGGGAGAGCAGTTCCCGGTACCAGGGCCAGTTCTCGACCGTGCCGCCCTTGATCCAGCGCGACCCGAGGACGAGGTCGTTCGTGTCGGCGAGCTCGATCATCCACGGCAGGTACTCGGGGTGGTGCGAGCCGTCCGCGTCCATCTCGACAAGCTTGTCGTAGCCGTGGTCGAGGCCCCAGGCGAACCCGGCGAGGTACGCGCCGCCGAGGCCGTCCTTCACGGTGCGGTGCATCACGTGCACGCGGTCGGTCTCGCGGGCGATCTCGTCGGCGATGTCGCCGGTACCGTCCGGGGAGTTGTCGTCAACGACGAGCACGTGCACGGTCTCGTCGGTGGCCGCCAGCGTGCGCTCGACGATGGGTCGGACGTTCTCCGCCTCGTCGTAGGTCGGGATGATGACCAGTGTCGTGCTCATGGTGCTCCTTGCGCTTCTCATCGAAGATATCGGCCGGTCGCTGCGTCAGTCCGACGAGAGCTCTGCGAACACGATCAGATTGTCCGTGTAGTGCCCTGTGGCCGTGTCAAACGTGCCGTCGCACGTGATGAGGCGCAGCTGCGGTGTGGGTGCGGTGCCGTAGACGTCGCTCGTCGGGAACGCCGACTTCGCGGCACGCTCGGACCGCTCCACCGTGAAGGTCCGGGTGGAGCCGTCCGACATGGCGACGTGGATGGCGTCGCCGGGGACCAGTTCGTCGAGCCGGAAGAACACGGCCGCGGCGGTGGGGCTGTCGACGTGCCCGGCGATGACGGCGGGGCCGACCTCGCCCGGGACGATGCCGTCGCTGAACCAGCCGGCACTGTCCCAGTCCTTCGGCGGGTCGAGCTCGCCGGCGGCTCCCCGGTGGAGGTCCTCGAGCGACGAGGACACCCCGATGGCGGGGATCGTCACGCGGACCGGGGTCGCGTCGGAGCGGGCGGCGGGGGCTGCCGGGTCCTGGAAGCCCGCGGCGCCGTTCCGACCGGCGGTGGACGACCCGGTGGACGACCCGGCCGAGGACGAGGGAGCAGCGGACGCTGACGAGGACGCAGCTGCGTCCGTCGCACCGCCGGTGCCGTTCGTCGCCGCGACCGCGACCCCGGCGACCCCGCCCACCACGAGCACCCCCGCGACGACGGCGCCGACGATCACGCCCCGACGCCGCGGTCCGCCGAGCCCGAGTGTCGGCTTGCCGGACGCCCGGCGCCGCCCGCTCACGAGGCACCCCCGGCCGCCGTGGCGCACCCGCCGAGCACGTCCGACGTGAGCATCGTCGCGCCGAGCGCCGCCCACGCGTCCCCGTAGTAGGTCGGTGTCGTCGCAGCCGTCCGGTCGGCCCGACGCAGGTCCGCGGTGGCCGCTGCCGACTGCCCGGAGGCCTGCTCCGCCGCCGCCCGCGCCACGTACGCGAGGGCGTTCGTGTCACCGGTCACGGCCGTGCCGCCCAGGTCGAGCTGCGCCGCCAACTGCGTCTGCCGGCGGAGCGTCGGGGCGATCGAGCCGGCGAGCGAGCGGTCACCGGTGGAGCACGCCTCGGCGTACCGGAGCGGCAGGCGCATCGCGTCGTACCCGTAGAGCACGCGGTCGTCACCACCCGTGGCGGGCATCGGGTCGACGCTGCCGTCGGCGTGCACCTGCGACCAGTCGCTCGGCAGGTCCGACTGCTCGAGCACGGCCGCGGTGACGGCGCGGGAACCGGTGGCGAGGGCGTCCCAGCGGTCGTCGCCGGTCGCCTTCGCCAGCACCTGGTAGGCCACCGGCGACGCGTACGAGGCGTCGTACCGGTACGGCTCCGAGTCGGCCCACGGCCCTGGGAGCAGGATCGTGCCGAGGTCGGTCGTGGCGGTCTCGTGCTCGAGGATCGCCGATGCCATGGTCTTCCCCGCTGCCGTGTACCGGGACTCGTCCCACGAGGACCCGGCGAGCACGAGTGCCCTGGCGGCGTCGAGGTCGGCGTCGCTCGCGGACTGGCCGTCCGCGACGCCGCCGTCCGGCGTCCACCGCCACGCGAGCAGGTGGTCGTCGGTGAGCAGGTGCCGCTTCGTCCACGACCAGATCTCGCCGAAGCGCCGACGGTCGCCGTTCGCGTAGGCGATGAGCAGGCCGTACGCCTGCCCCTCGCTGACGGTGTCGCCGCCCTGGTCGGTGCGGACGACGCGGCCGTCACGGACGTACCGGTCGAGGAAGTCGGTCCGGAGCTGCTCGGGCGAGCGCGCTGCGTCCGGCGCCGCCGAGGACGTCGGGGTCGACGCGCCTCCGGCGTCCGGCTGCGAGGCGCCCCACGGGCGCACCGCGACGAGCGCGATGCCGAGCGCGACGATGACCGCGGCTGCGGCGGTCACGGGGATCCAGGTCCTGCGGGTCATGCGGCCTGCCTTCCTGAGTGGGTGCGGGGTGGGCCCGGAGGCGCGGATCACGCGGGCGGACCCGCCGGGGTGATCCGCGCCTCCTGTCCCGCGATCAGCGGAACAGCGACCGGAGCGTCGCGATCAGCTCGTGCGTGGCCTGCTCGACCGGGTCGGCGGCTGCGCCGCCGCCCCCGGTCTGGACCCCGCCGGACGGCGTGGACGCCGTCGCTGCCGCGTCGGTGACGGGCACGACGGTCAGGTCGCCCTTGCTGTCGTCGAGCACGAACAGCGTCGAGACGGTGTTGCCCGCGAGGTCGACCTTCGCCGTCCCCCGCTGCCCGCTGCCCGAGACGTCGAGCGTCCACTTGCCGGCGTCGACGGTCGCGTACTTCGTGGCGGTGCCGAACGCGGCGTCCTCGGCGACGGCGGTGCCCTCGGAGGTGCTCACGTCGACCGACTTCGCGGTGGTCGCGGCCTGCACGAGCCGGAGCTTCGCCTTGCCGTCACCGGGCTGCTGGAGGTCGTCCGTGAAGGCGGTCGTCCGGAGTTTCGCGTTCGTGCCGTAGGCGACGACCGTGCTCGCGTCGCCCTCGTCCACCGTGACGTCGGTGGAGATCACGGGCGTGGAGTCCGGGGCGTCCGCGGCGCGCATCGACAGGACGTAGGTGCCGACCGGCAGCTCCTGGTACGGGCTGACCTGGCCGTAGGTGACGTCGTCGAGTTCGAAGACCTTCTTGCCGCCGGACAGGCTCGACAGTTCGACGTCGACGCCCTTCGTGTCCGGGGAGAGGTGGCCGACGCGGAGCCAGCCCTCGCCGGAGCTGCCCGCGGCGGGTGCGGCGGTGGTCGCGGCGGTGGCGGCCTGCGGGGCGAGGCCGACGGCTGCGGCGACGAGGCTCGTGGCGAGGGCGCCGACGAGGAGGGTGCGACGAGGTGCGGGCATGGTGGTGCTCCTTCTGGTCGTGGTTCGGGTCTGGTGCGTGGGTGCGGCGGGCGCGCGGGTCACGTGGCGCTCGTGGCGGTCGTGGTCGGGTCGGCCGGGGTGTAGACCACCGTCAGGCGGGCCCCGTCACGCTCGACCGATGCGGGCCGGAAGTCGTTCGCCATCGCGTCGAGGGTGGCCGCGATGCGGGTGGCCTCGGCGCTCCCCGAGGCCTGCAGCACCACCCGACGGAAGGGCTGTCCGGTCTCGCCGGTCATCGGTGTGAACCGCTCGACCTCGACGGGCCGGTCGGCGAGGACCTGCCCGAGCGCGATCATCGCCCGCGAGTCCACCTGGCCGGCACGGAACTGCGACTTCGTCCCGGAGTCGGCCCGGAGCGCCGGGTTCGCCGCGAGCTCGGTGCCCATGGTCTTCCGGACGTCGGAGGCCCGGGTGATCGCGGCCTCGGCGGCCGTCGACCCCTCGGAGTGGATGCGCCGGACGTCGACCCGCTGGTTGCCGGTGCCGAACGCGGCCACGGACGTCGAGTTCTCGATCGCCTGTCGGACGTCCGTCGACGAGTTGCCACCCGTGCGCATGGAGTCCGTCGTGATGACGTAGTCCGAGTCCTTCCAGCCGTTCGGCGACTGGCGTTCGACCGCGGCGTCGGTGTCGAGCTTGTAGTACCAGATGACGTTGTTCCGGGCGAAGCCGTCCTGCACGAGGTCGACCCACATGGCGTCGTCGACGAGGAGCCTCGAGGACTTCGGGACGTTGTCGCCCACCCACTGCTCGGCCTGCTGCATCGGCAGGTCGAGGTTGCCGAGCACGAACCCACGGAGCTGCGCGCCCCACAGCGGGAGCGCCACAAGGAGCGCCGCGGACGTGACGACGGCCCACGAGGTGCCGAGACCACGTCGGACGATCGCACGGCCCGAGGTCCCGGAGGTGCCGCGCAGGCGACCGAGGACGGTGAGGACGGCGCGCTCGGCCGTGTACGCGATCAGGAGCGCGGCGAACGGGATGAGCATGATCACGTACGGCACGGGCAGGTACCCGTTCGGGCGGAACATCATGAGGAGCAGGAACACGAGCATCGCCGCGATCGGGCGGACCCGGCGGAGGAACAGCCCCACGACGGCGGCCGCCGAGCCGAGCACGATGAACACCGGGTCGAGCGCCCACCACTGCGACGCGGCCTCGTTCGCGAGGCTGCCCGCGTCGAACACCGAGCCGCTGGCCGCTCGGGAACCGAGCTGGTACGTGATGCCCTGGAGGAGGCTCACCCGTCCGGCACCGGGCAGCAGCTCGCCCTTCACCGCCGCGAGCAGCAGGTAGCCGCCACCGATGACGATGAGGACGGCTCCGGCAACGCTCAGGGTGTAGCGACGGGTGCTCCGGTCGGCCCGACGCACCGCGATCCAGATGAGGAACGGCAGCGCGAGCAGGTAGGTCTCCTTCGAGAGCACGGCGATGCCGAGGCAGGCGGCCGCGCCGGCGAACCCGGCGAGCTGCTGCCGACGGCTGAGCACGAGGACGAACGCGGCGAGGAGCCACGGCGTCGCGACGTTGTCGATGTAGACCGTGCGGTGGTACTGCAGGGCCAGCGGCGACAGCGCGAACACGAGTCCGGCGGCCGCGGCGGTGGCCCGGCCGCTCCCGAGTCGACGGGCGAGGACGAAGAGCAGGATGCTCGAGACGGCGGCGAAGAAGACCATCGCCTCGCGCCCGGCCTCGACGGCGAACGGGTAGCGCGCGAAGGCGCCGGTGAGCGAGGTGTACCCCGCGATCTGGATCCACCCGAGCGGCGGGTGGTCGTACCAGTACGTGTAGTGGGTGATCTCGCCGAGGTGCGTGATCGCCCACGCCTGGGCCGTGTACGTGCCCTCGTCGTCGATGCGCTGCGGGGTGCCGGACATGTTCCACGCCTGCACCACGACGGTGACGGCGAGGACGGGCAGCAGCCAGCCGAGGCTCGCGGCGTGCCGACGGAACCACGCGCCGATGCCGGACCCGGCGACGGCGCCGCGGATCGGGATGCCGGTGGTGTTCGTGATGCTGGCGCTCATCGGTTCCCTCCGGTGGTCGAGGTGGCGAGCTCGCGGTCGTCCGCGTGGTCGGGTGACGCAGGCACACGCGTGGTGACCGCGTTCGCGAACCCGACGACCTCGGCCGGCTGCCCAGCGGTGCGGTGCTGCCCCGTGTGCTCGGTCTTCTCCCACCCGTTCTGGCCCTTGGCGTGCCGGACCACGGCCCGGACCGCCGCCGCGGCGAGGAAGATCTGGTACGGCACGAGGCCGAGGACGAGCTTCACGTAGTCACGGAAGCGGACCTTCTCCTGGTAGAGCCGACCGAACTCGTTGAGGCCGACGATCTCGACCGCGAGCAGCATGAGCGTCGGCGCGACGGGGATGAAGGACACGAGGGCGATCGCCGTCGGCACCTTCACGAACAGGATCATCAGGACGCTGAGCGGGATGAGGAGCCCGGTGGCCGCCTGGATGAACGGCATCGTGAGCATGTACCGGGCGAAGAACCGCTGCCGGAACGACGGGAGCTTCTTCCACTCGCCCTTGCCGAGGACCTGCAGGAAGCCCTGGTTCCACCGGGTCCGCTGCTTGAGGAGCGACGCGAAGGTGGGCGGGGTCTCCTCACGGGTGACGGCCTCGGGGCTGTACGCGACGACGACCTTGGCGCCGTCGGCGGACAGGCGGACGCCGAGCTCGCAGTCCTCGGCGAGGCAGTGCGCGTCCCAGCCGTTCGACCAGTCCAGGCGCTCCTTGGTCACGAAGACGGTGTTGCCGCCGAGCGGGATGAACTTCGACCCGGCGTGGAAGTGCAGGCGCGAGCGGAACCAGAAGTAGTACTCGAGCACGTTCCGGAGCGACCACCAGCTCGACTTGAAGTTCATCAGCTGCACGCCGCCCTGCACCACGTCGGCGCCGGTCTCCTGGAAGCGCGAGTCGACGAGCGACAGCAGCCGCGGGTAGACCTCGTCCTCGGCGTCGAACACGCCGACGATGTCGCCCGTCGCGTACTGCAGCGCGAGGTTCATCGCCTTCGGCTTGTTCTTCGGCAGGGTGTCGTCGACGACGACCCGGATGAGTTCCGGGTGCCGGGCCGCGGCGGCGCGCACGACGGCGTCCGTCTCGGGGTCGTCCTCGCCGACGATCGCGATGATCTCGAAGTCCGGGTGGTCCTGCTTCGCGAGCATGTCGAGGGTCTCCCCCATGACGTCCTGCTCGTGGCGGCCGGGGACCAGCAGCGTGAACCGGTGCGCGGCCGGACGCGGGGTCTGGCTGAAGCTCGTCGACTTGAGCGCGTCGCGCGAGCGCCAGGCGTGCAGCATCCACCACAGCGTGGTGAGCGCGATGATCGTGAGCAGCACGGAGATCGCGATGAGGGCCGAGTACCCGACCCACTCGCCCACCGACCAGGCGGCCTGCGGGACCTGACCCGAGCCTCCCGTCGGCACGTCGGTCGTACCGCGGTTCGGGACGCTCGACGGAGCGGTCCCCTCGTTCGGCTGGAGCAACGGCCCGGCGGCCGTCAGCAGCATGGCGGAGATGGTCATTCGGCGAGCTCCTTCGCGTGAGCGTCGGTGGAACGGAAGACGAGGGCCTTGTACGCGGCGAACCGGAACGCGGTACCGAGCACGAGACCCACCCCGTTGCCGGCGACGTTGTCGGCGAGGGTGGAGGTGAATCCGAGGACGTAGTGGGAGACGAACAGGCACGCCGCGGCGATGCCCAGCCCGATGAGGTTCGTGACGGCGAAGAGCAACCCCTCGCGGACGGTCTCGCGTCGGCCGGTCTGCCGTTCGGCGCGGAAGGTGATGAACCGGTTGCCGATCCAGGCGACGGCCGTGGACACGACGGCGGAGACGATCTTCGCGGCGATGGGACCGTCGGGCATCACGGTCGCGCGGAGGAGGTTGTAGACGCCGAGGTCGATGACGAAGCACACGGCGCCGATGCTCCCGAAGGAGACGAGCTGGCGGGCCAGGGTGAGCAGTCGCGCGAGGGGCACGCGCGACGGGACGGGCACCGCTCCGGTGGCGCGTGGCACCACAACGGGGGTATCGGTTCGGGTCATGCCCCCGATTCGGGGGGCTTCGCGAGGTGGTTTGGGTGGGGTACAGCCATCCGGAGGCTTCTGCCAGTTTCGCGACACCTGCTGTTCACATGCGGGTCGCGGACGCGCCCACGCAACGGACGGGAGGCGCGGTGCCAGCCGGCACCGCGCCTCCCGTCCGGCAGGTGGCCGCGTCTACGCGGGGCGCGACGCCGGGCTGACGGTCTTCGACGCGTCGCGCTCCGGGATGTCCCCCAGGGCCTGGTCGATCGCCGCGAGGGCGTCGGCGTCGAGCCGCACACCCGCGGCCTTGACGTTGTCGGTGACCTGCTCCGGACGGGAGGCGCCGACGATCGCGCTCGCGACGTTCTCGTTCTGGAGCGTCCACGCGATGGCGAGCTGCGCGAGGGTCAGACCGGCCTGGTCGGCGACGGGCTGTAGGCGCTGCACGGCCTCGAGGACCTCGTCGCGCATGAACCGCTTGATCATGTCCGCGCCGCCCTTCTCGTCCGTGGCACGCGAGCCCTCGGGCAGCGGCTGACCCGGCTTGTACTTGCCGGTGAGGACACCCTGCGCGATCGGCGACCACACGATCTGCGACAGGCCGAGCTGCTTCGACGCGGGCACGACCTCGCCCTCGATGACCCGCCACAGCATCGAGTACTGCGGCTGGTTCGAGATGAGCTGGAACCCGAGCTCCTTCGCGAGGGCGGCGCCGGCGCGGATCTGCTCGGCGTTCCACTCGCTGACGCCGATGTACAGCGCCTTGCCCTGGCGGACGACGTCGGCGAAGGCCTGCATCGTCTCCTCGAGCGGGGTCTCGTGGTCGTAGCGGTGCGCCTGGTAGAGGTCGACGTAGTCGGTCTGCAGGCGGGAGAGCGAGCCGTCGATCGACTCCATGATGTGCTTGCGGCTGAGCCCGACGTCGTTGTGCCCCTTCGGTCCGGTGGGCCAGTAGACCTTCGTGAAGATCTCCAGCGACTGGCGGCGCTCGGCCTTGAGCGCCTCACCGAGGACCTGCTCGGCTGCCGTGTTGGCGTACGTGTCGGCGGTGTCGAACGTGGTGATGCCGGCGTCGAGCGCTGCCCGCACGCACTGCGTGGCGACGTCGTTCTCGACCTGCGAGCCGTGCGTCAGCCAGTTGCCGTAGGTGATCTCGGAGATCTTGAGTCCGGAGTTGCCCAGGTACCTGAATTCCATGCTGCCGACGCTAGCGGGCTTCCCCGTGCCGTGAGGGGCCGTGCGAGTACCTGGGTGCGGGGGTCCCGTGCGGGGCGGGCGCGGGCGGGGGTCCGGCGCGGGGCGGGCGCGAGCGGGCGGAACGCGCGGGGCGGGGTGCGAGCGGGCGGAACGCGCGAGGCGGGCGCGAGCGGGCGGAACGCGCGGGGCGGGCGCGAGCGGGCGGAACCCGCGGGGCAGGCGCGAGCGGGCGGAACCCGCACCCGACCCCGCTCCGAACGCACCCGTTCCGCCCGCTCGCGCCGCGCCTCCCGGCCCGCCCGCGTGCCGACCATCCGTCCACATGCGGCCATTGGCGCTCACCGTCCACAGATCGCGCCGATCCCCGCTGCGAGGCGGGGGCAGCGGCCACGCTGACCAGATGCACGTCGACGCGACCTTCCCGATGGCCCTCCGCGGCCGCCCCTTCCGCGTCCGCGAGGCCCTGCGTCGCGGCGTCAGCGCCGGCCGTCTTCGTTCCCGCGCGTTCCTCCGGCCGTTCCACGGCATCCGCGCCTGGGCCGAACCGCAGACCCACGACGAGCGCGCACGAGCCGTGCAGCCACGGCTGCGCCCCGACCAGGCGTTCAGTCACACGACCGCCGCGGTGATCCTCGGCTTCCCGCTCCCCCGACGCCTCGAACGCGACCACCGCGTGCACGTGACGACGATCGGGACCGACCAGGCACTCCGCGTCCGCGGCACGATCGGCCACCGTGCACGACGAGGCAGACTGCAGGTCGTCCACTCGGGCACCGCCGCACTGACGCATCCCGCCGACACCTTCGTGGCGCTGGCGACACTCCTGAGCCGCGACGAACTCATCGTCGTCGGCGACGCGCTCATCGGATAGCTCGGCTGGTGCGACCACGCCGAACTCGTCGCGGCGGCCCGCCGCTTCCGCGGAGCGCGCGGCATCCGTCGGGTCCGAGCGGCGCTCGCGGAGATCCGCCCCGGCTCACGCTCCCCCGGCGAGACCCGACTCCGGCTCGCCCTGACGAGGCGCGGACTCCCACAGCCCGCGCTGAACCACGACGTCGTGGTCGACGGTCGTTGGATCGCATGCGTCGACCTGGCCTACCCGGACGCTCGCGTCGCGATCGAGTACGAGAGCGATCTGCACCGCACCGACGAACGCTCGTTCCGGAAGGACCTGACTCGCGGGGAACACCTCAAGGACGCCGGTTGGTGGCTGCTGCGCGCCACCTCGGACGACGTGGGCCCGGGGATCGACGCACTCGTCCGGCGCGTGCGTCGCCTGCTCGACGGTGTGTCAGCCGGGAGGCACGACCCACGTCCGACACGCCGTCCTGCGTCATCGAGATGAACATTGGTTGACGCTTCAACCAAACCCGTGCACAATGGGCTAGCATCAACTTCGATGCAGGCGCATGGAATCGCGGTTCCGCCCGACGCCTGCTCGGGAACGCAGTCCACACGCTTCGAAGGAGTCACCATGACGCTCACCGCCTCGACCATCCCCGGCTACCAGACCGGTACCTGGAAGATCGACCCCACGCACTCCGAGGTCACGTTCTCGGTCCGCCACCTCGCGATCAGCAAGGTCAAGGGCAAGTTCGAGACCTTCGACGCCACCGTCGTCACCGCCGAGAACCCGCTCGAGTCGACCGTCGAGGCGAACATCGACGTCGCGTCGATCAACACCGGCCAGGAGCAGCGCGACCAGCACCTCAAGACGAGCGACTTCTTCCTCACCGAAGAGCACCCGCAGCTCACCTTCCGCTCGACGAGCATCGAGGCCAAGGGCGACGACCTGCACATCGCCGGCGAGCTGACCCTGCGCGGCGTGACCAAGCCGGTCGTCCTGAAGGCCGAGCTCGGTGGCTTCACGACCGACGGCTACGGGCAGGTCAAGTTCGGCGCGGAGGCCTCGACCAAGATCGACCGCACCGAGTTCGGCGTGAACTGGAACGCGGCGCTCGAGGCCGGTGGCTTCACGCTCGGCAACGACGTGACGATCAACCTCGACGTGCAGTTCGTCCTCCAGGCGGCCTGACACCTCGCACCTCCTGACCCGCGGGTCACCGCGTTGCGCGTGACCTGAGGGACACCGAACAGCAGGACTCTGCAGCACCCGAGACGAACGGCCCGGCTCCTCCCCCACGGAGCCGGGCCGTTCGTCGTTCCCGGGGCGGGGTCGGGGGCGAGTCGCTTGGACGTCGCCGGTCGCCCATCGCCGGCCGCTCGTCGCTCGTCGCTCGTCGCTCGTCGCGCGTCGCTCGTCGCTCGTCACGGTCCTGGTCCGGAGCGCTCCGTGCTCTCGTCTCCGTGCCCCGTCTCCGCGCCCCCGTCGATCGGGCGAAGTACGTCATGTTCACCAACGGAAGCTGGTCGATCTCACCCGCTCACACGTCCTGCGCGTGGGAACGCAGTCGTCGTTCAGCGCAGCGTCGGGCCGGTCGTGCCCCCGGGAGCCCGTCGCCATCGAGCGGACGAAGCCTGTCCGGTCCGGAGTCTCGACCGCGCCCATTCCGCCCGCTCGGCCCCGCGCCCGCCGGTGCGAGCTGCGGAGCTCGAGTCTCGGGGCACGCAGACGATTTTGTCGCGGTGGCACGTGACCGGGGCCGGCGCTCGACGTGTCGAGCGGGCGAATCCGGCCCAGGCGGCGACCGCACCAGGCCACATTCCGCCCGCTCGCCGATCGGCACCGCCCACCAGTCGACGGGAACCGCCCGCTCGCGGCCGCACCGCATCTGCCCGCTCGCGGCCGGCCGCACGCCACCAGCGCGGCACCGTGCGCAGTAGCGTGAGGCTGCGGCGCCCGACACCGGACCACTCCGGTCGCCGGGAATCGGAACCCGTACAGCACGGTTGCAGGCGAACACGGAACACCACGAGCCCGCGCGGAACGCACGAGACCGTGATCGCCCGCTCGACTCGAGAGAGCACGAAGCACCCCGCACGCAGCACCCCGCACCCCGCAGGACCCACGAACAGGAGCACCACCATGGTCACCGACTGGATCGCGCTGCAGGCCCTCGCGGCAGCCGAGTTCGGCCGCCGCGTCGCCGCCGTCACGGACTGGGACGCCTCGACCCCCGACTCCGAATGGACCACCAGAGACCTCGTGCGACACGTCGTCGAGGAACAGCGGTGGATCCCGAAGCTCCTGACGGGGTGCGACTACGCGCAGGCCGAAGCGGACCTCGAGGCGGTCGGCCCCGACCTCGCCGCCGAGTGGGCGAAGTTCGCCGCCGAAGCCATCGAGGCATGGCAGCGAACGCCCGCTGACACGCCGGTGCACCTCGCCACGGACGTCGTCCCCGCCGGCCAGTACCTCACCGAGCAGACCAGCGACATCACGATCCACACGTGGGACCTCGCTCGGGCGACCGGCAGCGACGAGACCCTCCCGGACGAACTGGTGCGGGCCGTGTGGGAACACTTCGAGCCGCAGATCGAGGACCTCGCCGCGACGGGCCTCTACGCCGCCCCGGTCGACGTCGACGATGATGCGCCGCTGCAGGTCCGCCTCCTCGCGGTCACAGGGCGCGATGCCAGGGTGGCAGCATGACAGAATCCGCCCGCTCGGCGAGCCCCGAATCCGCCCGCTCGGGAACGAACGCGGCCGACGCCGCAGCAGAATCCGCCCGCTCGGCAAGCCCCGAAACCGCCCACTCGGCAGCCCCGGAAACCGCCCGCTCGGCAACCCCCGGAACCGAAACCGCCCGCTCGGCAACCCCCGGAACCGAAACCGCCCGCTCGGCGCCGGACGGCGGCAACGCGCCCGACGCGAACACGCGCAACACCAACGCGCCCATCGCCGACGCGCCCGCGCCCCGCCCGGACACCGTCCGCCTCGGCGCCTCCGGCCTCCAGATCAGCTCCGTGATCCTCGGCATGATGTCCTACGGCGACCCCGACAAGGGCGCCCACGAGTGGAGCGTCGGCATCGACGAGGCCCGCCCCTTCGTCCGCCGCGCCTACGAGGCCGGCATCACGACGTTCGACACCGCGAACGTGTACTCCGCCGGCAGCAGCGAGGAGATCACCGGCACGCTCCTCAAGGAACTCGCCCCGCGCGAGGAGGTGCAGGTCTTCACGAAGGTCTTCAACCGCATGCGCCCCGGCCCGAACGGCGCCGGGCTCTCACGGGCGGCGATCATGCACGAGATCGACGCCTCGCTGACCCGCCTCGGCACCGACTACGTCGACCTGTACCAGATCCACCGCTTCGACCCGCACACCCCGGTCGAGGAGACGATGCAGGCGCTGCACGACGTCGTCAAGGCCGGCAAGGCGCGGTACATCGGCGCGAGCAGCATGTGGGCGTGGCAGTTCGCCGAGATGCAGCACGTCGCCGAGCTGCACGGCTGGACGCCCTTCGTGAGCATGCAGGACCAGTACAACCTCCTCGAACGCGAGGAGGAGCGCGAGATGCACCCCTTCTGCGCCCACACCGGCGTCGGCGTGATCCCGTGGAGCCCCCTCGCACGCGGCAAGCTCACGCGCCCGTGGGACGCGCAGGGCTCGGGGAGCCGGGCGGACACGGACGAGTTCGGCAAGACGCTCTACCGCCAGGACGAGGACGCGAACCGCGCGATCGTCGACGCGGTGCAGCAGGTCGCCGAGGCACACGACGTGAGCATGGCCCAGATCGCCCTCGCGTGGGTGGCCGGGAAGGACGCGGTCTCCGCGCCCATCGTCGGCGCGACGAAGGAGCACCACATCGACGACGCCGTGGCCGCGAGCCGGATCACGCTCACCGACGACGAGGTCACGCGACTCGAATCCGCGTACACACCCCGGGTGCCGTCCGGTTTCTGACACACCCACCTGTGGGACGGGAGGCGCGGTGCCGGCTGGCACCGCGCCTCCCGTCCGTCACACGGTCGCGTCCGGAGCCGATCGCGCGCCGTCCAGCCGCGCGATGCGGACGAGCGCTGCGCGCTCCGTCCCGGGCTGGTGGCCGAGCACGGCACCGATGCCGTCGAGCACGGCGCCGGCCGTCCGGCGGACCGGGAACTCGATCGGCCCGACGGACGGCGTCCGCAGCCCGAGCATCGAGCGGTGTCGTGGGTCGAGCGAGACGACCGCGCCGTCGAAGAGCGCGCGGTACCCGGGGCGCAGCAGGCGTGCGAGCGGCGGGTCCTTGATGAACCGGACGACGTCGAGTGTGCGCGCGGTCGCCGTGAGCTCGCCGCGGTCGAGGTACCCGTTCATCTGAGCGCGGAGCTCGGCATCGGACTCGGGAGCGTCCTCGACGCCCATCAGCCGGCCGGCGATCGCCCACTCGCGGACGTAGGCGTCGGCGCCGCCGGGGATGGGGTCGCCCCACAGCTGCGCGCTGCGGAGGAAGGCGTCCGTGAACGCGAGGTGCACCCACCGGGCGAGGTCCGGGTCGTTGGCGGCGTAGGGCGTCGTGACCCCGTGCCCGTCGACGTACTCGCCACGGACGCGTTCGTGCAGCTGCCGGACCCAGGCGCTCGCGGACCGCGCCGCCGTGGTGTCACCGTGCGAGACCGTGTAGATCCAGCGGATGGTGCCGGCGAGGCGGCCGAACGGGTCCTCGCGGTAGCGGGAGTGGTCGGCGACGCCCGCGAGCGCGCCGGGGTGCAGGGCCTGCACGAGGAGCGCCCGGACGCCCGCGAGGATCGTCTGCTTCCCGCCGTGCACCGACCAGGTCGCGGAGCCGGGTCCGAAGAACCCGGCGTCGGTGCCCTGCTCGAGCTCGTCGATCCACGCCGGGCGCTCCGTGGCACCACCGGTGAACGTGTCGTTGAGGCGGGATCGGAAGGCGTCGGCGACAGAGGGCATGAGGCCATCGTCCGTCCTGCCCCTGACAACGCGCCCGGCATCGCGCGAACAGCGCGTGCGCCGGCGTCGACGCACGCGTCGACGAGCGGGCGGGCGGGTGCATGCGGGCGGGGCGCGTGCGTGCGATGCCTCCCAGCCGTCGCCCGGGTGGCCCGCTAGGTTGGTCGGCGTGAGCATCGACACGCCTCGTCCCTGGCTTGCCTCGTACGCCCCGGGGGTCCCGCACGACATCGACGAGCCGACGGGCTCGCTGTACGACATCGTGGAGCAGTCCTCCAGGCGCTTCCCGAAGAAGGTCGCGCTCGAGTTCTTCGGCAGGACGACGACGTACGCCGAACTCGAGGAGCAGATCCTCCGCGCGGCGAACGGTCTGCGCAAGCTCGGGGTGACCGCCGGCGACCGGGTGGCGATCGTCCTGCCGAACTGCCCGCAGCACATCGTCGCCTTCTACGCGGTGCTCCGCCTCGGCGCGGTCGTCGTCGAGCACAACCCGCTGTACACGCCTCGGGAGCTCCGGCACCAGTTCGAGGACCACGGCGCCACGGTCGCCATCGCCTGGGACAAGTCGGTGGCGTCGCTGCAGGACTTCCCCTCGGACGTGCGGCTCGACGCGATCGTCTCGGTGGACCTCACCCGGGCGATGCCGCGCAGCACCCGGATCGCGCTGTCGCTGCCGGTGGCGAAGGCCCGGGAGTCCCGGGCGAAGCTGACCACGAAGGTCCGCGGCACGACGAAGTGGGACGACCTCGTGTCGAACCGGAAGCTGTCGAAGCGCCATGCGCGCCCCGGCACCGACGACGTCGCGCTCATCCAGTACACCTCCGGCACGACCGGCGTTCCGAAGGGCGCGGTGCTCTCGCACGGGAACCTCATCGCCAACGCCGCGCAGGCGCGGGCGTGGGTGCCGCAGATCCAGCCGGGAGACGGCAGCGTGGTCTACGCGGTGCTCCCGATGTTCCACGCGTACGGCCTGACGCTCTGCCTGACCTTCGCGATGAGCATGGCCTCGCGACTCGTGCTCTTCCCGGCGTTCGACCCGGCCCTCGTGCTCAAGGCGATGAAGCACCACCCGCCGACCTTCCTGCCGGCGGTGCCCCCGATCTACGCCCGGCTGCAGCACGCGGCCGACTCGGCGAAGGTGTCGCTCCAGGGGATCCAGATCGGCATCTCGGGGGCCATGGCGCTCTCGAAGGAGGTCGTCGAACCCTGGGAGGCCCGCACCGGCGGCTACCTCGTCGAGGGCTACGGCCTGTCGGAGTGCTCCCCGTGCTGCTCGCCAACCCGGTGTCCCCGGCTCGTCGGCTCGGGTCGATCGGCCTGCCGCTGTCGTCGACCGAGGCGCGGGTGGCGGACCCGGACGACCCGACGAAGGTCCTCGGGACGGACGAACCGGGCGAACTCCAGGTGCGCGGGCCGCAGGTCTTCCGCGGGTACTGGGGCAAGGCCGAGGCGACCGACGAGGTCTTCACGCCGGACGGCTGGTTCCGGACCGGCGACATCGTGGCGATCGGCGAGGACGGCTTCGTCAGGATCGTGGACCGCCTCAAGGAGCTCATCATCACGGGCGGGTTCAACGTCTCCCCGACCGAGGTCGAGGACGCACTGCTCAAGCACCCCAGCGTCCGCGAGGTGGCGGTCGTCGGCATCACCCAGGCGGGCAACGAGCAGGTCGTCGCCGCGGTCGTACCGAAGGACCCGGCGTCGTTCGACCCGGATGCCCTGCGTGCGTGGTCGCGCGAGCACCTGGCCGCCTACAAGGTGCCCCGCCGGATCGTCGTCGTCGAGGACCTGCCGCGGTCGATGATCGGCAAGGTGCTGCGGCGGAAGGTGCGGGACCGGATCCTCGGCGAGGACTGACCCCGCCCGCGCGGCGCGCCGGCTCGAGAGCGGTCCGCCCCAACCGCCCGCGCCGGTCCGGGAGCGGTCCGCCCCGCCCGCACGGCGCCCCGGTCCGAGAGCGGTCCGCCCCCAGCCCGCAGGGCGCGCCGGCCCGTCAGACTGCGACGGCGGTTTCACACCCCTGGCCGCGTCCCCACACCGTCAGGCGCGCGTCCGCTCCGGCATCGCGAGCACCGCCAGGCCGACCACGACGAGCGCGATCCCGACCCAGCCGCCGACGCCGAGGTGCTCCCCCACCACGAGCACGGCGAGGACCGCCGCCACGACGGGCTCGAACAACGACAGCAGCGTCGCGACCGAGGCACGCACGGACCGCAGCCCGAGGGCGTACAGCGAGTGGCCGAGCACCGTCGGCACGAGCGCCAGGTACAGGAACACCGGCCAGTTCGACGCGACCCCGAGCGACGCGTGCCCGGCCACGACGGCGAGCACGACGAGCGGGAGGGCCGCCAGTCCGAAGACCGCCCCGACGAGGCCGCGCTCGCCCGACCGCGCCCGGACGACGATCTCGGCCCCCGGACCGCCGGGCAACGACACGCCACCCGGCAGCGCCCCGCGAGCGGACACCCCGCGCATGCCCCGCGCGACCGCCCACGAGTACGACGCGTAGGTCAGTCCGGCCAACAGCGCCGCCCCGAGTCCGAGCACGAGCGATCCACCCGCGCCGGAGCCCTCCGACCGCGCGAGCGTCACGACGACCATGCCGACCACGCTCACCAGGGTGGCGACGACCCACCGACGCGTGACGCGCCTGCCGTCGGCGACCCGCTCGACGAGCCCCGCGAAGACGGGTGACGACCCGATGGCCACCGTCGTGCCGAGCGCGACGCCCGCGTCGGCGAGGGCCGCGTAGAACGCGACGGCGTAGACGACGAGCGACACCGCGCCGACCAGCACCCACCGCCGGCTGGCGGGGTCCCGGATCGCACCCAGGGTTCCGCGACGGGCGCCGGCGGCGAGGACGAGTCCGCCCAGGCCGAACGTCACGGCACCGAACACGAACGCCGGGACGCCCGGCGCGAAGTGCGTCGCGGTGCCGGTGGTGCCCCACACGGCGGCGGCGACGAGGACGGCCGCGAGTCCGCCGGCTGGCCGGGAGGCGCGGCTCGCCGCCGTCCCGCCGGTCACGACACGTGGACGCTCGGTCGGCGGTTCACGTCGGGTTCGGCCTCGCGCAGGACCTCGCGCGTCACCGGGGCGACGTCGCCGACGCCGGTGAACACGAAGCGGATGGCGTTGCGGATGGGGCTGCCCTCGTTCCACTCGAAGTAGATGCTCGGCACCACCCCGGCGATGTCGCGGATCGCCAGCAGCGTCGACGCGATGGTGTTCGGCACGTTGCCGGAGCGCACCTTCAGCACGCGGTGGCCGTGGATGACGTGCCCCTCGACGACCAGGTCTTCCTCGAAGTCGGAGGAGTCGGCCGGCAGCACCTCGAGGAACATCGTCGGCACACGTGCCGGGATGCCCGAGTCGCGGCGCTCTTCGCGGCCCTTCGACCGGTACGCCTCGGCGGTGCCGGCACCGGGTTCGTTCGCGATGATGCAGACCGAGCTGAACTGGTCGGCGTCGGCCTCGACGAACTGGCGAGCGGTGGCGTCCAGCTCGATCGACGACGCCCGGAGCTCGAACGACCGACGGACGCGGGAGATGAGCGACACGACGACGATCGCGATGATGAAGATCGCGGCGATCCGCACACCGTCCGGGCGCTCGATGACGTTCGCGACGGTCGTGTACACGAAGACCACGGCGATGATGCCGAACCCGATCGTCCGCTTCTTCTGCTGCTTGCGCCGGGCCGACAGCGTCACGGCGACCGCGGCGCTCGTGATGAGGACGAGCACGCCGGTCGCGTAGGCACCGCCCTGCGCGTCGACGTTGGCCTGGAAGATGATCGTGATCACGAAGGCGATCAGCGTGAAGATGATGACGAGCGGCCGGGTCGCCCGCGCCCACTGCGGCGCCATGCCGTAGCGGGGCAGGAACCGGGGCACGAGGTTGAGCAGGCCTGCCATCGCGCTCGCACCCGCGAACCACAGGATCGCGACCGTCGAGAAGTCGTACACCGAGCCGAACACCCCGCCGAGGTACTCGTGCGCCAGGTACGCCAGGGCACGACCGTTCGCCCCGCCACCTGGCTGGAACTCCTGCTGCGGGATGAGGAAGGTCGTGACGATCGACGAGGTGATGAGGAACGAGCTCATGATCACGGCGGCGACGGTGAGCAGGCGCTTCGTCCCGCGGATGCGTCCCTCGGGCCGGGGTCCGGCGCCGTCGGTGGCGTCGCCCCGGACCTGGGGCATCACCGCGACGCCGGTCTCGAAGCCGGACAGGCCGAGGGCGAGCTTCGGGAACACCACGAGCGCGATGCCGATCATCACCAGCGGGTTGCTGTGCTGGGCGGTCAGGCCGCTCCACCAGTCGCTCGCCACCATCGGGTGCTCGAACACGTGCCACAGGGACACCCCGACGACGACCGCGTTGAGGACGAGGTACACCGCGACGAGCCCCACGGCGATGCCGATGGCCTCCTTGAAGCCGCGGAGGAACACCACCCCGAGCAGGAGCAGGAGCGCGAGGGTGAGCGGCACGGGGATCTCGGTGAACCAGTGCGGCGTGAAGGGATTCTCGGCGATGTGCGCCGTCGCGTCCGCCGCGGACAGCGTCATCGTGATCATGAAGTCCGTCACGGCGAACCCGAGCAGCACGAGCACGAAGAGCTTGCCGGCCCACCAGGGCAGGAGCTTCTCGAGCATCATGATCGACCCGGCGCCCCGGAAGCTGTCCTGCGCGACGCGGCGGTACACCGGCAGTGCGCCGAACAGCGTCACGAGCACGAGCACGATCGTCGCGATCGGCGAGAGGAGCCCCGCCGCGAGCGCGGCGATCGCGGGCTGGTACCCCAGGGTGGAGAAGTAGTCGACGCCCGTGAGGCACATGACGCGCCACCACGAGTGGGTCTTCTCGACCTCGACCTGGTGCGGCCCCTGGTGCGAGGCGCCCTGGTCGGCCCCGTGCAGCATCCAGCGACGCACACGGGTGCTGCGGTCGAGGGGAGGTTCGGTCGCGTCGTGGTCCGCGGCCCGCTCGGCGTCTGTCGCGGTCACGGAGACGATGCTAAGCCGTCCTGGGGACCGCACGCGCACATCCGGTCGACACGGTGGAGAACCTGCCCGTGCCTACTTCGAGCTGATCCGCGTGTACTTGTTCACCGACCACGGCACGAACACCACGAGCATGACCGCGATGCCGATCAGGACGGTCACCACCGGGTGCTGCATCGTCCAGATGTCCGGCACGGGCGCCGAGCCGACGTTGCCGAACAGTTCCCGCGCGGCCTGCACGAGGGACGACACTGGGTTCCACTCCGCGAACACCCGCAGCACGAGCGGCAGCGTGTCGCTCGGGACGAACGCGTTCGAGATGAAGGTCAGCGGGAAGAGGATCATGAACGAGGCGTTGTTGATCACCTCGGGCGTCTTGACGCTCATGCCGAGCAGCGCCATCACCCAGCTGAACGCGTAGCTGAACAGCAGGAGCAGACCGATGCCGGCGAGGAACTCGAGCGGCGACGAGTTCACCCGCCACCCGACCGCGAGCCCGGTGAGCATCATGATCGCCATCGAGATCCCGTTGAGCACGAGGTCGGAGTTCGTGCGGCCGACGAGCACCGCGGACGCCGACATCGGCAGCGTGCGGAACCGGTCGATGAGCCCTTCCTTGAGGTCCTGCGCCATCGCCGAGCCCGAGAACGTGGCGCCGAACACGACGGTCTGCGCGAAGATGCCCGCCATCAGGAACTGCGTGTAGTCGGTCCCCTGCACCTGGATCGCGCCGCCGTAGACCTGGCTGAAGAGCAGGACGAACATGATCGGCTGCAGCACGGCGAACACGAGCATGTCCGGCGACCGCTTGATCTTGATGAGGTTCCGCTTCGTGACCGTCCAGCCGTCCTCGAGCCAGACGGCGGCGGGCGAGGTGACGACGACGGGCAGCTGGCGTCCGAGTGCCGTGGGGGTCGTGGTGGCGGTCATCGTGCCGCCTCCTTCTGCTTGGTGGCCGCGGGTTCGACGGCATCGTCGTCCGTCGCGGCGTGGCCGGTGAGCCGGAGGAACACGTCGTCGAGGGTGGGGCGACGCATGCCGGCGTCGTGCAGCGCGATGCCGGCGTCGCCGAGGTCCGCGAGCACGCGCTGGAGCGCCGAGGGCCCGGCCTCGACCGCGACGGCGTGGGTGCGGCCGTCACCAGAGGCCTCGACCTCGCCCACGCCGTAGCGGCGGAGGACGGTCGTGGCTGTGTCGGCGTCGGACTCGTCGACCAGGGTCACGACGACGCGGTGGCCGCCGACCTGGGCCTTCAGCTGGTCGGAGGTGCCCTCGGCGATGACGGTCCCGCCGTCGATCACCGCGATGTCGTCGGCGAGCTGGTCCGCCTCTTCCAGGTACTGGGTGGTGAGGAGCACGGTCGTGCCGTCCGCCACGAGCCCCTCGATGATGCCCCAGAGCGCGAGTCGGCTGCGCGGGTCGAGGCCGGTCGTCGGTTCGTCGAGGAACAGCACCCTGGGGTTCATCACGAGGGCGCCGGCGAGGTCGATCCGCCGCCGCATCCCGCCGGAGAAGCCCTTCACGGGGCGGTCCCCCGCCTCGGCGAGGTCGAACACGTCGATGAGCTCACGCGCCCGTTCGCGGGCCGTCCGCCGGCCGAGGTGGTACAGCCGACCGATCATCTCGAGGTTCTCGAACCCGGTGAGGTTCTCGTCGACGGCGGCGTACTGCCCGGACACACCGATCGACCGGCGGGTCGCCTGCGGATCGGCGATGACGTCGATCCCGTCGATGGTCGCCGTGCCGGTGTCGGGCGTGATGAGCGTGGTCAGCACCTTGACCGTCGTCGTCTTGCCGGCGCCGTTCGGCCCGAGCAGGGCCTTGACGGTCCCCTGCGGCACCACCAGGTCGAGCCCGGCGAGTGCGTGCACCGGGCCGGACTTCGATCGGTAGGTCTTGGTCAGCCCGGAGGCTTCGATGATGGCCATGTCGCTCCCTTGTCGAGCATGGAACACGTCGGTGGGTCGGTGCCGCCCGCGACGCGCTACACGTCGAAGTCGCCACCGAAGTCGCTGAAGCCACCGCCGAAGTCGGATCCGCCGTCGCCCCAGCCCGCGTTGTCGAACCCGCCGCCGTCGGACGCGCCTGCGTCGGACGCTCCGCCGTCACCGGGGTCGGCACCAGTGTCCTCCGAACCACCGTCACCCGCAGCATCGGTACCGCCGTCGAACGATCCGGGGTCCGGCAGGAAGGCACTCATGATGGCGGAGCCGATCACGTAGCCGGCGACCGTACCGAGGATCGAGGCGCCGATCATGCTGCCGAACGAGGGTCCGGAGCGCTGCCCGGCACCGCCGAACATCCCGCCGCGACCGTTCCCGACACCACCGAGCGACCGCTCCATGAACCCGGGCTGCCGGATCTCCGAGCGCGTCGCGGCCTGGGCCAGCGACCGCGGGTCGTCGCCTCGCGGGGCCTCGCCGGCGGGGGCGGACCGGGTGAACTCGTCGAAGACCATCCGGCGCTGCTCGTCCGTCAGCTTCGCGAACGCCTCGGCGTGGACCTCCTCGATGCGCTCCGGCGGCGCCGTGCGGAGCAGGTAGCGGTAGCGCTCGACCGCGCGCTCGTCGTCGGTCGACGCCTGGCCACCCGAGGGTGCGCCGCCACCCCACTGCGGCGTGCCGTACCGGTCGCCGGTCGCCGGGGTGCCCGTGGCGGGCTGCTGGTAGGACTGCTGGCCGTAGCGGTACCCCTGCTGCTGCGGCTGCCCCCACTGGTTCTGCTGCGCGGCGCCGTTCTGGTCGCGCTCGGGGCGTCCGAGCAGGCGGTCGAGGAATCCCATGGTCGATGCTCCTTCGGGTGCGCACCGCCAGCGGCGGAGCCGTGCGTCCCGCCGGCGGCGGGACCGTGCGGCCCGCCGTCGAGCGGTGCCGTGGACTGCCACCCTAGGGAGCGCCGACGACCACTGACTGAACGCACGCACAGAGTCCCCCGAGAGCCGGCGGTGCGAGCGCACCGGAGCGTGGGACGGGAGGCGCGGTGCGGGCCTGCACCGCGCCTCCCGTCCCACGACGCGTGCGTCACCCGGCGGCGAGCGCCGCCGTCCACACCGCGTGGAGTTCGTCCGCCGCGCCCGGGTGCGCCACGAGGAACGGCTCCCCCACCGGCGGGAAGCCCTCGACCGCACCCTCCCGGGTCAGCACGACCCCACCGGCCTCGTGGACGAGCAGGACCGCCGCGCCGTGGTCGACCGGGTTGAACGCCGACACGCAGCCGCCGATCCCCCGTCCGGCCGCGACCTGCGCGATCGTGAGCGTGCCGGACCCCTGCACCCGCAGCGTGCACGACCGGTCCGCGAGGGCGTCGAGGAACGCCCCGAACCCGGGCCACGGCCGGTGTCCGTCGAGCTCGGTGCCGACGACGGCGCCGGCGAGTGCCCGTGGTGCGTCGTCGAGGCGCAGCGTCCGGTCGCGGAGGGTGGCCCCGCGTCCGCTCCGGGCCTCGAGCACCTCGCCCCGCCACGGGTCCGCGACGACACCGACGAGCGGCCGGCCGCCACGGGTGAGGCAGAGCGACATCGAGGTCCACGGCACCCCGTTCGCCAGGTTCGTCGTGCCGTCCACCGGGTCGAGGTACCAGCGGTGCCGGTCACCGGGGGCCGCGCCGTACTCCTCGCCGGTGAACCCGTGCGTCGGGAACGCCATCCGCACCCGGGACCGCACGTGCTGCTCGACGAGCCGGTCGACGTCGGTGACGAGGTCGGCCGGGTGCGCCTTGGTGGCGACCTCGCCGACCGGGTGCTCCCGGGTGAACGCGATCACCTCGTGCGCGAGCCGGTGCGCCAGGGCCTGCGCGCGCGACGCGACCTCGGTCTCGGTCGGCTCGCGGTCCGGCTCCGGCCAGCCGTCGCGTTCGGCCCGGGCCAGGGCGGCACGGATCGCGGCGACGTCGTTCGTCGTGATCGAGTCGACGCCGGCCGTGGCTGCCCAGACGGCCGGTTCGGCGTCGTCGAGGGTCCAGACCGAGACGCGCAGTCCGAGGTCGCGGGCGGCACGGACGGTGCGCGGGGTGAGGAACGCGAGGTCGAGGTTCAGCGTCGAGGGAGTGAGGGCGACCAGGTCCGCCGCGGTCGGCGGGTCGAGCGACTCCCACGCGAGCCAGACGTCGGCGTCCGGCAGGACCTCGCGGACCGCGGCCATGGCCGCCGGCGCACCGCACCACGCGACCCCGGTGCCCGCCCGGGACGCGGCGACGGTCCGGGCGGCGACCCGCGCGTCCTCGGGGTCGGTCAGGTCGACCAGCAGCGAGCTCCGGCACCCGTCGAGTCGCTCGAGGACGGCGTCGAGGCGCGGGATGCGGTCGAGTCCGTTCCCGAGCCGGGCGACGTCGCACCAGTCCACCTCGGACACCCGTCGGGCGTCGCCCCACAGCCGGCCGAGGGTCTCGTCGTGGAGCAGGACCGCGACGCCGTCGGCCGTCCGGCGGACGTCGACCTCGATGGTCTCGGCGCCGAGCGCCTCGGCGACCGCGATGGCGGGCAGCGTGTTCTCACGGCGGACGCGCGGTGCGCCGCGGTGCGCGACGAGCAGTGGGACCCGCGGGCCCCGCGACGGCTGCGGGTCGGTCCGCCGGTCCGTCGGGGCCGAGACCTCCTGCGTGGTCACCGTGCGGCCTCGACGAGCACGCCGTCGCGGTGGACGAGCACGTCGCCGATCCGCACGCCGGTCTCGGTGCCGACGACCGGCGGGACGCCGGTGACGTACGCGCGGAGCTCGGCGCCGTCCGCGGCGAGCACCACCTCGGCGAAGTGTCCGCGCACGAGGACCCGCACCACGGTCGCCCGGAGCGGCGCACCGTCGGCGAGCGCCACCTGCTCGGGCCGGACGAGGACCGTGTCGCCGGGGCGCGTCACGACCCCGGTGGCGGCGAGGAAGCGACCCGAGACGACGCTCGTCGACCCGATGAACGACGCCACGAACCCGGTGGCGGGCCGGGCGTACAGCTCGGTGGGCGCCGCGATCTGCTCGATGCGGCCGTCGTGCATCACAGCGATCCGGTCGGAGATGCTGAGCGCCTCGTCCTGGTCGTGCGTGACGACGACGGTCGTGATGCCGAGGCGCTGCTGGATGCGGCGGATCTCGTCGCGGACGCTCACCCGGAGCTTCGCGTCGAGGTTGGACAGCGGCTCGTCGAGGAGCAGGACGTCGGGCTCCTGCACGATCGCCCGGGCGAGGGCGACCCGCTGCTGCTCGCCGCCGGAGATGGCGGTCGGGCGCGAGCCGGCGTGGTGCGCGAGCCCGACGAGCTCGAGGGCGTCCCGGACCCGCTCGGCGACCCGCTGTTTCGGCACGCGACGGGTCCGGAGCGGGAAGGCGACGTTCTGCGTCACGGTCATGTGCGGCCAGAGCGCGTAGTTCTGGAACACCATCGCACTCGGTCGACGCTCCGGTCCGAGGGCCGTGACGTCGCGGTCGCCCATCGTGACGGTCCCGGCGTCGGCGGCGAGGAACCCGGCGACCATGCGGAGCGTCGTGGTCTTGCCGCACCCGGACGGGCCGAGGAGCGAGACGAGCTCGCCCTTCGCCACGTCCAGGTCGATGCCCGCCACGACGTCGCGCCCTCCGAGGGTCTTCCGCAACCCCCTGACGGTCAGGCCGCCGGTGCGGGTGGCGTCCGGCCGGTCAGCCGGGTGGTCGTGGGCCGGGAGGCGCGGTGCGCGTTCCGCGACGAGCGCGTGCTCCGTCATGGGGTCGCCTTTCGAGCTGGTGGTGGTCATCGGATCTGGAACCCGTCCGCGAGCCGGCCGCCCATGATGTGCTTCCGCGCGAGCGTCATCAGCACGATCGACGGGATGCTCAGCGCGATCGCGAACACGGCCGACACCTGGCGCGGCGAGTTCAGGACGAGCGAGTACATCGCGGTTGGCATGGTCATGTAGGTCGGGGCGCCGACGAGGTAGGTGCCCTGGGCCTCGTCGAACGAGGCGAGGAAGCTCATCACCACGGCGACGAGGATGCCGGGCCAGGCGATCGGGAACGTGACGCTCCAGAACGTGCGCCACCGGCTCGCACCGGCGTCGCGGGCGGCCTCCTCGAGGGCGCGCGGCACGGCCGAGAACGCCGCGGCCGGGAGCCAGGTCATGAACACCACGCACCCGAGCACGTGCACGATGAGGATGCCGGTGACGGTGTTCATCAGGTTCAGCGCCGTGAACATCGCCGACATCGTCACGAACAGCCCCATCTTCGGGAAGGCGTTCGTGGCGAACAGCCCGACGAGCACGAGGCGCCGCCCGGGGAACTCGATGCGGCTGATCGCCCACGCGGCCGGCAGGCAGACGACCGCGGCGATCCCGACCGTGAGCGGGGCGAGCACGAGGGAGTTCTGGATCGCGACGCCGAGGGTCGGGTCGTCGAAGACCCGCCCCCACCACTGGAGCGTCCACCCGTCCGGCAGCAGGTTCGGGTAGGTCCACGTCGTCGCGAACGCCCGTGCGGCGAGCCAGAGCAGCGGCCCGGCGATGAAGACCGCCAGGACGACGGCGGTGGCCCAGACGAGGGCGGTCCCGGTCACGCGTGCGATCACGACTGCGCCTCCTTGTTCGTGTCGGCCAGCTCACGGGCGTTCGCCCGCACCGTCGACCGGAGGTAGAACACGCTCGCGGCGGCGGCGAACGCGAACACGATGAACGCCATCGCGGTCGACTGCTGCGGCCGGTTGTAGGCCTGGAAGTACTTCGAGATGTCGACGCCGAGCATCGTCGGCGCGTTCGGGCCGGTGAAGTACGGGACGGTGAACGACCCGAGCACCCCGATCACCGTGAAGGTCGTCGCGATCACCAACGGGGTCTTCGCCATCGGCAGGAGCACCTGCCAGACGACACGCCACGTGCTCGCGCCGGCGTCCTTCGCGGCCTCGACCAGGGCGTCGGGGGTCCCCTGCAGCGCGCCGGCGATCATCAGCACCGCGAACGGCAGGCTCGTCCAGACGCTGCCGAACACGACCGCGACGAGGGTGTACCCCCACACCGGCACGTCGAGTCCGACCTGTGCGCCGAGGCTCCGCAGGAAGCCCTGCGCGTCGGTGAACGTCAGGATCGACCAGCTCGCGATCACCACCGGGACGAAGATCGGGACCACCGCCAGCACGCTCAGGGTCTTGCCGAGGACCCCGCCCCGGAGCCGCAGGATCACGGCGACGACCACGGCGAGCGCGACGGTCAACCCGGTCGACAGCGCCGTGACGCCGAGGGTCGCCACGAGGTCCCGGAGGAACGTCGGGTTGCCGAGCAGCGTGCCGTAGACCGCGAGGGAGAACCCGCGCACGGTGTCGCCGCCGATGTCCGCGAGCGCCTGGTTGAGGCCGCCGGTGAACCCGAGGCTGAAGAGCGCGGCGTTGACGACCGGGACGCCGACGAACAGCACGACGACGAGGACGGGTGCCGCGACGAGCGCGAGGCCGGTCGCCCGTGCGCGACGCGCCTGGCGACTCCGGAGCGCGCGCCGGTCCGTCTGGTGGGGCGCGTCCTGGACCGGTGGCGGGGCGGGCGGGAGGCCCGTGGCGGACGCGCCACGGGCCTCCCGGTCGGCGACCTGGGTCACTGCGGGACCTTCGCGTCCCACGCCGCGTTCATGTCCGCGGCGAAGTCGCTCTGGAAGCCGAGCCGGAGGTTCGACGGGTCGGCGTCGGCGAACTGCTCCGAGACGGACTTCGGGAGCGAGTCCAGCGGGATCACCGGGTAGCCCGAGACGGCACTCGCGACGAGCTGCTGCCCGGACGAGCTGAGGACGAAGTCGGCGAGCTCCTCGGCCGCACGCTTCTGCGCGGTGGGCTCGGTCTTCGGGATGCCGAGGAAGCTCGCGCTGCCCGTGAACGACGGGTCCGCGATCTGCACCGCCTTGATCGTCTTCGGGATGATCCCGGTCTTCTGCGAGGTGATGAACTGGTCACTCCACACCGGCGCCATCGAGATCTGGCCGGACCCGAGCATCTGGACGACCTGGTCGTTGCCGTTCGGGTAGACACCCTTCTGGTACATCGACGGGCCGAGGTCCTTGAGGGCCTGGAACCCCTTGTCCCACTCCGACTCGAGGGACTTGTCGTACGAGGTCTGCATCGTCTCCTGCTCGGAGTCCGACAGGTACTTCGCGAGGACCGTCGCGACGAACGACCCGCCGGAACCGCCCGACGAGGGCGAGTTGTAGGCGAACTGGCCCGGGTTGGCGCGGATCCAGGCGAGGAGGTCGTCGAGGGTCTTCGGCGGGTCCGTCACCTTCTTCGAGTCGTAGGCGAGCAGGACGCTCGAGGCGCGGTACGGGATCGCGCTCGTGCCGCCCTGCTGCTTGGTGGCCTCGGGGACGTTCGCGAGGTTCGGGATGCTCGTGGCACTGACCTTCGTGAGGAGTCCGGCCTTGCCGGCGGTCGAGACGAAGCCCGCGTCGACGAGGTCGTACGCCACGCGCTTGCCCGCCTTGACCGCGGTGGCGAGGTTCGCCTGGGTCTGGGCGTCGTGCTCGCCGTGCAGGTCGATGCTCGTGCTGACGTGGATCGTCGGGTGCTGCTTCTCGAACGCGGGGATGAGCGACTTCTCCCAGAGGTCCTGGACGTTGGTGTCGCCGCTGATGAACACGGTGAGGTCGGTCGTGCCGCTGCTGGGGTCGGCGGCGTTCGAGGCGTTGGCGCTCTGCACGCAGCCGGACAGTGCGACGGTCGCGGCGGCGGCGATCGCGAGGCCGGCGAGGGCTCGGGTCTTCACGGTGGTGGTCTCCCTGGGTCGTGGGGGTGTGCGGGGTGGGACTGGGGTGTGCGGGGTCGCCCGGTGGTGTGCGGGGTGGGACTGGGGTGTGCGTGGTGGGACTGGGGTGTGCGGGGTGGGACTTGGGTGTGCGGGGTCGCGCGGTGGGGTTCGTCCGCGGGGTGGGGCTCGCGCGGTGACCCGGTGCGGGAACGTTCCCGCACCGAGGTCGAGTGTCGCGCTGCCGGGTGAACGCGAGGTACCGCGAGGGTCGCCCCCGGGTGAACTCCGCGCGGCGCGCCCGGCGCTGTGCTCCTTCCACCGCACGGTGCGCCCTCCGTCACTCGGTGCGAGGTTGCCCGCTCCGTGCCCGCCTACAAGCTCGCGCCGAGCGGGCAACCCGCCCGCCGCCCGCGGGCGCCGCACGGTGCGCCCTCCGCCACTCGGTGCGAGGTTGCCCGCTCCGTGACTGCCTACAAGCTCGCGCCGAGCGGGCAACCCGTCCGCCGCCCGCGGGCGCCGCACCGTGCGCCCGCGCCCGACCCCGAACAAGTCCGCACCGTGCGCGGACAGTTCCCTCAGCGCGACATCCGCACGCCGGCTTGGCGGAGCTTCGCCCGCAGGACCCATTCGTTCAGCAGGTCCGACCAGGTCAACCGGAGCATCCTGCGCACCTCCGGGAACGCACGGAGCCGGTCCTCGCGGAGCTTCTCGTCGACCAGCGCCTCCTGCGGTGTCCGCCCGTGCAGGTACTCGCTGCGCTGGTACTTCACGGAGCCGTCGAACTCGACGACCACGCCCGACTCCGGGAACCAGAAGTCCACGACGATGTCCGGCTCGCCCGCCGAGCGGAATCGGTGTTGGAGGACCGGCGCCGGCGTCCCGAACTGGTCGAACCGAGCCCGCGCGTACGACTCCCCCGGCGAGCCCGAGGCCGCGTCGGCGAACTCGACCACGCGGAGCGCACGCCGCCGCCCCTTCTGTCCCCGCCGTGCCACGGCCGCTCGCACCAGTTCCCGTTCGACCGCTCGGCAGAGGAGCGCATCGAGGGCGACGACCGCGTCGGCGAAGGGCAGCGTCAGCGCGAGGTCCGTCGCGAGCCGCTCCAGCCCGCACAGCAGCAGACCGTCCGAGGTCGTCACGACCGGGCGGTTCCACTCGGGATCGAGGTCGGCGTGGACGACGAAGGTGGCGTTCGTCGTCCGTCGGTCCGCGCCGGTCGAGGTCACGTGGACGCGGGTCGGCGGCGGGGTGAGGAGCGGCACGCCGAACACCACGGCCGCGGACACGTGCGACACGAGGTCCCCGTCTTGGATCCGATCCGCGAACGAGCGCACCCGGACGAGGTGCTGCTCGCTGGAGCGGAGAGCCGCCCAGCCCGCGGACTCGGCGTACAGACCACGGGCGACCCGGGTGAGTTCTCCCGCCGCGGCCCGGCGCCGGATGACGTCGGACTCGTCCGGCCGCCGTGCTGACGTTCGGTGGGTGAGGACTTCGGGGACCGGTGCGAGGTTGAGGTTCGTCGACATGCCCCGATGTTCCGGAGTTCCCCGAACGGGCGAGGCGTCGGACCAAAGCCCTGTGGACGGTTCGCCCCGCTGCCCAGGATGTGGAGGGATGAGCCCGGCCGCAGAACGCTGCGAGAATGTGGGAGTGAACACACGCACCTGGGGTTGGCTCGCAGCCGTCATCGACGTCGTCCTCATCGTCGTCTTCGCGCTCATCGGCCGTTCCTCGCACGGTGAGGGCAACAGCGCACTGGGGGTCTGGACGACGGCCTACCCGTTCCTCGCGGGCTGGGCGATCGCCTACGTCACGAGCGGCGCGTGGTCGCGGCCGCTGCGGTTCTGGCCGACCGGCGTCGTCGCCTGGATCCTCACGGTGTTCGTGGGCATGGCGATCCGCGTCGCCACGGGCCAGGGCGACGTCGACGGCAACCCGCTGCCGATCTCCTTCGTCATCGTCGCGACGATCGTGCTCGGTGTGTTCCTGCTCGGCTGGCGCGCCGTCGTCCGCGGGATCCTCCGACTCCGCGCACCCCGCTCCCGGCAGGACGCCGCAGCGACCGACGCGTGAACGGCAGCCGCGGGTCCCAGCCGACCATCCTCGACGTCGCCGCACGGGCGGGTGTCTCGAAGTCGGCGGTGAGCCGCGTCCTCTCCGGCACCGGGCGGTTCTCCGACGAGACACGAGAGCGGGTCGAGCGCGCAGCCGCCGAGCTCGGGTACGTCGCCAACGCGATGGCGCGCGGCCTCGTCAGCGGACGCACGCACACCATCGGGATGCTCGTCCGCGACGCCTCGTCGATGGTGTACGCCGCGCTGCACGCCGTGATGGAACGCCGTGCCTCGGAGCTCGGCTACCGCGTGGTCACCACGACGGGCGTCGGACGGGTCGAGGACGAGAAGAGCGCCCTCGCCGCGCTCGTCTCGATGCGGGTCGACGGCCTCGTGGTCTGCAGCGGGCTCATGCCGGCGACCGACATCGCGGAGTTCGCCCCACGGATCGCCACGGTGGTCGCCGGACGGCCCGAACTGCACCCCGCACTGTCGAGCGTGTACTGCGATGAGGTCGGAGGCGGTGCAGCCATCGCGGACGCCGTCGCCGACGCCGGGCACACGACGGTCGCCGTGCTGACCGTCCCGCTCGGCGACGCGATCACGCAGCACGCGCGTTCGGCGGCGATGCTCGAGCGACTTCGAGCGCGCGGCACGCGGGTCATCGACATCGACGCCAGCTTCGTGCGACCGCCCGGCGACGTCGCGGCCGACATCGTCGGTGCGATGCAGGAGTCGGACGTCAGCGCGGCGATGTGCCCGACGGACCGACTCATGCTCGACGTCTGCGAGGCGCTCGGCCACCGCGGGGTCGAGGTCCCGCGCGACCTGTCCGTCACCGGCTTCGACGGGGTCTACCCGCTGGCGAGCGACTGGATCGGCTTCACGACCCTGCAGCAGCCGATCGAGCGCATCGGCCGCGAGGCGATCGACCTCGTCATCGGCCGCATCGACGACCCCGCGCGTCCTGTCGAGCACCGCTCACTGCGCGGCACGGTGATCGCCGGCCGCACACTCCTCCCGCGCTGAGGGACGAACCACGCACGGTGCGGGCTCCGCGGTCCCGTGCCGGCTTGGCCGAACCCGCACGGTGCGACGTGCGTCGGACGGTGCGCTCTTCGTCGTCCGGTGCAGGGTTCGCCAGACCCGCACCGTGCGAGGTTCGCCAGCCCGTGCAGTGACGACGGCATGGTGCGGCGCCAGAAGGGCGCACGGAGCGAGCAACCTCGCACCGGCCGACCGGATCCGCACCGTGAGAGTCGCGCCTCGGCATCCGCGCGCCGCGCCGCCGCGGGCCCCCGCGCCGCGCCTCGGCAGCCGCGCCGCCGCCGCCGCACCCCGCGTCAGAACAAGCCGGAGCGGGGCGCCTCCTCCGGGCCGTCGAACCCGCGGAACATGTCGGACACGAGCGCCTCGATCTGCGGCTCGACCAGCCGCTCCACGGCCTCGGCGATCCGCGGACGGTGGTCGATCAGCGCCAGGCACACGGCCGTGCCCGTGGCCCTTGCGCACTCGTCGGAGAGCTCGATCTCGTGCCGGAGCGCCGCCTTCGCCTCGTCCGACAGCGGCTCGCGCGGCGCCTGCTCCGCCGCCCCGGTACCGGTCAGCTCGCCGAGCGTGAACAGGAACGGCTCCCCCGGTGAGGGCTCGGGGTCGACGTCGAGCCCCTGGAACTCCGGCTGCAACCCCTCGGTCGGTTGGTACCCGGCGTGCCGCTTCCGCGCGTCCGCCCGCTCGAGCTCACGCTGCAGCAGCGGCAGGTTCTTCGCCGTGTAGTCGTCGACGGCGTCCTCGATGATGGTCGAGATGCGCCCGATCAGCGCGTGCTGGACCGCGTGCGGCACGTCCGGTCCGAAGCCCGCCGCCGAGGCGATCGGCGACCCCGTGCACTTCCGACAGATCCGGGTGCGGGGCCGCGCGGTGCCGATCTGCCACCGTGGCAGCCAGCGCAGCCAGACCTCGACAGCGCTCCGCACGCGTCCGTCGATGCCGTCCATGCCCCAACAGTAAGCCTGGAGGCGCGGATCACCCCCGCCATCCGGCGCGCGCGCACGAAACGGTCGGGTCCGTCAGCCCGTCGGTTCCGTCACGAAGTCGATGAGTTCCTCGACGCGGCCGAGGAGCTCCGGCTCCAGGTCGGCGAACGTGCGCACCTGCCCGAGGATCCGCTGCCACGCCCGGGCGATGTCGGCCTGCTCGGCGGCGGGCCAGCCGAGCGCCTGGCAGATGCCCTTCTTCCACTCGATCGAGCGCGGGATCGTCGGCCACGCCTGCAGCCCCACGCGAGCGGGCTTCACGGACTGCCAGACGTCGACGAACGGGTGTCCGACGACGAGCACGTGCGCGCCCCACTTCCCGCGCGTCACGGCGTCGGCGAACCGGGACTCCTTCGACCCGGGCACGAGGTGGTCGACGAGCACCCCGACACGACGGTCGCGCGTCGGCTGGAACTCGTCGAGCACGTCGGCGAGGTTGTCCACGCCGGAGAGCTCCTCGACGACGACGCCCTCGACGCGGAGGTCGGCTCCCCAGACCTTCTCGACGAGCTCGGCGTCGTGCTTGCCCTCCACCATGATCCGGGAGGGCAGGGCCACCCGCGCACGCTGCGACTCCACCGCGAACGATCCGGACGCGGTGCGGAGGCGACCGCCGTCGGAGGCGTGCCGCACCGCCGGGGCCGAGCCGCGCCTCCCGGCACCCGCACCACCCGCCGGGCCCGCACCCGCACCACCCGCCGGGCTCCGCCGCCCCACCGGCGCCTGCGGGCGTCCCAGGGTGACGAGCTCGCCCTCGAGCAGGAACTGCCCGCCGAACGGGAACGAGCGGGTGCGCCCCTTCCAGTCCTCGAGCTCGACGGTGCCGGCCTCGAGCCGGACCACGGCGCCGGCCCAGCCGGTCACGGGGTCCTCGAGGACCATGTCCCGTTCGAGCGGCACCTGCCGCACCTTCTGCACCCCGCGCGAGCGCCAGTCGCCCGAGAGCACGTCACTGCCGTACCGGTCGTCGTCCACCCGCACGAGGGTACTGTCGTCCTCGGCCCGGACGACGTCGACGGGCCGGACACCCCACCATCTCGACGGAAGGCCCACCCGTGCGCGCTGCCATCATCCACGCCCCGAACGACATCCGCGTCGAGGACCGCGACCAGCCCGAGCTCCTCACGCCGAAGGACGCCGTCGTCAAGGTCGTCGCGGCGTGCGTGTGCGGCTCGGACCTCTGGCCGTACCGCGGCGTCACCGAGACGAAGGCGTCGCACGGGATCGGTCACGAGCTCGTCGGCGAGGTCGTGGCGGTCGGCGTCGACGTGCACGACCTGCACGTCGGCGACTTCGTCATCTCCCCCTTCACCATGAACGACGGCACCTGCCAGGCCTGCCGCCACGGCATGACGACCGGCTGCGAGCACCTGTCCGGCTTCGGCGGGAAGGACGCCTACGGCGACCCGGTCGGCGGCGCGCAGGCCGAGTACGTCCGCATCCCGGACGCGGCCGCGACGCTCGTCGCGGTCCCCGGCCCGGTCGACCCGGCGCTCGTGCCCTCCCTGCTCACGCTGTCCGACGTCTTCTCCACCGGGCACCACGCCGCGGTCTCGGCGGCGGTCGGTCCGGGCAAGACCGTCGTCGTGGTGGGCGACGGCGCGGTCGGGCTCTCCGCCGTCCTGGCCTCGAAGCGGCTCGGCGCCGAGCGCATCATCGCGATGAGCCGGCACGCGGACCGCCAGGCGCTCGCCCGCGAGTTCGGGGCGACGGACGTCGTGTCGGAGCGCGGCGCGGAGGGCGTCGCGGCGATCCGTGCGCTGCTCGGCGGCGACCTGGCGGATTGTGCGGTCGAGGCGGTCGGCACCGAGGAGAGCATGGACCAGGCGCTGCACTCGGTGCGTCCGGGCGGCAACCTCGGCTTCGTCGGGGTCCCGCACGGGGTGCCGACGATCGGCACGCGGTACCTCTTCGACACGAACATCACCGTCGCGGGCGGCATGGCCCCGGCGCGGACGTACATCCCAGAGCTGCTGCCCGACGTGCTCTCCGGCGCGATCGAGCCCGGCCGCGTCTTCGACCTCGAGCTCCCGCTCGACGAGGCCGCCGAGGCGTACCGGGCGATGGACGAGCGCCGGGCCATCAAGGTGCTGCTCCGCCCGTAGGCGCGGCACGCTGGGCCGGGAGGCGCGTGGCGGGGCCGACCCGCGCCTCCCGGCCCGCGGTGCGCGCGTCCAGGGCCGCGATCCGTGCGTGCAGGGCGGCTCGCGTTTCGCGCAGCAGAACGCGTGTTTCGAATCGGTAAACAAACCTTTCAGTAAAGAAGGTTGTCCGTTACAGTCCTCGACATGACCACTCGAGGACGCACCCCCGGCCAGCCCGGCCTCCTCCGTGTGCTCAACGACCGCGCGGCGCTCGAGCTCCTGCTCGACGACGGGCCGCTCACCCGAAACGAAATCGCCCAGCGGACCGGACTGAGCAAGCCCACCGCTGCCGAGATCATCCGGCGACTCGAAGCAGCGGCACTCATCCGAGAAGCCGGCACCGCACCGCAGGCCGGTCGCCGCGGTCCGAGCGCCGTCGTGTACGAGGCGATCACCGACCGCGACCTCGCGGTGGCGGTCGACGTCCAGCTCGTCGACGTCCGCAGCACCGTGGTGGACGCCGCCGGCCGGACCTTCCCGGTCGCGACCCACACGATGTCCCCGACCGAGATGCGTGCGCCCGGCGCCGACATCGTCGCCGCCGCGATCTCCCGTGCGGCTGCTGCCGCCGACGTCGACCCTGACCTCGTCACCGCGGTCGCCGTGGGTGTCCAGGCGAGCGTGGACCACGCGACCGACACCCTCATCTTCACCGACGGGCTGCCCGGCTGGCCCCGCGACCGGGTCGCCGCGACCCTGTCCGCGGCGCTCGGGGTGCGGGTCGTCATCGAGAACGACGCCAACCTCGCCGCCATCGCCGAACGCAACATGGGCGCGGGGCGGACCCCGGGCTCGTTCGCCCTGTTCTGGATGGCAGAGGGCCTCGGCATGGCCCTCGACCTCGGCGGCCACCTGCACACCGGCGCCTCCGGGGCAGCCGGCGAGATCGGCTACCTCGGCGTGCCCGCAGCGGCCCGCTCCATCGACCCGACGGCCACGATCGTCGCGGACCTCATCTCCGAGTCCGCGATCATCGCTCTCGCCGCCGAACACGGGATCACGGCACCGGACGGCACCGCAGCCGACTGGCGCCAGGTGCTCCCGCAGCTGCCCGGACTCCCCGAGCAGCACCCGTTCACCACCGCCCTCGGCGAGCGCGTCGGGCACAACGTGCTCCCCGCCCTCGCCGTCGCCGATCCCGAGACGGTCGTGCTGCACGGCCCGACCGGGATCGCGGGCGGACCCGCCCTGGCCGCCGCCGTGACCGCCTGGCTCCGGACCCGCACGCGCTGGTCCACCGCCGTCGTGGCACCCGGCGTCCCCGACACCCCCGTCCTGCACGGTGCGCGCCACGTCCTCATCGACGTCGTCCGCACCGCGCTCGCGGACCGGCTCGAGCGCATCAGTGACGATGTGCCCGCGCCGGACCCCGTCGAGCGCCCCTGACCAGCACCACCCCACCCGCACCACTCGAGGCACCACAACCCGGCCCTGTCCCAGGGCTCTTCGGCGCGCCCGGAACCGGTGCCGCACGCTCGGATCCGTCCGGCGTGCGGCACCGCGACCGCACCGCGTCGGAGCGAGACCAGAGAGCGAGTACCGCAGTGTCCCTCCCCCAACCGAACGTCCCGCGCCGGACCGTCCGCCGCATCGTCACCGCGACGGCCGTCGCCGCGGTCGGCGCCCTCGTCGTCGCCGGCTGCAGCTCCGGCAGCAGCGCCGACTCGATCGACAAGACCGCGCCGAAGGAACTCACGGGCACCGTGTCCCTCTGGCACTTCTTCACCGGGCGCGAGGCCGGTGTCGTGAAGAGCGCCGTGGCCGGCTTCGAGCAGGCGAACCCCGGCGTCACGGTGGACATCCACGCCGGCCAGGACGACGAGAAGCTGCAGAAGGCGATCTCGTCCGGCCAGAACATCGACGTGGGCCTGTCGTACTCGACCGCCATCGTGGGCAGCTTCTGCTCGTCCGGTGCCTTCCGTGACCTCTCGCCGTACATCGAGCGCGACAAGGTCGACCTGTCGGACATCCCGAAGGCCGTGCGGTCGTACACGCAGTACAAGGGCACCCGGTGCACGCTGCCTGCCCTCGCCGACGTCAGTGCGTTGATGTACAACAAGCCGCTGCTCGAGAAGGCCGGGATCGACGCTCCGCCGAAGACCCTCGACGAGCTGAAGACCGACGCGCTGAAGCTGACGACGTACAACGCCGACGGGTCGATCAAGCAGCTCGGCTTCAACCCGCTCATCGACTTCTACGAGAACTCCCCCGAGCACTGGGCACCGATGGTCGACGGGTCGTGGCTGGACGGCAAGGGCAACAGCGTCATCGGCACGTCCGCCGCCTGGAAGAAGCTCATCACCTGGCAGAAGGACTTCGTCGACGAGATCGGGTACGACAAGCTCAAGGCCTTCACCTCGGGCCTCGGGCAGGAGTTCGCGGCCGACAACGCGTTCCAGACCGGCCAGGTCGCGATGCAGATCGACGGCGAGTACCGCACGGCGTTCATCAAGGACCAGAAGCCGGACCTCGACTACGGCACCGCGCCGACGCCGGTGATGGACGGCCTCGGCCACTACGGATCGACCTACATCGCGGGCAACGTCGCGGGCATCGCCAAGGGCTCGAAGCACCCCGAGCTCGCGTGGGCGCTGCTCAAGTACCTCTCCACGAACACCGACGCGCAGGTCACGATGGGCAACGGGTTGAAGAACATCCCGACGCTCACCTCGGCGCTGCAGTCCCCCGACCTCGAGGTCGACGAGAACTACAAGACCTTCGTCGACGTGGCGGGCAACGCGGACACGATGACCTCGCCCGGCACCGCAGACGGCGCCGCGTACATCGGCACGTTCACGAAGTTCTGGCAGGCGTACCAGGAGAACGGCGGGAACCTCGACGCCAAGCTCAAGCAGCTCGACTCCGACATCGACAACGCCAACCAGCTGGCTGGTCCGTGATGAGCGTCACCACCAAGACGACCGGCCGGGAGGCGCGGCTCGCCCGCGCCGCCCGGCCCACGGCCCCGACGGGGTCCGGTCCGGTGCCCCCGACGGCTCCACGGCGCCGGCCCCGCTCCGCCGAGTCGCGGCGTCGGCTCGTCGCCCTGACGATGCTGGCGCCGGCCCTGGCGGGCCTGGTGATCTTCTTCGCCTACCCGCTCGTCGCGTCGGTGTTCTACTCGTTCACCCGCTACAACCAGCTGCAGGAACCCGAGTTCGTCGGCCTGCTGAACTACCGGTTCCTGTTCACGCAGGACCCGCAGATCGGCCCCGCGGTCGTCAACACCCTGTGGTTCGTGGTCATCCTCGTACCGGTCCGGATCGTCTGCGGCCTGCTCGTCGCGGGACTCCTCAGCCGGGCGAAGACGGCCACCGGGTTCTGGCGGACGCTGTTCTACCTGCCCGCACTGGTGCCGCCGGTCGCGAGCGTCGTCGCGTTCGTGTTCCTCTTCAACCCGGGGACGGGGCCCGTCAACCAGATCCTGCGGGTCTTCGGGATCGACGGGCCGCTGTGGTTCAACGACCCGGCGTGGTCGAAGCCCTCGCTCGTGATCATGGGCGTCTGGGTGATGGGCGACATCATGATCATCTTCCTGGCGTCGCTGCTCGACGTGCCCCGCGACCTGTACGAGGCGGCGTCGCTCGACGGTGCGAACGGCGTCCAGCAGGTGCGGCACATCACGCTGCCGACGATCGCCCCGGTCATCGGCTTCGCGGTCGTCACGGGGGTGATCGCCGCTCTGCAGTACTTCACCGAGGCGGCGGTCGCGTCGGGCGTCGCGAGCGGCAAGGCGACCATCGGGGGCGGGACCGCGGCGCAGCTCGGCTACCCGGGCACCTCGCTCCTGACCTACACCGAGCTGCTCTACCAGCACGGTTTCGCGAACTTCCAGTTCGGCTACGCGTCCGCGATGGCCGTGGTCCTGTTCGTCATCACCGCGATCGTGCTCGTGCTCACGATGCGCCGGATCAGCGTGTTCCGACCGGAGGAGTCCTGATGACCGCCGTCTCCCAGTCCCCGCTCGCCCGGGCTCCCCGCGGCGCGGCACCCGGTGCTGCTCGCGGCCCGCGCCGGAGCGTGCTGCTCTGGATCGCGGAACACGCGGTCCTCGTGGCACTCGGCGTGCTGACGATCGCCCCGATCGTGTTCGTGGTCCTGACCTCGCTCATGTCGAGCAACCAGGCACTCACCGCGTCGATCCTGCCGCGCCCGTTCGACTTCTCGAACTACGGCCGGGTCTTCACCGAGCTGCCGCTCGCGCAGTGGTTCGGCAACTCGTCGATGTACGCGGTGCTCGCCACCGCGTTCATGCTGGTCAGCTCGGTCCCGGCGGCGTACGCGCTCGCCCAGATCCGGTTCCGGGGCGCGAACCTGGTCTTCACGGTGATCATCGTCGCGATGCTCCTGCCCCCGCAGGTGACCGCGGTGCCGGTCTACGTGATGTGGTCCGAACTGCACCTGACCGGCACGCTCTGGCCGCTCATCCTGCCGAACCTGCTCGGCGACGCGTTCAGCATCTTCCTGCTCCGTCAGTTCTTCATGACGATCCCGAAGGAGTACGGGGACGCCGCCCGCATGGACGGCTGCAGCGAGTGGGGCGTGCTCTGGCGGGTCGTCGTGCCGATGGCCCGGCCCGGCATCGCGTCGGCGGCGATCTTCATGTTCTTCCACTCGTGGAACGACTACTACGGCCCGCTGCTGTACGCGTCCGAGAACCAGGCCGCCTGGCCGGTGGCGTACGGGCTCGCCACGTTCCGCGGCCAGCACGGCACCGACTGGTCGATGACGATGGCGATGACCGTCGTCGTCATGGTCCCCGTCGTCGTCATCTTCTTCTTCGCACAGAAGGCATTCGTCGAGGGCATCGCGCTCACCGGCGTGAAGGGATAGCACCACAGTGAAACTCGCAGTCATCGGTGGCGGATCCACCTACACCCCCGAACTCGTGGACGGCTTCGCCCGGCTCCGCGACCAGCTGCCCATCGACGAGCTCTGGCTCGTCGACCCCGACCCCGTCCGCCGCGAACTCGTCGGCGGCGTCGCGAAGCGGATGTTCGCGCACGCCGGCCACCCGGGCACGATCCACGTCACGGACGACGTGGTCGCCGGGGTCAGCGACGCCGACGCGGTGATGTTCCAGCTCCGGATCGGCGGGCAGGCCGCCCGGCACCAGGACGAGACCTGGCCGCACGAGGCCTGCTGCATCGGACAGGAGACCACCGGACCCGGCGGGTTCGCGAAGGCGCTCCGCACGGTCCCGGTGGTGCTCGAGTACGCCGAGCTCGTCCGGCAGCACGCCAAGCCGGACGCCTGGATCATCGACTTCACGAATCCGGTCGGCATCGTCACCCGTGCCCTGCTCGAGGCCGGCCACCGCGCCGTCGGCCTGTGCAACGTGGCGATCGGCTTCCAGCGCCGCTTCGCGAAGGAGTTCGACGTCGCGCCGTCGGCCGTCCGGCTCGACCACGTCGGCCTCAACCACCTGACGTGGGAGCGCGGCGTCCACGTGACGGACGCTTCCGGCGAGCGCGACGTCCTGTCCGAACTGCTCGCTGCCGACACCGGCGCCCTCGACCGGATGGCGGAGAGCGTGCACATGCCCGCCGACCTCATCCGGCTGCAGCACGCCGTGCCCTCCTACTACCTGCGCTACTTCTACAGCCACGACGTCGTGCTCGAGGAGCAGCTGCACGCCCCCACCCGGGCAGAGGCCGTCATGGAGACCGAGCGGGCCCTGCTCGCGAAGTACGCCGACACGTCCGTGGTCACGAAGCCCGCCGAGCTCGAGCAGCGCGGCGGCGCGTACTACTCCGAGGCGGCGATCGACGTCCTGTCGTCGATCCTCGGCGACCGTGGCGACGTCCAGGTGCTCAACGTGCGGAACGACGGCACCTTCCCGTTCCTGCCGGATGACCACGTGATCGAGGTCCCAGCACGCGTCACCCGTCAGGCGATCACCCCGCTCCCCGTCGCGCCGCTCGACCCCGACATGGTCGGGCTCGTGTCGGCCGTCGCCGGGTACGAACGCCTCGCGCTCGACGCCGCGGTGCACGGCGGTCGCGACCGGGTGCTCCGGGCGATGTGGGCGCACCCGCTCGTCGGGCAGGTCGACAAGGCGGAGCGGCTGACCGACCTGCTGCTGGCCGCGAACGCCGACCACCTGCCGTGGACCCGATCGGAGCAGCTGACGTGGGCGGGCTGAACCGCACCGCGTCGGGGGTCGCTCGGATCGTCCGGCCGCCGGCTCCCGTCCCACCGGACCCGAGCGACGTCGTCCTCGCCGTCGACGGCGGTGGCAGCAAGACCGACGTCGTCGCGATCGCGCTGGACGGCTCGATCGTCGGACACGCTCGCGGACCGGGGTCGAACCCGCAGACCCGCGGCTGGGACGTGGCCGGCCCGATCCTCGACGACGTCCGGGCACGGGTCGTCAGCGAACTCGGCGACCGTCGAATCCGGACGACGCACGTGTACCTCGCCGGGCTCGACCTGCACGACGAGCTCGTCGCGGCGACCGAGGCGCTGGCCCACTGGGATGCCGACGGCGGCGCACCGCACGTCCTCGACAACGACCTGTTCGCACTCCTCCGCGCGGGGACCCTGTCCCCGGACGCCGCGGCGGTCGTCTGCGGCACGGGCATCAACGCGCTCGCGGTCCGGGCCGACGGCACCACCGCGCGGTTCCCGGCCATCGGCGACGTCTCCGGCGACTGGGGCGGCGGCGCGTACCTCGGCAACCGGGCGCTGTGGCACGCGGCCCGGGCGGACGACGGCCGCGGACCGGCGACGGCCCTCGTCGGCGCGGTCCCGGCGGCACTCGGTCTCCGCAGCGTCCGCGAGGTGACCGAGGCGATCCACTTCGGCCGCCTCGACCAGCGGGTGTTCAACCGGCTGTGCCCCGTGCTGTTCGAGGTCGCCGGCGCAGGTGACTCCGTGGCGCGCAGCGTCGTGGAACGCCAGGCGGAGGAGATCGTCCTGCTCGCGGCGGTCGCCCTCGAACGACTCGGCCTGGGCGGTGCCGCGGCCGGCCCGGTCCCGGTCGTCCTCGGCGGTGGTGTGCTCGCCGCGCGGGACCCGCTGCTCGTCGAGGGGGTCGTCGACGGCCTCGCTGCCCGGGTGCCCGGCGCAGTGCCGACCTGGGTGACCGATCCACCGGTGCTCGGTGCGGGGTTGGCGGCACTCGAGTCCGTCGGGGCCGACGCCGCCGCGCTCGACCGGTTCCGGCAGGCGGTGCGCTCCCGGGCGTTCGCGAGCACCACGGCGCTGATCCGCTGACGCGGCGCGCGGCGGCGCCGCCGCGCGCCGCGCAACCGGCGGATTTCGCGCTCAGCGACAGTTCACGGCCGCCCGATCGCGTGAACTGTCGCACAGCCCGAAACGCGACCGCGACCGCGACCGGAACGTGACCACGACCGGGCCGGAGGCGCGGTGCCAGCCCGCACCGCGCCTCCAGTCCGGCCGGACTCGCTACGCGCGGGCCAGCATCCCCAGCGTGTCGACCACGCGGTTCGAGAAGCCCCACTCGTTGTCGTACCAGGCGACCACCTTCACGTGGCGACCTCCGTCGACGCGGGTGAGCAGCGAGTCGAACACGCTCGACTCCGGCCGCCCAGTGATGTCCGTCGACACGAGGGGGCCGCCGTGTAGGCGAGCACCCCCTGCAACGGGCCGGAGGCCGCCGCGCGGTAGGCCGCGTTCACCTCGTCCACCGAGACGTCCCGCGACACCACCGTGTTGAGCTCGACGATCGACCCGACAGGCACCGGCACGCGGATCGCGTCGCCCGAGAGCTTGCCGTCGAGCCGGGGCAGCACGAGGCCGATCGCCTTCGCCGCCCCGGTCGACGTCGGCACGATGTTCACCCCGGCGGCACGGGCTCGGCGGAGGTCCCGGTGCGGGCCGTCCTGCAGGTTCTGCTCCTGCGTGTAGGCGTGCACGGTGGTCATGAAGCCGTGCTCGATGCCGGCGAGGTCGTCGAGGACCGACGCCAGCGGCGCGAGCGCGTTCGTCGTGCACGAGGCGTTCGAGACGACGGTGTGCACGGCGGGGTCGTACACGTCGGAGTTGACGCCGTACGCGATGGTCGCGTCCGCCCCGGTCGCCGGAGCACTGATGAGCACACGTCGTGCACCGGCGGTCAGGTGTCCCGCGGCTGCGTCACGGGCGGTGAACCGGCCGGTCGACTCGAGCACGACCTCGACGCCGAGGTCGGCCCACGGGAGCTCCGCCGGCTCCCGCGACGCCAGGACGCGGATGCGCCGTCCGTCGATCACGAGCGTGTCCCCGTCGACCTCGACGGTGCCGGAGAAGGGTCCGAGGGCGGAGTCGTACCGGAACAGGTGCGCGAGCGTGTCGGGTGCGGTGAGGTCGTTGACGGCGACGACCTCGAGGTCGTCTCCTCCTCGGGCGATGAGGGCACGGAGGGTGTTGCGGCCGATGCGGCCGAAGCCGTTGATGGCGATGCGGGTCATGTGGATGTCCTTTCGTTCCGCGGTCCATGCTCACGGGGCGCCGGGCACGGCTCCAGTGGCTGGGGAGCCAGTGTTCGAAAGAATCACGCCAGCACCGCCGGCGCGGGCGCGGGCGCCGGCCCGGCGACGCGGTCAGTCCTGGAAGGTGCGCCGGTACGCCGTCGGCGAGGTCCCGAGGATCCGCCGGAAGTGCGTCCGCAGGTTCGCGTCCGACCCGAGTCCCGCGCGCACCGCGACCTGGTCGACAGCGAGGTCCGAGCGTTCGAGCAGTTCCCGTGCCAGGTCGACGCGAGCACGCAGCACCCACTGCATCGGCGTGTACCCGGTGTCCTCGACGAAGCGCCGCGAGAAGGTCCGGGGCGAGACCCTCGCGTTCCGGGCCAGCACGTCGAGCGTGAGCGGGTCGGCGAGGTGTCGCACCGCCCACTCGCGGGTCTCGGCGAAGACGTCCCCGAGGGGCTCCGGCATGCTCCGCGGGACGTACTGCGCCTGTCCGCCGCTCCGGTACGGGGCGCTCACGAGCCGCCGTGCGACGTGGTTGGACAGCGCGACGCCGTGGTCCTGCCGGACGATGTGCAGGCACAGGTCGATGCCGCTGGCCGCGCCGGCGCTCGTCAGCACCGACCCGGCGTCGACGAACAGCACGTCCTCGTCCACGTCGACCCCGGGGTAGCGGTCCCGGAGGACGCGCGTGTAGTGCCAGTGCGTGGTCGCCCGTCGGCCGTCGAGGAGCCCGGCCGCGGCCAGTGCGAACGCTCCGGTGGAGATCGCCGCGATGCGGACCCCGCGTTCGTGGGCACGCCCGAGGGCGGCCACCACGTCCGCGGGCGGCGGCGTGTCCGCGGGGAACCGGTAGCCCGGCACGAAGACCGTCTCGGCCCAGTCGAGCGCGTCCAGCCCGTCATCGACCGCGTACGCCAGCCCGTCTCCCCCGGCGATGCGTCCCACGCGGGGACCGCACACGCGCACCTCGTACGGCATGCTCGGCCGGTTCGAGAAGACCTGCGCCGGGATCCCGACGTCGAGCGGCTTCGCACCGTCGAGCACGAGGACCGCGACACGGTGCAGGTGGGGTGCGGCCATGCAGCGACGCTAGCGCTCCTGGCCCGCCTCAGGCGTCGCGGATCGCGAGCACCCGGTGCGGCGACGCCCGTTCCGCGCTCCACCCGGCCGGCAGCACGTCCTGGAGTTCCGGGAGGGTGAAGCTCCGACGGATCGACCGCAACCCGTCGACGCGCACGAACGTCCCCGCCGCGACGAGCGTCGAGCCGACGGCGTACGCGCGGTAGGCCGATCGCGACCGCCGGATGTCCGAGTGCAGGCTGCGGCTCGACGCGAGCTGCTCGGAGTCGGCGAGGAACCCCTGCCGCTCGGCGTCGCCCAGGTGGTGCAGCACGTGGTTCGACACGACGACGTCGAACCGCTCCCCCGCGGCGACGAGTTCCGTGCTCGACTGCTGCCGGAACGTGACACCGCGCGGCGTCGAGCGGGTCGCCGCCTCGATCGCCCGGGCGTCCGGATCGGCGCCGACGACCTCGACGTCGAACCCGTCCGCAGCCGCCCACCGCACGAGCGCCCGTGCCAGGTCGCCGCCGCCGCAGCCGAGGTCGAGCACACGGCCGCGCCCACTCGCGGGCAGGGCCGGTGCGACGTGCGTCCGCCACACGGAGCGCCACCCGCTCACCAGCGCGTTCACCACCGCGAAGCGTCGGAAGGTCCGCGCGAGGACGCGCGGATCGCAGTCCGGGTCGTCCATGAGTTCGCGGAGGTCGCGTGCGCGTGTGGTCAGGTCGACGGCCGGGAGGCGCGGGTCGAGACCGTCGGTCCGGCTCACGGCGTCCCGGCGATCGCCGGTTCGAGCGGGTCGCCATGCGATCGCGATCGTTCCGGTGCCCGCGATCCCTCGAGCGCGGCCGCCCGGAGGGGCTCGGTGGTGCTCCCGACGGCCGTGAGGCGGGCTGCCTCGACCGTGAGGCCGGGACCGAAGGCCAGTGCGACGACCGGCGCACCGTCGGCGATGCCGTCGTCGAGCACCTGCCGGAGGACGAAGAGCACCGTGGCGCTCGAGACGTTGCCGTGGTCGCGCAGCACCGTCCGGCTCGCGGCGAGGGCGGAGTCGGGCAGCCCGAGGGCGACCTGTGTCCGGTCGAGGATCGCGCGCCCGCCCGGGTGCACGGCCCAGGTGGGGATGTCGACGGCCGCGGCGCCCGCGGCGGACAGCAGCGGCGCGACGGCTTCGGCGACGGTCGCTCCGACGAGCTTCGGGACCGCGGTGCTGAGCACCATCTCGAACCCCTCGTCGCCGATGTTCCACGCCATCTCGGACGCGCCCTCGGGCACCACCGTCGTCGCGAAGTCGTCGAGGCGCAGTCCGGGACCGTCGGCGGTGACCACCGCGGCCGCCGCCCCGTCCCCGAAGACGCTGTTCGCGACGATCTGGTCCGGGTCGTCGCTGGCACGGACGTGCAGGGTGCAGAGTTCGGCGCAGACGACGAGCACCACCGCCGACGGCACCGCCTCGACGAAGGCGGCCGCGATGCGGAGTGCAGGGAAGGCCGCACAGCACCCCATGAACCCGATGTGCTGGCGGAAGACGGTGCGTGGGATGCCGAGTGCGGTCACGACGTCGAGGTCGGGTCCGGGTTGGGTGAACCCCGTGCACGAGACGGTCACGACGTGGGTGATCGACCCGGCGTTGACACCGGCGCGCTCGACGGCGTCGCGGGCGGCCGCCACGAACAGGGCCGGGGCGAGTTCGCGGTAGCGGTCGTTCCGCGTGCCCGTCGACGGTGACCGCAGCACCCCGAGGTCGTCCCGGAACGCTCCGGCAGGTCGGGCGGCGTCGAGTTCGTCGAGCACGGTGTGCCGGTGGGCCACGGCGGAGGCGTCGAACGCCGCGGGGACGAGCCGCCTGCCGAGTCGCCCGAGATCGGGCTGCGACGTGAAGAGGTCACGCACCGCAGCCTGCTCGAGTGTCGTCTCGGGGACGGCGGTACCGATGGCGCGGATCGTTGCGGACACGACTCATCCTGTCACCGGGTCGCTGACGCGTCCCCAGGTTGTCGCCCGGGTCCGGGCCGTCGACTGACGGGAGGCGCGGTGCCAGCCGGCACCGCGCCTCCCGTCCTGCCCGTGGGCGCTGCTAGGACTGCTGCGCGCGCTCCAGCACCAGCTCGCGGACTCGAGCGGCGTCCGCCTGGCCCTGCATGGCCTTCATCACGGCGCCGATGATGGCGCCGGCGGCCTGGACCTTGCCGTCCCGGATCTTGGCGAGGACGTCCGGCTGGGCGGCGAGCGCCTGGTCGACCGCGGCGGTGAGCGCCGAGTCGTCCGACACGACCTTGAGCCCACGCGACTCGACGACCTGCGCCGGCGACCCCTCGCCCGCGATGACGCCCTCGAGCACCTGGCGGGCCAGACGGTCGGTCAGGTCGCCGGACTCGACGAGGCCGATGAGCTCCGCCACGTGCTGCGGCGACACGAGGTCGCCGGGGGCGGCGTCCTGCGTGTTCGCGACACGGCTGATCTCACCCGTCCACCACTTGCGCGCGGCCTGCGGTGCGGCACCGGCCGCGACGGTCCCCTCGAGCTCGTCGAGGAGCCCGCCGTTCACGACGTCCTGGAACTCGAGGTCCGTGAAGCCCCAGTCGCCCTTGAGTCGACGGCGACGCGCCACCGGGGCCTCGGGCAGCCCGGCACGGAGCTCCTCGATGACGGCCGGGTCCGGCACCACCGGGAGCAGGTCGGGCTCCGGGAAGTAGCGGTAGTCGTCGGCGTCCGACTTCGGGCGGCCCGCCGAGGTCCGGCCGGTGTCCTCGTGCCAGTGCCGGGTCTCCTGCGTGATCGATCCGCCGGCGGCGAGGATCGCGGCCTGCCGCTGGATCTCGTAGCGGATGGCGCGCTCGACGGCGCGGAAGGAGTTGACGTTCTTGGTCTCGGTGCGGGTGCCGAGCTTCTCCTGACCGCGGGGACGCAGCGAGATGTTCGCGTCGCACCGGAGGTTGCCGCGCTCCATGCGGGCCTCGGAGACGCCGAGCGCCCGGACGAGGTCGCGGATGACCTGCACGTACGCCGCACCGAGCTCGGGTGCGCGTTCCTCGGCGCCGAAGATCGGCTTCGTGACGATCTCGACGAGCGGCACGCCGGCACGGTTGTAGTCGACGAGCGAGTACTCGGCGCCCTGGATGCGACCGGTGGCACCGCCGACGTGCGTCAGCTTGCCGGCGTCCTCCTCCATGTGGGCGCGCTCGATCGGCACCTGGAAGATCGTGCCGTCGGCGAGCTCGACCTCGACCTCGCCCTCGTAGGCGATCGGCTCGTCGTACTGCGAGATCTGGTAGTTCTTCGGGTTGTCCGGGTAGTAGTAGTTCTTCCGGGCGAACCGCGAGGACTCGGCGATCGAACAGCCGAGCGCGAGCCCGAGCTGGATCGAGTAGCGCACGGCCTGGGCGTTGACGACCGGCAGCGACCCGGGCAGCCCGAGGTCGACCGGCGTCACGTTCGTGTTCGGCTCGCCGCCGAAGAAGTTCGGCGCGTCGGAGAACATCTTGGTCTTCGTCGCGAGCTCGACGTGGACCTCGAACCCGAGGACCGGCTCGTACAGCCGGAGTGCCTCGTCGAAGTCCATCAGCGCGTCCTTCTGCGCCATCAGATCACACCTTCCTGCGCAGCGGACTGCTGACTCTGGTCGAGGTCCGGGATGCTGTCGATGAGCGGGTGGCCCCACTGCTGCTCGAGCAGACGCTCGAGCGCGGCACCGTAGCGGTAGAGCCGTGCGTCCTCGCGCTGCGGCGCCATGAGCTGGACGCCCGTGGGCAGGGAGTCCTCGGGCGCGAGGCCGTTCGGGATGCTCATGCCCGGGACCCCCGCGAGGTTCGCCGGGATCGTCGTCAGGTCGTTGAGGTACATCGCCAGCGGGTCGTCGATGCGCTCACCGATCGGGAACGCGGTCGTCGGTGCCGACGGGCTGACGAGCAGGTCGACCTGCTCGAACGCGGCCTGGAAGTCGCGCTGGACGAGCGTCCGGACCTTCTGCGCGGACCCGTAGTAGGCGTCGTAGTAGCCGGCGCTCAGCGCGTAGGTGCCGAGGATGATGCGGCGCTTCACCTCGGGCCCGAAGCCGGCTTCGCGCGTCGCGGCCATGACGTCCTCGACGGTGGCGCCGTTCTCGGGCGTCACGCGGAGCCCGAAGCGGACGGAGTCGAACTTCGCGAGGTTCGACGACGCCTCGGCCGGGAGGATCAGGTAGTACGCGCTGATCGCGTAGGCGAACGAGGGGGCGTCGATCTCGACGACGACGGCGCCGGCCGACTCGAGCAGGGCCACCGTCTCCTGGAAGCGCTGGGTGACACCGGCCTGGAAGCCCTCGCCACCGGCCAGCTCCTTCACCACGCCCACTCGCAGCCCGCGCAGGGTGTCGGCCTGCAGGCCTTCGCGCGCGGCGGCGGCCATCGAGGGCCAGGCGTCGGGGATGCTCGTGGAGTCGCGCGGGTCGTGGCCGCCGATCACGTCGTGCAGGAGCGCGGCGTCGAGGACGGTCCGGGACACCGGGCCGACCTGGTCGAGGCTGGACGCCAGGGCGATCGCACCGTAGCGGCTGACGCCGCCGTACGTGGGCTTCACACCGACGGTGCCGGTGACGGCACCCGGCTGACGGATCGACCCGCCGGTGTCCGAACCGAGGGCGAGCGGGGCCTCGTGCGCGGCGACCGCGGCCGCCGAACCGCCGCCGGACCCGCCGGGGATGCGGTCGAGGTCCCACGGGTTGTGCGTCGGCCCGTACGCCGAGAACTCGGTGGTCGAGCCCATCGCGAACTCGTCCATGTTGGTCTTGCCGAGCGGGACGAGACCGGCGGCACGGAGCTTCGCGACCGGGGTGGCGTCGTAGGGCGGCACCCAGCCTTCGAGGATCTTCGACCCCGAGGTCGTCGGCATGTCCTGCGTGCACAGGACGTCCTTGATCGCGATCGGCACGCCGGCGAGCGGACCGAGGTCGTCGCCGGCGGCGCGGCGGGAGTCGATCGACTTCGCCGCCGCGATGGCGTTCTGGTTGACGTGCAGGAAGGCGTGGACGTCGCCGTCCACCGCCTGGATGCGGTCGAGGTGCGCCTGGGTCGCCTCGACGCTCGAGACGTCGCGCGCCACGAGGGCGTCGGCGAGCGCAGCGGCGCTCAGCTTCGTGATGTCGTCAGTCACTGGTCTTCGCCCTACTGTTCTTCGCCGAGGATGGCCGTCACGCGGAACCGTTCGCCGTCGGAGTCGGGGGCGCCCGAGAGCGCCTGCTCCTGCGTGAGGGTCTGGCCCACCACGTCGGGTCGGGTGACGTTGCCGAGCGGCACGGGGTGGCTCGTCGCCGGCACGTCCGGGGTCGCGACCTCGGTGACCTTGGCGACGCTGTCGACGATGTGCGACAGCTCCCCCGTGAGCTTCTCGATCTCTTCGGGCGTGAGTGCGATACGCGCGAGGTTCGCCAGGTGGGCGACCTGCTCGCTCGTGATGTCAGGCATGGTGCTCCGTCGATCGGTTCGTGGATTGCGCACCAGTCTATTGGAGCGTCAGTGGCCCTTCTGCTTCCCCGTCTGCTTCTGGGGAGACTGCTGCTGCCCCTGCTGCGCTGTGGACGTGGAGTCCCCCGGCGTGGAGCCGGTCGGCGTACTGGGCGACCCGTTCGCCGCCGCACCGGCCGAGGAGTCCGACGACCCGTTCGACGACGCGTCCGACGACGAGGTGGACGACGAGTTCGACGAGGTGTGGCTGGTCTGCCCGATCATCGCCGCGTTCGGGGTCGGCAGCGTCCCGCCACCGACGGTCTGGTCGAGGTAGGACATCATCGACTTCCCGACGCCGAACTTCGCGCTGTACCCGGTGGTCCCCTGCAGGAACGGCCAGTTCGCGAGGCTCACGCTGCCCTGCACGTTGCCGATCCACGTCGCGTTCGTGTACTTCGTGCTCGAGGTGACGAGCCAGTTCTGCACGTCGCCGTCGGTCGTCCCGGTCTTGGCGAACTTCGGGACGCTGTCACCAGGGTTCGCGCTCGCGGCCGTGCCCGAGCCCGTGAGGACGCCCTGCAGCGCGTAGTCGACCGTGCCGGCCACGTCGGCCGCGACGCCCCGCGTGCAGGACGCGGGCGTCGGGGTGATCGTCGTGCCGTCGGCCTCGGTGACCGAGTCGATCGCGGTCGGCGTGCAGACGACACCGCCGTTCGCGAAGCCCGCGTAGGCCTCGGCGAGGTCGATCGGCGACAGGTTGTTCACGCCGAGGATGGACGACGGGGTCTGTCCGAGCGCGCCGCCGGATGCCGGGTGGATGCCCATCGCCTGGGCGACCCCGGCGATCTTGCACAGGTCGAGCTGCTTGCCCATCGCGGCGTACGCGGTGTTGATCGACTCGGACGTCGCCGCCTGCACCGTCATCGACGCGGGCACCGATTCGGCGTTCGACACCGGCCAGGTGCCGCCGCTGACGTTCTGGCAGGAGTTCGTGAACTCGGAGTTCTGGAAGGTGTGCTCCGTCGTCGACACCGACTGCGACAGCGTGTGCCCGGTCGCGAGCCACTCGGCGAGCGTGAACACCTTGTAGGTGGAGCCGGTCTGGAAGCCGCCGGAGTTGCCGTAGCCGCTGTCGGCGCTGTAGTTGACGGCGGTGGAGCCGGCCGCGCCGGTGTCGCCCTGGGTGTACGCGGTGTTCTGCACCATCGACAGGATCCGACCCGTCCCCGGCTCGACCGTGACGTTCGACCCGCCGACGTCGACGCCGGCCATCGTCGACGGGACGTAGGTCGACAGGGCGGTCTGCGCCCGGGACTGCAGGTCGAGGTCGAGCGAGGTGTGGATCTCGAGGCCCTTGGTGTCGAGCGTCGCGATGCGCTCGGCGGCCGTCTTGCCGAACGCCGGGTCCTGCAGCACCTGGTCGCGTACGTAGTCGCAGAAGTAGCCCGCGTCGTAGCCGCTCGCGGCCGACGAGCAGCCGTTCGCCGTGGCGGTGATCTTCGGCGTGATCGGCGTCGCCTTGGCCTGGTCGAGCTGCGCCTTCGTGATGTCGTGGTGGACGTACATCCGCTGCAGGACGTAGTCGCGGCGTTCCTTGGTGGCGGCGTAGCCGTTCTTCGCGCCGTTGTCCGTGTTCGTGGGCTGGTCGATGCGCAGGTTCGACGGGTTGTTCAGGATGGCGACGAGCGTGGCGGACTGCACGAGCGAGAGGTCCTTCGCGTGCACGCCGAAGTAGTACTCGGCACCGGCCTCGGCGCCGTAGACCCGGCCACCGAGCCCGACGAGGTTGAGGTACCCGGTGAGGATCTGGTCCTTCGAGTACTTCTTGTTCACGGCGATCGCGTACCGCATCTCCTGGAGCTTGCGCTGCGGCGTCACGCCGGCCGCGTCCTGGTAGCAGGCGGCGACCTTCTTCTCGGTGTCGGCCGCGTCCTTGCCGGTGAGCTCCTCGCACTGCTGCACGAGGACGTTCTTGACGTACTGCTGGGTGATGCTCGACCCGCCCTGCACGTCCCCGCCGACGACCGTCGCCGCCGCGCCCCGGAGCGTCCCGACGACGTCGATGCCGCCCTCGTCGTAGAAGCGCGGGTCCTCGGTGTCGATCGCCGCTTGCTTGAGGGACTTCGCCATCGCGTCCGACGCCACCGTGGTGCGGTTCTCGGCGTAGAACGACGCGATCTTGACCTGGTGCCCGTCCTTCGTCGCGTAGACGGACGACACCTGCTGCGGCGTCTGGATGTCGAGGTAGCTCGGCAGGTCCTCGAAGAAGGACACGGCACCGGACGTCCCCTCACCGGCGACGGCGACCGCGGGCGTGACCGCCACGGCGACGAGCATGCCGGCCAGCGCCGACATCGCCACGAACGTCAGGAGAGCACCAGGCCATCGCACCACACGCATGGGGGCACGGTACGAGGGCGGTCTGGACTGGTTCTGCCGCGGAACGAGTCCTGGCTGCGCCCGTGTTCAGGTTGCCACCCAGGATCAGTCGCGGGGCTGGAGGTCCTGTGGTCGCACGAGGTACATGTCCGGCGACGCCTGCGGCATCCCCTCGCCGCCGCGCTCGCCCCGACGCACCTGCTCGCGGACGAGGTCGCCCCGACCGACGGCGATGAGCGCCACGTCGTGCAGCGACGCGGTCCCCGGCTTGAGGTAGTCGTTGTGGCCGACCGGTCGACGGAAGACGTCACCGGCGTCCTGGGCGTCGACGCCGCCGGTCAGGTCGAGCACGGTCGAGCCGAACCCCGCGGCTCCCGGGTCGGTGCCGAAGTACCCGGACCCGGCGACCGGGTCGCTGTGCGCGTCGCCGACGAAGACCTGCCCGCTGCCGACGGCCAGGTCGGCGGCTGAACGGACGTCGCTCCCCGGGGACCCCAGGACGGTCAACGAGTCCGCGCGCATCCGTCCGGACGCCAGCGCCATGAGCGCGGTGGTCGACCCGTACGAGTGGGCGACGATGTTCACCCGCGGCTCGTCGCCGGCTCGGACCGCACGGAGTCCGCCGACCGTGCGCGCGAGCCGGTCGGCACCGGTCTTCGCGAGGCCGAGGGACATGATGTTCGACAGGTCCGGCGTGCGGTAGCCCATCCAGGCCACCACGGCGACGCCGTTCCCCGACCCGGGAGCCGCCAGCCCGGCGACCGTCGCCTGTTCGGTGTACAGGTCGTTCGCGGTGTTCGTGAAGTCCGCCATCTGCCCGGTGACGGTGAAGAACATCCCGGGGACCACGACCGTCACGTCGGCGGCGGTCGCCAGGTCACCGACGGCGATGGCGGCCCGGCCGGACCCCCGGGTGTCGAGCGTGATGAGGGAACGGTCCGGGGCGCCGACCTCGTGCACGAGCGCGTCGCGGACCTGGCCGAGCATGGCCTTCACGGCGGCACCGGCGGCGGCGTCGGCGAGTCCGCGGGCGAGGACGGCTCGGTTCGCGCGGTCGCGTTCGGCGTACGGCACGCCGTCGAGGTTGCCGATGACGGACGGTGCGCAGGAGGTCAGCGCCTCGCGCTCGTCGTCGTCGAGTCCCGACCACCAGGCGGCCACCTCGGCGGCGGTCGGCGGGTCGTCCTCGGCGGTCGCGAGCACGCGCCGGTCGCGATCGGCCCGGAACAGGTCCGCACGGTCGAGCGAGGACAGGTCGTCGAGGAACGCCCGACCGTGGTCGGCGGTGACGTCGCCCGGCGCGGACATCGAGCTGGTCCCCGAGACGCGCGCGGACGTCGTGCCGGCCACCGAGACCGGCGCGGACGTCGTGCCGGCCACCGAGACCGACGCGGACGTCGTGCCGGCCACCGAGACCGACGCGGCGAGATGTACCCCGGTCATGACCGGTCGGGGTACTGAGGGTCCTTCAGGGACCTCGGCGACGGCGTGCACGACGGCAACCGACTGGACGGCGGGCACGACCGGGGCCTCGACCACTCCGAATGAGTGCATCGAGGCGGTGAGCAGAGCCGCGGCGATGAGCAGCATTCGGGTCTCCCCCGGGAAGGCCGTCCCGTCGCCTCCCTGCAGACGACGAGTGATGCTCCGTCAAGTGTATGGAGAATACCCGTCCGAGGGACGTGCGCGATGCAACTTGTCCCCTGAACTGGGTGCAGGACATGGCGCGCCGCGGTCGCCGGACAGTGCCCGGCCGTGCTCCTGAGCGGAACTCAGCCCTCGGTGCCGCCCTCGGCCTCGTCATCTACCGCGTCGCCGAGCGCCGCCGGCCCCTCGGTGACGAGCACCCGGAACTGGTCGGCGTCGATGATCCGGACGCCGAGCTGCTCGGCCTTCGTGAGCTTCGATCCGGCTCCGGGACCCGCCGCGACGAAGTCCGTCTTCTTGCTCACGCTCGAGGCGGCCTTCCCACCGGCGGCGATGATCGCTTCCTGCGCACCTTCCCTGCTGTACCCCTCGAGAGACCCGGTCGCGACCACCGTGAGCCCGCTGAGCACTCCACCCTCGACGGCCGCGGCGCCGGGCCCGGGGTGGCCGGGTGTCGTGAACTGCACGCCGGCCGCCGTCCAGCGGTCGATGATCTCGCGGTGCCAGTCGACCTCGAACCAGTCGAGCAGCGCGTCCGCGATGATGCCGCCGACACCGTCCACCGCGGCGAGTTCCTCGCGCGAGGCAGACCGGATGGCGTCGAGGGAGCCGAAGTGGTTCGCGAGCGCGCGCGCCGCCACCGGACCGACGTGCCGGATGCTCAGGCCGACCATGATCCGCCAGAGCGGCTTGGTCTTCGCGGCGTCGATGTTCGCGAGCATCTCGAACGCGTTCTTCGACGGGTACCGGCTCGGTTCGCCCGTGTAGTCCGCTCCGCGTGCGTCGGGGTCGAACGGCGGATCGGTCTTCTTGCGCGCCCGGCTGAACGGGGTGACCCGCTTCGGCGCACCGTCGTCGGTGGTCTTCTCCATGCCGGTCTCGGCGTCGCGGACGATGACCTCGATCGGGACGATGTCCTCCATCGTCAGGTCGAACAGCCCGGCCTCGGTGTCGAGCGGCGGCTGCTCGGGGTGCAGGGGCTGCGTCAGGGCGGCCGCGGCGACCTCGCCCAGCCCCTCGATGTCGAGCGACCCACGCGACGCGATGTGCTCGACGCGGCCGCGCACCTGCGCCGGGCAGCTCTTCGCGTTCGGGCAGCGGAGGTCGATGTCGCCCTCCTTCGCCGGGGCGAGGGGTGTGCCGCACTCGGGGCAGTTCGTCGGCATCACGAACTCGCGCTCGCTGCCGTCCCGGAGCTCGACGACCGGCCCGAGCACCTCGGGGATGACGTCGCCGGCCTTGCGCAGCACGACGGTGTCCCCGATGAGGACGCCCTTCGCTTTGACGACCTGCTGGTTGTGCAGCGTGGCCTGACGGACGACCGAGCCCGCGACCTCGGCCGGGGCCATCACCGCGAACGGTGTCGCGCGACCGGTCCGGCCGACGCTGACGACCACGTCGAGGAGGGTCGTGTGGACCTCTTCCGGCGGGTACTTGTACGCGATCGCCCAGCGGGGTGCGCGCGAGGTCGACCCGAGTTCCTCGTGCAGGGCGAGGTCGTCGACCTTGATCACGATGCCGTCGATCTGGTGCTCGACCGAGGCACGTCGCTCGCCGTAGTCCTTGACGAAGGCCAGCACCTCGTCGATGGAGTCGAAGACCCGGTAGTGGGAACTCGTCGGCAGGCCCCACGTCGCGAGGAGCTCGTAGACCTCGGACTGTGCGCGGACGTCGGTGTCCCGCTCGAGTTCGGGGACGGGCCACGCGCCGATGCCGTGCACGAGCATGCGGAGGCGGCGCAGCCGGTCGACCATGAGTTCGCGCTTCGCCTCGGACTTGCCGTCTTCCTTCTGGCGGAGGGACCCGGCGGCGGCGTTCCGCGGGTTGGCGAAGAGCCGCTCGCCGGCGTCGCGCTGCCTGGCGTTGAGTTCGTCGAACTGCTCGACCGGGAAGAAGATCTCGCCACGGACCTCGACGACCGGCGGGTGGCCGGAGCCGGACAGCCGGTCCGGGATGGTGCCCATCGTGCGGACGTTGCCGGTGACGTCCTCGCCGACGACGCCGTCTCCGCGGGTCGCGGCCGAGACGAGCCGACCGTTCTCGTACCGCAGGTTGATCGCGAGCCCGTCGATCTTCAGCTCGGTGAGGAAGCGGACGCGCTCGGCGCCGGCGTCGCGCTGCACCTTCACCGCCCAGTCGACGAGTTCGTCGGGGCTGAACACGTTGTCGAGGCTGAGCATGCGCTCGGCGTGCTCGACCGGTGCGAACTGCACGGTCTGCGCCTGCCCGCCGACGGTCTGCGTGGGGCTGTCGTCCGTCAGCAGCTCCGGGAAGCGCCGCTCGATCGCGTCGAGTCGGTGGACGAGCGCGTCGTAGTCGCCGTCCGCGACCGTCGAGCCGTTCTCGTCGTAGTAGGCGTGCCGCAGGTCGTTGATCAGCGACCGCAGCCGGTCGACCTCGCGCTGCGCCTGCGCCGCGTCGAGTGCGGCGGGGTCGATCGTCTCGAACGTCGAGTCCGCGGGCGTCGTGTCGCTCATGCCTCCAGTTCTACCGGCAACCACCGACCGGACGCGCAGCGACCGGTCGGCCGGGAGCGTCGAGCGCTCAGACGGTGGCCGGGACCGCCGAGACCGTGGCGTCGATCGTGCACTGTCCGAGCACCCGCGTGCCGACGTAGACCACCGCGGTCTGCCCCGGCGCGACGCCCGAGAGCGGCTCGTCGACGTCGATGACCAGCTGGCCGTCGGTGACCCGTGCGGTGGCCGGCACCGGGTCGGCGTGCGCCCGGATCTGCACGTCGCACGCGAACGGCACGGCGGGGTCGGCCGGTGCCGTGCCCGCCCAGGTGAAGCGCGACCCGGACATCGAGGTCACGTCGAGCGCCTCCTTCGGGCCGACCACGACGGTGTTCTCCTTCGGGCGGATCTCGAGCACGAACCGGGGCTTGCCGTCCGGTGCCGGTCGACCGAGGTGCAGTCCGCGCCGCTGCCCGACGGTGTAGCCGGTCGCACCCTCGTGCGCGCCGACGACCGTGCCGTCGCGCTCGACGACGTCGCCCGGTGCCGTGCCGACGCGGTCCGCCAGCCAGCCGCGGGTGTCGCCGTCGGGGATGAAGCAGATGTCGTACGAGTCGGGCTTCTGCGCCACGGTGAGTCCGCGGGCGGCGGCCTCGGCACGGACCTCGTCCTTCGAGGGCGTCGCGCCGAGGGGGAACATCGCGTGCTGGAGCTGCTCCGCCGTGAGCACGCCGAGGACGTACGACTGGTCCTTCGCCCACGCCGCCGAACGGTGCAGCTCGCGCGACCCGTCCGGACCTGTGACGATCGAGGCGTAGTGCCCGGTGCAGACGGCGTCGAACCCGAGGGCGAGCGCCTTCTCGAGCAGCGCCGCGAACTTGATCCGCTCGTTGCACCGCATGCAGGGGTTCGGCGTGCGACCGGCCTGGTACTCGGCCACGAAGTCGTCGACGACGTCCTCCTTGAACCGGGCCGAGAAATCCCACACGTAGTACGGGATGCCGAGTGCGGACGCGGCGCGCTGGGCGTCCATCGAGTCCTCGATCGTGCAGCACCCGCGGCTGCCGGTGCGGAGGGTCCCGGGCATGCGACTCAGCGCGAGGTGCACGCCGACCACGTCGTGCCCGGCGTCGACGGCCCGTGCCGCGGCCACCGCCGAGTCGACCCCACCGCTCATCGCCGCCAGAACTCGCATGCCTCCAGGGTAACCCGCCGCCGAAGCGGTACCGCGGGCGTACCGTTGCACGAGCGATGACCTCCGAGACCCCTGCCTTCGACTTCCGGTCGGTCCTGCTGTCCGGGTTCCTGCCCGCCGCGCTCTTCGCGATCGGCGAGGGCGCGATCATCCCGATCATCCCGATCGCCGCGGACTCCCTCGGCGCGAGCCTCGCGTTCGCGGGCTTCGTCGCGGCCCTGATCCTCGTCGGCGAGCTCATCGGCGACGTCCCGTCGGGCGTCGTCGTCGCCCGGATCGGTGAGCGCAACGCAATGATCGGCGCCGCCGTGGTGTCCGTCGTCGGCCTCCTGGTCTGCACGATCGCGCCGAACCCGTGGGTCCTCGCCCTCGGGGTGTTCCTCGTCGGTGTCTCCACCGCGGTCTTCGCGCTCGCCCGGCACGCGTACATGACCACCGCGATCCCGCTGCACATCCGGGCCCGGGCGCTGTCGAGCCTCGGCGGGGTGTTCCGCTTCGGGTACTTCGTCGGCCCGTTCATCGCCGCCGGTGTCGTGCACCTGACGGGCACCACGCAGAGCGCGTTCTGGATCCACATCGTCTGCTGCCTGCTGGCGGCGCTGACGCTCGTCGTCCTGCGCGACCCGGCGACGGGCGCACGCGGCTTCCGGAGGCCGAGCCGCGCCTCCCGGCCCGCGACGGACGACGCGAGCGACGGGACCGTCGCGACCACCGCCGACACGACCGGCCGACCGGCCGCGACCGAGCCGCCGACCGACACCGGGGCGCAGTTCGTCCAGGAGGAGGCGCACGGCCTCTTCCGCACCATCCGCGCGAACCGGGCCGTCCTCCTCCGACTCGGCAGCGGCGCCGGCCTGATCGGCGCGCTCCGCGCCGGCCGCCAGGTCATCCTGCCGCTCTGGGCGGTCAGCGTCGGGCTCGACGACTCCACCGCGGCGCTCGTCATCGGCATCGCCGGAGCCGTCGACTTCGCGCTGTTCTACACGAGCGGGCAGATCATGGACCGGTGGGGACGGCTCGCGAGCGCCCTGCCCTGCATGGTCGGCCTGAGCATCAGCTACTTCCTGCTCGCCTGGTCCGGACACCTCGACGCCCGAGTCGGGTGGTTCGTCGCGATCGCGATGGGGATGTCGCTCGCGAACGGCGTCGGGTCCGGCATCCTCATGACGCTCGGCGCGGACCTCGCGCCCCGGGACCACCCGGCACCCTTCCTCGGCGCCTGGCGGTTCACCGGGGACTTCGGGCAGGCCGCTGCGCCGCTCCTCATCTCCGGCGTCACCGCCGTCGCGTCGATCGCCGTCGCGAGCGGGGTGATGGGCGTCCTCGGCCTCGTGGGTGCCGGCATCCTGCTGCGGTACGTGCCGCGGTACCTCCCCCGCACGCTGCGCTGACGCTCCGGCGTCCGCCGGCGGGTCCAGGAGGCGCGGCTCGCTCCCGGCACGCCGGTCGCCCTCGGTAGACTGCCGCTGCTCGCGGGAGTGGTGGAATCGGTAGACACGCAGGATTTAGGTTCCTGTGCCCCTGGCGTGAGGGTTCGAGTCCCTCCTTCCGCACCAGAGGTTGCGTCCTCACGCATCTCATACCACCGAGGGACGTTGCCGTCATCCGCGGACGGTACCCTCGTCCTGCGGGACGACTCCCCGTGCCCCGCCTCCACGACCGGAAGAACCATGCACTCCGTCGCACTCGCCCTGATCCCCTGGCTGGATCCGCAGTACATCCTCGACAACTTCGGGGCCATCGCCGTGTTCGTGGTGTGCGCCATCATCTTCGCCGAGACCGGACTGCTGGTCGGCTTCATCTTCCCGGGCGACAGCCTCCTCGTGATCACCGGCCTCTTCGCCTTCGACCGCGGCGGCGAGATCGGCGGCATCCCGGTCTGGGTCGCGGCGCTGATGATCGCCGCCTCGGCGTTCCTCGGCGGCGAGCTCGGCTACTACATCGGCAAGAAGGCCGGGCCCCCGATCTTCGAGCGCAAGGAGAGCGGGCTCTTCTCGAAGGCCAACGTCGACCGCACGAACGCGTTCTTCCACCGCTTCGGACCGCTCGCCGTGATCCTCGCCCGCTTCGTCCCGGTCGTGCGCACCTTCCTGCCGATCGCCGCCGGTGTCGGCCGGATGAACTACAAGAAGTACTCGCTGTACAACGCGATCGGCGCCGTCATCTGGGGCGTCGGCGTGACGTTCCTCGGGTACTTCATCGGGCACATCCCGTTCGTCGCGCACATCGTCCGCGAGTACATCGACATCATCCTGCTCGCGGCCGTCGTCGTGACGGTGGTGCCGATGGCGCTGACGTACGTGCGGAACGCACGCAAGGCCAAGCGCGACGAAGCCGCGGCCGAGGCGGGGACCGAGCCGCAGCGCTGACGGTCCCGTCCTGCCGGACAGGAGGCGCGGTGCCGGCTGGCACCGCGCCTCCTGTCCGTCCGCTTCGTCGCTTCGCCGCTGCACCGCCGGGTCGCCGCTTCGCCGCCGAGCGGGCGAAAAACGTCACCCTCGGCGCGTCCAGTCGACACGTTCCGCCCGCTCGCCGGCGCGCGTACGGCGTGTTCTACCCGCTCGACGCCGGCCCGGTCGGGCGTCGGCCGTCGCTTTCGCCGCGCGGTCCCGCGGGCGCTTCGCCGCTGGGTCGGCGCTTCGCCGCCGGGTCGCCGCTTCGCCGCCGAGCGGGCGAAATACGTCCCCCTCGGCGCGTCCAGTCGACACGTTCCGCCCGCTCGCCGGCGCGCATACGGCGTGTTCTACCCGCTCGACGCCCGGCCCGGTCCGGCGTCGGCCCCGTCGCTTTCGCCGCGCGGTCGCGCGGTCGCGCGGGCGCTTCGCACAACCAAAGACACCCGGAACCACGTCACGACGTGGTTCGGGTGCCGTTGGTTGTGCGCCGTCGCCGGCGCGCGTGACCGTCAGACGCCGAAGTGTTCCCGCACCACGGGCGCGATCCCGCGGAACGCCTTGCTGCGGTGCGAGAGCGCGTTCTTCTCCTCGCGCGTGAGCTCAGCCGACGACCGGTCGGAGTCGTCGGACCGGAACACCGGATCGTAGCCGTGCCCGCCGGTCCCGGTCGGCTCGGTCAGTACCTCGCCGTTCCACACCGCCTCGACCACGTGCTCCTCACCCTCGGGCGTGACGAACGCCGCCGCGCAGACGAAGGCCGCGGTCCGCTCCAGCACGCCCTCGAGGTTCCGCAGCAGCAGCGCGATGTTGTCCGCATCGACCCGGGTGCCGGCGTAGCGCGCCGAGTGGATGCCGGGGGCACCGCCGAGCGCGTCCACGGCGATGCCGGAGTCGTCGGCGAGCGCCGGGAGGCCCGTGTGCGCGACCGCTGCGCGTGCCTTGATGAGGGCGTTGGCGGCGTAGGTGTCGCCGTCCTCGACCGGCTCCGGGCCGTCGTAGCCGACGAGCTCGACACCCTCGCCCAACGCCGAGCCGAGGATCTCGCGCAGTTCGACGACCTTGCCCTGGTTGTGCGTCGCGAGGACGACGGTCCCGGTCACAGTCCGAGCACCTCGCGCTGGATGGCCGCGAGGGACTGGTTGCCGGCGAGCCCGAGGTCGAGCAGCGTGTTGAGCTCGTCGCGGTCGAACGGCGCGTGCTCGGCCGTGCCCTGCACCTCGATGAACTTCCCCGACCCGGTGGTGACGATGTTCATGTCGGTGTCGGCGGCGGAGTCCTCGGTGTACGCGAGGTCGAGCATCGGCTCGCCCTTGACGATCCCGACGGAGATGGCCTGCACGCTGTCGAGCAGCGGGGTCGCCTTCTTCCCGACGAAGCCGCGCTCGCGGCCCCACTCGATCGCGTCGACCATGGCGACGTACGCGCCGGTGATCGACGCCGTGCGGGTACCGCCATCGGCCTGCAGCACGTCGCAGTCGATGACGAGGGTGTTCTCGCCGAGGCCCTTGGTGTCGACGACGGCACGCAGGGAGCGTCCGATGAGGCGCGAGATCTCGTGCGTGCGACCGCCGACCTTGCCCTTGATCGACTCGCGCTGCATGCGCTCGTTCGTCGAGCGGGGCAGCATCGAGTACTCGGCGGTGACCCAGCCGGTGCCCTTGCTGGCGAGCCAGCGCGGGACGCCGTTCGTGAAGGACGCGGTGCAGAGCACCCTGGTGTTGCCGAAGGAGATGAGCGCACTGCCCTCGGCCTGCGTGCTCCACCCCCGCTCGATCGTGACGGGACGGTGGTCGGTCGCGGTGCGGCCGTCGATGCGGAGCGTGTCGGTCATGGGGTCCTTTCGATGCGGGGCAGCGTGATGGCCCCGGTCTGGAGGTGGCCGACGCTGGAGACCTCGGGGCCGAGGAAGCGTCGGGCGAGTCGGATGAAGCCGTTCTTGTCGTCGCCGGTCGCCTCGAACGAGTAGGTCGGCGGCTCGGTGGTGGTGCGTTCGAGTCCGTGTTCGACGAGTCGGCGGTACACGTCGTTGGCGGTCTCCTCGGCGCTGGAGACGAGCGTCACGTCCGGACCCATCACGTACTGGATCGCGGCGGACATGAGCGGGTAGTGGGTGCAGCCGAGCACGAGCGTGTCGACGTCTGCAGCCCGGATCGGTGCGAGGTAGCCCGCTGCGACCTCGCGGAGTGCCGGGGAGGAGGTGTCCCCCGCCTCGACGAACTCGACGAACCGCGGGCAGGCGGCGAGGCTGAGCGTGATGTCCGAGGCGACCGCGAAGGCGTCCTCGTAGGAGCGCGAGGCGATCGTGCCGACCGTGCCGATCACTCCGATGCGTCCGGTGCGGGTCTGCTTCACGGCGGCGCGTGCGGCGGGCTGGATGACCTCGACGACGGGGATGCCGTACGCCTGCTCGTACCGTTCGCGGGCATCCCGGAGCACGGCGGAGGACGCGGTGTTGCATGCGATCACGAGCGCTTTCACCCCCTGCTCGACGAGGTCGTCCATCACCTCGAGCGCGTAGCGGCGGACGTCCGCGATCGGCTTCGGACCGTACGGCGAGTGCACGGTGTCGCCCACGTACCGGATGCTCTCGCGCGGCAGCTGGTCGATGATGGCGCGGGCCACCGTGAGCCCGCCGACCCCGCTGTCGAAGACTCCGATCGGTGCATCCGTCACGACACCAGCGTACCGACGCGCGGCCCCGCCCTCCCCGCCCGCTCCGCGAGCGGGCGGAACGCGCACCGCTCGGCGCCTGAGCGGGACACACTTCGCCCGCTCGCCCCGCAGCACCCGCCGGTCCCCCGCGAGCGGGCGGAATCCGCACCGCTCGGCACCCGAGCGGTACACACTCCGCCCACTCGCCCCGCAGCACCCGCCGGTCTCCCGCGAGCGGGCGGAATCCGCACCGCTCGGCGCCCGAGCGGGACACAATTCGCCCGCTCGCGCCGCCACACCCGCCGGTCCCCTTCGAGCGGGCGGGATCCGCACCGCTCACCGCCTGAGCGGGACACAATTCGCCCGCTCGCACCACCGGTCGCGCGCCCGCTCGCCCCGCCACATCCTCCGGCCGCCCCGCGAGCGGGCGGGATCCGCACCGCTCGGCACCCGAGCGGGACACAATTCGCCCGCTCGCGCGCCCGCTCGCGCGCCCGCTCGCGCCGCTGCACCAGCCGCACCCGCCCCGGCGGCCGGGGGCGCCGCCGCGCGGACCGCACCTCGGAGGCCGCGCGACACTAGTGTCGGAGAGGTGACCAGCGCGCTCCTGACGGACCAGTACGAACTCACCATGGTCGACGCAGCCCTCAAGGACGGCACGGCCGATCGCCGCTGCGTGTTCGAGGTCTTCGCGCGCCGACTGCCCGACGGACGCCGCTACGGGGTCGCCGCGGGCCTCGGCCGGTTCCTCACCGCGCTGACCGACTTCCGGTTCGGCGACGAGGAGATCGCCTTCCTGCGCGACCGCGGAGTCATCGACGCCGGGACGGCCACGTACCTCGCCGACTACCGGTTCACGGGCAACATCCGCGCCTACCGCGAGGGCGAGGTGTTCTTCCCGAACTCCCCCGTCCTGCAGATCGAGGGCACCTTCGCCGAGGCGGTGGTCCTCGAGACCCTCGCACTCAGCATCTTCAACGCGGACAGCGCGATCGCGAGTGCGGCGGCGCGCATGGTCTCGGCGGCCGACGGACGCCCGCTCGCCGAGATGGGATCGCGCCGCACGGGTGAGTGGAACGCGGTCGCCGCCGCCCGGGCCGCGTACATCGCGGGCTTCGGGGCGACGAGCAACCTCGAGGCCGGGCGCACCTGGGGCATCCCGACGATGGGCACCGCGGCGCACGCGTTCACGCTCCTGCACGACACCGAGGAGGACGCCTTCCGCTCGCAGATCGACGCCCTCGGGACCGGCACGACGCTCCTCGTCGACACGTACGACATCGAGAGAGCGGTCGACACCGCGGTCCGGCTCACCGACGGCAAGCTCGGAGCGGTTCGCATCGACAGCGGCGACCTGCCGTCCGTCGTGGCCTCGGTCCGGGCGCAGCTCGACCGCCTCGGCGCGACCGAGACGAAGATCACCGTCACGAACGACCTCGACGAGTACACGATCGCGGCACTCCGCGCGGCTCCGGTGGACTCCTACGGCGTCGGGACCTCGGTGGTGTCCGGCTCGGGGCACCCGGCCGCGGGCATGGTGTTCAAGCTCGTCGCACACCGCGACGCGAGCCACCGCGACGCGAGCGAGGGCGGAACCGGAGGCGACTGGGTCCCGGTCGCGAAGAAGTCGGCCGAGAAGGCCACGGTCGGCGGCCGCAAGCAGGCCGGTCGTCGGCTCCGGAACGGCATCGCCACGGCCGAGGTCGTGCTCACCTCGGGGCAGGTCGGCCCGGACGAGCGCCCGCTGCTCGTCCCCGTGGTGACCAACGGCGAGGTGGACCCGGCGTTCCTCGGCGTGCAGGGTGTCGAAGCGGCCCGCGAGCACCACAAGATGGCGAAGGCCGAGCTGCCCGCCGACGCGTCCCGCATCGGTCGGGGCGACCCGGCCATCCCCACGCTCGTCATCTGAGCGTCGGCGTCACTCTGCCTTCATCTTCTCGTAGATCGCCTTGCAGTCGGGGCAGACCGGGAACTTCTCGGGGTCGCGACCGGGGATCCACTTCTTCCCGCACAGGGCCTTGACGGGCTTGCCGGTCAGGGCCGACTGCAGGATCTTGTCCTTCTTGACGTAGTGCGAGAAGCGCTCGTGGTCGCCGGGCTCGATCGCCTCTTCCTCGAGGAGCTTCTCGAGCTCACGGTCCATCACGTCGAGGCCGCCACCGGGTTCCGTCATGCTCATGGCTCCAGGGTACGACGACCACGCGCGCGCCGCGACGGCAGCGGGCGGACGACCGGGTGACCCTGTGACGGACGGGAGGCGCGGTGCGGGGCCGACCCGCGCCTCCAGACCGTCAGGCGGTCACCTCCGGGACGCGACCCGGCTCAGTTGCGCTGCGCCGCGGCGAGCAGGTCCGGTCCGTGGCGGTCGAAGAGCCGGCCGCCGACCGCGACGCCGGCCGCGAGGACGACCACGCCGACCAGGACCCCGACGACCACGGTGGCCATCCCCCACGGCTCCGGGCCGTCGACGAACGCGAGCACCGCGAGCCACGCTGCGGGGACCGAGCAGACCAGGATCCCGAGCACCATCGACGACTGCGCGACCGAGGCGAGCACCCCGGCGGCCTGAGGCTGCTGGAAGGGGTGGTCACCGGGACGGACCGTCGGGTACGGCAGCACGACCGACACGACGCTCGACAGTCCGAGGCCGGACAGGAGCGCGCTCGCACTCACGCCGATCAGCAGCGGGAACGCCGTCCAGTCGCCGAACAGCCACGCCGAGACCCACGAGCCCGCGACGAGCGCGGGGATGCCGACGGCCAGCACGGGCACGAGGCGACCCAGCCGGTCGCTCCACCCGGGTGCCCCCGAGGCGACGTGCAGCCACACCGCCGTGTTGTCGTACGAGACGTCGTTGTGCGGCAGGAACCCGGCGATGAGCGCCATCAGCGGCAGCGGCACGAGCGCGGTCCAGTGCCACGGCACGCCGGCCACCCCGAGCGGGATGACGACGATCGGGACGAAGACGATGATCAGGTACGAAGCGCGGTAGCGCGGGTCCCGACCCCAGTAGGTGAGCGCCCTGGCCGCGACCGCGCCGACGGGCGTGGAGCCGAGCGTGTCGAACCAGCCGAGCCCCCGGTAGCGACGGGTCCGAGCCCGGCCGTCGACCGTCTCGAGCGCCCGTCCCACCAGCGCCCACCAGGCGAGTCCGAGCAGTGCGACGACGACGACCGCGATGAGGAGCTTGACGATCCCCTCGCCCACGCGCCCGCTCGCGACGTCGGCCGGGACCGCCCACGCGGCGCCCCACGGCGTCCACCCGGCGACGTCGGCGACCCGCTGCGTCTCGGCGCCGGTCGGGTCGAGCCAGTCGACCCGCAGCAGGAGTGACACGGCCGGGATCGCCAGGACGACGATGACCAGGGCGACGAACCAGCCGGCGTCGCGGGAGCGGTGCGCACCGATCAGGGACGCCCCGACCGCGCTGCCGACGCGGATGAGCAGGGCGCAGGTGACGATCGCGAGCAGGGCCGCGACGACACCGAGGACGCCCACGGCGCCGCCCCGCATCCACGTGACCGACTGCGCCACCGCGACGATCGCGACCGAGACCACCGGCACGCCGATGAGCCCGGCGACCCCGAGCCCGACGGCCAGCTCGCGACGGTCGATGCCGAAGACGGTGAAGCGCCTCGGGTCGAATTGGTCACCACGTCCGACGACGATCGGGACGACGGTGAACGCGAAGGCGATGAGGGCGCCGACCGGGACGACCACGGAACGTGCGACCTCGGGCGCGGCGTCACGGAGCCCCGCGACCTCGATCGCGACGAGCACCGCGGCGACGAGGCCGGCGAGACTGCCGAGCACGACCAGGACGGAGCGTCGCGCGCTGCCGCGGACCGAGCCCGCGAGCAGGTCCGCCCTCAGCCGGAGAAGCTGTGCAACCATTCCATGCTCTCTGCCACGACGCGGCCGCCCGCGAGTTCGACGAACTTGTCCTCGAGGCTCTTGCGCCCGCGGACCTGCGCCATCGTGCCGGACGCGAGGACCTTGCCGCCGACGATGATGGCGACCGAGTCGCACGTCCGCTGGACGAGCTCCATCGAGTGGCTGGAGAGCACCACCGTGCCGCCCCCACGCGTGTAGCGACGGAGGATCTCGGTGATGGTCGCGGCGCTCACCGGGTCGACGGACTCGAACGGCTCGTCGAGCACCAGGACCCGGGGCGAGTGGATGAGCGTGGCGGCGAGGGCGATCTTCTTCGCCATGCCGACCGAGTAGTCGGCGACCTGTCGGCCGAGCGCCTCGCCGAGGCCGAACGCCTCGGCCAGGTCGCTGCTGCGCTTCCGCGCGGTCGCGCCGTCGAGCCCGCGGAGGGTCGCCGAGTAGTAGAGGAGCTGCGCGCCGGTCAGCCGGTCGAACAGCCGCAGGCGGTCCGGCAGGACGCCGAGGTCGCGCTTGGCGGCGGTCGGGTCGGCCCAGACGTCGTGGTCGAGCACCGTCACGCTGCCCGCGTCGGGACGCAGGAGTCCGGTGACCATCGACAGCGTGGTCGTCTTGCCGGCGCCGTTCGGGCCGACGACGCCGAAGATCGAGCCCTGGCGGATCTCGAGGTCGACCTCGTCGACGGCGAGCGTCTGCCCGTACCGCTTCACGAGCCCGGAGGCGCGGAGGACGACGGGCTGCTGGGGCTGCTTGGTCGTGGGAGCGGGGCGCTTGGTCCCGCTCGGGCGCTTCTTGGCGGGCTTGGTGCCGGTCGCGGACGCGTCCGTCGTCGGCGTGTCCGTCGCGGTCGCGCCGTCGGTCGCGGGTGCGGCCGTCGCCGGCGCGTCCGCGGGTGCGTCCGTCGCGGGTGCGTCCGTCGCGGGTGCGTCCGTCGCGGTGGTCCCGTCGGTCGCGGAGGTCCCGTCGGTCGCGCGGCCGGGAGGCACGGTGCCGGTCTTCCCCGCCGCCTGCGTCGGGCGGGTGGCGCGTCCCTTGCCGCCGCGCGCCTTGGCAGGGCGGCTCGTGGTCGTCGGGGCGACCGCCTGCGCGGCGACCCGGTCCCCGTCCGTCTCCGTCGTGTCGGTGGCCGTCGTGTCGTCGGTCATCGCGTCCTCAGCGGAGGCGTCGTGCGCATCCCCGTCCCCCATGTCGTCGTCCGCGACGTCGTCCGTCGCGATGGCGTCGTCGTCGTCCTCGGTGGCCGCGTCGTCCGCGTCGGCGGTGTCGTCCGCGTCGGCGGTGTCGTCCGCGTCGGCGGCGTCCGCTTCCGCTTCCTCGGTCAGCCAGGCGGCGTCCGACGTGGCGTACACGTCGTCGTCTTCCCCTGCTGCTGCGGCCACCGCCCCACCGTACCAACGCTCACCCGGCTGCGTGGGACGCCCGGGGCGCGCTGTCCCGAATCCCCGGTGCCGGGTCACGAATTGAGCACGAAGCGCCCGGAGCTGTACCCCGTCGGCGGGTCGTTCCGTATCATTCACCGAGGCACGACGAAGTGTTCACCACTTGGAAACCTGTCCCGGCCGGCCTCCCCGTGACGATCCCTCCCTGCGAATGCGCGCAGAGACGGCGGTCCTCCCGGGCAGATCGAACCTTGCGGGGGCAGACTCGACGAGGCCCGCCCGTGCCCCAGGGCGCGCGGGCGGACACCAGAAGGGACCAGCATGACCACGCAGATCGTCATCCTCGCAGCAGGGATGGGCAGCCGCCTCGGGCGCAGCCTGCCGAAGCCGCTGACCGAACTGAGCGACGGCCGCACCATCATGCAGCAGCAGTTCGACAACATCCGCGCCGCGTTCGGCTCGAGCGCTCGCGTCACGATCGTCGTCGGCTACAAGTCGGAGTACATCGTCGAGGCGTTCCCCGAGGCGAACTTCGTCTACAACGAGTCGTACGACTCCACCAACACCTCGAAGAGCCTGCTCCGTGCGCTCAAGGCCACGGGCAAGGGCGGCGTGCTGTGGATGAACGGTGACGTCGTCTTCGACCCCCGTGCGCTCGTCCGTGCCGCCGACATGATCGACGAGGACCGCTCGTTCGTCAGCGTCAACACCGACAAGGTCTCCGACGAAGAGGTCAAGTACACGGTCGACGCCGAGGGCTTCATCCACAAGCTGTCGAAGCAGGTCGTGGGCGGGCTCGGCGAGGCCGTCGGCATCAACTACGTGTCCTCGTCCGACAAGCAGGCGCTCATCCGCCAGCTCGGCCGCGTCGACGACCAGGAGTACTTCGAGGGCGGCATCGAGGCGGCCATCGCCGAGGACGGGCTACTCTGGAGCCCGATCGACATCTCCGACCTCTACGCCGTCGAGATCGACTTCGCCGAGGACCTCGAGCGCGCGAACAACCTGTTCGCCTGAACCAGCGTCAGGACCCCCTCGGCGGTTCCGCCCGAAGGGATACCGTGACCACAGCGAGTGCGCCGACCGCGACCCCGACCGCCACACCGATGGTGTCTCGGAGCGCGGCTCGGCGCTATCGCCATGCCCTGTGGTTGTTGACGGCACGTGACCTCCGGGTCCGGTACTCGACCTCGGCGCTCGGCTACCTCTGGTCGATCCTCGACCCGCTCGTGATGTCGGCGATCTACTGGTTCGTCTTCACCCAGGTGTTCCACCGGGGCAAGGTGGGCGAAGAGCCGTACATCGTGTTCCTGCTGTCGGCCCTGCTGCCGTGGATGTGGTTCACCGGCGCGGTGTCCGACTCCACCCGCGCCTTCGTGAGCGAGACGAAGCTCATCCGCTCGACGACCATCCCGCGGAGCATCTGGGTGGCCCGGGTGAACGCCTCGAAGGGCATCGAGTTCCTGCTGAGCCTGCCCGTGCTCGCCGTCTTCGCGATCGCCACCGGGGCCCACCTGCACTGGCAGGTCGCGCTCTACCCGCTCGCGATCGTGCTGCAGGCCGCGCTGGTGTACGGCATCGGCCTGATCGTGGCGCCGCTCGTGGTCTTCTTCCGCGACCTCGAACGCGCCGTGAAGCTCATCCTGCGGTTCTTCTTCTACGCGTCACCGATCATCTACAGCACGACGGCGCTGCCCGATCGACTGCACGACATCGCCGCGTTCAACCCGCTGAGCGGCATCTTCGGCATCTACCGGTCCGCGTTCTTCCCGTCCCAGCTCAACTGGTTCGAGATCGCCGTCTCCGCCGTGGTCACCGTCGTCGTCCTCGCGATCGGGCTCGTCGTGTTCCGCCGCAGCGAGCACCGCGTCCTGAAGGAGCTGTGATGACCGCCACCCAGCAGACCACCCGCAGCCAGGCGGTCGCCCCCGTGATCTCCGTGCGTGACGCCGGCATCCGGTTCAAGCGCAACCGTCGGGCGAGCCGCAGCTTCAAGGACCTGTTCGCCGGCAGCAACCGCCGCAAGCGCGCGGACGAGTTCTGGGCGCTCCGGGGCGTGTCGTTCGACGTCCGCCCGGGCGAGGCGATCGGGGTCGTCGGGCGCAACGGGCAGGGGAAGTCGACGCTGCTGAAGCTGGTCGCGCAGGTCATGCTCCCCGACGAGGGTCGGGTCCAGGTCGGTGCCGGCGTGGCACCGCTGATCGAGATCACCGGCGGCTTCGTCGGGGACCTCTCGGTGCGCGACAACGTCTACCTCACCGCCGGCCTGCACGGCATGTCCCGGGCCGAGATCCGTGACGCCTTCGACGAGATCATCGAGTTCGCCGAGATCGGCGACTTCGTGGACACCCCGTACAAGCACCTCTCCAGCGGCATGAAGGTGCGCATCGCGTTCGCGGTCATCTCGCGGCTCGACGAACCGGTGATCCTGGTCGACGAGGTGCTGGCGGTCGGTGACAAGGGGTTCCGCGAGAAGTGCTACAAGCGGATCGAGGAGCTCCTCGCCGGTGGTCGCACGCTGTTCTTCGTCTCGCACAGCGACAAGGACCTGCGCCGCTTCTGTGATCGCGGGCTCTACCTCGACAAGGGCCGCCTGCAGTTCGACGGCACGATCGAGGAAGCGTTGCAGCGGTACTCGGCCGACTACACCGTCTGACGACCTCACCCGTCCACAACCAGGGTCCCCCGCACCGCTCTCCACAGCGATCGCTCCCCCACGCCGAACCGGCCACCCGACGTCAGACCCTCACCCTACGGTGACGGCATGCACCACCCGACACCGGCGTACGCCGTCCCGTTCTCGATCGACCGTTCCCGAGCGCCCCACCGCTACGACCTGCTGAACGTCGGGGACGAACCCGTCGACGGCATCACCCTGACCCACCTCGGCAACGGCTACTCGCCGCCCTTGACCGTGCACCGGCTCGAGCCCGGCCGGTCCCTCTCGATGGCCGTCTTCGGTGCCGACCCCGAGGACACCGGCGTCGTGATCGTCCGCTGGCGTCGTCCGGACCGCTCCGAGTACGTCTGGCGGATGTCCCTGGTGGGTGACGCCCGTGCGGCGTGACGCCCCGCGCCGCGCCGCGCCGCCGCGAGCCGATCCTGTCGGTCGGTCAGTCCTCGCCGCGTGCCGCCGCGACCTCGTGCCAGCGGGCGAGCAGACGCTCCACGGCGTCGTGCAGACGCCGGGTCGCCGCACCCGGCGTGGTGTCCCCGAAGTACCGCTCCACCCAGTGGCGCAGCTTCGCGAGCTCGGCGGCGTCGCTGACCGCGGCGTCCACCCGTGCGACCACGTCGTGCGCGTCCGTCGCGGTCAGCCAGTTGGCGTCCCCGAGGTACCCGCGTTCGTCGACGTCCGCCTCGGGCGAGACCGGCCGGGTCACGATGAGCGGCTTCCCGACGGCGAGCCGGTCGTAGATCATCGCGCTGATGTCCGTGATCGCCACGTCGGCACCGGCGAGCTGCCAGCCGAGGCCGGGTCCGTCGTCGTACACGTGGTGCGCGCTCGGGTCGGCGGCGTTCGCGCTCGCGATGCCCGCGACGATCCGTTCGTGTGCGGCCTTGTACGCGGGGTCGCTGACGCCGCTGCGGGGGTGCGGGCGGTAGACCAGCCGGTGCGCCGGCGACGCGAGCACCCGCTCGGCGATCGTGGTGCCGTGGCTCGCGATCGAGCCGTAGGCGGCAGCGGCCCGGTCGCCCTCCCAGGTCGGCGCGTACAGCACGACCGTCCGACCGTCGGCCGGGTACGGTGCGGCACCGGCGAAGTGGTCGGCCTGCGGGCGACCGATCGCGATCGTGCGGGTGTCCAGGTCGTAGTCCCAGAGCGCGTCCGACAGGCGTTCACGAGCGGCGTCACCGGCGATCAGGGCGTAGTCGTACGCCTTGAACTGGTTCGTCGTCATGTACATCTTGTCGCTCTCGCCGTGGTTCACGAACACGTGCCACATGCGCCCGTACCGCATCATCTGGAAGTTGCGGGCGTTCTGGTTGACGTAGAAGACGATCTTCGGTGCCTGCTCGTCGACGAACCGTTCGAGGTCCACGACCTGCCTGGCGTACACCACCGGCACCGGCGACTCGTCGAGCAGGGCGAGCATGGTGCCGGGGCTCCGCGCGATGATCGCCACGGGGTGCGTCGCCGCGAGCTCGGCCAGGGGCGCGTACCACTGCCGCACCTGGTACATGTTCACCGGGCCGTCCGCGAAGTAGACGGCGATCTCCACGCTCCCCCGCGCGGGTTCCGGGACGGACGGCAGACGCCGTGCCAGTTCGCGGCGGCTGCGACGGGACTTGAGCAGGCGTTCGGCGAGCCGCAGGGCCGTGCGCGCGTCGCTGATGATCGGCATGGTCTCTCTTCCGGGGTCCGGGGACGGTTCGGGGCGGGTGGGTCAGACGACGGGCGGGCGACCGGCGAGCGTCATCCGGCCGATCGTGAGCCACCCCATCACGTGCACCGGGCCGCAGTCGGTGCGCCATCCTTCGCGGACGCCGGCGAACCAGGTCGCCAGACGTCGCGGGTGCCGCCACCACCGGGCGACCTGGATCGCCGCCCAGGACCCGACGTACAGCGGCCGGAGCACCGCCGGCAGGTTGCGCCGCGCGAGCCAGACCCGGTTCCGGGCGTTCAGCCGGTAGTACTCGGTGTGCCGTGCCGGGTCGATCGCGGGGTGGTGTGCGACGAGGTCCCCGGCGTACCAGGTCCGTCGGCCGGCGTCCCACACCCGCCAGGCGAGCTCGATGCCCTCGTGCGCGTAGAAGTACGCCGCGCCCCATCCCCCGGTCGCGCGGTACACGTCCATCGGCAGGATGACCGCGCCCTCCCACACCGAGAACACCGGCGACGAGTGGTCGGGCTCCCCCTTGCGGATGCGGGGGATCCACCGGGTCGGGTTCGCGGCGCCGGTGGGGTCGACGACCCGGGGTTGGACGAGCCCGAGCGACGGGTCGCGCTCGAACAGGGCGATCGCGTCACGCAGGAAGGTCTCGGACGGCACCGAGGCGTCGTCGTCGAGGAAGAACACGTAGTCGCCGTCGACCACGTCGGCGCCGGCGTTCCGTCCGGCGGGGATGCCGACGTTCTCGGGCAGCGCCAGTGTCCGGACGCCCTCGGGCAGGCCGGTGGGCTCCCACCCGTTGCCGACGCAGACCACGTCGAGCTCCACGTCCCGCTGCGCGAGCACGCTCTCGAGACCACGACGCAGCTCGTCGGGTCGGGTGCCCTGCGACAGGCTCACGACGGCGACGCGGGGCCGGTCACGGTGCGGCACGGCGTGGCGACGGAGCGTCCCAGGGGTCACGCCCGGACCCGCTTCGACGAGATGATCGCGAGGAAGTGCCCGAAGGTCGCCAGCACCGCGAGCGGCAGCAGTGCGCCCACGAGGATCCGGTCGGCCAGCGGATGACCGATCACGAGCCCGAGCAGCGCGAAGACGAACGCGAGGATGCTCAGTTCGACCGAGTGGTACAGGCGGTGGAACGGCAGGAACCGTGCGGCCCGGCGCAGCGTCGCGAGCCGTCGGCCGGACGGCACGGTGCCGGCGTCACGGCGGTCGACGAGCTTCTCGAGCCCGGCGTTCGCCCGTGCGACGTGCACCATGTCGTTGAGCGCCTTGTTCAGGACGATCACGAGGCCCAGTGCGCAGCCGATCGTCGTCCACATCCAGTCCGCACCGTGGATCGGCCACGTGGCGGCCCGGACGCCGAGCGCGATGGGGATGAGTCCCTCGGTCGTGTAGTGCCCGACCTTGTCGAGGAACACGCCTGCGGGCGAACGGGTCCCCCGCCACCTTGCGACCTCGCCGTCCGAGCAGTCGACGAGCATCTGGAGCTGACCGAGCACGAGGGCGAGGACCGCGCCCCAGATCCCCGGGATGAGCAGCGCCGCGGCGACGCTCCACCCGACCAGGATCATCAGACCGGTCACCTGGTTCGCGCTCACCCGTGTCTTCAGGAGCACCCACGTCAGGTACGGCGAGACGTCCCGCAGGTACAGCGAGGCCGTCCAGTGCTCGGCGTTCGCCCGCGAGCGCACCTCGTCCGGTTGGGCGACGGCGCGGAGTTCGGCGATCGAGGAGGGGCGGGCGTTCCCGCGGCCGGTCGTGTCGTCGGTCAAGAGGTCAGGTCACCGTCCCGTGTGCGTGGTCAGTTCGGACGTCCGGGTCAGGAAGCCGATGATGAAGCCGAGTCCCCACCCGACGTGGATGCACGGCAGCACCACGACGAGCCAGAGGAGCGTCGGGAGCCCCGACCGCCGGGCGACCGCGACGGCCCCCAGGACGACGAAGACGAGGTAGACCGCCGGGACGACGAAACCGAGCAACGCCCATGCCGCACCGGTGCCGAGCGCGGCGCCGATGATCCCGACGACCCCGGCGACGATGCCGAGTGCCATCGCCGCGACCATCGCCGGGGGCACGAAGTAGCGCAGGCCGTTGTTGGCGGGGAACCGGCGGGCGAGTTCGCCGCGCCACAGCCCGGTGGCGACGAACTGCCGGACCAGGCGCTTCAGGCTGGGCCGCGGGCGGTAGGTGACGACGAGCTCGGGCGTGAACCAGACGGTGCCACCGGTCTGCCGCAGCCGCCGGTTGAGTTCCCAGTCCTGACCGCGCTTGATGCCCTCGTCGAACAGCCCGACCTCGAACAGGCGGTCGCGGCGGAACACACCGAGGTACGCGGTCTCGGCCGGACCGGCCCGTCCGCCGACGTGGTGCGGCGTCCCGCCGAGGCCGACGCGGCTGCCGTAGGCGAGCGCGACGGCGCGTTCGAAGGGGGTCCGTCCCTCGGCGCGCATGATGCCGCCGACGTTGTCGGCACCCGATTCCTGCAGCACGCGCACCGCGATGCGCGTGTAGTCCGTGGGGAGGACCGAGTGGGCATCCACGCGGACGACGACCGGGTGCACCGATGCACGGATCGCGACGTTGAGGCCGGCGGGCGTCGAGCCGGCCGGGTTCTCGATCGCGCGGATCCGGGGGTCGGCGGCGCTCATCTCGGCGACGAGTTCGTTCGTGCCGTCGATCGACGGGCCGAGGGCGAGGATGACCTCGAACGGACCGGAGTAGTCCTGCTCCAGCAGACTCTGGACGGCTGCCCGGACCTCGGTGACCTCGTTGAGGACGGGCATCACGTACGAGACGCCCGGCAGGGGCTGTCCGTCTGTCTGCATCGGTACCTCGGGGTCCTCACCTGGGTGCACGGGACGCACCGCGGACGGTGCCGCCCCGCAAGAGCGACCCTGAGCCTATCAAGTCGCCGCGGGTCGTCGGGGCGACCGGCAGACGGACGGGAGGCGCGGTGCCAGCTGGCACCGCGCCTCCCGTCCGTTGCTGGTCGCGTCAGCCCTTGTAGGTCCCGAGGGTGACGTCCGCCTCACGCGTCTGGCCGTTGCGGATGAAGGTGATCGTCGTCTTCGCACCGCCCGCGAAGTAACGGACCTGCGCCGTCAGGTCGGTTGCGTCGGAGACCGTCGCCGACCCGATCTTCGTGACCACGTCGCCCTTCTGCAGACCGGCCTTCGCCGCTGCACCGCCGGACGACACCGACTTGATGAGGCCGCCCATCTGCGTGGCGTTCGCGTCCTCGGCGGCGTCGCCGACGGTCGCGCCGAGCAGCCCGTGCGTCGCGGAGCCGTTGTCCTTGATCTCGTTCGCCACGCGCTTGACGAGGTTCGACGGGATCGAGAAGCCGACGCCGATGCTGCCGGACTGGCTCGACGACGAGTCGGACGAGCTGCCCGCGCTCGCGATGGCCACGTTGATGCCGATGAGCTTGCCCTTGGAGTCCAGCAGCGCGCCACCGGAGTTGCCCGGGTTGATCGACGCGTCGGTCTGGATGACGGGCAGCGAGACCGTGCTGTTCGTCGAGGAGTTGCTGCCGTTGCCGCCGTTGCCCCAGAAGTCGAAGGGACCGCCGCTCGAGCCGTTCCCGCCCTCGTTCGAGTCGCCGCCCTCGGTGGGGGCGCTCGAGGTGACCTGGATGCTCCGGCTCAGGGTCGAGACGATGCCGTCCGTGACGGTGTTCGACAGTCCGAGCGGAGCACCGATCGCCACGGCCGTGTCGCCGACGTTGAGGTCGCCGGAGTCCGCGAACGTGATCGGCTTCATGTCGGTCGCGTCGATCTTGATGACCGCCAGGTCGACCGTCGGGTCGGTGCCGACGAGCTTCGCCGGGTAGATCTTGCCGTCCGAGGTGGTGACCGTGATCGTGCCGTTCGAGCTGTCACCGTCGAGCGTCACCACGTGGGTGTTCGTGACGATGTAGCCGTCCTTGCTGAACACGACGCCCGATCCGGTGCCCGCTTCACTGCTCGACGAGACGTTGATCGTGACCACCGACGGGGTCGCCTGCGCGGCCACCGCGGTGACGACCGTCGCGTTGTTGTAGTCGTTGACGGTGAGGTTGCCGCCGCCCTGGCTGGTGGACGACCCGACGACGGTCCCGCCGCCCTGGCTCGATCCGGCGAGCCATCCGGCACCGCCGCCCACGAGACCGGCGATGACGACGCCGGCGATGATCGGGAGGGCGAGGCGGCCACGGCCGGTGCCCGCGCGACGGCTGGCGGGTGCCGCACCCGGGACGCCGGCGGCGCCGGCTGCTCCGCTCTCGAAGTAGTGGCCGTTCCGCTGGTTCGAGCCGTCGACGTCGCCGAACGCGCTCGTGGCGGAGGCCGGAGCCTGGGCCGATGCGGTGGCGTACTCGGAGGCCGAGGCGGGAGCCGAGGTGGGCTGGGCGTACTCGCCGTAGCGGGGCTGCTGGCCGTACTGCGACTGCTGGCCGTACTGGTTCTGCTGGCCGTACTGCGACTGCTGGCCGTACTGGCCGTGCTGCTGCTGTCCGTACTGGTCCTGTTGGCCGTACTGGCTCTGCTGGCCGTACTGCGACTGCTGGCCGTACTGACCGTGCTGGCCGTACTGCTGCTGTCCGTACTGGTCCTGTTGGCCGTACTGGCTCGTCTGGGACTGGCCGTACTGCGGCTGCTGCGTCGGCTCGGTGCCGTAGGGCGTCCCGTGCGCGCCGTAGCCGCCCGAGGCCTGCCCGTACTGGCTCGTCTGGTCGGCCTGACCCTGCTGGCCGGACTGGTCGGCCCGGCCCGGCTCCGACGCGTGGTCGGACAGCGTCGGGTACGGCGCCGTGTACCGATCGGTCGGGTGGTCGTTCGCGGACGCGATCACGTCGGTGTGGTCTGCGTCGGTGTGGCGCGCGTCGGTGTGGTCCGCGTCGTGGAGGTGCTCGGAGTCGTTCGGCGAAGCGTCCTCGGATGCGGCCTTGGCGGCCGCGTCGTCCGGACGGATGTCGTCGCCCTGCCCGTTGGGCGTGGTGTCGGTCATGCTGGACGTGCTCCTTTCAAGCTCGTGCAGTCTGTCGCACGCACCTGAGCGGTGCTCCTGGTGACGCTGGAAGCGACCTATGGCGATCTTATGCGTGGGCTGTGCGACCCTTCCCGGGGTGCGCTCGACTCGGCCGCTAGGTTGGGGTCCGTTCAGCGCCGCGAGCGCGATCGACATCCCGGAGGGAACCACATGCGCCACGCAGGACCCTGGTTGCGAGCCGCCGAGGGAGCGATGCTCCTCGGACCGGACGGCGTCCCCGCGCCGACGGTGTTCGCCGAGATGAGCGCACTCGCGGCCGCGACGGGCGCACTGAACCTCGGGCAGGGGTTCCCGGACGAGGACGGCCCGGCCGAGGTCCTCGAGGCAGCGATCGCAGCCATCCGCGACGGCGTCAACCAGTACCCGCCGGGACGAGGGACCCCAGACCTGCGGGCCGCGATCAGCGAGCACCAGGCCCGTTGGTACGACCTCGACGTCGACCCCGACCGCCAGGTACTCGTCACCGCCGGCGCCACCGAGGCCCTCGCCGCGACGCTCCTGGCGCTCGTCGAGCCGGGCGACGAGGTCATCACGTTCGAGCCGTTCTACGACGCGTACGGTGCGCTCATCGGGCTCGCCGGCGGGACGCACGTCACCGTGCCGCTGTCTGCTCCCGACTTCCTGCCGGACGAGACTGCCCTCCGCGCCGCGTTCTCCGACCGCACCCGCGCCGTGCTCGTGAACACGCCCCACAACCCCACCGGCCGCGTGCTGCCGACCGAGGTCCTGACGACGATCGTCGAACTCGCGACGCACCACGACGCGGTGATCGTCACCGACGAGGTCTACGAGCACCTGACCTTCGACGTGCCGCACGTCCCGATCGCCGCCCTGCCCGGTGCCGCCGAGCGGACCGTGACGATCTCGAGCGCTGGGAAGACCTTCAGCACCACCGGTTGGAAGATCGGCTGGCTCACGGCTCCCCCGGCGCTCGTCGACGCGATCACCAGCGTGAAGCAGTTCCTCACGTTCGTGAACGGAGCTCCGTTCCAACCCGCGGTGGCAGCCGGCCTCCGGCTCCCCGACCGGGTCTTCACGGGCATCGCCGCCGAGCTGTCCGCCAAGCACGACCTGCTCGCGGGTGGGCTGGCCGCCGCGGGCTTCGAGGTGATGCGTCCCGACGGCGGGTACTTCGTCATCGCGGACGTCGCGCCGCTCGGGTACGACGACGCCCGGTCGTTCTGCCTGCGACTCCCAGAGCTCGCCGGCGTCGTCGGGGTGCCGGTCTCGGCGTTCGTCCGTCCCGACCACGCGGCCGACTACCGGACCCTCGTGCGGTTCGCCTTCTGCAAGCGCCGCTCGGTGCTCGAGGACGCCGCCGCTCGCCTCGCCGGTCTCGCTCGGCGCGGCTGACCCGCCCGCGCCACTACCCGCCGCACCGCTCGACGGGCGCATTCCGCCCGCTCGGGGCCGTGCGTCCGCCTGCGGCGCGCTCCGAGCGGGCAGAACACGGCCCACCCGAGTCCTCAGCCGGACGCAACTCGCCCGCTCAGCGTGAGCGCGTCCCGTGCCGGCGTCGAGCGGGCGAAATACTGCCCACCCTCCCCTCCAGCGGTACGTATTTCGCCCGCTCGGGTCGGGCGCACCGCATGGGCGAGCCGAGCGGGCGAGATCTGGCCAGCCCGTGCCTCCAGGCAACCCGGTTTCGCCCGTTCGGCGGGAGCGCGTCACGGGCACATCGAGCGGGCGAAAGGTGGCCCATCCGCGCCTCCAGTCGGACGGATTTCGCCCACTCGGGTCGGATGCACCGCCTAAGCGAGCCGAGCGGGCGAAATCTGGCCAGCCCGTGCCTCCAGGCAACCCGCTTTCGCCCGTTCGGCGGGAGCGCGTCGCGTGCCGTCGTCGAGCGGGCGGAATCTGGCCCGTCCGCGCCTCCAACGGGACGGATTGCGCCCGCTCGGGTCGGGCGCACCGCCCGGACGAGGCGAGCGGGCGGAATCTGGCTCGCCCGCGCCTCCAGGCGGACGTACTTCCCCCGTTCGGCGTCGGCGTGTGCGTAGGCGCGCCGCGTGCCGGCAGCGCGCGGGCAGCTGGCCGCGTGCCGGGTCAGGCGCGGGGCGTGACCTCGTAGCGGCGGAGCGCGAGCGACGGGTTCGTCCGGCGGACGGCGTCGGTCACAGCGGTGTCGACCTCCGCGACGAGCATCCCCGGAACGGCCCCGGCAGCGGCGACCGCGACGCCGGAGGGGTCGAGCACGAGCGAGCCTCCGATGCCGATCGGCGGCGTCTGGCCGACGCCCACCACCCAGACGGTGTTCTCGATCGCGCGGGCGGTGAGCAGGGTCCGCCAGTGGTGCTCCTTGCCGGGACCCCTGACCCACTCGGCGGGCAGGACCACGACGTCCGCCGCCCCGTGTTCGGGCGCGACGAGTCGGCGTGTGACCTCGGGGAAGCGCAGGTCGTAGCAGGTCTCGAGGCCGACGCGGACGCCCCCGAGCGAGAACACGGGCAGCTGCTCGGGGTCACCGGACTCGATGCGGTCCGACTCCTTCGAGCCGAACGCGTCGTAGAGGTGCACCTTCCGGTACGTCTCGGCGATCGATCCGTAGGGCAGGACCGCGACGAGGGTGTTCCGGAAGCGGCCCGGGGTTTCGGCGCACTCGGCGATGCCGACGACGAGGGCGATGCCGACCTCGCGGGCGATGGTCTGCAGGCCGGTGACGAACGGGCCGTCCAGGGGTTGTGCGGCGGCCACGAACCGGTCGTCGATGTCGGCGGTGAAGTACGAGGTGTACTCCGGCGTGACGAGCAGGTCGGCCCCCCGGGCGGCCGCGTCGACGGCGGCGGTCCGGACGGTCTCCAGGTTCGCGGCGGGGTCGTCCACGGGCGCGAACTGCGCCGCGGCGACGGTGAGGGTGTCCATCCGCCGAGCGTACCGGGCGGCCCGCGACTCGGCCCCGCGGACGTTGCTCGCGCCATGAGCGCGCGAAAGTGTCCGCCCAGCCGAGACTCGGCCCCGGCACGAAGGCCGGCGCGACGGTCGGCGCACGAAGAAGGCCCCGGTACGACTGGACCGGGGCCTTCTCTGTGACGCTTGGTTGCGGGGGCAGGATTTGAACCTACGACCTCTGGGTTATGAGCCCAGCGAGCTACCGAACTGCTCCACCCCGCGGCACGTTGAACAGCCTACACGGGGCCGTGGCGGGGCACAAATCGAGCGCCCCGCCACGGTGTGTCTCAGTTCCCGCCCTCGGCCTCGGTCGCGGCCTGGATGGCCTCCTGCAGGCGCTGGTCGGCCTCGGCCGCGGCGACCAGGTCGTTCTCGGCGTAGGCGTCCTGACGGTCCTGCAGCGCCTGCTTGGCGTCGTTCAGGGCCTTCTGCAGCGCCTCGTTGTCGACCGTCCCGGAGCCGGTCGACGATCCCGAGCCGGTCGACGAACCGGAGCCGGAGTCCGACGAGCCCGAGCCGGAGTCGGACGAGCCGGAGCCCGACGACGAGCCGGAACCGGACGACGCACCCTGGTCACCGGCCGACGCACCCGAGTCGCCGCCGAACAGGCTGTTGAGCGCCTCGTCGAGGGTGTCCTCGAACGCGATCTTGTCACCGAAGGCCACGAGCACCTTCTGCAGCAGCGGGTACGAGCCGCTCGACGTCGACTGCACGTACACGGGCTGCACGTAGAGGAAGCCGCCACCGACCGGGAGCGTGAGCAGGTTGCCCTGCTTCACGGTCGAATTCCCGCGCTTCAGGATGTTGAGCTCCTGCGAGACGGTCGAGTCACCGTTGAAGAGGCTCTGCACCTGTCCGGGGCCCGGGATGTTGTCGGTCTTCGGCATCGTCAACAGCGTGAGCTTGCCGTAGCCGGACGCCTTCTTCCCCTCGCCCGCGCCACCCGCGTCGGAGTCCACCGCCAGGTACCCGGTGAGCACGTTGCGGTTGTTCGTCCCGGCGGACTGCTGCGGGATGTACGTCGTGTACAGGGAGTAGGCGGTCCCCTGCCCCGGCACCTTCATCGTGAGGTAGTACGGGTCCTGCAGGTTGCCCCTGGTCGTCGTCGTGGTGGTCGCCCCGAGCGCGTTCGCGCCCGTGTTGGTCGTGGTCGACGCGTCCGACGTGTCCGTCTCGTTCGTGCCGGACGTCGGCTCCTGCGGCACGTTCCAGGCGTCGTCACCGGAGTAGAACGAGTTCGCGTTGGTGACGTGGTAGGTGCCGAGGATCGACCGCTGCACCTTGAACAGGTCGGTCGGGTACCGGACGTGGTCGAGCAGTTCCGCGCTCATCTTCGACACGGGCTGCATCGAGGTCGGGAAGATCTTCTGCCACGTCTTGAGCACCGGGTCCTGGGTGTCCCACGCGTAGAGCGTCACCTTGCCGGTGTACGCGTCGACCGTGGCCTTGACCGAGTTGCGGATGTAGTTGACCTGGTCGGTCCGGTACGACGAGCTCTCGGCGCCGGCGATGGTGTCCGACAGGCTCTGGCTCTGCGAGTACGGGTAGGCGTCGCTCGTCGTGTAGCCGTCGACGACCCACTGGATGCGGTGGTCGACGATCGCCGGGTACGCGTCGCTGTCGAGCGTCAGGTACGGCGCGACCTTCTGCACGCGGGTGATCGGGTCGCGGTCGTAGAGGATCTGCGAGTCCTGGTTCACCGCGTTCGACAGCAGGATCTGCTCCGACTGGAACTTCGCCGCGTAGACGAGCCGGTTGAAGAAGTTCCCGAGGCTCGGGCCGCCGTTGCCGGCGTACGTCGTCGTGGCGTTGCCGCCACTGTCGTCGTTCTCGTCCGAGCCGGACGGGTAGTCGAGCTCGACGTTCTTCGAGCCCTTCGGTCCACCGACGATCGAGTAGGCGGGCGACGTCTCACCGAAGTACACGCGCTGCTGGAAGTCGCCGAGGGCGCCGTTGGACGGGATCCCCGACTCGAGGAACACCGGCTTGCCGTCGCTCGCGCGCTGGTTGCCGTACGCCGCCGTCACGCCGTAGCCGTGCGTGTAGACGAAGGCCCGGTTGTAGGGCGTGTTCGCCTGCGCGCTCAGGCCGTCGAGGTCGATGTCGCGCACCGCGATGACGGTGTCCTCGGTCTCGCCCTTGACGTCGTAGCGGTCGACGTCGAGCTCCTTCGGGAACTGGTAGTACTGCCGGTACTGCTGGAGCTGGCTGAAGGTGTCGGAGACGATCTTCGGGTCGATCAGGCGGATGTTCGCCGTCGTCTGGGCGTCCTGCGCGAGCGCGCCGGAGCTCGCCTCGGTCGTCGCGTCGTAGTTCCGTTCCTGGACACCGGCGACACCGTAGGCGTCACGGGTCGCCTTGATGTTCCGCTCGATGTACGCCGACTCGAAGGTGCGCTCCGAGGGCTTCACCTGCAGGCGCTGGACGATCCACGGGTAGATGCCACCGATCACGATCGCGGCGACGAGCAGCAGGCCCGTCCCGACGATCGAGATGCGCCAGCGACCGATGACGGCCGTCACGATGAACAGGATCGCCACGATCGCGGCGATGCCGGCCATGATCTCGCGACCCGGGATGACCGCGTTCACCTCGGTGTACTGGGCACCGGTGATGAGCGAGTTCGACTTCGTCAGGGCGGCGTACTGGTCGAGCCACAGGCTGACGGCCTGCAGCGCGACGTAGACGGCCGCCGTGACCGCGAGCTGGATGCGCGCAGCCTTCGAGATGCGGACCTCACGCCCACCGAAGCGCATCGCGCCGTACAGGTAGCAGGCGGCCAGGGCGGCCAGGCCGGCGATGAGCACGACGGCCGACGAGTACGCCACGATCGCGCGCCAGAACGGCAGTTCGAACACGTAGAAGCCGATGTCGAGCCCGAACTGCGGGTCGGTCTTGCCGAACGGCGTCCGGTTGAAGTACTCGAGCACCATGCTCCAGCGCCCCGCGGTCGAGAGTCCGGCGAAGATGCCGAGCACGACCGGGATGCCGATCATGACGGCACGACGCAGCGGCTCGATGACCTGCTGGTAGCGGTCGAGCTGCGAGTTGAGCTTCGCGTAGACCGGCCGGAACCGGAACGCGAGCGCGATGCTCGCGTACACCGGGACCGCCATCCCGAGGAAGCCGGCGAGGAACATCAGCGTCCCGGCGATCCACCTGGTGGTCAGGACCTGCTGGAAGCCGAGCTGCGCGAACCACGCGTAGTCGGTGTACAGGCTCGCGAAGATGAAGAAGGCGATCACCAGTGCGGCCAGCACGATGATCGTGACCACGATCGGGACCCGCGGCGAACGCCGCCCCGAGGTGGACGAGGTTGTCGTCACTTGATGTGCTCCAGACGTGTCGAACCGGCGGGCCCGGCGCGGCGGGCCGTCAGTGCATCGATCCTATGTGGCGCGAGCACCCCTGAAACTGTACGGCGACTCAGGAAGGGGTGTCGCGCCTCCAGGCTGAACGCTCGGGAGGCACGGATCGCGTCGTCCGCGGACGTCGCCCGGAGCGCATGGCCGGGTCTAGGACGTGCAGCGCGCGAGCTTCGCGGTGCTCTTCCCGGAGGCGATCGTCTGCAGATCGGTGACCGCCTGGTCGAGGGTCGCGACCCGGTAGACGTCGAGCCCGTCCGGGACGTGACCGACCACCTCGTCGCAGTTGTCGGCCGGTGCGAGGAAGACGGTCGCGCCGGCGTCCTTCGCGCCGTACATCTTCTGGCGGATGCCGCCGATCGCACCGACCTCGCCGTCGGCGGTGATCGTGCCGGTCCCGGCGACGTGCTTCCCGCCGTTGAGCTTGCCCGGCGTGATCTCGTCGATGATCCCGAGTGCGAACATCATCCCGGCCGACGGGCCGCCGACGTCCTGGAGCTCGATGGAGACGCGGAACGGGAAGTCGTACTGCTCGGTCACGCCCACACCGATCAGGGCCGTGCCCTGCTCGCTCCGCGGCGTCAGCTCGACCGTCTTCTCGGCACCGTCGCGTTCGACGACCACCGTCGCCGGGCCCGAGGTGCCGTGCTTCGCGACCAGCTCACGGAGCGAGGTCGCGTCGGCGTTCTCGGTGAGCGAGGTCCCGTCGAACGACCGGATGACGTCCCCCTCGTCGATGACGCCGTCAGCCGCCGAGCCCTTCTGGACGGTGCCGACCTCGAGCTCGGTCGGCAGGCGGTACCCCTGGTGGATGAGCGCCGCGGCGACGGCGGACTGCTGCGACTGCTGCATGTCGGCCGTGTCCTGCTGGTTCACCTGGTCGGTGCTGACGCCCTCCGGGTAGATCGCGGACGCGGGGATCACCGCCTCGGACTTCGTGAAGAGGGCACGGATGACGCTCGTCCACGACGGTCGGTTCGTCGCGTCGCCCTGGATCCCGACGGTGAGCATGTCGAGCGCGCCGCCGGTCGGGTAGGTCGGGTGCCCGTCGATCTGGATGAGCTTGACCTGCTTCGCGTCCTTGCCGGTCCCCTGCTCCTGCGTGCCGATGGTGTTGTAGACCGGGCCGGGGACCTCGATGAGGTACGGGCTCGGCAGCAGGCTGGCGAGCAGCCCGAGGACGACGGCACCGATCACGAACGCCCAGCCGACGGTCCGGGAGCGCGGACGTCGGCGGGGTTCGGGGGCGAAGAGGGTCACGCAGCGTCCTTCCACGGTGGGCTGTTCGCCCTCGGCGCAGCGGTTCGGGCGTTCCCACGGGGGCGTCCCAGTCGCGGCCCCGTGAGCAGCGATTAGCGTAGTCGTCATGCCTGATGAACCGCAGCCGGGGCCGGACGACGACTTCCAGGAGATGCTCCGGAAGCTCCTGTCCGGCGAGGGCCAGATCGACCCGTCGCAGCTCGCCGGAGCCGCGGGGCTGCCGAACGACCCGGCCTTCGTCGCGAACCTGATGAGCCAGCTGCAGCGTGCCGCGCAGTCCGGCGGCGACGGCATCGACTTCTCGGTCGCCTCCGAGCGGGCCACCGCGATCGCCCGTGAGGGCGGCCACCCCGTCGACCCCGCGACCTCGCAGGCGGCCGACCAGGCGTTCCAGGTCGCCGCGCTCTGGCTGGACGAGGCCACCTCGGTCGCCGAGCTCACCGCGACGCCGAGCCTCTACACGCGCGAGCAGTGGGCGAAGGCGACCACCCCGGTGTGGGCGCAGATCGCCGAGCCCGTGGCGCTGAGCATCTCGAACGCGCTCACCGAGGCGATCGAGCAGCGCGCGCCGGAGCAGCTCAAGGCGATGCTCGGCGACGTCTCGAAGGCGATGCGCGGCGTCGGCGGCGCACTGTTCGCGATCCAGCTCGGCCAGGTCGTCGGGCAGCTCTCGAAGGAGGTCGTGTCCGGCGGCGACGTCGGCGTGCCGCTCCTCGACGAGCAGGTCGCCGCACTCCTGCCGCAGAACGTGGCCGAGTTCGCCGAGGGACTCGACGTCCCCGAGGACGAGGTCCGGATCTACCTGGCCGTCCGCGAGCTGGCACACGCCCGGCTCTTCCGCTCGGCCCGGTGGCTGCGGCTCCACATCATCTCGTCGATCACCGACTACGCCCGGGGCATCCACATCCCGTTCGACCGCGTCGAGGAGCTCGCCTCCGAGATCGACCCGACGAACCAGGAACAGCTCCGCGACGCCCTCGCGTCCGGCGCCCTCATCCCGCCGCGCACCGAGGAGCAGGAGGCCGCCCTCGCCCGCCTCGAGACGATGCTCGCGCTCGTCGAGGGCTGGGTCGACACCGTCACCGCCGCCGCCACCGAACGCCTGCCGAAGTCCGGCGCGATCGCCGAGATGGTCCGCCGCCGTCGCGCGGCAGGCGGGCCGGCCGAGTCCGCGTTCGCCACGCTCGTCGGGCTCGAACTCCGGCCCCGTCGCCTCCGCGAGGCCGCCGCGATGTGGCAGCGCGTCACCGACGAGCTCGGCACCGAGCAGCGCGACGCCCTCTGGTCGCACTTCGACGCCGTCCCCACCTCCGAGGACATCGACGCGCCCGACGCCTTCGTCGCCCGGCTCCGGAACCCCGGCCGGTCCGCCGAGGACGACGAGTTCGACAAGGCGCTCGAGGACCTCCTCAACGACGCGACCGGCGACCGCCCGCGCGAGGACGAGGACGGCAACGTCGAGGACGGCCCCGCCGACGACCGCGGCGACGCTCCGAAGTAGTTCTCCACAGATCCGCCGCCCCTCCCCCACGCCCGGGCCCCGTCCGCCAGCGTGGGGGCATGGGCATCCGCATCGATCCGTCCCTCGAGTTCGTCTGGCGCGACCCGACCACCGTCCAGCTCGGGGTCGACCCGCCGCGCGCCGTCGTGCCGGTCCCGAGCACGGCCGAGGAACGCTTCCTGTGCGCACTCCGACGCGAGACCGGTCGGGATGCGCTCTCCGGGGTCGCCGCGGCGAGCGGCTGCCCACCCGGTCTCGCCGCACGCGTCCTCGGGGACGCCTCACCGGCGGTCGTGGACGTCCTCCCCGAACCGCTCGCGCGCGTCGAGGTGCACGGCACCGGCGCGCTGCCCGACGCGGTCGCCGAACTGCTCTCGGGCGAGGGCGTCACGATCGTGTGCACCACTGCGCCGCGTGGTGGACCGGTGGCCGTCCCCGACCCGGATCCCCAGCTCGCCGTGGTGGTTGCCGACCACGTCGTCGACCCGGCGGTCCGCGCGGCCTGGACCCGGCGGGGCACCGCCCACCTGCCGGTGGTCGTCGGGGACGGACGCGTGCGCCTCGGGCCGTTCGTCGTCCCGGGTGCCGGGCCGTGCCTCCAGTGCGTCGAGTACGCGCGCGTCGACGACGACCCGTGCTGGCCGGCCATCGCGGCGCAGGTGTGGGGCCGTCCCGCGGCACCGCTCTCGCCCTACCGGATCGCAGCGGTCGCGGCGGCGACGACCCGGATGCTCCTCGAACGGCTCCCGTCCCGGACCCAGCACCCCGGTCCGGACCAGCTCGTCTTCGACCGCGACGACCTGTCGGTCAGTCGGCAGCCGGTGACGTTCCATCCGCGGTGTTCGTGCCGAGCGCTGCCAGGAAGCGACTCGCCACCCGGGCTCCCCCACGCGTGGACCCCTGTCGCGACCACGTGAGGGTCACCGAGCGGCGGGCACGGGTGAGCCCGACGTAGAAGAGCCGGCGTTCCTCGTCGACCTCGTCGTCGGTGGTGGCGTAGGAGATGGGGAGCAGTCCCTCGGCCACGCCGATCACCACGACGTGCGGCCACTCGAGGCCCTTCGACGAGTGCAGCGTGGCGAGGGTCACCGCGTCCAGCTCCGGCTCGTGGTGCGTCGCCGCACGGTCGACCAGGTCCTGCGTGAACTGCTGCATCGTCGTGCCGGCGGGCGCGTCCTCGGCGAGGCCCATGATCGCCTGCAGCGCCTCCCACTGCTCGCGCACCGCACCCGTGCCCTCCGGGGGCGTCGGCGTCCACCCGCTCACCCGGAGCACGAGGCCGACCCGCCGGGTGAGCTCGTCGTCGGTCTGCCGGACGGCCTCGCCCCGCATGTGGTGCACCGCCAGCTTGACCTCGGGTCGGTCGAAGAACCGGGTGCCGCCCTGCACCCGGTACGGGATGCCCGCGCGCCCGAGCGCCGACTCGACCGCGGCGGCCTGGGCACCCAGGCGGTAGAGCACCGCGACGTCCCCGTAGGACGCGGGCGAGGCCGGGTCGGCGACGAGGTCGGCGATCGTGCGCGCGACCGTCTGGGCCTCGTCGCCGTCGTGCACGCACGCCAGGACCTCGGGCCGCGGGCCCGGCTCGGTGTGCTGCGCGACGAGGTCGAGGGCCCCTGGCTGCCCGCGCATGAGCGCGTTCGCGGCGTGCACGACCTCGCGCGTGGACCGGTAGTTCCGCTCGAGCCGCAGCACGGACCCGCGGGGGAACTCGGAACCGAAGCCGAGCAGGTACCGGCTCGACGCCCCCGCGAACGAGTAGATGGTCTGGCTGGCGTCGCCGACCACGCAGACGTCGTCCCGGCCGCCGAGCCAGGCGCGGAGCAGGTCGTGCTGCACGGGCGAGACGTCCTGGTACTCGTCGACCACGAAGAACCGGTACTGCTGCCGGACGTAGGACGCCACCCGGGGTTCGGACTCCACCATGCCGAGCGTGGCGAGCAGGACGTCCTCGAAGTCGAGCTGTCGACGGTCGTCCTTCAGCTGCTCGTAGGCGCGCATGAGGTCGAGGACCCGACGCGGCGCGGTGTCCCGGGGCATCACCCGGTCGGCGGCGGCGGCCTCGTACTCGTCGTAGGAGAGCATCTGGACCTTGCGCCACTCGACCTCGCCGGCCAGGTCGCGGAGCGTCGGGGTGTCCACCTGCAGCCCCACCGAGTCGGCCGCGTGCGCGATCATGCGGCCCTTGGACTCGACGATCTTCGGCGCGTGGCCGCCGACCGTGTCCGGCCAGAAGTAGCTGAGCTGTGCCATCGCGGCCGCGTGGAACGTGCGGGCCTGCACGGTCCCCGCACCGAGGGACCGCAGCCGCGACCGCAGCTCGCCGGCCGCCCGGGTCGTGAACGTCAGCGCGAGGACGTGGTTCGGCGCGTAGGTGCCGGTCGCGACGCCGTAGGCGATCCGGTGTGTGATCGCCCGGGTCTTGCCGGTGCCGGCACCGGCCAGTACGGCGACCGGCCCGAGCAGGGTGCGGGCGACGGTGCGCTGTTCGGCGTCGAGGGCGGCGAGGAGCTCGTCGGGCGACGGCGGACGGAGCGGCTCGGCGGAGGCCTCGGCGGCGGTCCCGCTCACGGCAGGTCCAGCGGCCCGCCGTACCACTCTTCGATGATGGCGCGGGCGATCGACGTCTTTCCCGGCAGGAGCAGGGTGTCGCCGGCGCGCTCGCGGATCTCGTCGCGCGAGAACCACCGGACGTCCAGGATCTCGACGCCGTCCGGTCGAGCGGTCGTCGGGTCGCCGTCCACCGCGCGGGCACGGAACCCGAGCATGAGCGAGGCCGGGAACGGCCACGGCTGGGACCCCAGGTACTCGGGCTCCTCGACGCGGACGCCCGACTCTTCCCAGACCTCGCGCCGGACGGCGTCCTCGAGGGACTCCCCCGGCTCGACGAAGCCCGCGAGGAGCGAGTACCGGTCGGCGTCCCACGCGGCGTTCGAGCCGAGCAGGATCCGGTCGTCGGCGTCGGTGACCCCGACGATGATCGCCGCGTCGGTGCGCGGGAAGTGCTCGTGCCCCTCGGGGTCCCGGCGGACCCAGCCGCCGGTGACGACGTCGGTCGCGGACCCGGTGCGGGGTGAGAAGCCGTGCACCGCGTGCCAGTTCGCCATCGCCACGGCCTCGACCGCGAGGCCCTGGTCGCGCGGCGAGAGCTCGGTCCCGAACATCCGGAGGCTCGCCCACGCGTCGTCGTCGGGCTCGATCGCGGCCGCGGCGCCGGCGTCGAGGAACGCGGCGACGAACCGGGTGCCGGTCGGCGCATCGGGTGCGTCGGACACGGCACGGCCGAGGTACAGCGTCACGGCGTCGTGCGGCACGGCGTCGGCGGAAACGAAGCGCAGCGTGTCGTCGCCGTTCCGCAGCAGCTCCGAGCCGCGGACGGGCAGGTAGCGGGTCGACGGGTCGTCCCGGAGCACGCGGTCGAGGTCGTCCGTCGTGCGGAACTCCGCGTCGCGGTCGAGGTCGTTGCGGGAGAGGGGCAGCCGGGCGGCGAACTCGACGGTCACGGCAGGGGGCTCCTCGGGTCTGGTCGGGTCGGTGTGCGGGAGCCCGGGCTGTCGCGGGCCAGCGTGGCGCACGCTCGACCACCGGCTGCGGACCTACCCTGAGGGGCATGGCGGGATCCCAGTTCACTCTAGCCGCGTTGGCGACCACGGCCGTCTCCGGCCTCGTCGTCACGGGCACGCGCACGCTCGGCTCGGCGGCGTCCGGGGACTACGAATCAGCCGTCCTCCGCGACGTCGACGGCGCCTGGTCGGCGATCCGTCGTCCGCGCAACCAGCGGGCCGAGGCACGGCAGTCCGCCGACCTCGTCGCGATCCGAGCGCTGAGCGCCGGGATCCGCACGCGCCTCCCGTTCGGTGTCGCCGAGTACCGCGGCCAGGCGCCCATCGGGTCGACCCGCGCCATCGTCACCTCGTACCTGCCCGGTACGCACCCGACGCTGCAGGACCTCGTCGACCGGCCGGAGCTCGCCACCAGCGTCGGCCGCGCGGTCGCCGCCGTCCACCAGCTCCCGACGAGCTTCGTCACCGACGCCGGCCTGCCGTCGCTCACCCCCTTCGAGGTGCTGCGCTCGGCGGTCTCCGTGATGGACCGGGCGGTCGCCACGAAGCTCGTGCCGGCAGCGCTCAAGGAACGCTGGGAGGGTGCCGCGCGCGACCAGCAGCTGTGGCAGTTCACCCCGACCGTCGTGCACGGTTCGCTCGGGACCGAGACGATCCTCGTCGAGGGCGACGACGTCTCCGGGGTCATCGACTGGGGCGAGCTGCGACTCGGCGACCCGGCGAAGGACCTCGCGTGGGTGCTCGCGGGACGGGCGCAGGCCTTCGACACCGTCCTCAGCGCCTACGAGGCGAACGGCGGCGGCCGCGACCGGCAGCTCGCCCAGCGCGCCCGGGTCCACCACGAGCTCGAGACGGCCCAGTGGCTGCTGCACGGCGTGCAGGTGAAGAGCACCGAGGTCGTCGACGACGCCGTCGCGATGATGCACCGCCTGGTCGACGCCGTCCAGACGCCGAGTGCGGCACCGCTGCAGTCGGTCTCACCCGAGACGATGGAGATCGGCGAGGTCGAGCAGCTGCTCTCGTCGACCGAGCGTCGGCACGGCTGACACCGGCCCGCTCCGCTGACGCGCGTCGGCCCTGGAGGCGCGGCTCGTCTCCGCCCCGTCGCCGGCGGTCCGACGCGCCACCAGTCCGGATCGAACCACGGTTCCGACGTCGAACCAGCGTCCGCGCGTGGTTCGACGTCGGATTCGTGGTTCGACGTGCGGGCCGGCGTCGGCGCGGCCGGCCGGCGGCGGGCGTCAGCCGACCGCGTCGCGCCAGGCGCGCTCGAGTCCGGCACGGTCGAGCAGTTCCCGCGGCCGGACCTCGAGGTCGTCGGCCACGAAGTAGAACACGGCGTCGACCTCGTCGATCGGACGCCCGGTGAACTCGGCGTAGGCGACCCGGTACAGCGCGAGCTGCAGCTGCCGCTTCGCCAGGTCGTCGTCGCCCGTCGGTGCCTTGCCGGTCTTCCAGTCGACGACCTCGGCCCGCCCGTCGATCTCGTACACCGCGTCGAGCTTGCAGACGACGCTGTGGCCGAGGAACGGGATGTGGATCTCACGCTCGACCTCGACCGGGGTCAGTGCCGCCCAGCGGGACCGGGCGAAGGTCGCCTGGAAGTCGGCGAGCCGCCGGGCGTCGTCGTCGGTGACCACGGCGTCAGCCGAGGCGTCGACCACGTCGTCCCCGTCGAGGTCGAGCTCGTCCGGCCAGGCGTCGAGCGTCTCGAGCGACCCGCCGCTGCGGGCGCGCTGCTCGACCCACTGGTGGAACAGGGTGCCGAGTCGCGTCGCCCGGTACGGCCGTTCCGGCATGGGCCGGCGCAGCCGCTCGGCGACGGCGTCGGGTTCGGCGAGGTAGTCCTTGAAGCCGGACGCCGGGACGCGGTGCGGGACGACCACCCGGTGCCGGGCCGTCCGGTTCGCGGCGCGCTCGGCGAGCAGCAGGTCGATGTCGGCGCTGAAGCGTCCGGCAGCCCCGGGGTTCGCGTTCCGCACGCGCTCGGCGGCAGCGACGACCCGGGCGGCTCGGTGCCCGAACGGCACGTGCGGCCAGGACTGCGTGGCACCGGCGTCGCCGAGCGGGTTCTCCTCGTGCTCGGTCGTCTCGGGGACGGCGGCGGCGTCCACCACACCGGCGTCGACGAGGTCGCGCAGGTACCGACTCGGCTCGGTGGGACGGACCCCGCCCGCCCAGAACGACCCGGAGACGAGCAGGTCGTGCTTCGCCCGGGTGAGCGCGACGTACGTGAGACGCCGTTCCTCGTCCTCGTTGCGGGCCTTCACCTGCTCCTTGTAGGCGTCGATCGCGAGCGTGACGTCCTTCTGCGTGTCGTGCCCCCGCCAGTCGAGGCGCGGCAGTTCGTCGGCGTCGCCGCGGAACTCGTACGGCAGCCGGCCGAAGCCGATCCACCCGGACGAGCCCTCCTGTGGGCGGGCGGGGAGCGCGCCCTCGACGAGCCGCGGGACCGCGACGGCGTCCCACTCGAGGCCCTTCGACCCGTGGATCGTCAGGATCTGCACGGTGCCGGCCTCGGGCTCCTCGGAGCGCGGGCCCATGTCGTCGCGCCGGGCGGCGGCGTCGATCCACCCGAGGAACGCACCGAGGTCGGCCCGGTCGTCCGTCGTCACGAAGCCGGCGAGCTCGTCGATGAAGGCGTCGAGGAACGCGCCGCTGCCCTGCTCGTGCGCGGCGACCTCGATGTCGAGCCGCATCTCCTGCACGACGAGCGTGACGAAGTCGACGAGGTCGCCGCTCGCCCGGGACCGCAGCGCCTGCAGCTGCCGGCCGAGCGCGCGCATGCGGCGACGGCCGGTCTCGCTGATGTCGGCCAGTGCGCCGTGCTCGTCGGGGGCCGTCGCGACGAAGTCGAGGGCGTCGACGATCGACCCGTGCTCCCCCGCGGCGACGGATGCGCGGAACGCCGCCGTGACGTCGTCGTCGAGTCGCTGCTGGGTGTGGTCGCGGCCGAACAACCAGCGAGCGAGGGCGTGCAGGGCGACGATGTCCGCGGCGCCGATCCGCCACCGTGCCCCGGCGAGGAGCCGGATGAGGTCGTTGCCCGCGGCGGGGTCGTGCAGCACGCGGAGGCACGCGACGAGGTCGACGATCTCCGGGCGCTGCAGGAGCCCGCCGGTGCCGAGCACGTGGAACGGCACCCGACGGTCGCCGAGGGCGGCAGTGAACGCGGCGAGGTCCTTCCGGGACCGCAGCAGCAGCGCCATCGAGCCCGTCGGGTCGGCGGCACGGCGCTCGGCGAACCACCCGGCGACCGCGGCGGCCTCGTCCGGCAGGGTCTCGGGGAAGACGGCGCGGACCGTCCCGGCGTCCGCACCGGGTCGGGGCACGAGGCGCTCGACGTCGACCTCGGACGCCTCGGACAGCGGCGCCACGACGGCGTTCGCACCGGCGAGGACGTCGACCGGGTTCCGCCAGCTCGTCGAGAGCGCGAAGGTCACGGGCCGGACGGCGTCGCCACCCGGCTCGGCCGCAGCACCGAAGTCCCGCGGGAACCGGGCGAGGTTCGCCGCACTCGCACCACGGAACCCGTAGATCGACTGGTGCGGGTCGCCCACCGCCATCACCGGGTGCCCGCGGAACAGCCGGGCGAGGAACCGGGTCTGCACCACCGAGGTGTCCTGGTACTCGTCGAGCAGCACCACGCCGTACCGCTGCCGCAGGTCGGTGACGACCCGGGGCGCCGACTCGGCCGCGGCGAGCGCGAGGGCGATCTGGTCGGAGAACTCCACGAAGCCCCGGTCGACCTTCTGCCGGCGGAACTCCTCGACCAGGTCGACGAGGGGTTCGAGCGCGCCGATCGCGGCGACGGCGTCGGTGATCGCCTTGTACGCTCCGCCGCGGCCGTTCCCCGGCAGCTCGAGCAGCCCGGCGAACTCGATCGCGAAACGTCGCAGTCGCTCGGGCTCGACGAGGTGCTCGGACACCGCCCCGGCGAGCGCCACGACGGCCGCGGTCACGGTGTCGACGTCGCGGTCGAGGCCGGACAGCCGGTCGTCCCGCGCGGCGACGACGACCCGGCGTGCGAGCTGCCAGGCAGACGGCTCGGTCAGCACCTGCGACTCGCCGTCGCGGCCCACGAGCAGCGCGTTCTCGCGGAAGACCGAGTTGGCGAACGCGTTGTAGGTGGACACCGTCGGCGCCTCGAACGCGTCACCGGCTGCGAGCAGTCCGACGTCCTCGAGCGCGCGGATGCGGTCGTTGATGCGGACCGAGAGCTCCCCGGCGGCCTTGCGGGTGAAGGTCAGCCCGAGGATGCCGTCGGGGCGGACCATCCCGTTCGCGAGCAGCCAGACGACGCGGGACGCCATGGTCTCGGTCTTGCCGCTGCCGGCTCCCGCGACGACGAGCGCCGGGGTGAGCGGCGACTCGATGACGGCGCGCTGCTGCGGCGTGGGGCGTGGGCGTCCGAGGGCGTCCGCGATCGCGTCGGCACCGTGGCGGGGTGCGGCGAGGTCGTCCGGGTCGACCGTGGTGGCGTCGTCGGGTCCGAGCAGCTGGTCCTCGTTCACCAGGTCACCTCGCCCACGACGTGGATCCGGCACGGGGCGCCGGTCCGGGCCTTCTCGCAGTGGTCGTCGACGTTCGCCAGGAAGGTCCGTCCGGCCATGCCCGTCGCGACGGTGTGCAGCCGCTGGCGGTAGGTCTCACGTGCGTCGTCGTCGAACGCCTGCTGCGTCCGTTCCGAGTAGGCGCGGCCGCTCCGGGCGTTCTGCACGAAGACCAGCCGGGCGTCGGCCATCGTCGAGCCGGCGGGCACTCCCTCGACCGCGCCGTCCTCGATCGCGAGCTGGTAGGCGCCGAGCTGGGGGTGCTCCGGCATGTCGTTCTTCTCGCTCGGCATCGACCGTCCGGTCTTCAGGTCGACCACGCTGACGCGGCCGTCCGGGTCCACCTCGATCCGGTCGATGCTGCCGCGCATCCGTGCCGGCCCGGTGACGAGCGCGAACGAGGTCTCGGCGCCGAGCAGTCGGCGTCCGGCGCTCGCGAAGGTGCGGAGGTAGTCGCTGAGGCCCTCGATCATCCGGCGCGTGCGGGCGCGTTCGCGGTCGGCGATCCACGGCGACTCGAACATGAGCTCGTCCCACCGTCCCTCGACGTGCTGCCACAGGGACTCCACGTCGACGGCGGTCGCGTGCTCCATCGTCTCGTGCACGATCGTCCCGATCCCCATCGCCGGGCTCGGCGCACTGCCGCCGAACGTCTGCACGAACCAGTGCACGGGGCACTCCTCGAACGTGCCGATCCGCGACGGCGAGACGGACACGGTCGGTGCGACCGGTTCACCCCCCTCGTGCTCGGGTGCCGGCGGGGCGTCGAGGTCGACGAGCGGGTCGTCGGTCGAGGGCTCGGCGAGTCCGTACCAGTCGTCCGGAGCGGCACCGGGGACCTCGGCCTCGGCCAGGCGGGCGAGGGCGGACGCGGCCTCGTGGTCGCCCGAGGCCACCACGCGACGTCGGAGCGAGCCGGCGAGCCCGCGCAGCGAGAGCGGGTGGACGGTCGGCTGCCGGTCGGGAGGCACCGGCACGAGGCGGACGAACGGGGACGGTGCCTCGTCGTCGTTCGCCACCGTCCCGATGATCACCTGGGTGGTCGCGCGGGAGACCGCACGGGCGAACAGTCGGAGTTCGTCTGCGATGACCGCTGCACGGTCGTCGATCGTCTCGTGGCCGATCCCCGCGACCGCACGGACCAGGCCGTCGGGGTCGAGCAGGCTGCCGCGGACCCGCGTGTTCGGCCAGACGCCGTCCTGCAGCCCGAGCACGACGACCACGTCGCACTCGAGTCCGATGGTGGCCGAGGGGGTGAGCACGCGGACCCGTCCGGCGGTGCGGTCGGGTCCGATCGAGTCCTCGGGCAGGTCGGCGCCGAGCACGTCGTCGACGAACACGCGTGCCGGGGCGTCCGGCGTGCGTTCGACGAACCGCTTCGCGGCGGTGAACAGCCCGACCACGGCGTCGAGGTGCCGATCGGCCTCGGCCGCGCCGACCCCGCCCGCGGCGGACTGTCCGCCCCAGGTGCCGGCGAGCCCGCTGCGCTCCCAGAGTCCCCAGAGGATCTCCTCGATGCTGGCCCCCGCTGCGGCGTCCTGCTGCGCCTGCACCAGGCTGCGCGCCAGCCGCGTGGCACGCCGGGCGAACCCGGCGTCCACCGTCGCCAGGCGTTCGGGGGCGCCGAGCGCGTCCACGAGGAGTTCGTCGGCCGTGCGGGTACCGCCGCCGGCGAGTTCTTCGCGGCGGAGGGCGAGCCGGAGTCGGCGCATTGCGAGGGTGTCGAGGCCGCCGAGGGGTCCGGTCGCGAACGAGGTGGCGAGCACGGGATCGAGCGGGAACACGCCGAGTGCGACCGCCGCGGCGTCGAGCAGCGACCGTGCCGCGGTGTCGTCACGGGGTCGGACGGGGGCGGCTCCGGCGGTCGCCGGGACCTCGGCCACCGAGAGGGCACGGACGAGCTCGGGGATCGCGGCCCCGCTGCGGGTGACGACCGCCATCCGGTGCCACGGCACGCCGTCGAGCAGCCGGTGCTCGCGGAGCCGCCGGGCGATCGCGACCACGAGGGCGGCGCGGCTCGCTCCCTCGAGGTGCACGACGGCGTCGGGGCGGGCGTCCGCCGTGGTCGCGACCGCCGTGCGTTGCCGACCGGCCGCCGCCGCACCGATGCGTGCCGTGATGCCGGACACGAGGGCACGGACCGGGGCCGCGTGCCGGTGCACCGTGCCGAGGACGAGCTCGTCGACGCGGTCCACACCGAGGCGGGACGCCAGCCGGCCGAGCACGTCGGGTTCGGCCCCGCGGAAGGCGGACGCCGCGATGTCCGGGTCGCCGAACGCGACGATCTGCACGCCGGAGCGGGCGAGGGCGCCGAGGAGGGCGATCTCCCCCTCGACGAGTTCCTGGGTGTCGTCGACCACGACGAGGCGGAGCGCCTGGACGCTCGCCGGCAGCTGGCCGCGCAGGACCGCCGCCGTGGCGTAGGCGACGAGTTCGGCGGCGTCGAGGCTGGTGGCGCGGAACGCGGTCAGTGCTGCGCGGTACTCGTCGACGAAGTCCCCGACCGCCCGCCACTCCGGCCGCCCGGTGTCGTCGCCGAGCTCGCGCATGTCCTCGGGTTCCACGCCCGCGGCGACCGCCCGCATCATGACGTCGCGGAGCGCGGTGCGGAACCCGGCGCGTTCGCGGACGACCGCGGTGATCGGCGCCGGCCACTCCGGCCCGGTGCCGTCGGTCTCGTGCCCGTCGAGCAGGTCGGCGATGATGCGGTCCTGCTCCCCACCGGTGAGCAGGGTCGGTGTCTCGAGGCCCTGCACGGCGGCGGCGTGCGCGACGACCTGGAACGCCAGGGAGTTCACGGTGCGGGCGAGCGCCCCCGGCACCGGCCGGTCGACCGCGGCGGCGAGCCGGTCGCGGAGCGCGGTGGCGGCGGTGCGGGCGCTGGTCAGGGCGAGGACGGTCGCGTGGCCGTCGGCCGAGATCGCGTCCGCGCGGGCGAGCCGGGCCGCGACCAGCCGGGTCAGCGTGGTGGTCTTGCCTGTGCCCGGTGCACCGATGACGGCGGCGTGCCGGCCGTCCGGCAGCGCGAGCACCGCCGCCTGGGTCGGGTCGGACGCCAGGGCCCGCGCGACACCCGTGTCCTCGGGAGCGGGCGCGAGCGTGGTGTGGGGCACCCTCGTACGGTAACCGGAGCGACCGACACCGACGAGGTGCCACGACGCCGGTCCACGAGACGCCGGACCGGCGGGCGCAGTGCGCCTGCGGCGAACGCCCGATGGGGTCCACGGCTGCTCGGATACGCTGTGCTCGTGGACATCAAGATCGGCATCACCAACAGCCCGCGCGAGATCGCGTTCGAGACCGCCCAGACCGCCGACGAGATCGAGCAGGCCGTCGCGGCCGCCCTCGGCGAGAAGTCGACGCACCTGTCGCTCCAGGACGACAAGGGCCGTCGGTTCATCGTCCCCGTCGGCTCGCTCGCCTACGTCGAGGTCGGCGCGGAGGAGTCCCGTCGCATCGGTTTCGTCGCCTGACGTGGAACTGCTCTTCGCGGTCCTCGGCGGCCTGATCGTCGGGGCCGTCGCGCACGTGGTCGTGCCGTGGCGCTCCAGCCGCGGTTCGCTGCTCGGGCCGGCGCTCGGCGGCATCGCCGCCGCCGTCCTGTGGGAGGCCCTGACCTGGGCCGGCTGGCGCTACGACGCGACCTGGATCTGGGTCGTGGCCCTCGTCGGCGCCGGCGTGGTCGCCCTCGTCGCCGAGTGGTTCCTCGGCCGGCGCCGTACGGCCGCCGACACGGCGTACTTCGAGCGTGCCAAGGCCGAGGGCGTCTGAGTCTGACGACGCACCGCCCGCGGGACGTGACGGGACCGCCCGGCGCGAGCCGCGCCTCCTGGACCGCCGTCAGGCCGTCAGGCCGAGCGCGTCCATGCGTCGCGTGTGCGCGGCGATGAGTTCCGTCCACACCGGCTCGAGCCGCTCCTGGTCCTCGCGCGCGTGGGACGCGAGCGCCGAGCGGGCCACGAGCAGGGTGTCGCCGACGAGTCGTCGGCCCCACATCGCGAGCCGCGAGCCGATCTTCGGGTCCTCGGCGATGCGCTCGGTGAGCTCCTCGACGACGGCGGCTTCCTCGCGCGCGTCGAACACGGTCTTCAGCCGCTGGCGCACCTCGGCCGGGAGCGACCGCAGCAGCGAGCCGAACAGGTCGTTCAGGATGCCGGCGGTGACGTAGCCGGTGAGCATCGACTCGTACCAGTCGGCGCCGCTCGTGCGTTCGAGGAAGAGGTCGATCGCCTCGCGGTGGGGTGCCATCAGCGCAGCGGGATCGCCGCCCGTCCGCTCGATCTCGGCGACGATCGCCCGGTGCCGCTCGAGTGCCGTGGTCGCGAGCACGCCCGTGACGAGCCGTCCGGACAGCGTGGGCGCTCCGGCTCCGGCGCGGCCCATCGTCTCGTAGAGCGAGAGTTCGAGGTACGCGGCCTGGCCGAGGTACACGTCGAGCTCGGGGCTGACGTCGTCGAGCTGCAGGCGTTCGACGGGCGAGGCGTTCCGCGGGTTGCGCGACGCGAGCCACGCGGCGGCGAGCTGCGCAGCGCGCTTCCGGTTCCACCACGACACCACCCGACGAGCATAGCGGGAACCGCCCCGGCACCCCGCCCGACCGGCCCGTCGGTAGACTGGTCGGGACTTCCACCAGGACTAAGGTGATTCTTTGACTTTCGCAGACCTCAACATCGAGCAGGACATCGTCGACGCGCTCGCGACGAAGGGCATCATCGAGCCCTTCCCGATCCAGCAGCAGACGATCCCGCTCGCCCTCACCGGCCAGGACATCATCGGCCAGGCCAAGACGGGTACGGGCAAGACCTTCGGCTTCGGCCTGCCCCTCATCCAGCGACTCGGTGCCGACCCGGACCACGGCGTGAAGGCCCTCGTGGTCGTCCCGACCCGTGAGCTCGCGGTCCAGGTGACCGAGGACCTCGAACTCGCGACCTCGAACCGCCCGACGACCATCGTGTCGATCTACGGCGGCAAGGCGTACGAGGGCCAGATCGAGCAGCTCAAGGCCGGCGCGCAGATCGTCGTCGGCACCCCGGGTCGACTCATCGACCTGCAGCGCCAGCGCCTGCTCGACCTCTCCCACGTGCAAGAGGTGGTCCTCGACGAGGCCGACCGCATGCTCGACCTCGGCTTCCTGTCCGACATCGAGCGGATCTTCCAGGCCGTCCCCGACGTCCGGCACACGATGCTGTTCTCGGCGACGATGCCGGCGCCGATCGTCGCACTGGCACGCCGCTTCATGAGCCGCCCGGTGCACATCCGCGCCACGGACCCCGACGAGGGTCTGATGCAGGCGAACATCAAGCACGTCATCTACCGCGCGCACTCGCTCGACAAGGACGAGGTCATCGCCCGCATCCTGCAGGCCGAGGGGCGCGGCAAGACCGTGATCTTCACCCGCACGAAGCGCGCCGCCGCGAAGCTCGTCGAGGAGCTCAAGGACCGCGGGTTCAACGCCGCGGCCGTGCACGGCGACCTCAACCAGGAACAGCGCGAGCGCGCGATGGCCGCCTTCAAGGCCGGCAAGCGTGACGTGCTCATCGCCACCGACGTCGCGGCCCGCGGCATCGACGTGGACGACGTCACGCACGTGATCAACCACACGATCCCGGACGACCCCGACACGTACCTGCACCGCGCCGGACGCACCGGTCGCGCGGGCAAGACCGGCATCGCGGTCACGTTCGTGGACTGGGACGACCTGCACAAGTGGACGCTGATCGACAAGGCGCTCGAGTTCGGCATCCCGGAGCCCGTCGAGACGTACTCGTCGTCGCCGCACCTCTTCGAGGAGCTCGACATCCCGGCCGGCACGAAGGGTCGTCTGCCCGGTGCCTCGGCGCACGCAGCCTCGGCCGGTGGCCCCGCCGAGAAGTCCTCCGGCGACCGTCAGCGCAGCAGCTCGCGTCCGCCGCGCACGCGGACCCGGTCCGGCTCGGGCTCCGGTTCCCGTTCGGGAGGCGCGGCACACGCCGACACGCAGGCCCCGGCCGACGGCGCCCCGGCTCCGCAGGCCGCCGGCACCGAGGGCGCGTCGGCCGACGGTTCCACGGACGGTGCCGCGAAGCGTCGGCGTCGCCGCCGCCGTCGCGGGGCCGGCGGCGGGTCGTCCGAGGCGACCGCCTCGGCACCGCAGGGGTCGTCGGACGGCGAGTAGCGCCTCCGGACCGAAGGGCCCGTCGCTGACGCGACGGGCCCTTCGTCGCATCCGCCGCGGGACCGTTCTCACGCCCTGATCGACAGATCACGCGCACGCTGATCCGTGAGGTGTCGCTGGGTCCGAAAGGTCGTCGGGGCCCAGACCCGCGGGGGCGCCGGTCAGGGCAGGCGGGAGCCGGCGCCGACGACGGGCGCGCTGCCGGTCGCCTCGGAGCGGATCGCGTCGAACGCGGCCAGTGCCGTCCGGTGCTCGCCCAGCCGGTTCGGCTTGCCGGTGCCGTGGTAGTCGCTCGACCCGGTGACGAACAGCCCGTACCGCGTCGCCCAGTCGAGCAGGGTGCGCTTGCCGTGCGCGAGGTTCTCGCGGTGGTCGACCTCGAGGCCGCCCAGCCCGGCCTCGACCAGCTCGCGGAGCATCGGCTCGTCGATGACGATCCCCCGCGACGACGCCGCCGGGTGCGCGATCACCGGCACGCCGCCGGCCTGCCGGATGAGCTCGACGCCCCGGAGCGGACTCGGCGCCTCGTGCGGCTCGTAGTACCCGGAGGCCGGGTGCAGGATGCCGCGGAACGCCGCGCTGCGGTCGGGCTCGAGCCCGCGGGCGACCAGGGCGTCGGCGATGTGCGGACGGCCGATCGTCGCACCGTCCCGCGACTGCGCGAGCACGTCGTCCCAGGTGATCGGGTGGTCCTTGCCGATGCGCTCGACCATGCGCCGCGCACGCGCCAGACGGCCGTCCCGGATCCGCTGGGTCTCGGCGACGAGGGCCGGGTCCGCGGGGTCGACCAGGTAGCCGAGGACGTGCACGCTGCGGTAGCCGACACGGGTGCTGAGTTCGAGACCCGGGAGGAGCGTGAGCGGCAGGTCGCGGGCCGTCGCCGTGGCCTCGTCCCACCCCGCGGTCGTGTCGTGGTCCGTCAGCGCGACGGCGTCCAGTCCGGCGGCCGCTGCCGCCCGGACGAGGTCCGCGGGTCGCTCGGTGCCGTCGGAGACGCTCGAGTGCGCGTGCAGGTCGATGAACGGATCGGGCACGTCGCCAATGCTATCCGCAGGTGACCGGGCGCACAGGCCGCGGTGCGAGCGGCGGTGCGATGATGGGTGCATGTCCGACACCACGCCCCGCGCGACGAGCAACCGTTCCACCACCCCCGGATCCTCGACGTTCAAGGACTACATCGGCTCGCAGTGGGCCGATCGTGACCGTCCGCTGCCCGAGCCCCGCGAGCAGGCCGCGTTCGCCGCCGACCGCCGCGCCAAGCTGTCCGAGCTGCACCCCGGCCGGACGATCGTCATCCCCGCCGGGCAGGCCAAGGTCCGCTCGAACGACTGCGACTACCCGTTCCGTCCGCACTCCGCCTTCGCCCACCTCACCGGCTGGGGAACCGACACGGTCGTCGGATCCGTGCTCGTGATGACGCCGAACGGCACCGGCCACGACGCCACGCTGTACTTCCGCGCGACCGCCGGCCGCGACTCCGAGGAGTTCTACGCCAACCCCGAGATCGGTGAGTTCTGGGTCGGTCCGCGTCCCTCGCTCGACGAGGTCGCGGCGGACCTCGGGCTCCGGACGGCCGACCTCGGCGCGTTCGACGCCGTCCGCGACGGGCTCGACGCGTCCGCCCTCGTCGTCCGCGACGCCGACACCGACCTCACGCGCGGCCTCGACGACCGGATCGGCAGCGCCGTGGGTGGCGCGCCCGAGGCCGACGGCGTGCCCGCGACGGACGACGCCGCCGCGCGCGACCTCTCCGAGCTGCGGCTCGTGAAGGACGCCTACGAGATCAACGAGCTGCGCAAGGCCGTGAACGCGACCAAGGCCGGGTTCGACGACGTCATCGCCGACTTCGACGCCGTCCTGGCACACCCCCGTGGCGAGCGCATCGTCGAGGGCACGTTCAACCGCCGTGCACGTGCCGACGGCAACACCGTGGGCTACGACACCATCGCCGCCTCGGGCCACCACGCCTGCATCCTGCACTGGACCCGCAACGACGGCTCCGTCGAGCCGGGCGACCTCATCCTCATCGACGCCGGTGTCGAGGTGGACTCGTTCTACACGGCCGACATCACCAGGACGCTCCCGGTCAGCGGCACCTTCACCGACGTGCAGCGGCTCGTCTACGAAGCCGTGCTCGAGGCGGCGGACGCGGCGTTCGCGATCGTGAAGCCCGGCATCACCTTCCGTCAGGTGCACGCCACCGCGATGGAGGTCATCGCGCGCAAGACCGCCGAGTGGGGCTTCCTGCCCGGCACGGCCGACGAATCGCTGCAGCCCGACAACCAGTTCCACCGCCGCTACATGGTGCACGGCACGAGCCACCACCTCGGCCTCGACGTGCACGACTGCGCGAAGGCCCGCCGCGAGATGTACATCGACGGCATCGTGCAGCCCGGCATGGTGTTCACGATCGAGCCCGGCCTGTACTTCCAGCAGGACGACCTGACCGTGCCCGAGGAGTTCCGCGGCATCGGCGTCCGGATCGAGGACGACATCCTCGTGACCGAGGACGGCGCTGAGAACCTGTCCGTCGGCATCCCCCGGACCCCCTCGGAAGTGGAGGGGTGGATCGCCCGCTCCGGCCGCTAGCCTGAGCGTGTGACGACTCCCGAGGTCTCCCCCAGCATCCCGTCGGACCCCGTCGACGGCGCGTTCTCGATCGACGTCGAGCACTTCGACTCGCCGGACGCCCAGCGACTCCGAGCTGCCCAGCGGCTGGAGATCGACCGCGCCTACGGCGGTGACACCGAACCGGGCGAGAAGCCGACGGCCGACTCGATCGCGGTGTTCTTCCTCGCCCGCGACGACGACGGCACGCCGCTCGGCTGCGGCGGGCTGCGGATCGTGCAGGACGGCATCACCGAGATCAAGCGCATGTACGTCCGGCCCGAGTCCCGCGGAGCGGGCGTGGCGACGGGGCTGCTGCGCCGACTCGAGGACGCCGCGCTCGACCTCGGTTCACCGGCACTCGTGCTGGAGACCGGCAACGAGCAGAAGCGGGCGATCGGGTTCTACGAACGCGAGGGGTTCACGCGCATCGCGAACTTCGGGCCGTACGTCGGGGTGCCCACCTCGATCTGCTACTCGAAGGTCCTGTAGTCCGCCGCACCACGGACTGCGTCCCGCCGAGCGGGCGAATTCCGTCCCGCTTGGCGTTCGGACGCGACGTACTCCGCCCGCCGGGCGTCGTGCCTGCGGCGTGTTCTGCCCGCTCGGCGCCGCGCCCAGGTGGCCCGGGTAACGGCAACCGGCCCCGGACACGACGACGGCCGCTCCCCGCGACGGGGAGCGGCCGTTCGTGCGACCTCGGCGGGCGTGAGCGGCGAGCCGTGCGACCGGAGCGGCCGCGAGGCCTCAGCGGGACTCGTCGTCCTTCGACCCGGACTCGGGAGCACTCGGCGACGGCGTGGTCCCGGTGACCCGTTCCCCGTAGCGCGGCGGCTCGTCGGCACGCGGCTGTGCAGCGGGCGTGGGCTCGGCCGGAGCCGGGGCGGTCGCAGGGGCCTCGCCGTAGCGCGGCCCCTCGTTCGTACCGTAGCGCGGCGCACCCGCCTGCGTGCCGGAGGCCGACGTGCCGGACTGCTGCGCGCCTCCCGGCTGCTGGTGCGGTGTGGCGTGCCCACCGTACGGCGATCCCTGCTGACCGCCACCGTACGGCGATCCCTGCTGACCGCCACCGTACGGCGACCCCTGCTGGCCGCCACCGTAGGGCGACCCCTGCTGACCGGCGCCCGGCCCGCCCGCCGGACCACCGGCCGGAGGACCCGGCCGCCACGGCTGCTGCCCGTGGAGCCCCGGACCACCGGCGCCCGGACCGCCAGCGCCCGCACCACCGGCGCCCGGACCACTCTGCGGGCCCGGGGCACCCGGGGTCCCGGGGTTCCAGTGGGTGGCCGGCGCGATCCCGGCCTCGCCGAGGATGCGGCGGGCCTGCCCGGTCAGCTGCGGGGCGACGACGATCTGGTAGTTCGTGGCGAGCACCTGGTGCACGCTCGTGAAGTCGCGCTGGCGCTTCGTGATCGCGAAGGAGACGATGCCGTAGAGCATGCCGAAGGCCGCGCCGATGATGGCCGCGGCGAGGATGAGTCCCCCCGCGCTCGGCGAGAAGAGCGTCAGCACGATGCCGAAGAAGATGCCGAGCCAGAGACCGGACAGCGCGCCGGCGATCGCCGCACGGCCGTACGTCATCTTGCCGGTCACCCGCTCGACGGTCTTGAGGTCGTTGCCGACGATCGAGAGCTGGTTGACCGGGAAGTCGGCCTCGGCGAGCTTCGCCACCACGCGCTGGGCGTCGGGGTAGCTGTCGTAGGTGCCGAGGACGTCGCCCTTGGGCAGCGTCGGGAAGGCCTGGGCGGTGCGGCCGCCGAACGGGCTCTGATTGCTCACACAGCCATCATTCACCGCACACCTTGCAATCGCACGTGCACTCTCAGGGAAGCCGCCGACCGCCGCGGCGGTTCCGCACGGACGTACCGACTACGCTGGGTCGGGTGAGCGCCACGAAGGTCTTCGTCGCCCGTCTCGCCGGGTGCTCCGTCTTCGACCCCGCCGGCGATCGCGTGGGTCGCGTCCGGGACGTCCTGGTCGTGTACCGCCGAGCCGACCCCCCGCACGTCGTCGGCCTGATCGTCGAGGTCCCCGGCAAGCGCCGCATCTTCGTCAGCATCGGCCGCATCACCTCGATCGGCGCCGGGCAGGTCATCACGACCGGCCTCGTGAACATGCGCCGCTTCGAACAGCGCGGCGGTGAGGTCCGGGTCATCGCGGAGATGCTCGGTCGCAAGGTCCTCATCAAGAAGGAGCGCACGCGCGCCACCATCGAGGACGTCGCGATCGAGGACCGCGGGCAGGGCGAGTGGGAGGTCTCGCAGCTCTTCCTCCGGAAGCCCAAGACCACGCCGTCCCCGTTCGGCAAGGGCCCCACGACGTTCGCGACCTGGAACGAGGTCACCGAGGACGAGCTCCCCGGCGAGGCCCAGTCGGCCGAGCACGTCATCGCCGCCTACTCCGACCTGCTGCCGGCGGACCTGGCGTCCACGCTGCTCGACCTCCCCGCCGAGCGCCGGTTCGAGGTCGCCGAGGAACTCCCCGACGACCGGCTCGCCGACGTGCTCGAGGAGATGCCCGACCAGGAGCGCATCGAGATCCTCACCCGGCTCGAGGACTCCCGGGCCGCCGACGTCCTCGACCACATGCAGCCCGACGACGCGGCCGACGTCCTCGCGCAGTTCTCCGACGAACGCAGTGAAGCGCTCCTCCAGCTCATGGAGCCGGAGGAGGCGCAGGACGTCCGCATGCTCCTCGAGTACGAGCCGGACACCGCCGGTGGGCTCATGACGACCGAGCCGGTGATCGTCTCGGCGGACGCCACCGTCGCCGAGGGCCTCGCACTCGTCCGCCGTCACGAACTCGCGCCGGTGCTCGGTGCCGCCGTCTGCGTGACGCTGCCGCCGTACGAACCCCCGACCGGGCGGTTCCTCGGGCTCGTGCACTTCCAGCGGATGCTCCGCTACCCGCCGAACGAGCGGCTCGGCACCCTGATCGACCAGCAGACCGACCCGGTCCGCGTGGACGCCAGTGCGGCCGAGGTCACCCGCATCATGGCGACCTACAACCTGCTGTCCGTCCCCGTGGTCGACGATGCCCACCGTCTCGTCGGGGTGGTGACGATCGACGATGTCCTCGACCACGTCCTGCCGGACGACTGGCGAAGTCAGGGCGAGGGGGAACCCTCACCGCTTCCGCGCCAACGCCCACGCAGGACGCCCGTGACGACGGGAAGGAGGACCACCCGTGGCCCGAACGGATGACAACCGCCGCGATCGCGAGCGGACCGATGCTCGACTCGACTCCCCCAAGGGCATGCGCACCCGCGTCCTGCCGACCCGGCGCCGAGGTCGCGGTGACACCTTCGGTCGCGCGACCGAGGGCATCGCGCGGGCCATGGGCACGCCGTGGTTCCTCGTCGGCCTCACCCTGTTCTGTGTCGTGTGGATGGGCTACAACACGCTCGCACCACGGGCGTGGCAGTTCGACTCAGCGGCGATCGGCTTCACGGCCCTGACCCTCGTGCTGTCCCTGCAGGCGTCCTACGCGGCGCCGCTCATCCTGCTCGCCCAGAACCGGCAGGACGACCGCGACCGCGTGCAGTTCGAGCAGGACCGGCAGCGCGCCGAGCGGAACCTCGCCGACACCGAGTACCTCGCCCGGGAGGTCGTGGCGCTCCGCCTGGCGATGCGGGACATGGCGTCGAAAGACTTCATCCGCGCCGAGATCCGCTCGCTGCTCGAGGAGCTCGACCGGCGCGACGCCGAGGATGCCGGATTCGCCGACGAGTCCGGCACGACGGCCCGTGGCTGACGGCGACCGGTCCGACGAGCAGCTGGGCAGCGCGGTCCTCGCCGCGCTCGGCCGCGTGATCGACCCTGAGATCCGCCGGCCCGTCACCGAGCTCGACATGATCCGTGGCGTCGACGTGCAGCCAGGAGGCGCGGTTCGCGTCGACCTGCAGCTCACGATCGTCGGGTGCCCCGCCGCCGACACCATCGAGCGCGACGTGCGCGTCGCCGCGGGTTCCGTGGACGGTGTCTCCAGCGTGGCGGTCGACGTGTCCGTGATGGCCCCGGCGACGCGTGCCGCGCTCACCGAGCGGCTCCGTGCCGGTCGGCCGCGGGGCGTGCAGTTCACCGCGGACTCGCTCACCCGGGTCATCGCGGTCACGAGCGGCAAGGGCGGCGTCGGCAAGTCGACGGTCACCGTGAACCTCGCGGCGGCCCTCGCAGCCCGCGGGCAGCGCGTGGGGATCGTCGACGTCGACGTGCACGGGTTCAGCGTGCCCGGGCTGATGGGCCTCACCGACGAGCACGGCGTCGCACCCCGGCCGACGCGGGTGGACAGCATGATCCTCCCGCCGGTCGCCCACGACGTGAAGGTCGTCTCGATCGGCATGTTCGTCGACGACGTCTCGACCGCGGTGTCGTGGCGCGGCCCGATGCTGCACCGGACCGTCTCGCAGTTCCTCACCGACGTGTACTTCGGCGACCTCGACGTGCTCCTGCTCGACCTGCCGCCCGGCACCGGGGACGTGGCGATCTCGGTCGGCCAGCTCCTCCCGCACGCCGAGGTCCTCGTCGTCACCACGCCCCAGGCGGCCGCGGCGGACGTCGCCGAGCGGAGCGGTACGGTCGCCCGGCAGACCGGGCAGCGGGTGATCGGCGTGGTCGAGAACATGGCGGGTCTCGTGCAGCCGGACGGCCAGGTGCTGCACCTCTTCGGCGAGGGTGGTGGCGAGGAGACCGCGCGACGGCTCTCCCGTGGCCAGGACGCCCCGGTGCCGGTCCTCGGCAGCGTACCGCTGTCGGTGCCGCTCCGCGAGGGCGGGGACGCCGGGGTGCCGGTCGTGCTCGGCGTTCCAGGAGACCCGGCGGCGCTGGCGCTGGCGGAGATCGCGGACCGCATCGGCACCATGGGGCGCGGGCTGTCCGGTCGGAAGCTCGGTCTGACGCTGTCGTAGGGTCGAGTGCATGAGCACTGATCACGTCAGCGTCGACTGGGAGCAGGCCCGCGACACCAACCGCGCGAACTGGGACGACCGGGTGCCCATCCACGAGGGCGCCTACGAGATCGACGCCCTGACCGACCCGGACCACCGCTCGACCGTGGTCCGCGACGACCTGCCGGCGCTCCGCCCCTGGCTGCCGGAGGGTTCCCTCGTCGGCCTCGACCTCTGCCACCTGCAGTGCCACATCGGCACCGACACGGTCTCGCTCGCACGCCAGGGTGCGCGGGTCACCGGCGTGGACTTCTCCCCCGCGGCGCTCGCCTCGGCCGCCGGGCTGTCGGCACGCCTCGGCCTCGACGTCACCTGGGTCGAGACGGACGTCCTCGACGCCCGAGCTGCGGTGGTCGGCGACTTCGACGTCGTCTACACGAGCATCGGCACGATCTGCTGGCTCGACGACCTGGACCGCTGGGCGGCCCAGGTCGCGGCGCTCCTCCGGCCGGGCGGCGTGTTCTTCATCCGCGACGGCCACCCCGCCCTGTACGCGCTCGACGAGGACGCCGACGGGCTCGTCACCCGCTACCGGTACTTCGCGGACGGCTCGGCACAGCAGTGGGACGACGCCGGCACCTACGCCGGCGAGGGCACGGTGGCGAACACCCGGACGTACGAGTGGCCGCACCCGTTGTCCGAGATCGTGAACGCCATGCTCGGTGCCGGGCTCCGACTCCGACGACTCGACGAAGGCCGCACCCTGCCGTGGCGGTTCAGCCCGCGCATGGTCGACACCGGCGACGGCTCGTGGGCGTGGCCCGGCGAGGACCGGGACCGGCTCCCCACGACCTTCACGATCGTCGCCACCAGGGACTGAGCGGGCGGACCACAGCCGAACAGTCCGGAGACCGCTCGGCTGTACGTCCGTTCATGGACAGGTCGTTCCACCGCGGAGCATTATGCAGGGGTATTCCACAATGCTCCTGCGGAATCTCGGTCTGCAGGAGCTCCACCCGTGTCCGGCAACGACGCCGGCCGAGGACAGGAGAACCGTGTGAACAGCAAGACCAGGCTCAGGATCGGACTCGTCGCGGCGATCGCGGCGGCACTCGCGGGCGGCTCCGTCGCCGCGGGTCCCGCCATGGCCGCCACCGCGGCGTGCGCGACCGCGTGGAACGCCGGCACCGCCTACACCGGCGGGGCGACGGCGAGCGAGAACGGCACGAACTACACCGCGAACTGGTGGACGCAGGGCGACGAGCCGGCGACCCACTCCGGGGCGACGGGGAGCGGCCAGCCGTGGACCTCGACCGGCTCGTGCAGCGGCACGGGTACCGGCGGGGGCACGGGTGGCGGCGGGACCGGCACGGGCGGGGGTACCGGCGGGGGCACGGGCACGGGCGGCTCGGGCGGGACGGCGAAGGGCCTGGTCTTCAGCCCCTACAAGGACGTCACCGTGAACCTCGACTGGAACACCAACGTGATGAACACCGCGGTCACCGGATCACGGATCCCCGTCGTCGGGTCGTCGAACAGTCTCGTGTCCACCCGTGAGCCCGGGCTCGGGGCGATCACCCTCGCCTTCGCGACCGGCACCTGCGGCAGCGAGAACTGGGGCGGGGTCGCCGCGGACGCCTTCGCGAGCGCCAACATCCCGAAGCTCGACGCCGCCGGGGTGAACTACATCGTGAGCACCGGCGGCGCGGCGGGGTCGTTCAAGTGCTCCGGTACGGCGCTGCAGAGCTTCATCGCGCGCTACGCCACCCCGCACATGATCGGCGTCGACTTCGACATCGAGAGCGGGCAGTCCGCCGCCGACGTGCAGAACCTCGTGAACGCCGCGGCGCTCGCACAGTCGAAGTACCCGGGCATGCGCTTCTCGTTCACCCTCGCGACCCTGGCTGCCAGCGACGGCAGCTTCGGCGGCCTGAACAGCACCGGGGACGCGACGGTCAAGGCCATCAAGGCGTCGAGCCTGACGAACTACACCGTCAACCTCATGACGATGGACTTCGGCCGCGCGACGACCGCGAACTGCGTCCTCTCCGGGTCGACCTGCGAGATGGGCAAGTCCTCGATCCAGGCCGTCACGAACCTCGAGCACACCTACGGCATCGCGCCGTCGAAGATCGAGGTCACCCCGATGATCGGTGTGAACGACGCCTCGGACGAGGTGTTCACCCTCGCCGACGTCGACACACTGACCGCCTACGCGAAGGCGAACGGTCTCGCAGGCATCCACTTCTGGTCGCTCGACCGGGACACCCCGTGCTCCTCCACGACGGCGATGTCGACCTGCAGCTCGGTGCCGAGCGCACCGGCGCTCGCCTGGACGGACCGGTTCCTGGCCGACCTGCGGTAGACGCGGCCATCTGACGGACAGGAGGCGCGGTGCCGGCTGGCACCGCGCCTCCTGGCCGTCACACGGTCACGTGATCCGGCGTCAGGTCGCCTCGGCGTCGAACGGTGCTGCCTCGCCGACGGCGAGCGGCACCACGGGTGCCGTCGCACGGACCTTGGAGGCGGTCACCTGCGCCGTCTGCACGGCGGCCACGCTGCTGCCGGAGTCGAGCAGCGCGTCACGGATGATGCGTCGCGGGTCGTACTGCCGGGGGTCCAGCTTCTGCCAGTCGACCTCGTCGAACTCCGGGCCCATCTCCTCGCGCATCCGGTCCTTCGCGGTGTCGGCGAAGCGGCGGACGGCCTTGACGAACTCGGCGAGCTTCTGTGCGTACTGCGGCAGCCGCTGCGGACCGAGCAGGAGGACGCCGATGATCCCGATCACCAGGAACTTCTCGAAGCCGTCGAACACGGTACGAGCGTAACCCGTCCGCACCGCGCAGCACCCGTAGAGTTGTCACCCGAACGGAGTGTGCGTGTCAGAGAAAGAGTCGAACTGGAAGTTCGCCGAGGACATCGTCTCGGAGTCCGAGGTGATCGCCCGAGCGCGGGAGCACTCCCTCGAACTCGGGGTCGAGGCGATCTCCCCCGCCATCGGCGCACAGATCGGGGTCGTCGCGGCCGCCTCGCGCGCCACGAGCATGATCGAGATCGGGACCGGACTCGGGGTGTCCGGGCTGTACCTGCTCGGGGGCGCACCGTCCGCGACGCTCACCACGATCGACGTCGAGGTCGACCACCAGCAGTACGCCCGTGACGCGTTCATCGCCGCCGGCACCGCACCCGCACGCATCCGGCTCATCCCGGGTCGCGCGAACCAGGTGCTGCCGCGCATGAACGAGGCGTCCTACGACGTCGTCCTCGTCGACGCCGACCCGGAGCACGTCATCGAGTACGTCGAGCACGGCCTGCGGCTGGCGCGCCTCGGCGGGACCGTCCTCGTGCCGCACGCCCTGTGGCGCGGCCGCGTCGCCGATCCCGTGAAGCGGGACCGGGCGACCACCGACTTCCGCCTGCTGCTCACCGAGGTCTCGACGTCGGGTGCGGTCATCAGCGCACTGTCGCCGGCCGGCGACGGGCTGCTGCAGATGACGAAGGTCTCCGCCTAGTCGGTGTCGTCTCGGCCGGGGTCGTCGTTCCCGAGGTGGCGCAGGTAGCGCTCCGGGGACTCGAGGAACGACCGTTGGTGCCGGACCAGGTCGAGGTCGGCCCACTCGGTCCGTCGGAGCCCCCACTCGCCGACCTCGTGGATCGTCGCACCGGGGAAGGCCGCGAGCACCGGTGAGTGCGTCGACATGAGCACCTGTCCGACACCGCTCTCGACGATGGACTGCAGCAGGCCGATCAGCGCCAGGCAGCCGGAGAACGACAGCGCGGACTCGGGCTCGTCGAGGATCCACAGGCCGGGCCACCGCGCGCGGTCGATCACGAAGTCGAGGAACGACTCGCCGTGGCTGCGCTCGTGGAAGACCGGTTCGGGTCGGGCGTGGTTCGGGTGCTCCTCGAGGTAGGTGAAGAAGCCGTGCATGGTCTCCGCCCGCAGGAAGAACCCGCCGCGCGGGGCGCCGAAGTCGCGTCGGATGGCGATGTGCTCGCACAGGTCCGACTCGGACGGACGGGTCGCGTGCCGTGACCCCGTGCCGCCGCCCTCGGGTCCCATGCCGAACTGCAGCGCGATGGCCTCGACGATGGTGGACTTGCCGACACCGTTCTCGCCGACGAAGACCGTGACCGGGTCGAGGTCGAGCCCCTCGTCGAGGAGCTGCCGGACCGGGGCGAGCGTGGCGGGCCAGACGTCGCGTGGCATCGGGTGCGGGTCGCGGAACTCCTCGACGCGACGGATCGGCAGGTGGGTCCTCGGCACGCCGCCATCTTGCCCTGCCGCGCCGACATCCGCCCTGTGCGGGGCAGACGCGCGCGGTGCGGGGACGGACGGAGGGCCCGGAGCGTACGCGCTCCGGGCCCTCCGTTCTGGTGCGTCGACGTACTAGGCCGAGACGACCTCGGCGAGTGCGTCGTGGAGTTCCTTGGCCTCGGCATCGTTGACCGAGACGACCAGGCGGCCTCCACCTTCGAGCGGAACCCGCACGATGATGAGTCGACCCTCCTTAACAGCCTCCATCGGCCCGTCACCGGTCCTCGGCTTCATGGCTGCCATCAGATGTCCCCTTTCGTGCAGTACATGCACCCCCATTATCTCGTATCGATGGGGGAACTGCGAAACCGCCCAGGTTGGGGGCCGCGGATCGCGACGTTCTCGCGGTTCCGAGTGGTCACCTTGGCGTGTGCCGTACATCCGCTCCAAGCGCCGTCAACCGCTCGACCCCGCCGTCGAGGCCGTCCCAGCGGGCATGCGCGTCGCCGGGGCCTTCTCGTGGCGACTGATCGTCGTCGTCGGGGCCCTCGCCGTCGTCGTGGCCCTGGTCATCCTGCTGCAGGACATCGTGGTGCCGTTCCTCATCGGTCTCATCGTGTGCGCCCTGCTCGCGCCGTTCTCGCGGTTCCTGCAGCGACACCGGTGGCCGAAGTGGCTCGCGGTGCTGTCCTGCTTCCTCGCGGTGGTGATCGTCATCGGCGTGCTCGCCCTCGTCGTCACCGCGCAGATCCGATACGACCTGCCGATGCTCGAGCACCGCCTCGACCACAACGTGCAGTCGCTGCAGTCCCTGCTCGCCACCGAGCCGTTCGGGATCACCGCCTCGCAGGTGACGAAGTGGTTGTCGGACGGGACGAAGTTCCTGCAGTCGCACGCGTCGTCGATCGCCTCGGGCGCGGCGGAGGCGGGGAGCGGGCTCGTGCACGTGCTCGAGGGCCTCTTCATCGTGGTGTTCACGACGATCTTCGTGCTCGTCGACGGGCCGCGGATCTGGTCGTGGGTGGTGCGGCTCTTCCCCCGCCGGGCGCGCGGTCGGATCGACGTCGCCGGACAGGCCGGGTGGAAGACCCTGACGAGCTTCATCCGGGTCCAGCTCGTCGTCGCGGTCACGGACGCGCTCGGCATCGTGATCGGCGCCCTCGCGCTGCAGGTGCCGCTCGCGATCCCGATCGGCGTCATCGTGTTCTTCGGCGCGTTCGTCCCGGTCGTCGGCGCCATCGTCGCCGGGGTCGTGGCGGTCGTCATCGCCCTCGTGTTCAACGGCTGGGTCCCGGCGTTGATCATGCTCGGCATCGTGATCGCCGTGCAGCAGCTCGAGAGCCACGTCCTGCACCCGTTCCTCACCGGGTCGGCGGTCCGCGTGCACCCGCTCGGCGTCGTGCTCGGCGTCACCGCGGGCACGACCATCGCCGGCGTCGTCGGGGCGTTCTTCGCGGTGCCGTTCATCGCCACCGCGAACGCGATGATCCACGCTGCGGCGTCAGCGGACCCCGAGGCGGTGGAACGCGGCGCCGAGGAGCGCGAGGTCGACGTCGATCACGGCGGGGTCGACGCCGATCACGGCGGGGTCCAGTCGTAGCCGTCGATCCACCAGCAGAAGTACATCCACACCCACTGCAGCGCGATGCACACGACCACGACCGCCACCCGGTAGACCCGCGACCGGGGCAGCGCCACGATCCCGAGCAGCGGAGCGATCGGCAGCAAGATGCGCCAGGTGCTCGACTGCGGGAAGAACACCGCCAGCAGGTACACGAGGTAGGCGACGCCCCACAGGCGCAGCTCCAGCCCGATCCGCCTGGCACCCGGCAGGGCGACGAACACCGCGAACCCGACGACCACCACGGCGAGCAGGACCGCGCCGGCCGGCTGCCCGAACCACCACCCGAAGCCCTGCACCCAGGGTGCGAACGGGACGAGTTCCTTCCACCCGATGTAGGACGACCGCCAGGCCAGCTCGGTGTCGGTGTACGCCCGCGGCACCCCGGTGACCGCCCAGGCGATCGCCGGCCACGCCAGGCCGACGAGCCCGGACACCACGGCGACCACGGCGGGCGGTACGAGCTGGCGCACCGTGAGCGGTGCGGACGCCCGGACCCAGGCCGGCCGGACCGCCCAGGCCACGAGGAACAGCGCGATCAGCAACGCGAACGCGAGCCCGGTCGGCCGGGTCATGCCGAGCAGCAACACGACCGGCAGCATCGACCACCAGCGGCGGTCCACCATGAGCAGCAGGGCGACGAGGAGCAGGAACAGGCCCATCGACTCGGCGTAGGCCACCTGGAACATCGCGGAGACGGGGGCGACGGCGAACAGCACCGTCGCGAAGGTCGCCCGCGCCGGGTCGAGGAACCGCCCCAGCAGCCGTCGGAACACCAGTGCCGCGCCCCAGCCGAACAGCAGCGACACCGACACCGCGACGAACTCGAACGACGCACCCGTGACGTCCATCAGGCCACGGACGAGGAACGGGTAGGCGGGCATGAACGCCCACGCGTTCTCGGTCACGTGCCCAGCGGTGTCCACCGGCAGCGTCGACGGGTACCCGGACGCGGCGATCACCCGGTACCAGGCACCGTCCCAGATCGACGAGAACGACAGCAGGCCCGGGTGCTGCACCGTGAACGAGTTCGCGGCCTGCACGCTCGCGAACGCGGCGAGCATCACGCCCGTCACGACCCGCGCGAGCACGTAGACGACCGTGATCCGCACCCACCACGGCACCACCCGGTAGCGGGCGTTCCACCGGGCGCGGGCAGGGCTCAGCCGGGTCGACCCGGCCGTCGTCAGGCCGTCAGCCACCGACGCAGACCGTGCTCGACCGAGGTGATCTGGTCGACGGGGACCTGCTCGTCGTCGTGGTGGGCCCAGACCGGCTCGCCGGGGCCGTAGTTGACCGCGGGGACGCCGAGCGCCGAGAACCGGGCGACGTCGGTCCAGCCGTACTTCGGACGGGGTGCCGGACCCCCGACGGCCGCGACAAAGTCCTGCGCCAGCGGAGCGTCGAGCCCCGGCCGGGCCCCGGCCGCGAGGTCGACGATCTGCACGTCGTAGCCGTCGAACAGCTCACGGACGTGGGCGACGGCCTCGTCGGCGGTGCGCGACGGTGCGAAGCGGTAGTTGACGTGCACCATGACCTCGTCCGGGATGACGTTGCCGGCGATGCCGCCCGTGATGCCGACGGCGTTGAGCCCCTCGCGGTAGTCGAGCCCGTCGACCGTGACCGTGCGCGGCTCGTACGCGGCGAGGGTGGCGAGGATCGGTGCGGCCTTGTGGATCGCGTTGTCGCCGATCCAGCTCCGGGCACTGTGCGACCGCTTGCCGAAGGCACGGACCTCGGCCCGGAGGTTGCCGTTGCAGCCGCCCTCGATCTGCGCGCCGGAGGGCTCGCCGAGGATCGCGAAGTCCCCCGCGAGGAGCTCGGGGCGGGTCCGGGCCAGGCGACCGAGCCCGTTCAGGGCGTCGCTGACCTCTTCGTGGTCGTAGAACACCCACGTGACGTCGACGTTCGGTTCGGCGAGGTCGTACGCGAGCTTGAGCTGCACCGCGCACCCGGCCTTCATGTCGACCGTGCCGCGGCCCCACAGGATCTCGGTCCCGTCATCGGCGGTGCGGAACTCGGTCGGCAGGTTCGCGTTGAGCGGGACGGTGTCGATGTGCCCCGCGATGACGACCCGGCGGTCGCGGCCGAGGATCGTGCGCGCCACGATCGCGTCGCCGTCTCGGATCACCTCGAGGTGTGGCAGCGGCGCCAGGGCGGCCTCGATCGCGTCGGCGAGCGGTCCCTCGTTGCCGGACACCGACTCGATGTCGCAGATGGCACGGGTGATGTCGATGGACGAGGCGGTGAGGTCGAGCGGCTCCGGCATGCGGGAAGCCTACCGGCCGACCCTTGCAGGGGCCGTCGAGGTGACCACCTGTGGACGGTTCGTGCTCTGTCCACAGGTGCCGCGCCTCCATGCCGGGAGGCGCGGTGCGCGTCCGTCGGACCCGTCCGGACGGACGGGTGGTCGCCACCGACCGCTGGGTACCCTGGTGCGGTGACCGACACGACCGCTGCCACCGACCGCCCGACCCACGCCTGGGGCCACGGCCTCGCGACGATCGCCGCCGACGGCACGACGCTCGACACCTGGTACCCCGAGACCCACCTCGGCGCACTCCCCGCCGACGCCGCGTTCCCCGCCGAGCTGCGGGCGCACGTCGGCGACGACCCGCGCCGTGTCGTCACGATCGAGGCGGTCACGACCGAGGTCACGATCGACGCGGCCCCCGCCAGCACGCCCGACGCCTACCTGCGCCTGCACCTGCTCAGCCACCTGCACGTCCGCCCGAACGAGGTCAACCTCGACGGCGTCTTCGCGCACCTGCCGATCGTCGCCTGGACGAACGCCGGACCGGTGCACCCCGACGACCTGACGCGGCTGCGCCCCGGCCTGCAGCGCGCCGGGATCGCCGTGCACGCCATCGACAAGTTCCCCCGGCTGGTCGACTACGTCGTGCCCGACCGCGTGCGCATCGGCGACGCCAACCGGGTCCGTCTGGGCGCGCACCTCGCCCCCGGCACCACGGTCATGCACGAGGGCTTCGTGAACTTCAACGCCGGCACGCTCGGCGACGCCATGATCGAGGGACGCGTCTCCCAGGGCGTCGTCGTCGGCCACGGCACGGACATCGGCGGCGGCGCGTCCATCATGGGCACGCTGTCCGGCGGCGGCACCCACCGTGTGTCCCTCGGCGAGCGGGCGCTGCTCGGGGCGAACGCCGGGCTCGGCATCTCGCTCGGCGACGACTCCGTGATCGAGGCGGGCCTGTACGTGACGGCCGGCACGAAGGTCGTGCTCGTCGGGGCGGCACCGAACCCCGACGGGACGCCCCGGACGGTCAAGGCCGCCGAGCTCTCGGGCACGCCGAACATCCTGTTCCGCCGCAACTCGCTGACCGGCGCGGTCGAGGCCCTGCAGCGGCAGGGGCAGGGCATCCAGCTCAACACCGCGCTGCACGCCTAGCCGGTCGTCGGCCGTGGGGGTGGTCGGGGGGCCGCACGGCCCGGTGCCGGTCCGCCGGTACGCGGCTCGTACGGAGGCCGCTCGGGGCACGACCCTCGTGTGGCTGCACGGCGGCGGGTTCTTCCGCGGTGACCTCGACCTGCCGGAGGCGCACGCGGTCGCCGGTGCCCTCGCCGACCGCGGGCTCGACGTCGTCACGGTCGACTACCGTCTCGCTCCCCTGCCCGGGCTCCCGTTCGTCGGACGACGCGGCGCCCGCGGTCGACGACACCACCCGGTACCGAACGACGACGTCCGGGCCGTGCTCGCCGAGGTGCGTGCGGCGGCCGACGGCCCGGTGCTCCTCGGCGGTGCGAGCGCCGGAGCGTGCCTCGCCGCGGCGGTCACCCTGGCGCTGTCGGAGGATCGGCGTCCGGACGGCCTCGTCCTCGCGTACGGGTTCTTCCACGCCAGGACGCCCCGCGACCCGGCGGTGCTGCGGTCGGTGCGCGGGCACCGCCGCGTGACCCACCACCCGGTGCTGCTCGACCTGGCGAACCGGAACCACGTCGGACGCGCGGGCGACGGCGACACCGCGTTCCCCGGCGGGACGGACCCGTCGGGCATGCCGCGCACGCTCATGGTGGACGCCGAGCACGACACGATGCGGGCGTCGGGCGACCGGTTCGCCGCCGAGCTCCGGGTCGCCGGCGTCGACGTCGAACGGCACGTGCTCGCGGCAGCGCGGCACGCGTTCCTCAACCGACCGGGGTCGCCGGACTCGGACCGGGCGCTCGACCTCGTCTCGGCGTGGGCGGCGCGCGTCGCCGGCGCCTGAGCGGCGTGGGCGGGCGGTGGAGCCGGCCAGCCGTCCCGGTGACCGTCTCGCAGAACCACGAAAGCGACATCGAACCAGCCGACGAGACTGGTTCGACGTCGCTTCCGTGGTTCGAAGCGCGCGCGGCGTCAGCGCGCCGGGAGGTCCCGCTCGGCGTGCCCCACGTAGAGCTGCTGCGGGCGCCCGATCTTGTTCAGCGGGTCGTTGTTCAGCTCGCGCCACTGCGCGATCCACCCCGGCAGACGCCCGATGGCGAACAGCACCGTGAACATCCGCGGCGGGAAGCCCATCGCCTTGTAGATGATGCCGGTGTAGAAGTCGACGTTCGGGTAGAGCTTGCGGCTGACGAAGTACTCGTCCTCGAGCGCGATGCCCTCGAGCTCCATGGCGATGTCGAGCAGGTCGTCCTGCACGCCCAGCGCCTCGAGCACCTCGTGCGCGGACTCCTTCACGAGCTTCGCGCGCGGGTCGTAGTTCTTGTAGACGCGGTGCCCGAAGCCCATGAGCTTCACACCGCGCTCCTTGTTCTTCACCCGCTCGACGAAGCGGGTCACGGGCTCGCCCGAGTCCTTGATCTGCTGGAGCATCTCGAGGACGGCCTCGTTCGCGCCGCCGTGCAGGGGGCCGTACAGGGCGTTGATGCCGGCGGAGATCGAGGCGAACATGTTCGCCTTCGTCGAGCCGACCATCCGGACCGTGGCCGTCGAGGCGTTCTGCTCGTGGTCCTCGTGCAGGATGAGGAGCCGCTCGAGGGCCTTCGACAGCACCGGGTTCGGCTGGTAGGTCTCGGCCATGGTGCCGAAGTTGAGGCGCAGGAAGTTGTCGACGAACGACAGCGAGTTGTCCGGGTACAGGAACGCCTGGCCGATGGACTTCTTGTGCGCGTACGCGGCGATCACCGGCAGCTTCGCGAGGAGCCGGACGGTCTGGAGCTCGACCTTCTCGGGGTCGTCGACGTCCATGTCGTCCTCGTAGTACGTCGACAGGGCGCTGACCGCGCTCGAGAGGACCGACATCGGGTGCGCCGAGTGCGGCAGGGCGTCGAACAGACGACGGAGGTCCTCGTGCAGCAGCGTGTGCCGACGGATCCGGGCGTCGAAGGACGCGAGCTCGGACTCGGTCGGGAGCTCGCCGTAGATGAGGAGCCAGGCCACCTCGAGGAAGGTCAGGTTCGACGCGACCTGGTCGATCGGGTAGCCGCGGTACCGCAGGATCCCCTGGTCGCCGTCGATGTAGGTGATGGCGCTCTTCGTCGACCCGGTGTTCACGAACCCGTAGTCGAGCGTGTTCATCCCGGTCTGCTTCTTGAACGTCGAGATGTCGATGGCGGACGCACCGTCGACGCTCGGCAGGATCGGGAACTCCGCCGTGCCACCCGGGTACGTCAGCGTCGCGGTCGCCGTGGCCTGCTCGGCGGCGGGACTCACGGGGACGGGCGTGGTGGGCGGTGTGGCCGTCTTCTGAGCGTCATTGGCAGTGTCAGTCACGATGACAGCCTAATCGCGCCCACTGTCGGTCGTGCACACATCGAGCCTCAGGACTTGGTGGGAACCACGGATTGCGCGGAACGCGAAAGGCTCAGGCGGATGCCAGACGCCGCGAGCTCGCCAGGCGCTGCGCGGCTGCGGCGATGCGTTCGTCGGTCGCGGTGAGGGCCACGCGGACGTGCTCCGCGCCCGCCGATCCGTAGAACGTGCCCGGTGCGACGAGGATCCCGCGCTCGGCCAGCCAGGCGACGGTGTCGAGTGCGGGTTCGCCCCGGGTCGCCCAGAGGTAGAGACCCGCATCGCTGTGGTCGATCCGGAAGCCGGCGCCTTCGAGTGCCCGTCGGAGCATGTTCCGTCGGGCGCGGTACAGCGCCTTCTGCGCCTGCACGTGGGTCTCGTCGGCGAGGGCGACGATCATCGCTTCCTGCACCGGGAGCGGCGGCATCATGCCGGTGTGCTTGCGGACCGCGAGCACCTCGGCGAGGACCCGCGCGTCGCCCGCGACGAAGGCCGCCCGGTACCCGGCGAGGTTCGACTGCTTCGACAGCGAGTAGACGCTGAGCACGCCGTCGACGGAGTCCCCCACCACCCGGGGGTCGAGGATCGTCGGCGTGGGGGCGGCGTCGTACGGCGGCTCCCACCCGAGTTCGGCGTAGCACTCGTCGCCGACGATGACCGCGCCGAGTTCCCGCGCCCGCTCGACCGCGGCACGCAGCTCGTCGATCGACAGGACGCGGCCGTCCGGGTTGCCCGGCGAGTTCAGCCAGACGAGCTTCGTGGTGGACGGCCACGCCGCCGGGTCGTCCGAGGCGAGGGCGTCCGCGCCGACCAGGGCCGCACCGAGCTCGTACGTCGGGTACGCCGCGGCCGGGAACACGACCGTGTCACCGCGGCCGATGCCGAGCCAGAGCGCGAGCCCGGCGATGAACTCCTTCGAGCCGATCGTCGGCAGCACCTGGTCGGGCGTCAGCGTGACGCCCTGCCGACGGCCGTACCAGTCGGCGATCGCCTCGCGCAGGGCCGGCGTCCCGGCGACCTGCGGGTAGGCGTGCGCGTCGGTCGCCTCTGCCAGCGCCGTGCGGACGACGGCGGGGGTCGGGTCGACGGGCGAGCCGACGCTGAGGTCGACGATGCCGCCCTCGACCGCCGCGGCCTGCTGCTTGAACGGGACGAGCTGGTCCCAGGGGAAGTCGGGGAGGTCGAGCGCCACGGTCCGGCTCCGGGTCAGCCGCGGGGCGGCTCGGCCATGACGACCGGGTGGTCCTTGTGGATCACGCCGACCTTCGCGGCACCGCCGGGGGAACCGACCTCTTCGAAGAACTCGACGTTGGCCTTGTAGTAGTCGGCCCACTCCTCGGGGAGGTCGTCCTCGTAGTAGATCGCCTCGACCGGGCAGACCGGCTCGCACGCACCGCAGTCGACGCACTCGTCGGGGTGGATGTACAGGGACCGGTCACCCTCGTAGATGCAGTCGACCGGGCATTCGTCGATGCAGGCGCGGTCCTTGACGTCGACACAGGGCTGGGCGATCACGTACGTCACGGTTGGGGTGCTCCCTTCGGACTGAGCAGATCGAGTCTACCCGCGCGGCCCGGCCGCACCTGACCGCCGGACGGCGAGGTCCGCACTCCGCCGGACCGCGAGGTCCGCACTCCGCCGGACCGCAGGACCGGTCCACACCGCGCCGGACCGTCAGGACCGCGCCGGCCCGTCCGCACCACTCCGCGCCGGACCGTCAAGAGCGGTCCGCGCCACCGGACCGTGCGGCGGCCGCCCGGATCCCGGACAGGTCCGGCCAGGCGAGCACGAGCGCGGTGACGGCCGCGGGGCCGAACGTCCACACGTAGCCGGCGACGTTCGCGAGCACGAGCGGGGAGCTCTGCCCGGCCACCGACGTCAGGACCTGCGTCGCGGCGATGATCCCGATGCCGACCGCGGCGACCATCGCCCGCGACCGGTACAGCAGCCGGATGCCGACCGTCAGCCCGACCACGATGAGCGAGGTGAGCACGATCCCGACCGCGAACCCCCCGAGGGCCTGCTGGTGCGTGACGGTGCCGAGTCCCCCGGCGACGAGTCCGAGGACGAGGGCGACCACGACCGCGGTGACCTTGCCCTGCCGCGAGAACTCGGCGAAGGTCTGCGGCGCCTCGGGGACCCGGTCGACGTCGTGCCGGAACGCCTCGGTCGCCCGGGCGTGCTGCCGTTCGCCGTGCGGCATCACCCACGACAGCGCGGTGGGGTCACGGGGATCGACGGGGTCGACGGTCACCTGGGAGCGGTACTGCTCGACGGCCGCCCGGACCTTCGCCCGCACGGGGAGGACGTCCACGGTCAGGTCGGCCTGCCCGGACTCGGGGTCGACGATCATCGAGAACGGGAGTTCCTCGGCGCGTGCGGCGTACCGCGCCGCGTGGTGGACGCGGACGTGGTCCGGGTGACCGTAGCCGCCGTCGTCGGCGTAGCTCACCACCGCGTCGGCGCCGGTGGAACGGATCGCGGCGCGGATGTCGTCGACGACCTCACCGAGGTCGGCCGCGGTGAGCGAGTCGGCCGGGGCGTCCCCCGCGGCGACCGCGCGACCGTCGGGGCCCCACTGCATGCCGGAGTCGGTGTAGCGGCGCTCGGGCAGGTCCGTCGGCCGTGCACCGGGGCCGCCGAGCCAGAGGTGCGCGGGACCGCCGAGTGCGGCGAGGGCACCGGCGATCTCGGTCTCGCGGTGTGCGGCGACCCGGGGGCCGTCGCCGAAGAGCGGCCCGAGCTCGGGGGTCAGCATCTCCCCGCGCTCACCCCGGGTCGCGGTGAGCACCGTCACCTCGGCGCCGAGCTCGAGCAGGGTGGCGATCGTCCCACCGGACGAGAGCGTCTCGTCGTCCGGGTGGGCGTGCACGAACAGGACGCGCTCGGGGCGGGTTGCAGGGGCCTTCGACATCGGGTCCAAGCGTACCCAGCGGCGACTAGCGGGGCGTCACGATGTAGGTCGCGGTCACACCGTCGTTGCCGTCCGAGAACGTCAGGACCACGCGGTAGGCGTCGCTCCGGAACATCCCGAAGGCGCTCGACGAGTCCGCGCGCTTCGCCGACTCGGTGAACCCGGCGTCGGTGAGCTGCTGCGCCGCCGCCTGGAAGTCGTCGACGGAGCCCGCGCGGACCTGTGCGACCCAGCCGGAGCCGTTCGGGCCGGAGCCGCCGCCGAGCACGGTGCCGTCGACGAGCGGGACGTCCTTGGTCGGGAAGCCGTCCGGGACCTTGCCGTCCGAGGTCACGTTCGCGCCCTTCAGCGCGGTGTCCAGGGCGCCGTCGATGCCCCCGGCGACCGAGGCCATGCCGTCCTGGACGGCCTTGCCGTCGATGCCCTGCACGCCCTCGGCGACGCTCGACGCGACCGAGGAGCCGAGGTCGGTGGCCTGCTTGACGGCGTCGGACGAGCAGCCGGCCAGTCCGGCGAGGGCGATGCCGGCTGCGACGGCGGCGATCAGGGTGCGGGTCGGGGTGCGCATGCCCAGCACCCTAGGGGGCGAGCCGGGAGGCGCGGCGTGAGTCCCCTGGGAACGTCACGTGCGTGACGCGGGTCGCGCCGCGCCTCCTGGCCGGCCCGAGCGGGCCGCTCGCGTCAGGCGACGTACGCGCGCGTCGCCGCGACGAGGGCGTCGACACCCACCGGGATCGCCGTCTCGGCCTGCGGCGCGTAGAACGGCGAGTGGTTGCTCGGGATGTCCTCGCCGCGACGGAAGAGCTCCGGGTCGGTGATGCCGGTGAACCAGTACACGAGCGGAGCGCCCGCGGCGGTGGCGAGCTGCCCGACGTCCTCGGACGCCATCGCCAACCCGATCTCGAGGTCACGCGCCCCGGGGACCTCGGCGCGGATCGCGTCGAGCACGACCTGGGCGGCCTCGACGTCGTTCACGGTGACCTCGGCGCCGGGTGCGCGCACGATCGTCGGCTCCGGCAGTCCGCCGGCCTCGCTCTCGGCGCGGACGATGCGCTCGATCGAGGCGATGATCCGCTCACGGGTCTCCTCGTTGCGGGCACGCGTCGAGATCTCGATGACGGCCTGGTCGGGGATGATGTTCGCGCGGGTGCCGGCGTGGAAGCTGCCGACGGTGACGACTCCGGCGTCGCTCGGCGAGACCTCACGCGAGACCACGGTCTGCAGGCGGACGACCGCCGAGGCCGCGGTGACGACCGGGTCGAGCGAGGCCTGCGGGGCGGAACCGTGCGCACCACGGCCGTTGAACGTGACGGTCAGCCGGTCGCTCGACGCCATCACGGGGCCGCTGCCGACGGCGACGATGCCGACCGGTGCCGGCGCCGAGTGCTGCCCGAGCACGACGTCCGGCTTCGGGAAGCGGTCGACGAGCCCGTCCTCGACCATCGCCCGGGCGCCGGAGATGACCTCTTCCGCGGGCTGGAAGACGCCGACGACCGTGCCGTGCCAGTCGCCGGTGGTCGCGGCGAGGCGTTCGAGGGTGCCGAGCAGCCACGTCACGTGGATGTCGTGGCCGCACGCGTGCATCGTCGGGACGTCGTTGCCGTCCTCGTCGGTGCCGTGGTGCTCGCTGGCGTACGGCAGGCCGGTGCGCTCCTGGACCGGCAGTCCGTCCATGTCGGCGCGGAGCCAGACGACCGGCCCGTCGCCGTTCGACAGGACACCGACGACACCGGTGCCGCCGATGCCCGTGGTGACCTCGATCCCGCCGATCGCCTCGAGCCGGTCGGCGACGATGCCCGCGGTGCGGTGCTCCTGGAAGCCGAGCTCGGGGTGTGCGTGGAGGTCCTGGTACAGCGAGAGGAGGTCGAGAGTCACGCGCACCACGCTACATCCGACGACGGCCCGGCCACCTCGGACGAGGTGACCGGGCCGTCGGACGCGAGTCGCGCCTCCTGGATGGACCGCTTACGCGTCCTGACGCTTCAGGCGGGCGTGGGCGCCCGCTCTGTTGCGACGGGCCTACGCGTCCTGACGCTTCAACCGGGCGTAGGCGCGCTGGCGAGCCTGCGCGTCGAGCTCGACCTTGCGGATGCGCACGGCGTCGGGGGTGACCTCGACGCACTCGTCCTCGCGCGCGAACTCCAGGCACTCCTCGAGGGAGAGCTGGCGCGACGGCGTCATCGACTCGAAGGAGTCGGCGTTCGCCGAACGCATGTTCGTGAGCTTCTTCTCCTTCGTGATGTTGACGTCCATGTCGTCGGCGCGCGAGTTCTCGCCGATGACCATGCCCTCGTAGACCTCTTCGGTGGGGTTGACGAAGAACGTCATCCGCTCCTGCAGGTTCGTGATCGCGAACGGCGTGACCACACCGGAGCGGTCGGACACGATCGAGCCGTTGACACGGGTCTGGATCGGGCCGGCCCACTCGGCGTAGCCGTGCGAGATCGCGTTGGCGATGCCGGTGCCGCGGGTCTCGGTGAGGAACGCGGTGCGGAAGCCGATCAGGCCACGCGACGGCACGATGAACTCCATGCGGATCCAGCCGGTGCCGTGGTTCGTCATGTTCTCCATGCGACCCTTGCGCGCGGCCATGAGCTGCGTGATCGCGCCGAGGTGCTCCTCCGGCGTGTCGATCGTCATGTGCTCGTACGGCTCCTGCAGCTTGCCGTCCTCGTCACGCTTGGTGACGACCTGCGGCTTGCCGACGGTGAGCTCGAAGCCCTCGCGACGCATCTGCTCGACGAGGATGGCCAGCGCGAGCTCGCCGCGACCCTGGACCTCCCACGCGTCGGGACGACCGATGTCGAGGACCTTGAGCGAGACGTTGCCGATGAGCTCGCGGTCGAGGCGGTCCTTCACCATGCGGGCGGTGAGCTTGTGGCCCTTGACCTTGCCGACCAGCGGCGACGTGTTCGTGCCGATCGTCATCGAGATCGCCGGGTCGTCGACCGTGATGGTCGGCAGCGGACGGACGTCCTCGGGGTCGGTCAGGGTCTCACCGATGGTGATGGTGTCGAAGCCGGCGACGGCGACGATGTCACCGGGGCCCGCGGACTCGGCCGGGTAGCGCTCGAGTGCCTTGGTGACGAGCAGCTCGGTGATGCGGGCGTTCACGACGCTGCCGTCGTGCTTGACCCACGCGACCGTCTGGCCCTTCTTCATGGTGCCGTGGAAGATGCGCAGGAGCGCGAGGCGGCCGAGGAACGGCGAGGCGTCGAGGTTCGTGACGTGCGCCTGCAGGGGGTGCTCGTCGTCGTACTTCGGGGCCGGGACGTGTTGCAGGATCGCCTCGAACAGGGGCTCGAGGTCGTCGTTGTCGGGCAGCGAGCCGTCCTCCGGCTTGTTGCGCGACGCGGCACCGGCGCGACCCGAGGCGTAGACCACCGGGACGTCGAGGATCGCGTCGAGGTCGAGGTCGTCGACCTCGTCCGACAGGTCGGAGGCGAGCCCGAGCAGGAGGTCCTGCGACTCGGACACGACCTCGTCGATGCGGGAGTCCGGGCGGTCCGTCTTGTTGACGAGCAGGATCACTGGGAGCTTCGCGGCGAGCGCCTTGCGGAGCACGAAGCGGGTCTGGGGCAGCGGGCCCTCTGATGCGTCGACGAGGAGCACGACGCCGTCGACCATGGAGAGGCCGCGCTCGACCTCGCCACCGAAGTCGGCGTGACCCGGGGTGTCGATGACGTTGATGGTGATGGGGCCGTCCGCGCCGAACTCGGTCGCGTGCTTGCCGTTGTAGAGCACCGACGTGTTCTTCGCGAGGATCGTGATGCCCTTCTCGCGCTCGAGGTCGTTCGAGTCCATCATGCGGTCTTCGCCCTCGAAGTGGGCGTCGAACGAGTTGGTCTGCGTGAGCATCGCGTCGACGAGGGTGGTCTTGCCGTGGTCGACGTGTGCCACGATGGCGACGTTGCGCAGGTCGGACCGGGTGGCGAGCGCCATACAGGACATCCTTTGGTGTTCGGAAGAAGATCGGGCGGCCGACGGTGGCACGCGCGCCGCGGTGGCACTGCCCGGAGGTGGGCAGAACGCCCGACACGCCAGTCTACCGGTAGTTCGCAACCGAGAGGAGTACCACCGATGAGCCGTCGGCGAACGTGGATCGAGATCACCATCGTGCTGCTGCTCTCGCTCGGCGGCAGCGCGCTCTACTCGGTGCTGCAGATCATCGACGACCTGTCGCAGACGACGCCGCTCGGCGAGCAGTCCACGGCGCTGAACACGTCGACCACGACCGTGCAGTACGTCGACCTCGCCCGGCAGCTCGTGGGCATCGCGGTCGACCTCGCCCCGGTCGCGCTCGTCTGCTACCTGCTCTGGAGCACGACCCGTCCGCACCTCGGCCGGCTCGGCATCGACCGGTTCCGGGTGCGCCCCGACCTCGGCGGCGCGGCGCTCATCGCCCTCGGGATCGGGATCCCCGGCCTGGCGCTCTACTTCACCGGGCGGGCGCTCGGCGTCACGGTGAACGTGGACCCGGCGGCGCTCGACTCGTACTGGTGGACGATCCCGGTCCTGCTGCTCTCGGCGATCCGCTCCGGGCTGCAGGAGGAGGTCATCGTCATCGGCTACCTCTACGAGCGGCTCGGCTCCGTCGGGTGGGGGCGCTGGCAGATCATCCTGTCCACGGCCGTCCTGCGCGGCAGCTACCACCTGTACCAGGGGTTCGGCGCGTTCGTCGGCAACGCCGTGATGGGCATCGTGTTCGGGTGGATCTACACCCGGTGGGGACGGCTCCTCCCCCTCGTCATCACGCACTGCCTGCTCGACGCGGCCGTCTTCGTCGGGTACCCGTGGGTCGCGCACGCGTTCCCGCAGCTGTTCCGCTGACGCCAGCGCGCGCGTCCCCGCACGTTCCCACAGTGAACCCACAGCGCGGCGCGGCACCGGACGGAGGTCGCGCACCTACCGTTGCGGCATGAGCATCCCCGAGGTCGGCGATCCCGCACCCGGATTCACCCTTCCCGGCATGATCGTGCGGGACGGCACCCGTACCGACGACGAGTACGCGCTGTCCGCCGTGATCGGCCGGACCCTCGTGCTCGCCTTCTACCCCGGCGATGCCACCCCCGTCTGCACGGCGCAGCTCTGCAGCTACCAGGAGGAGCTCGACGACTTCGGTGACCTCGGCGCCGTCGTGTGGGGCGTCAGCCCGCAGGCGCTCGACTCGCACGAGGCGTTCGCCCGCGGGTCCTCGCTCACCTTCCCCCTGCTGAGCGACACCGCCGGCGACGTCATCCGCGCGTACGGCGTGCAGGCGCCGGGCATCGGCCTCCGACGGTCGGTGTTCGTGATCGGACCCGACGGCGTGGTCCGCTGGCGGCACGTCGGGCTGGTCGGGCTCCGGTTCCCGAAGGCCGAGGCGATCCGGGCGCAGGTCGAGCTCCTCGTGGCCTGAGACGGGTGACACGGCGTGTCGGTCCCCAGAAGATGCGACACCCTGGGGTATCGACACCCGAACGGGGGCCGAGGACCATTGACGCCACGAGAGGTCCACACAGGGCCTGCCTCCCCGGGGAATCGGGTCGTCCGGAGATACGCGCAGGTGTGTCACACCCGCTCTCCGGACGTCTCCGGGGAGGCATCTCGTCACCTCGTCTCGTACGCTCGTCCGGGTGACCACGATCCTCGCCCCCGGCATGCGCCTGCTCGCCGTCGTCCTGTGGGTCGCGGCCGTCGCGCTCGTCCCCCTCGCACTCCTGACCGGCGGCGCCGTCTGGCTCGCCCCCGTCCCGAGCATCAGCATCGCGTTCATCGCGTGGGCCGTCCTCTGGCGTCCGCGCTTCGAGCTCACCGACGACCACCTGCGGATCGTCGACGTCCGGCGTACCAGCACCTACTCCTGGCGGCGCATCACCGAGGTCCGCACGAAGTACGGCCTCGAGGTCGTCACGAGCGAGGGCGTCCGACGCACCTGGCTCGCGACCCGCAGGTCGGCTCGGCTCGCCGCGGTGGTCGACGGTCGTCCAGGAGGCGCGACCCGCCTCGACGTCGACGCTGCGGCCGAGCGGATCCGCGGCTTCGTACCGGCGCCGCCCGAGGCGGACGGCCCGCCTCCGGCGACCGTGACGGCTGCGCCGATCACGCACCGTGTGCACGGGTGGACGATCCTCGCGATCGTGGTCCTCGCCTTCGTCGCGACCCTGGCGGCCGCGCAGCTCTGAGCGCCGCGATCCGTCGTCCGCTCCCGCAACGAAGAACGACATCCCCGACGTCGTGCGACGTCGGGGATGTCGTTTCCGGGTGGAGTGCGGCGGACTACTTCTTGTAGCCCACGTCCTGCCACTTCACGGAGGACTGCTGGAACTGCGCGGGACCGTAGTTCACGAGGTCCTTGCGCACGCCCCAGGCGTAGGGCTCCGGGAACAGCGGGATGGTGCCGGCCACCTTGACGATCTTCTTGTCGATCGCGTCCGCGTCCTCGATGCGCTTGTCGGCGTCGAGCTCCGCGTTGGCCTTGTCCCAGGCGGCACCGAGCGAGTCGTCCGTCACGCCGGTGTAGTTCTGACCGGCGTCGGCCGGGTAGTAGATCGACTTCAGCGACGACACCGGGAACGGCGTGCCCTGCCAGGCGAAGTACGTCGCGTCGAAGTCACGGCCGTCGGTGGTGACGTACTTCGTGAAGAAGTCGTCGGTCGGGACGGTGTCGATGGTCACCTTGAAGCCGGCGAGCTTGGTCTGCTGCTGCACGAGCTGCGCGACGTTCGCCGAGTTCTGGTTGTCCGACGGGATGACGAAGCGGACGTCGAGCGTCTTGCCGCCCTTGGTCGCGTAGCCGTCCGAGCCGATCGTGTAGCCGGCGTCCTCGAGCTTCTTCTTCGCCTTGTCCGTGCTGTAGCCGTAGACCGACGAGACGTTGTCCTGGTAGCCCTTCTGGCCGGGCAGGTACACGAGGTTGTTGAGCACCTGGACCGGGCTCTTCACCGGCGAGAGGATCGCCTGCGCGACGACCTGGCGGTTGATCGCCTGGGCGAAGGCCTGACGGACCTCCTGGTCCTTGAACACGTCGGACGTGCCGTTCAGGGTGATCTGACGCTGGGTCGTGCCGAGCGAACGCTCGATCTTCGAGTCCGAGCGGCTGTTCGCGGTCTTGAAGTTGTCCGCGGAACCGTTCAGGTTGAACGCGTCGAACTCCTTGTTCGCGTACGCCTGGGCGACACCGTCGCGGGACACGGTCTTGAAGACGATCGTGTCGAGCTTCGGCGCGTCACCCCACCACTTGGAGTTCTTCTCGAAGGTCACGACGCCGCCGTTGGCGTCGAAGGACTTGAGGATGTACGGGCCGGCGGAGACGTACGTCTTGCCGTCGGCGGCGTAGGGACCCTTCGCCCACGAGTTGTTGAAGTGGTCGGGGGTGTCGACGGCCCAGTAGGGGTAGATCGCGCTGAAGACGCTCGGCCAGTCGGCGTTGGTCTTCGAGAACGTGACGATGACGTCGCGCTCGTCCGACCCCTGCTTGACGGAGTCGACGTCCTCCCAGACGTTGGTGGCGAGCGGGGCGAAGGCCTTGTTCGTGCCGTTCAGCGCCTTCCAGTTCGCCTCGACGTCCTTCTCGGTGATCGGGGTGCCGTCGGACCAGACCGCCTTGGGGTTGATCTTGATCTCGACGGTCTGGGGCGAGTCCTTCGTCAGCTCGATCGAGTCGACGTAGTCCTTGTTCGCCTCCCACTCACCGTTGGCCTTGAACTGGATGAACCCCGGCAGGTAGGTGCCCGCGATCGTGTTGTCGTCGACCGTCCCGGAGTCGAGGTTCGACAGCTGCCAGTTCGCCGGAGCCGAGTCGATCGGCAGGGTGAGCGAGCCGCCGTCCTTGATCGTGTCGCGGTCGGCGACCGTCCAGCCCGTCGACTTCAGCGACGACGTGGCGACGGCCGAGCTGCTCTGTCCGGCGGATCCGCCGCCGGAGCAGCCCGCGAGCACGAGTGCCGCGGCGGCTGCTGTGGCGAGCACGGCCGTCGTCTTGATCCTCATTCGCATGGCGAGGATTCCCTTTCGTTGTGGTTCGCGCCGGAGCGCCGGGACGCGACAGCCCCCGCCGCCACGCCTGTTGGTTGAGAACCCTAGTCACATCCGAAGGTCGCACAAGGCCTGCTGTACCGAATCGAAACATGGTCGTAACGAATGTTGCATAGCGTCAACAGTGATCACCCACCCCGGCTCGGAAGCGGCTAACCTGTCGCCACCGAACAACGCCGTCCGGACGGACGGCCGCACCCCCCTGAGGTCCCAGTACATGCTTGCTTTCCTCGCGAAGCGGATCGTCAACTACGTGATCCTGACGATCGTCGCGACGACGCTCGGCTACCTGCTCGCCAGCGCGACGCTCAACCCGACGGCCAGGTACCTCGGCAAGAACCCGCCGGTGCCGCAGAGCTCGATCGACGCCGCGCTCCAGAAACTCGGCGCCGATCCGAACACCCCGCTGCTGGTCCGGACGTGGAACTGGTGGGTGAACCTCGTCACGCACGGCTCGCTCGGCATCAGCGCCCGCGGCACCGAGGTCACCGCCGACATCGTCGCCCGGTCCGGCACGAGCCTCCGGCTGCTCGTGATCGGCACGCTGCTCGGCGCGATCCTCGGCGTCCTGCTCGGCGTCTGGAACGCGGTGCGGCAGTACAAGACGTCCGACCAGGTCTCGACCTACGCGTCCTTCGCGGTGCTCGCGACCCCGCCGTTCGTCATCGCGGTGGTCCTGATGATCCTGGCGACCAACCTCAACAACGTGGTTGGCACGCAGGTGATCAGCTTCACCGGCGAGTACACCCCGGGCGTCAGCGGGTTCTTCCCGGTGCTCGGCGACCGGCTGGTCCACCTCTTGTTACCGACGATCTCGCTGACGGTGGGCGCCGTCGCGTCGTACTCCCGGTACCAGCGCTCGGCGATGCTCGACGTCCTGTCAAACGACTTCATCCGGACGGCACGCTCGAAGGGCCGGACGCGTGGATCGGCCATCATGCGGCACGGTGTCCGCGTCGCGCTCATCCCGATGTCGACGTTCTTCGCCTACTCCTTCGGCCTCATCCTGACGGGTGCGAGCATCACCGAACTCGTCTTCAGCTGGCACGGCATGGGCGAGTACTTCGTCCAGAGCATCAGCAACAACGACATCAACGCGGCAGCGGGCACGATCCTCTTCACGGCGATCCTCGTGCTCATCGCAGGCACCCTCGCGGACCTGCTCTACGCCGCGCTCGACCCGCGAGTGAGGGTGTGACCCGTGTCTGTTCTCGACCCCACGACCACGAACACCGCCGGCGACCCCGGTGACGGCGGCGCCGGCACCCCGGCGCACGTCGTCGAGGTGAAGGGTGGCCGCACCCCGCTCTGGCGCAAGGTGCTCGGCACCTGGCGCGCCCGCATCGGCGGCGGCGCGCTGCTGCTCATCCTGCTCTGGGCCTTCGTCGGTCCGTACCTGTACCACTGGAACGCCGTCGACTCCGACGGCCTGGCGTTCGGCATGCCGCCGAGCGCGTCCCACTGGTTCGGCACGAACGACATCGGGCAGGACATCTACGCGCAGACGCTCGTCGGCCTGCAGAAGTCGCTGCTCATCGGCCTCATCGCCGGTCCCGCCGCCACGCTCATCGCCGGCATCGTCGGCGCCGTGGCCGGGTACTTCGGCGGGTTCGTGGACCGGGCGCTCGTCTGGGGCATCGACCTGCTGCTGGTCATCCCGTCCTTCTACGCGCTGGTCCTCCTCAGCCCGCTGTTCAAGAACCTCAGCTGGCTCGCGCTCATCGTCGGGCTGGCGATCTTCGGCTGGATGATCATGGCGCGCGTGATCCGCGGGCAGACGATGTCGCTGCGAGAGCGCGACTACGTCAAGGCCGCGCGGTTCATGGGTGTGCCGTCGTTCACGATCATCCGGCGGCACATCCTGCCGAACGTGGCCTCGCTGCTGATCATCGACGCCACACTCGGGGTCGGCGCGATGATCCTGTCCGAGAGTGCCCTGAGCTTCTTCGGCTTCGGCATCCAGGTGCCGGACGTGTCGCTCGGCACGCTGCTCGCCGCCGGCAGCCAGTCCGCGGTCACCCGACCGTGGCTGTTCGTCCTGCCGGCTGCGACACTCGTCGCCACGGTCCTCTCCACCAGCCTGCTCGGCGACGCCCTGCGCGACGCCATCGACCCCACCTCGGGAGCCAACCGTGACTGAGCCCCTGCTCTCCGTCTCCGACCTGACCGTCACGTTCAACCCGGGCTCGAAGCCCGTGTACGCCGTCCGCGGTGTGGACTACTCCGTCAACCAGGGCGAGTTCCTCGGCATCGTCGGCGAGTCCGGGTCCGGCAAGTCGGTGTCCTCGATGGCCGTCATGGGCCTGCTGCCGTCGTCGGCCAAGGTCGAGGGCAGCATCCGGTTCGACGGCCGCGAGCTGCTCGGCCTGAACGACCGCGAGATGTCGAAGCTCCGCGGGCGCGACATCGCCATGGTCTTCCAGGACCCGCTCTCCGCCCTGACGCCCGTGTACACGATCGGGCAGCAGATCGTCGAGGGACTGCGGCTGCACGACCGGAGCCTCACCCCGCACGCCGCCCGGACCCGCGCCGAGGAACTGCTGCGTGTCGTGGGCATCCCGAACCCCTCCAGGCGACTCGACGCCTTCCCGCACGAGTTCTCCGGCGGCATGCGTCAGCGCGCGATGATCGCCATCGCCATCGCGAACGACCCGAAGCTGATCATCGCCGACGAGCCGACGACCGCGCTCGACGTGACGATCCAGGCGCAGATCCTCGACGTCCTGCAGACCGCGAAGGAGATGACCGGCGCCGCGGTGGTCCTCATCACGCACGACCTCGGTGTCGTCGCCGGCAACGCCGACCGCGTCGCCGTGATGTACGCGGGCCGGATCGTCGAGACCGCTCCGGTCGAACCGCTCTTCCGCGAGCCGGTCATGCCGTACACGATCGGGCTGCTCCGCTCGATGCCGAACATGACGTCGGCGCGCTCGGAGCGCCTCGTCCCGCTCGAGGGCCGCCCGCCGCTCCTCACCCAGAAGCCGACCGGGTGCCCGTTCGCCGACCGCTGCCCGGCCGTGCTCGACGCCTGCCGCGAGGGCGAGCCCGCCCTGATCGCCCCCACGGTCCCGCCGAGTGCCGACAACCCGGTGCTGACCGGCGCGACGCCCACGATCTCGAACGGCGCCTTCGACGACGAGCACACCGCCGCGTGCATCCGCCGCGACGAGATCGCCGCCGGGACGCTCGCTCGCTCCGAGATCTTCCCGCGTCCGGAGGACGTGCCCGAGGCCGAGATCGACCACGGCGACGACGTGGTGCTGCAGCTCGACGACGTCGTGAAGACGTTCCCGCTGACGAAGGGTGCGCTGTTCCGTCGGCGCATCGGCGAGGTGCACGCGGTCGACGGCATCTCCCTCACCCTGAAGCGCGGGCAGGTCCTCGGCCTCGTCGGCGAGTCCGGTTGCGGCAAGACGACCACGATCATGGAGATCCTCGAGCTCGCCGGCGCCCAGCAGGGCACGATCAGGGTGAACGGTGTCGACACCGGCTCGCTGTCGAAGGCCGACCGCCGTGCGCTCCGCAGCGACATCCAGGTCGTCTTCCAGGACCCGATGGCCTCCATCGACCCCCGGCTCGACATCGGTTCCGTGATCGGCGAACCGCTCACCGTGCAGGGTGTGCCGAAGGACGAGATCCGTCGACGAGTGCGCGACTCCCTCGAGCTGGTCGGCCTCGAGCCGAGCTACATCGACCGGTACCCGCACGAGTTCTCCGGCGGGCAGCGCCAGCGCATCGGGATCGCCCGCGCGCTCATCGTCGAGCCGAAGATCCTCGTGCTCGACGAACCGGTCTCCGCGCTGGACGTCTCGGTGCAGGCGGGCGTCATCAACCTGCTCGAGGACCTCAAGCACCGGCTCGGCCTGTCCTACCTGTTCGTCGCGCACGACCTGTCCGTGGTCCGGCACATCGCCGACGACGTGGCCGTGATGTACCTCGGCCGGATCGTCGAGTACGGCGACGGTGACCGGGTGTTCGACGACCCGCAGCACCCCTACACGCGGGCGCTCCTGTCCGCCGTCCCGGTGCCCGACCCGTTCGCCGAGGCCGCCCGCGGACGCATCCTGCTCGACGGCGACCTCCCGTCGCCGACCGAACGGATCGAGGGGTGCCGCTTCCGGACCCGCTGCCCGCTGTACCAGCTCCTCGACGAGGGCCGGCAGCAGCAGTGCCGTTCGGTCGACCCGCGGCTGCAGGACGTGCACGGCCGCGGTGTCGCGTGCATCCAGACCGACCAGAACCCGCTCCTGACCGAGCGGGTGGAGGCCGTCGCCTAGGCGGTTCCCCCGCAACGGACTGGAGGCGCGGTGCCAGCTGGCACCGCGCCTCCAGTCCGTTGCGGGTCGCGTCGCGGACGCGACGTCAGACGAGCAGGGCGACGACGCAGAGGACGACGATCACCGCTCCCGCGACGAGCGCGGGCCGGTCCCATCCGCGGACCACGGGCCCGTCGGCGGCCGTACCGTGTCGTTCCGACCACCGGTCGCGCACCGCGACGAACTCGTCCGGCTGCCGCAGCACCCGGGGTTCGCCGCGGCGGGTCGGCTTCGGCCGCGGCAGCGACGGGCCGCCCCAGCAGGTCAACCGCCGGCCGTCGGCGAGGTCGAGCACGATCTGCCAGCGCATCCGGACGTCCTCGACGGCGCCCCACGGCACCGTCGTCCGGCGGAGCGGGTTCACGACCGTGACGGCGTCGTCGGCGATCCGCACGTGCGGGCGGAAGGTGAGCACCCAGAGCACCCAGACGAGGGCGGCGAGGGGACCGACCGCGTGCAGGACGACGTCCCAGCTGCCGCGGACCGCCGCGTCGCCGAGCATGAAGAGGGCCAGCACGGCGACGAGGCCGGACGCGACCGCGCCCCCGCGACCTGCGCGGAGGACGACGATGCGTCCGGCCTCGTTGGTGTCCAGCGGGATCAGCGTCCGAACTCGAACCCGGCGCCGGGGATGGCGTCGAGCAGGTCCTTCGTGTACTGCTCACGCGGGTCGGCGAAGACCTCGTCGGTCGTCGCCTTCTCGACGATCTGGCCCTTGCGCATGACGCAGACGTTGTCCGCGACGAGGCGCACCACGGCGAGGTCGTGCGTGATGAACAGGTAGGTCAGGCCCAGCTCGGACTGCAGCTCGGTGAGCAGGTCGAGGATCTGGCCCTGCACGAGCACGTCGAGCGCGGAGACCGCCTCGTCGAGCACGATGACCTCGGGCTTGAGCGCGAGCGCGCGGGCCACGGCGATGCGCTGCCGCTGCCCGCCCGAGAGCTCGTTCGGGTAGCGGTTCACCATCGACTTCGGCAGCGCGACCTGGTCGAGCAGCTCGAGCACGCGCGCGCGGCGCGAGTCCTTGTCCCCGACCTTGTGCGTCTTCAGCGGCTCGGCGATCGTGTTCCCGACGTTGTACATCGGGTCCAGCGAGCCGTACGGGTCCTGGAAGACCGGCTGCACGCGGCGGCGGAAGTCGAAGAGGTCCTTGCCCTTCAGCGCGCCGATGTCGATCCCGTCGAACTGCACCGTGCCGCTCGTGATGTCCTCGAGCTGCAGGACGAGCTTCGCGACGGTCGACTTGCCCGAACCGGACTCGCCGACGAGCGCCGTGGTCGTGCCCTTCGGGATCGAGAACGACACGTCGTCGACGGCCTTCAGCTCGCGGGTGGCGAGGTTCTTGCCGCGCAGCTTGTAGACCTTCTCGAGGTTCTTCACCACGATGAGGTCCTCCGCCGGCTGGTGCTCACGCTGCTGGGCACGGGCGAGGAGCTCGGCGTCGTCGCTGCCGACGTCCGCGATGTCGACCCGCTGGTGCTGCACCTTCGACTGGATGCGGCGGCTCGCGAGCGACGGCGCGGCGGCCACGAGGCGCTGCGTGTACGGGTGCCGCGGGTTCGCCAGGATCTCCTTCGAGGGACCGGCCTCCACCACCTGGCCCTTGTACATCACGACCAGCTTCTCGGCCCGCTCGGCGGCGAGGCCGAGGTCGTGCGTGATGAACAGCACCGAGGTGCCGAAGTCGCGGGTCAGCGTCTCGAGGTGGTCGAGGATGACCCGCTGGACGGTGACGTCGAGCGCACTCGTCGGCTCGTCGGCGATGAGCAGCTTGGGGCGACTCGACAGACCGATGCCGATGAGCACGCGCTGGCGCATGCCGCCGGAGAACTCGTGCGGGAACTGCTTGAGGCGCGTCGACGCGTCGCCGAGGCCGGCCTCCTGCAGGACCTCGACCGCGCGGGCGCGGATCGCGTGCTTGCCGGTCGCGATCCCGTTCGCCTTGATGGCCTCTTCCACCTGGAAGCCGATCGACCAGAGCGGGTTGAGGTTCGACATCGGGTCCTGGGGGACGTAGCCGATCTCCTTCCCGCGGATCTCCGACATCTCCTTGTCGCTCAGCCCGACGAGCTCGCGCCCGTTGAACTTGATCGACCCGCCGGTGACCTGGCCGGTGCCGGGCAGGAGCTTGATGATCGACTGCGCGCTGGTCGACTTGCCGGACCCGGACTCGCCGACGATCGCGAGCCGTTCGCCCTGCTCGAGGGTGAAGCTCGCGCCGCGGACCGCCTGGACGAAGCCGTTCTGGGTCTTGAAGCCGACCTCGAGGTCGGTGATCTCGAGCAGGGGCGCGCCGGTGCCGCCGGTACGGCTGGCGTTCGGCTGGGTCAGAGTCTCGCTCATCGGCGGGCCCTCGCCTTCGGGTCGAGTGCGTCGCGGACCACGTCACCGAGGAGGAGGAACGAGAGCACGGTGATGGACAGTGCGGCCGACGGCCAGAAGATCGTCGAGGGCGCGGTGCGGATCGACGCCTGCGCGTTGCCGATGTCCTGGCCCCAGCTGAGCGCCGAGTCGGGCAGGCCGATTCCGAGGAAGGACAGCGTCGCCTCGGCCACGATGAACGTGCCGAGCGACACGGTCGCGACGACGATGACCGGCGCGAGCGAGTTCGGCACCACGTGCCGGACCAGCGTCGTGAAGCGGCTCACGCCGAGCGCCGCCGAGGCGGTGACGTAGTCGGACTGCTTCGCGCTGAGCACCGCGCCGCGCATGATGCGGGCGATCTGCGGCCAGGCGAACACGGCCAGGACGAGCGACACCGTCAGGGCGTTCCGCGCCGGGAGCACCGACATGATCACGATCGCGCCGAGCACGGTCGGGATCGAGAAGAAGATGTCACCGATGCGGGACACGATCGTGTCGAGCCAGCCGCCGAAGAAGCCGGCGAGTGCGCCGATCACGATGCCGACGACCGACACCAGGACCGTCGCCACGATGCCGACGATGAGCGAGTTGCGCGTGCCCCAGATGGTGCGGGCGTACACGTCGTTGCCCTGGCGGTTGAAGCCGAGGATGTGGCCGGGCTCGGACCCCTCGTTGCTCTTCGCCAGGTTCGCCGCGCGCGGGTCGACATGGGCGAAGAGGCCCGGGAAGAGCGCCACGAGGATGATCAGCAGGATGAGGACGGACGACACCCAGAACATCGGGCGGACCCGCATCGCGTCCCACGCGTCACTCCAGGTCGAACGGGTCTTCTCGTCCTCGTTGACCTGGTCGACCGCCTGGAGCGGGGTCTCCTCGATCGGGGCGACGTAGTGGGTCGCCGAGCGGGGTTCGGTGTTACTTGGCATAGCGGATCCTCGGGTCCAGGACGGCGTAGAGCAGGTCGACCAGGAGGTTGGCGAGCATGAAGATGATGACCATCACGGCGACGAACGACACGACGGTCGGGCCCTCACCGAGCTTGACGGCCTGGAACACCGTGCCACCCACACCGTGGATGTTGAAGATGCCCTCGGTGACGACCGCGCCGACCATCAGGTTGCCGATGTCGACACCCAGGTAGGTCACCACGGGGATGAGCGAGTTGCGGAAGATGTGCACGCCCACGACCCGGCGTCGCGCCAGCCCCTTGGCCGTCGCGGTCCGCACGAAGTCGGCCGACATGTTCTCGGCGACGCTCGCACGGGTCAGGCGGACGATGTACGCGAACGACACCGTCGCCAGCACGATCGCCGGCAGCACGAGCTCGGACCACGGCGCCTGGCTCGACACCGTCACCCGGAACAGCCCGAGGTTGATGCCGAAGACGTACTGCAGCAGGAAGCCGACGACGAACGTCGGGACCGAGATGAGCAGGAGGCTGACGACCAGGGCGGTCGCGTCGAAGAGCTTGCCCTTGCGGAGGCCGGCGATGACACCGACGACGATGCCGGCGATCGACTCGAAGAGCAGGGACAGGATCGCCAGACGTGCCGTGATCGGGAACGCCTGCGCGAGCTGCGAGCTGACCGGCAGACCCGAGTAGGTCAGACCGAGGTCGCCGCGGAACACGCCGCCGATCCAGAGGAGGTACTGGATGATGAACGGCTTGTCGAGGTTGTACTGCTGACGCAGCTGCTCGATGACCTGCGGGGACGGCTGACGATCGCCGAACAGGGCGGCGATCGGGTCACCCGGCAGGGAGAACACCATGAAGTAGATGAGGAACGTGGCCCCGAAGAACACGGGGATGAGTTGCAGGAGGCGCTTGCCGAGGTACCAGGCCATCAGATCCCTGCCTGGTTCGGGACGCGCATGTCGTTCAGGTTCATGTCGTGAGGGGTGGACGGTCCGCGGGTCGGCACGGGTGTCCGGTGCGGGCGGCGGCGCCCGCGGTGGTGGGGGAAGGTGTTGCCGCCGTGGTACGGGGGTTCGGGAGCCTGGTGGGCCCCCGAACCCCCGTCCGGTGGTCGCGGAGCAGGATACCCGTCCGCGATGTGTCTCACGAGGAGACTGGTGTTACTTCTTGACCTCGACGTCGTAATACAGCGGCACCGAGTTCCAGCCGAACTTTACGTTCGACACGTTGTCCGCGTTCCAGACGCCGGTGACGTTGGAGTACCACAGCGGGATCTCCGGGAGGTCCTTGAACAGGAGCTCCTGCGCCTGGTCGAAGTACTTGTTGCCCTCTTCGACGGTCGCGGCCGAGCGGCCCTTCGCAAGGAGCTCGTTGTACTCGGACGAGTCGTAGCGCGAGTAGTTGCTCGACGAACCGTCACCCATGGTCGGGCCGAGGAAGTTGTACAGCGACGGGTAGTCCGCCTGCCAACCGGTGCGGCTGCCGCCCGTGAGCTTGTTGTCCGTCTGGACCGCGAGCGCCTCGGCGAAGGTCGGGTACGCCTTGCCCTCGGCCTTGATGCCGAGCGTGCTCGAGATCGAGTTGGTCACCGCGGTGACCCAGGCCTGGTGGCCGCCGTCGGCGTTGTACGCGATGGTGAGGGTGTCGTTGTACTTCGAGATCTTGTCGGCCTCGGCCCACAGCTCCTTGGCCTTCGACTTGTCGTAGGTCAGGACGTCGGAACCGTCGAGGTCGTCGTTCCAGCCGGCGATCACCGGGGAGGTGAAGTCCTTGGCCGGGGTGCGGGTGCCTTCGAAGATCTTGTCGGTGATCTGCTTGCGGTTGATCGACAGCGAGATCGCCTCGCGGCGGAGCTTGCCCTCTTCACCCTTCCAGTGGTCGAGGTAGTAGGGCAGGTAGATCGCCTGGAAGATCGCGGCGGCCTGGTTGACGTTCGAGTCCGGGAAGTCGGACTTGTAGGTCGCGAAGGCGCTGTCCGGCACGGCGTCGAGGACGTCGAGGTTGCCGCCCTGGGCGTCGGAGTACGCGGTGTCCTGCGAGGTGTAGAACGTGACCGTCAGGCCGCCGTTCTTCGGCTTGCGCTTGCCGACGTAGTCCTTGTTGGTGACCAGCTTGATCGACTGGTTGTGCGTCCACGCACCCTTGCCGTCGAGCTTGTACGGGCCGTTGCCGATCGGGTCCTCACCGAAGGCCTTGGTGTCCTTGTAGAACGCCGAGGGCAGCGGCACGAACGCCGAGTAGCCGAGCGAGAGCGGGAAGTCCGACTGCGCCGACTTGAGCGTGACGGTGAACTCGTCATCGCTCTTGACCTTGAGGCCGGTGAGCTCGGAGTCCTTCGTGGCGTCGTAGCCCTCGATGTTCTCGAAGAAGTAGCTCGCGCCCTGCTTGTTCGAGAACTGCGCCGCCCAGTTCCACGCCTTCGTGAACGACTCGGCCGTGACCTTCTCGCCGTTCGTGAAGGTGTAGTTCGTGTTCAGCTTGATGTCGAACGTCTTCGAGTCATCGGTGTCGATGCTCTTCGCGACCTCGTTGACCGGCTTGCCCTTGGCGTCGTACGACACCAGGCCTTCGAAGATCGAGTCGATGATCTTGCCGCCGCCGACCTCGGTGGTGTTCGAGGGGATGAGCGGGTTCTGGGGCTCGTTGCCGTTGGTGGTGACGATGCCGGACGCGTTCGTCGAGCCCGACTTGTCACCGCCGCTGCTGCTGTTGCTGGAGCAGCCGGCCAGGGCGATTGCTGTGGCCCCGAGCACGGCGAGGGCTGCGAGCCCAGCGCGCTTCTTGATCAAGATTCCTCCTGGTGCATGGGACGCGGCGAGGCGCACGGGTGCCCCCTCGCCACGTTTGACCTTTGCACTGTAGGCAGTGCGGGGAGCGCTCACCAAGCCCAGAGGAGATCGGTTACAAATCGGAAACCAAGTTGCACGATCCTTGCGAGAGGATGCAAGATTCGGGCGGATCGCGGACGCCCGGGCGAGATTGTTGCAACCGCATCGAGATGCTTGCATCGACGCACAACTCTGTGCAAGTCGGCATGCAGCGGGGCACCACGGCGACGCGCCCGGACAGCGGGCGTGCCACCCCGGCACGGCGGTCTGCGCGACCACGGGACGGCGGCGTGCACGCTCCCGGGACGGCAGTGTGCCCCGCCCGGCAGGCCGGACGGGGCACACGGTACTCGGACTCGCGGTCAGGCGAACGCCTCGACCGGCGGGCAGGCGCACACGAGGTTGCGGTCGCCGTACGCCTGGTCGATGCGCCGCACCGGCGGCCAGTACTTCCGTGCGCTGATGCCGGGCAGCGGGTACACCGCCTGCTCCCGCGTGTACGCGTGCGTCCACTCCCCCGAGATCACCGAGGACGCCGTGTGCGGCGCGTGCACGAGCGGGTTGTCGTCGGCCGGCCACTCGCCGCGCTCGACGGCCGAGGCCTCGGCACGGATGGCGAGCATCGCGTCGACGAAGCGGTCGAGCTCGGCGAGGTCCTCGCTCTCGGTCGGCTCGACCATGAGCGTGCCCGCGACCGGGAACGACATCGTCGGGGCGTGGAACCCGTAGTCGACCAGACGCTTGGCGACGTCGTCGACCGTGATGCCGGTCGTGTCGCGCAGCAGGCGGAGGTCGAGGATGCACTCGTGCGCGACGAGCCCGGACTCGCCCGTGTAGAGCACCGGGAAGGCGTCGCGCAGACGGGCGGCGACGTAGTTCGCGCCGAGCACGGCGGCCTCGGTCGCACGCGTGAGTCCCTCGAGCCCCATCATCCGGACGTAGGTCCACGTGATGGGCAGGATGCTCGGGCTGCCGTACGGCGCCGCGCTGACCGGTCCGCCGGCGTGCGCGTCCCGCCCGGACCCCGGCTCCGCCACCGAGCCCGTGCGGCGGTCGGCGTCCTGCGCGAACGGGTGCCCGGGCAGGAACGGCGCGAGGTGCGACTTCGCCGCGACCGGTCCGACACCGGGACCGCCACCGCCGTGCGGGATGCAGAACGTCTTGTGCAGGTTGAGGTGCGAGACGTCCCCGCCGAAGTCGCCGAAGCGGGCGTGACCGAGCAGCGCGTTGAGGTTCGCGCCGTCGACGTAGACCTGGCCGCCGGCGTCGTGCACGGCGGCGCAGATCTCGCGGATGTCGTGCTCGTAGACGCCGTGCGTGGACGGGTACGTGATCATCAGCGCGGCGAGCCGGTCGCCGTGCTGCGCGGTCTTCGCGCGGAGGTCGTCGAGGTCGACGTTGCCGTTCTCGTCGCACGCGACCACGACGACCTGCATGCCGGCGAGGACCGCCGACGCGGCGTTCGTGCCGTGGGCGCTCGACGGGATGAGGCAGACGGTGCGGGCGTCGTCGCCGCGGGACCGGTGGTACCCGCGGATCGCCAGCAGCCCCGCGAGCTCCCCCTGGCTGCCGGCGTTCGGCTGCAGGGAGACGGTGTCGTACCCCGTGACCTCGGCCAGCCAGGACTCGAGGTCGCCGATCATGTCGAGGTAGCCCACGACGTCCTCGCGCGGGGCGAACGGGTGCACGTTCGCGAACTCCGGCCAGGTGACCGCGGCCATCTCGGTGGCGGCGTTGAGCTTCATCGTGCAGCTGCCGAGCGGGATCATGCCGCGGTCGAGCGCGTAGTCCTTGTCGGCGAGGTGCTTCAGGTACCGCATCATCCGCGTCTCGCTCCGGTGCGCGCTGAACACCGGGTGCGTCAGGTACTCGCTGGTGCGCCGGAGGGCGTCCGGGAGGCCCGTGGCCGCGTCCCGCACGGCCGTCTCGGTCGCCGGGACGGTCTGGTCCACGGCCCCGAACACGACGGCGAGCGCCGTCACGTCGTCCGGCGTCGTCGTCTCGTCGACGGACAGCTGGAAGGTGTCGGCGTCGACGAGGTGGAGCAGGCGGTCCGCGTCGCGGGCCGCGGCGACGAGCGCCTCGGCGCGTCCGGGGGCGCGGAGCGTGAGCGTGTCGAAGAACGCGTCGTGCACGACGTCGAGCCCGGCGTCACGGGCGACCGCGGCGAGCGCCGAGGTCGTCCGGGCGACGCGGTCGGCGATGAAGCGGAGGCCCTCCGGCCCGTGGTACACGGCGTACATCGAGGCCATGACGGCGAGCAGGACCTGCGCGGTGCAGATGTTGCTCGTCGCCTTCTCGCGGCGGATGTGCTGCTCGCGGGTCTGCAGGCTGAGGCGGTACGCCATCTGCCCGTCGGCGTCGAAGGACACCCCGACGAGTCGGCCGGGGAGCTGACGCTCGAGCCCGGCCCGGACGGCGAGGTAGCCGGCGTGCGGGCCACCGAAGCCGAGCGGGACGCCGAAGCGCTGGCTCGTGCCGACGGCGACGTCGGCACCGAGGTCACCGGGGCTGGCGAGGAGGGTCATGGCGAGGAGGTCGGCCGCGACGACCGCGATGCCGCCGCCGGCGTGCACGCGCTCGATCGTGGTGGACGGGTCGACGATCCGACCGGACGCGCCGGGGTACTGCAGGATCACGCCGAAGGCGCCGTCGAGCTGTTCGTCGCTCGGTCCAGCGACGGGGTCGAACCCGCGCAGGGTGATGCCGACGGCGTCCGCGCGGTGGTCGAGGAGTGCACGGGTCTGCGGGAGCAGGTCGTCGTCGACGAGGAACGCGTCGCCCTTCACCTTCGATGCACGGCGGGCGAGGAGCATGCCCTCGACCACGGCGGTGCCCTCGTCGAGCATCGAGGCGCCGGCGGTGGCCATGCCCGTCAGGTCCGAGACCATCGTCTGGAAGTTGATCAGCGCCTCGAGCCGGCCCTGCGAGATCTCGGGCTGGTACGGCGTGTAGGCCGTGTACCAGCTCGGGTTCTCGAGGACGTTCCGCTGGATCACGGCGGGGGTGTGGGTGCCGTGGTAACCGAGGCCGATCATGGCTCGGCGGACCGTGTTGCGGGCGGCCTTGGCGCGGAGCTCGGCGAGCGCTTCGGTCTCGCCGACGGCGGCGGGGATGGTCGAGTCGACGGTCGGCGCCGCGTGGATCGACTCCGGGATCGCGGCGCGGACGAGGGCGTCGAGCGAGGGCTGCCCGACGGTGTCGAGCATCGTCCGCTGGTCGGCCGGGGTCGTCCCGATGTGCCGGTCGGCGAAGGACGTCTGCAGGTTCTGGAGGTCGCCGGTCATGCGAGGGACGCCCGGTACGCGTCGTGGTCCATGAGGTCCTCGGGGAAGGAGGTGCCCTCCACCTTGATCTTGACGAGCCAGCCGGCACCGAACGGGTCCTGGTTGACGGTGTCGGGAGCGTCGACGACGGCGTCGTTGATCGCCACGACCTCGCCCTCGATCGGGGCGAAGAGCTCGCCGACGCTCTTGGTGGACTCGATCTCGCCGATCTGCTCGCCCGCGGTGGTTGCGGTGCCGACGGCCGGGAGCTCGACGAAGACGACGTCACCCAGCTGTTCGGCTGCGTGGTCGGTGATGCCGACGGTGACGGTGTCGCCCTCGACGAGCAGCCACTCGTGGTCGGCCGTGTACTGGAGTGCGGTCTGGTCGGTCATTGCATCAGCCTTTCGAGGCGCGGCGGTAGAAGGGGAACGCGGTGACGGTGCTGGGGATGGCCGTGCCCCGCACGTCGATGTGGAGGACCTGTCCCTCGGTGGCGAGGGCCGGGTCGACGAAGGCCATGGCGACGGGGTGGCCGAGCGTCGGTGACAGCGCACCGGACGTCACGGTGCCGACGACCTCGCCCTCGTGGACGACGTCGTAGCCGGCACGCGGGGCTCGGCGGCCCTCGGTGACCAGGCCGACGAGCACGCGGGCGTCGTCCGACGGGGTGACGCCGGTGGCACCGACGAAGTCGCCCTCCTTGGCCACGACCCGGCCGAGGCCGGCCTGGGCGGGACGGACGTCGGTGCCGAGCTCGTGCCCGTAGAGCGGCATGCCCGCCTCGAGCCGGAGGGTGTCGCGGGCGGCGAGCCCTGCGGGGACGACCCCGCGGTCGGCGCCGGCCTCGAGCAGGGCGTCCCAGAGCGCTCCGGCGACGGACGGGTCGCTGTAGACCTCGAAGCCGTCCTCGCCGGTGTAGCCGGTGCGGGCGACGAGGACCTCGGCACCGTCGAACACCGCGTGCAGCGCCCGGTAGTACCCGAGCTCGTCGAGGGGGCTCTCCGGCTGGAGCCGGTCGGCGACGACGAGCGCGTCGAGCGTCCCGGCAGCTGCCGGGCCCTGGATCGCGACGAGCGCGGTGGTGTCCGAGTCGTCCGACACCTCGACGTCGAAGCCGTCGGCCCGTGCGGTCAGGGCGTCCACCGCGACCTGCCGGTTCGACGCGTTCGCGACGACCAGGAAGACGTCCTCGTCGGTGCGGTAGACGACGAGGTCGTCGAGGATCCCACCGTCCTCGGCGAGGAGCAGCGAGTACTTCGCCCGCCCGACCGGCATCGCGCCGAAGGACCCGGCGAGGGCGTGGTCGAGGAAGGCGACGGCCGCGTCACCGGTCACCCCGATCTCGGCCATGTGCGAGAGGTCGAAGACGCCGGCGGCCTGACGCACGGCATGGTGCTCGGCGAGGTCGGACGAGTACCGGACGGGCATCCGGTACCCGGCGAAGTCGGTGAAGGTGGCGCCGGCCGCTTCGTGGGCGGGTTCCAGCGGCGACGAGCGCAGTGGGGACGTTGGCATGAACGGAGTTCTCCTGGCATCGGCAGGACCCGACGACCGTCGTCGGGCGGAACTCCCCCTCTGTCATGGGCCTGAGAGTTTCACCGCGGCCCGTGAGGTCCGGCGGCTTTCACCGTGGGCGAGCCACGGACCGACCCGGTGGGGGCTTCGTGGCTGCTTTTCAGAGTGGCCTGTCCGCTGCGGTGTGGGACCTGAGAGATTGTCGGGGGGATTGCTCCTTCGGTGCCGTGCAGGGTGCCCAGGGCACCGCACGACGTCTCCCGCGACGGATGAACGGCCGGTCTTCAGTTGTCCGGGCCGATCATACCGACCCCGCGTTTCGGGCATGTGTCGGATCCAGGGGTTCGACATCTCGTAGAATGCGCGGATGGCAGGTCAGCGATCGCGCCCCAGGGGGCAGCTCGAGCAGGCGGTGCTCGACGCACTGTGGTCGGCGGACGGCGGGCTCAGCGCACGCCAGGTCCTCGACGCCTTCCCGGAGCCCCGGCCCGCGTTGACGACCGTGCTCACCGTGCTCGACCGGCTCGGTCGCAAGGGGCAGGTGGAACGACAGCAGCACGACGACGCCCCGCTCACCTTCCGCGCGACGAACAGCAGGGAGGAGCAGACCGCCTCGCTGATGTCGAACGCCCTTGCCGCCGCGACCGACCGCGAAGCCGCCCTGCTGCAGTTCACCGGCTCGCTCGCCTCCGACGACCTCGACGTCATCCGCCGCGCCCTCGACGCCCGAGCCCGTTCCTGACGGTCCCGCTGTCGTGGTCGTCTCCGGAGTCGTCCTCATCGCGCTCGCCCTCGCGGTGGTGGTCCTCGCGCCCCGGGTGCTGACCCGCTCCGCGTGGACGATCGACCGGCCGCGCACCGCGCTGGTGTGCTGGTCGCTCGCCGTGCTGCTCGGGGTGGTCGGCTTCGTCGCCGGCATCACCCTCCTCGTCGTGGCGAACCGTCCGATCACCGACCCGCTCGGTCTCGGTGACTCCCCCACGCACGGCCTCAACGTCGGGGTCGCCCTGCTCGCCGTGCTCGCGTTCGTCGTCGCCGTGCGCGTCCGGCCGGGGCCCGAGCACGAGGCCGTGCGCGAGGCGATGCGCTCCGGTGCCGCGCCGCACCGCGAGATCGACGGCACGCCCGTGTCCGTCGTCGAGGCGGACCACGCGCTCGCCTGCGCCGTGCCGGGCCGGGCCGGTGGCGTGCTCGTGAGCACCGGGCTCGCGGACCGCCTGCGCACCGACGAGCTCGAAGCGGTGGTCGCCCACGAACGCGCCCACCTCACCCAGCACCACGCGGTCGCGGTCGCCATCGCGGAGTCGATCGAGCGTGCGGTGCCGTGGGTACCCGGCGCGCGCGCCATGGCGCGGTCGACGCGCGTCCTCGTGGAGTTCGCCGCCGACGACGCCGCGGCCCGACGCGTCGGACGCGACGCGCTGCGTCGAGCGGTGCTGGTGGCGGACGCGACGAGCGCGCTCGGGGCGATCCGCGCCTCCCGTCTGGGGTCCTGACGCGTGTCGGTGGCGAGGCATATGGTGGTCGCACCGTGAAGCCACTGACCGAAGCAGACATCCGTTCGTCGTTCGTCAACGCCACCCCGGACGAACTCGCCCAGCTGCCCATCCCGGGTCTCCACGAGATGCTGTGGGACGAGCGCGAGTTCCTCGGGTGGCGCGACCCGCAGGCCGCTCGTCGCGGCTACATCGTGTCGTGGATCGACGACCGACCCGTCGGGATCGTCGTGCGGTCGGCCGGCGGATCACTGCGCGCGGGCATCGCAGCGATGTGCTCGTTCTGCCACTCCCCGCAGCCGGCGACGCAGGTGCGCCTGTTCTCCGCCGCCCGCGCAGGCGAGTCCGGACGGAACGGCAACACCATCGGCTCCTACATCTGCGAGGACCTCGGCTGCTCCATGCTGATCCGGACGGCACCGCCGCACCTCAACCCTCCGGCGACGATCGCGATGCGCGGCGAAGCGCTCCTGCAGCGGGTGCGGAACTTCACCCAGGACGTCGCGAAGACCGCGTGAGCCGGTTCAGCACCGCCCGGTGGGCCGTCGTCGAGGAACTCGGTGACGGCCGGTGGCGGCTGACCCTGCACGACGAGGCCGACGACGAACTCGGTGCGATCGGGCTCGGGGTCGAGGGTCCGTGGGACCCGGACGTCGAACCGCACGTGGGCTTCGTCCTCGCCCAGCTCGGGCTGACCCTGCGCGGCGCGCGGCCCTGGCGGGTGGACGAGCTCGGGGACCAGCGGGCGCCGGTGCTGCCGCTGGCGTGACCGGCGCCGCAGCAGTCATTCCGCCGCGGCGACGAAGTTCCGCAGGATCTCGCGGTCGTCGTCGGCGCGGGCGGCCCAGACGAGCTCGCTCCGGTGCTCGTCCGCCTCGAGCGGCAGCAGCACGACCGTGTCCGGAGCGGCGAGGGTCGCGCTCTCCGGTGCGACCGTGACCCCGAGGCCCGCTCCCACCAGGTGCAGCACCGTGGCCCAGGTGGTGGCCTCCTGCACGACCACGGGTCGCCTGGCGCCCGACACCACCGGCGAGAGGTTGCGTTCGGTGGCGACCGAGCCGGCCTCGGCCGGGAAGAACACGAACGGGTCGTCGAGCAGCTCCGGGCCCCGGATCGACGACCGCGCGGCGAGGCGGTGCCCGCTCGGGACCGCCGCCACGAACCGCTCGCTGCGGAACGACAGGAAACGCACCCCCGGGTCGGGATCGGGGTCGCGCAGGACGGCGAGATCGAGCTCCCCGCGGACGATCCGGGCGAGCAGCGTCGACGAGTAGCCCTCGGTGAGTTCCACGCGGACGAGGGGGTAGCGCTCCCGGAACACCTGGACACGCTCGATGGGGCCGAGCGGCAGGGCGGAGACGACGAACCCGACGTCGAGGCGACCGGCCTCGCCACGACCGACCCGGACGGTCTCGTCGAGGTCCCGGCGCGCCTGGGCCAGGAGCGATCGCGCGCGACCCTGCAGCGACCGGCCTGCCGCGGTGAGGGCCACGCTGCGACTCGTCCGGGCGAAGAGGTCGACGCCGAGCGCCTGCTCCGTCCGCCGGATCTGCTGCGACAGCGCGGGCTGGGCGATCCGGAGCGCCCGGGCGGCCCGGCCGAAGTGCAGCTCGTCGGCCACGGCGAGGAATGCGTGCAGCTGGCGGAGGTCGACCTCGGGTTCCCGATCCATGCACTGAGCGTATCGATCGACACGAACGAGTATTGGACGGCACTCGGCCCGAGTCCGAGGATGGGTCCATGCCCGATGCGACCACCGACGCCGTCCTCATCACCGACATCGCCTCCGCCGCCGACGCCGAGGCGTTCCGTGTCCTCAACGAGGCGTGGATCAGCCGGTTCTTCACGCTCGAGGACGAGGACCGGAAGCTCCTGGGCGACCCGCTCGGGCAGATCGTCGAGCCCGGTGGCGCGGCCTTCGTCGCACGGCTCGGATCGGACGGGCCGGTCATCGGCTGCGTCGGCATCGCGCCCATCGGGCCCGGGGTGTTCGAGCTGGTCAAGATGGCCGTCTCGCCCGAGCACCAGGGGCACGGCACCGGCCGGAAGCTCATCGCCGCGGCGCTCGAACGTGCCCGGGCGATCGGTGCGCACCGGGTGGTGCTGGAGAGCAACGCGCAGCTGGCCAGCGCGGTGCACCTGTACGAGGCGTTCGGGTTCCGGCACCTCGGCCACGACGAGGTCGCGCCGAGCCCTTACGCGCGCGCCGACGTCCACATGGCGCTCGACCTCTGACCCGCCGACCGGCGCGACCGAGCCGACCGGCGCGACCGGCGCGTCCGGGCCGAGCGCCGCGTCCGGGCCGGCCGGCGCGTCCGGCGCGTCCGGGCGGCCGGTACGCTCGCGGCATGGCGACACACGAGGTGCAGGCCGTCCGCGAGGGCGGCGCGTGGCAGGTGTTCATCGACGGGTTCCTGGTGACCGAGGTCACCCGGTGGCCGTCCGTCGGGTTCGTCGCCCGCGAGTGGATCGCGCTCACCGAAGAGGTGCCCGCGCGCGAGGTCGACATCACGATCCGCGTGGTCGGCCGCAACCAGTACGTGGCCTGACGTCCCCCGTCAGCGAGCAGCTGCGACGAGCTGCTGCGCCCGTTGGTGCGACACGTGGAGCAGCGGGCCGATCTCCCGCACGGTGAGCCCGGACTCGTGGAGGACCAACGCCGCAGCTGCGGTCTCCCTCGCCGCCTCGACGCGCGCACGCTCGGATTCCTCCCGAAGCGCCCGGGCACGGTCCAGGTGTGCCTGCGCCGCCTCGGGCATCGCCACCTCGACGACGAGCTCGAACGACTCCGGATCACGGTCGTCGTTCATCAGCGAGAGCCAATCGCGAGCCATGAGCTCGATCTCGCGTTCGCGCTTTGCCTGCGTCCGGACGACCCCGTCGATCGAGATCACCCAGTACTTCGTGCCTCGTTCGGCTCGTACCGTGTGTCGGCTCATCGTCGGCCATCTCCTTGTCGTTCGCATTCGCGGAGGATGCTGCGCGCCGTCAGCTCCTCCACCTCTCGGTGTCTCGGGACGGCGATCGTGTTCGGACCGAACCGGAACAGCTCGTGACGCCCGCCGTGGCGCTGGAAGACGAACCCGACACCCTGCTCGTCGGCTTTCCGAGCAAGCCGGCGGAGCAACTCCGTGCGCCTCACGGTAGTTGCCCAACTGTCGGTAGGCAACTCTGTCTAGTTCCGTTGGACAAGTGAGATCCGTGTGGTCGCATGCACCGACCGTGACGGGCCACGGACCGCTGCGCCGGAGCAGCGACACCACCGGTGGACAGGTGTGGCCAGCGGGGCGCTGTGGAGGAATGTCTGGGCACGGGCCGACGCCGCGCGCTGCGACCGTCTGCGCGACCTGCACGGACCGTTCGTGGCGTCCTCGGCTCGCCGCCTCATCGAGGCGCGCCGGACCGAGCAGCCGACCCGCGCCTCCAGGGCGACGGCAACAGCCGACAGCCGACAGCCGTCGGCCGACAGCTCACACCCGCCCGCCGCTCACGCGACGTGCCAGACCAACCCCTCCTGCGCACTCGACGGGTAGGCCGCGGCGATCCGCAGCACCGCCTCGCGCAGCGTGTCCGGCGAGCACGCGAGGTTCAGCCGCGCGAAGCCGCGCCCCTGCGACCCGAACCCGAGGCCGGAGTTCAACGCGACGTAGGCGTGCTCCCGGAGCGGCACGGCCGGGTCGTCGCCCAGCCCGATGCCGCGGAAATCGAGCCACGCCAGGTAGCCGGCGCGGGGCCGGGTGTACACGACGCCGGGCAGGTGTTCGGCGAGCAGGGAGCCGAGCAGCCGCTCGTTCGCGACGATCCGGGCGACCACGTCGTCGAGCCAGTCCGTCGCCAGGCTGAACGCCGCGAGGTTCGCGTGCAGACCGAGGATGCTCGTGCGGCAGGCGACCTCCTCCCACAGCGTGTCGAGGAGCGCCGCCGTCCGTACGTCCCCGGCGACGATGATCGAGCACTTCACGCCGGCGAGGTTCCAGCCCTTGCTCGCACTCGTGACGCAGATGCTCCGCGCACCAGCGGGTTCGGCGACCGCGGCGAACGGGGTGAAGCGGACGCCGGGGTGCGTCAGCGGTGCGTGGATCTCGTCGCTGATGACGAGGACGTCGTACCGTGCGGCCAGTTCGGCGAGCGCCACCAGGTCGTCGTGGTCGTGCACGAGGCCGACGGGGTTGTGCGGGTTGCAGAGCAGGAAGACGCGGACACCGTCGGCGAAGGAGCGCTCGAGCGCCTCGAGGTCGAGCCGGTACACGCCCCACTGTTCGAGCAGGGGGACCTCGGCGACCTGACATCGGGCCTCTTCGACGAGCTCGAAGAACGGCGGGTACACCGGCGGGGTGATCGCCACGCGGCCACCGTCGGGCAGGGCGAGCCGCAGCGACTCGACGATCCCGACGCTGACGTCCGTGGCCAGGTAGACCCGGGCCGGGTCGACGTCCCAGTCCCACCGGTCCTTCGCGAACGCGGCGAACGCCGGCGCGAGCGGGCCGGGGCCGTCGAGGTAGCCGAGGTCGGACTGCTGCACCCGCTCGATGAGCGCCTGCCGGATCGCCGGTGCGACCTCGTGGTCCATCTCGGCGACGAACAGGGGCAGCACGTCGGGCGCGTACCGCGTCCACTTGATGCTCGTGCGGACCCCTCGGAGCGTGCCGACCGGGTCCTCCTCGTCGTGCGCCATGCGTCCCAGCATGCATCGGACTGGAGGCGCGGCGCGAGTCCGGCCGTCATCCTGCGTCGCGCGGGGGCCACGCTGCGGCCGGGGGTCGCGTGGCGGCCGGGGGCCGGATCGCATCGTGAGCAGAAGTGGTCGGGTTGCCTGCGCCGACCCGACCACTTCTGCTCACCAGATGCGCGTCACGCCCTCGGCTCGGGCTCGACCGCCAGCCAGAGCTCGGCATCCGCGCTACGACCGTCGGGGGCGAGCCGGACACGAGCGATCTCCGGCGCCGCCACGAGACGGTAGGGGTTGGCGGGCAGCCACTCCCCGAACGCCTGCGGCCACAGCGCCTGGATCGCTCCGGGCACCGATCCCGAGCCGGAGAACACCACCCACGTCGCTGCCGGCACCTCGATGACGTCGAGGCCCGGTGCGCTCTCGACCGAGGTGGCGGCGACGACGGAGTAGCGGAGTCGACTGCCGTCCGCGCGACCCTCGGTGAACGCATCGGACACCGAGAGCACACCCGACGGCTCCTGGTCGGACAGCCCAGCGATGCGCGCTCGGTCCTCCGGAGTGATGCTGCGTTCGAACGCCTGGATCGCGTCGTTCGGCCCCTCGTACACGAGCGGGACACGGGTCGAGCGTCCGATGAGACGGAAGGCGGGTTTCTGGACGAGGCGGTACTGCACGGGAGTGCTCCCTTCGACGGTGAGACGGAAGGACAGCCGACCCTGCGACCGGAGGACGGCGCCGGGCTCGCGCGCCTCCTGTGGCCCGATGCCGTGCACGGCTCGGAACGCCCGCCCGAACGCATCGGCAGAGCCGTACCTGAAGCGTGCGGCGACGTCGGAGACGGTCATCGTCCCCGAGGCGATGACGGCGGCGGCGAGCGTCATCCGGCGACGCCGGACGTAGTCGGAGAGCGGCATGCCGGCGAGCGCGGAGAACACCCGCCGGAAGTGGTACTCGCTCGTCCCGGTGATGCGCGCGAGCTCGTCCACGGCGAGCACCGTGTCGTCCGGGCCGCCGTCGAGGTGTTCCTCGACCGCGGCGATCGCCTCGTTCCAACGCTCCATGTCGGTGTCCTTCCTGGTGGTGTCCTCGACGCTACGGTGACGTCGCGCGACGGACACGATGATCCCTGCCCGGGTCGGTCGGCCTACTGTCTGGGTCATGAGCACGAGCACCGCCGACAAGGCGACCACCCTCAAGCAGCTGCACGAAGCCCCGGAGATCCTCCGGGTCGTCAACGTCTGGGACGCGATCAGCGCGAAGGTCGTCAGCGACCTGCCGGAGACGAAGGCGATCGCCACCGCCGGGCACTCCATCGCCGCCTCGCACGGGTACGAGGACGGCGGGATGCCGCTCGACGTCGCCCTCGCCGGGGCCGCGACCGTCGCCGCCGCCACGGACCTGCCCGTCACGGCGGACCTCGACGACGGCTACGCGGACCCGGCCGAGACGATCCGGCGCGCGATCGCTGCGGGGATCGTCGGCGCGAACGTCGAGGACCGCCTGCGTCCCTTCGACGAGGCCGTCGCCCGCGTCGCCGCCATCACCGCCGCCGCCCAGGCCGAGGGCATCGACTTCCAGCTCAACGCCCGTACCGACGCCATCGCCCGCGGTGGGGACCGTCCGATGGAGGAGAGCATCGCGGACGCCATCGCCCGCGGCAAGGCGTTCCTCGACAACGGTGCCGCGCTGGTGTTCGTGCCGGGAGCCGTCCAGCGGGACGTCGTCGAGCAGCTCGTCGCCGGCCTCGGCCGCGGCAAGCTGTCCGTGATCGGCCTGCCCGGCGCCCTGCCCGCCGCCGAGTACGAAGCCCTCGGGGTCGCCCGCATCTCCTACGGGCCGCTCACCCAGCGCGTCGCGCTGCGCGCGCTCCGCGACCTGGCGACCGACCTGTACGGCGGTGGCGTCGTGCCGGAGGACACCCCGACCCTGAACTGAAGCAACAGGCGGACAGGAGGCGCGGTGTCGGCTGGCACCGCGCCTCCCGTCCGTCGGCCGGTCGCCTCCGCTAGCGTCGTGCCATGACCCTGGACGTCGACGCACTGCTCGCACCGCCCTCCCCCGTGGCCGCGCGGGCGCTCGACGTCGTGCGGGCGTGGTCCTCACCGGCGCTGGTGAACCACTGCCTGCGCTCGTGGGCCTGGGCCGTGCTCCTCGCGGAGTCCGACGGTCACGAGCCGGACCGTGAGCTCCTCTTCGTCGCGACGATGCTGCACGACCTGGGTGTGACGCCCTCGTTCGACGCCCACGCCGTCCCGTTCGAGGAAGCCGGCGGCGCCGTCGGCAGCGTCTTCGCACGCGGTGCCGGATGGGACGCGCTCCGCGCCCGTCGCGTCGGCGAGGTGATCGAGCGGCACATGTGGACGTCGGTCGACCCCGCGCTCGACGTCGAGGGGCACCTGCTCGAGGTCGCGACCTCGCTCGACGTCTCCGGGGCCGGGTTCTCCCGCTGGAAGACGTCGGACCTCGGCGCCGTCACCGCAGCCGTCCCCCGCCTCGACTTCTCCGAGGCGTTCGACGGGCTGGTCCACGAGCAGGCCGGTCGGAAGCCGTCCTCGTCCGCCGCCCGCCTGGACGGCTCGGGCAACGTGGCGGCCGGCGGCACCCGCTGGCGATCGTTCCTGGACAATCCGTCCGCCATCCACTAGTCTGTTCACTTGGTGCACTGCAGCGAACCCATCTGACTCGCGCACACCGACCCGTCTCGAAGCCGACTCACCCGAGTCGCATTCCCGCGAGACCCCGCTCGATCCGAACGGACGAGCTGCACGTCGAAGCTCGACGTGCGCGCCCCGCACTCGATGCGTCGCGCCGGACTCAGCCGTCCGCCGACACCGAGTCGCCCTGGCGCCGAACGACCAGGAAGTACCGCAACACCATGACCAGCAACGAACGCATCACCATCATCGGCACCGCCCTCGCGGCGCCGACCGTCTCCCCCGACCGCATCGCCGAGTTCGGGGTCCGTGACGAGCACTCGCAGCGCGAGTACCTCGTCCGCATCCCGGCCGACGACCTCGGTCTCTTCATCACCCGTGGCGCTCGCGTCGACATCGACGGCGAGGCCGGCTGGACCGTGCCCGGTCGCTCGTGGCGCGGCGAGGCGAGCCGCACGCTCGTGCAGGCACAGTCCGTCCGCGGCGGCGAGCTCGCGCTCGCAGCCTGACACCAGCGCCCCACCACACGAAGGCCGTCGAGCACTGCTCGGCGGCCTTCGTCGTACGCCCGGTCAGTCGGTGTCGTCCGCACCGGCGAACCGGTGCCCGCCGTCGACGTCGACCGGGCGTTCGGTCCCCGCTCGCGTGGCAGCGTCACGCAACCGTCGGATGAAGTCGTGGTCCTCGGGTTCGAGTTCGTCGTCCGGTGCCGCACTCACGGTCAGTTCGCTCGACGGCCCGACCAGCACCGTGGTCCGGGTCACCGAGCCGTCGTCGGCCACCGCCGGGATCGCAACGGTGTCCGTCCGAGCATTGGCACCGAGGACCGCCGCGTAGTCCGCGACCGCATCGGCGATCGCGTCGCCCGTGAGGATCCGGCTGCCGTCGTAGTGGATGTACTTCACGTTGCCTCCTAGCGTCCCGACGGTAGGAGGGCGTGATGCACGCGGGCCGGGCGAGCGCGTTCCGTGGCCAAACGAGGGGCGTTCCGGACCGGCTGAGGCCACGAACATCCGGAATGTCCGGGCCGCCGCCGTCCTGCAGGCCATCGTGGTCCGATGCGTGTCGAAGACAGTGCCGCCCTGATCCGCTCGGCTCGCGATGACGTTCTGATGTCGAGGGCATCGCTCGCACGCGCAGCCGGGGTCCCGGCATCCGCGATCGCGGCGTTCGAAGGAGGGAGAGAGCGCCCCTCGGAAGCGGTGTTCCTGAGCATCCTCCGCGCGGCACGTCTCCGACCGAGCATCCCGCTCGCCTTCTACGCCGACGATGTCCTCGCCGAGGCTCGCCGGTTCCGACTCCGGGACGTCCGTGTGTTCGGGTCCGTGGTGCGCGGCCACGACACCGAGACGAGCGACATCGATCTGCTGGTGTCCATCACCTCGACGACGTCGCTCTTCGACCTGGGCGGCTTCGCCCATGCTGTCGAACAGATCACGGGGTTCCCCGTCGACTTGCTGGCGGACGACCTCTACGACGACGAGCAGTTCCGCCACGTCCTCGTCGAGTCCGTACCGCTCTGAACGCTGTGGGTCAGTACTCGCCCTTGACGACGAAGTACGACCCGCGGATCGTCCCGGCGAGCTTCGACTTCTGCCGGGCGAACTTGAACCCGGACAGCTCGTCGGGCACCTCCATGCCGTCCGAGAGCTTGAAGCCGACCGCGCGCTTGCCGCCCGGCTCCAACGTGTAGAGGACGTTCACGGCGAGCCCCGACTCGTAGAAGACGTGGGTCCAGCGGATCCCGTCGACGAAGGCCTCGGTGGCCTCGAGCGGCTTCGATGCGATCACCAGCCCGCGTTCGTCCTGCAGGACCTTCGTGACGTAGTCGACCAGGTCGGGGACGTCCTCGGCGGGGTGGGTCGTGAAGACGTGGTCGTACTTGTTCTTGAAGTAGCGGGCCTCGTTCGCCCGGAGCCCGGCGAGGGCGTCCGCGACCGGCGAGGACTCCAACCCGACGGTGGACAGGTGCTCGAAGTCGACGACGTACGACATGGGGCCTCCTCGGCGATGTGCTCAGCGTCAATGTAGCGCGGCGACGTGAACTTAACACCCCGGAGATTCAGGTTCTTGAACGCCCTCGTCGCCTCGCTCTGATCACCGCCCCGACACACTGATCCCGGATGACGACTTGATTATCGTCCGCAACCGCTTGCCGAGCGGCGCCTGCTCGTGGAACGCGCGCTCCAAGTAATCAGGTTCACCGCGACAGAGCTGAAAGTCGTACACATCGCGCTCCTGCAGCAGACAGCGAATTTCCGACTGGTTCTTCCCTCAGCGTCGCCTATCGGAAGCGCGCTCAGCCGGTCAGGACAGGATCCGCGAACATCATTCAATCAGAAACGTCAGGAGCCAGAAGATCGGCATTTGCCTCATCGAAGTCAGAGAGCCTCCTGGCGCCAAGTTCCTTCGATCGGCTTGACCTTCAGGACTATGGACCCTGGGCCGTATTCCTCGTCGGTGCTTCCATCGATGGAAGCCCCGGAGGACTTGTTCAGCAACTCGCCAAGCTTGGCCCGATCGGGTTCCTTTTCGCAGCTCAGATTGATATCAAGTTTTGTACACCATTTACTCCCGTTGAGACTTTCGTAGGTTGACCGCAAAGTGATCCGATGTTCGTCGCCGCGTTGGAGTTCGCGCAAAAAATCCTGAGATTTGGATCCATATAGACGACTGGCTAAGACCGTAGAGTCCGAGATTGTGGCCCCTAGAGGCTCCGCAAGCGCTGATCTACTTTGACCGCTACCAACCGCCGGAAGGTCCGGCGATGCGACAACTATGTTGAGAGCCGGATCCTGAGACTCATTCCGGATCGTTACCGAAAGACGCAAACGGACGTCTAGCGCATCATTGGTCCACTCCACTCGGCGGATTTCTGCACCATCCTCATCGATTGATGGCAAGACGAAAGGCCGCCTGCTCCGCTTTCGTTCCGTCGTGTCGGCACTCAACGCGAATGCAACCCCGAGCAAACCAATTCCGGAAAATATGGCCGCAGCGAGACCGAAGATGTCGCCCACTTGGCCATATCCCGCTAGCGACTGCGCGTCCACAAGTGAAGCGAGAATCGGTACAACTAACCAGACTCCGACGAGAATGGCAAAGATTGCTACGGTCAACCCTGCCCAAAGTGCAATCCGGGACGACTTACTCAAAGCCACTCACCAATCCATTCCATGACCTTACGGGCTCTGATTTCCATCGACACTTCCATCTCGGAGCCATCCGGGAAGCCCTGCGTAGTCAAGGACGTCCCCTTCATAGGAACGAAGCGAGATCGCGCAAACGGTTTATCCACCACGACGAGGTCACCAACACGAACGGCAGCAGCTGGCACCTTTACACCGGTGATCAACGTCGAGAATGGCACGTCTCCCGCGGCCTGCGAGAGGACCGTTCCAGATGTCGGGTCCTCCGCCTGCCCCAGAACGGCGGCGCCACGAAGGCCAAGACGGAGGATTCGGCTTCGCCGGATCGGCTCCTTCAGCGCAGCCGAAAGCACGTCGACGGCATCTTCAATGCTTGGAACATCTCCGTTATGCGCAGCATCAGTGAGTATCCGCGTATTAGCTCCTTGCGCATAAGCCTGCGCAAGAATGGACCGCCAGTACCACCTTTGAACCGTTTCGGGAGAATTCTGCTTCCGGAGCAAGAACGCCGCGGTAAGAACCATAGCTTCTGACGGGAGATTGCCTTGTCTCACTCCACACCGAAGCTCGAAAAATTCCAATGCTTTTCGATAGTCCAGGATCGCGTCATCCCACTCTTCGACTACAGTTTCGGGCTTCAGTGAAAGCACGTCGCGCTGCCGAACACCCATTACCGCGCGAGGGCCTACTGGCCGCCCCTCCTCACGGAGAGAGGCCCATTCGACAAGCGCGATCAATTTAAGGATTTCCGTACCTGAAGTTTTGTACTTCCGGAACAGCTCCTCGCTTTCCAAGCATTCGTCCCACCGAGCACGAAGATTGAAATTGTGTGGATACAACAACGCTACCATCAGGTCAAAAGCATTTAACTGCTCCCCGGTCCTGTTCAGCGTCTCAAAGATTCTGGTGAGCGCCTCGAGGTCGATATCATTCTGCATCAAAATGGTGGAGAATTCGTATCCCCCGGAGAGGAATCCGACAACTCGCTCGCCGATAAGCTTCACCCGGCGAGCATCCTCACCACTTACTGTCGTCAAACGCCGATCCAGCAGGGATTTGTTGACCAATTCACGAATGGTGAATTTGGAGTCGGTTGGGCTGAAATTGTCCCTATCGGCCCATCGAATCGACGGATACTCTTCGAATTCGCTCTGTTCAGAGGTGTCCACGAAATAGACGACACTACCGGTATCTGTCAATGCATGGAAAAGAGCAGTGATTCTCTGTTGACCATCCAACACATGAAGTCGAACATATTTTCGATCAACTTCCGGGCCGCCAGCTATCTGCTTGACCCGGAAGGGCTGGGGGCCTTCGAGGAGCAAGAGTGACCCGATTGGCCAGCCCCTCGCAACACTCTCGAGAAGCTCAATTACCTGATCAGGCTTCCAGACGAAGTTGCGCTGAAACTCAGGGATCGCTAGGGTCCCGGCCGACACCATCTGGATGAGTCGCTCGAGAGGATACGACGTCGTTGCATGCTTCAAGCTGTAGCTCGATCATGAGAGATCATGATCTTTTTCTAACAGTCGTCACAACGCATGCGGACTCGACACGCGGAGCAGGCACAGGCGCCCACTCGAATCGACGGAAAGAACCCCCGAGATCCTTCATCATGTCGAACAGGACTTTGGCCGAGTCGAGACGCGGACGACACTGCCATATTGCACGCGGCAGTTCGTCCGGTCCATGGCTGTATTGACCGGCCGGCGGCCCCTGGCTCGCCCTGGCATGAAGGCGGGTCAGTTGTTGAAGCGGAACTCCACCACGTCGCCGTCCTGCATGACGTAGTCCTTGCCCTCGATCCGCGCCTTGCCGTGCGCACGAGCCTCGGCGATCGAGCCGGCGGTCATGAGGTCATCGAACGAGATGACCTCGGCCTTGATGAAGCCCTTCTCGAAGTCCGTGTGGATGACGCCGGCAGCCTGGGGAGCCTTCCACCCCTTGCCGATCGTCCACGCGCGGGCTTCCTTCGGACCGGCCGTCAGGTAGGTCTGCAGCCCGAGGGTGTCGAAGCCGATGCGGGCCAGCTGGTCGAGGCCGGACTCGGTCTGCCCGGTCGACTCGAGGAGCTCGGCGGCGTCGGCCGGGTCGAGCTCGATCAGCTCGGACTCGACCTGCGCGTCGAGGAACACGGCCTGGGCGGGAGCGACGAGCGCGGCCAGCTCGGCCTTGCGCGACTCGTCGGTGAGGATCGCCTCGTCCACGTTGAAGACGAAGATGAACGGCTTGGCCGACAGCAGCCCGAGCTCGGCGATCGGTGCGAGGTCGATCGAGGTGGCGGACAGGAGCGTGCCCTGCTCGAGCGCAGCCTTGGCCTCGCGAGCGGTCTCGAGCACGATCGGCTCGGCCTGCTTGAGCTTCACGGTCTTCTCGTACCGCGGCAGCGCCTTCTCGATCGTCTCGAGGTCGGCGAGGATCAGCTCGGTGTTGATGACCTCGAGGTCGTCCTTCGGGGACACCTTGTTCGCCACGTGCACGACGTCGTCGTCGGTGAAGCCGCGGACGACCTGCGCGATGGCGTCGGCCTCGCGGATGTTGGCGAGGAACTTGTTGCCGAGCCCCTCGCCCTCGCTCGCGCCCTTGACGATGCCGGCGATGTCGACGAACGACACGGGGGCCGGCACGGTCTTCTCGGAGTTGAAGAGCGTCGCGAGCTGGTCCAGCCGCGGGTCCGGCAGGTTCACCACGCCGACGTTCGGCTCGATCGTCGCGAACGGGTAGTTCGCGGCGAGGACCTGGTTCTTGGTCAGGGCGTTGAACAGGGTCGACTTGCCGACGTTCGGGAGACCGACGATTCCGATGGTGAGTGCCACGGGAGGACAGCCTACCGGCGGCCGCCCGCCGGGGCCGACCCGCGCCTCCAGTCCGATGCCTCAGCGACCCGCGTGATCGCGCGCTCGACGACGTCGAGGACGTCGGTCTGCAACCGCTGCGAGCGCCGCCAGTCGCCGCGCACCTGCAGCGCGTGGTCGGCACCGCCGACGGTCTGGAGGCGCGCGGCCGTCCCCGATGCACGCTCGGGCCGCCACATGGTGTCTCCCCCACCCCCGATGGCGACGTGCTCGTCACCCGCGTCGGCGAGGGAACGAGCAACGTCGTCGTGCGTCAGCACCGGCGTGAGCCAGATGCCTGCGACCCCGTTCCGGACCGCCCACGGCAGGGCGAAGCACCCGAAGGACTTCGCGACGACGAGGTCGGGCAACCGGCCGCCGAGCGCGTCAGCGACGGCGGCCTCGACGAAGCCGACGGGATCGGTCGCAGCACGGTCGTCGACGTCCCAGCCGGGCGCGACGACCTCGCACCCGGCCGCGGTGGCGATCTCGCGGGACCACCAGAGCAACGGTGCCTGCTGGCCGTAGCCGGACCCGGCGAGCACGAGGACGAGCGGCGGTCGGTCGGTGCGGTTCCCCATCCGCCCACCGTACGGCTGGGACCGCCGACCCGGCCGCAACGCCGGGGCGGCTTCCAGCGATGTCGGCGCCGCGTGCGACCATCGGAGCCGTGCCGTTGAACTTCACCGCGATCGACTTCGAGACCGCGAACAGCTCGCCCGCCAGCGCCTGCTCGGTCGGACTCGTCAAGGTCCGTGCCGGCCGGGTCGTCGAGCGGGCGTCCTGGTTCATCCGGCCGCCGGTGGGGCACGACGCCTTCCTCGAGTGGAACACCCGGATCCACGGCATCGTCGCGTCGGACGTCGTCGGGGCGAAGTCGTGGGAGCAGCAGTACCCCGACATCGTCGCGTTCGCCGAGGGGGACGTGCTCGTGGCGCACAACGCCCGGTTCGACATGGGCGTGATCGCGGGCGGGTGCTCGGCGACGGGGATCGACCTCGCGGAACACCACTCGCTGTGCTCGCTGCAGGTCGCCCGCAAGACCTACACCCTCGACTCCTACCGGCTGCCGATGGCGGCACGGGCCGCCGGGTACGAGGGGTTCCAGCACCACGATGCCGCCGCCGATGCCGAGGCCTGCGCGGCGATCGTCGTGCACGCGGCCGGGCACCACGGCACGGACACGGTCGAGGCGCTGGGTGCCGCGGTCCGGGTCGCCATCGCGCCGGTGCGGGCACGAGCCGAGCAGCCGCGCACGGCTCCGCAGACGCGGCTGTCGAACCGCCCGATGATCTTCGCCGACTGACCCTCCCCGCCGAGCCGTTCCGCCGCTACGCTCAGCGCATGGCCGCGACCACCACCATCGAGCGTGACGTCGTCATCGCCGCGCCGACGTCGACGATCCTGCCGCACCTGTCCGACCTCCACCGGTGGGTGGACTGGTCGCCGTGGGAAGGCCGCGACCCCGAGCTGCACCGCGAGTACGGCGGGACACCCGGCGCGGTCGGCTCCACGTACGCGTGGAAGGGCAACCGCAAGGCCGGCAGCGGCGACATGGTCATGCGGCGGGTCACCGCGGACGAGGTGGAGATCGGCCTGCGGTTCACGGCACCGTTCGCGTCGTCGAGCACCACCGCGTTCCGGCTCGACGAGGTCCCCGGCGGCACCCGTGTGGTGTGGACGATGACGAGCCCGGTGACGGTGATGTCGAGGATCGTCAACCTGGTGATGAACATGGAGCGGTTCATCGGGGGCGACTTCGAGAAGGGCCTCGCGCGGCTCAAGGTCGTCGTCGAGCGCTGACGACGACCGCACGGCACCGCGGCCGGGACCGCACGAGCCCCGGTGGTGCGGCCGGGACCGCACGAGGCCCGGTGGTGCGGCCGGGACCGCATGAGCCCCGGTGGTATTGTCATGACAATCCCTCGGTGCCGCCGCCGAACCGTACTGCTGAAGGACCGCGATGACCAACGATGGCCAGCTGCCGTCCGACCTGTTCCTGGACCTGGACCGGTCGGGGCCGATGCCCCTGTACTTCCAGGTGGCCTCGCGCATCGAGGAGTCGATCCGCTCCGGCGCCATGCCGCCCGGTGCCCGTCTCGAGAACGAGATCGCCCTCGGTGAGCGGCTCGGACTGTCGCGTCCGACCATCCGCCGGGCGATCCAGGACCTCGTCGACAAGGGCCTGCTGGTACGCCGCCGCGGGATCGGCACGCAGGTCGTGCACGGCCCCGTGACCCGCAAGGTCGAGCTCACGAGTCTGTACGACGACCTCGCGCAGGGGTCGCAGGCACCCGCGACGAAGCTGCTCGAACGGAACGACGTCCCCGCGCCGGAGGTCGTCGCCGAGGCCCTCGGCATCGCACCGGGGACCACGGTCGCGCACATCCGCCGCGTGCGCTTCGCCGAGGACGTGCCGATGGCGATCCTCGAGAACTACCTGCCGCCCGAGTTTCTCGAGATCACCGACGACGACCTGCAGTCGCACGGCCTCTACCAGCTGCTGCGCGGCCGCGGCGTCACGATGCGGGTCGCGAAGCAGAGGATCGGTGCCCGGGCGGTCACCGACGAGGAGGCCACGCTGCTCGAGATCGAGGACGGCGACCCGGTGCTGACGATGAGCCGCACGGCCTACGACGCCTCGGGCCGAGCGGTCGAGTACGGCGTGCACTGCTACCGACCGGACCGCTACTCGTTCGAGGTCACGCTCGTCGACAAGTAGGACTCAGGCCGACGGCACGCCGAGCTCGCCGGTCACGTACTGCGCGCGACCGAAGCCGAACGACCAGTCCTCCGGACCGTTCTCGACGTACCCGATGAAGACGTCCTCGGACGCCACCCCGACCGCGGCGAGCCCGTCGTGGATCGCCCGGTAGAGCTCCTGCTTCGCCGCCTGGTCCCGCCCGCGCTGGGTGAACACCTGGATCATGACGACGCCGTCGGTGCGCTCGAACCCGAGCCCGGCGTCCTCGGCGATGATCTGCTGGGCGGGGTGCTCGGTGATGACCTGGAAGCGGTCGCGGGCCGGGATCCCGTACACGTCGACGATGGCGGTGTGGATCGCGTCGGCGATGGCGCGCACGGCCTCGGGGGCGCGGCCGGTGGTGAGGTCGATACGGACGAGCGGCATGGCGCCTCCTGCAGTTCGGAACTTTGTCCTGTCAAAGTACCACGTCGGTGGATCGCGACACCCAGACGGACGGGAGGCGCGGTGCCAACTGGCACCGCGCCTCCCGTCCGTCCGTCGTGGCCGGCTAGAGCACCGGGGTCGCCGCCTTGTAGGTGAGCGGTCCGTCGACGCGCGCGACCTCGTGCCATGCCCCGTCGGCGAGCGACGCCTCGGCCGCTTCCACGATCGACGCGGCCGCCAGGCCGTCGGCGACCGACGGCGCGAGCTGCTCCCCGCGCCGGACGCTCGCGATGAACTGCGCCGCCTCGACGGTCTTCAGGTCGTCGTAGCCCATCGCGGTGCCGGCGCCCGGTTGGAAGCGGGCGAACTCGCCGTCACCCGGGGCCACGTAGTGGGTGGCGTACCCGTCGACCTCCTGCCCGTCGAGGAACACCTCGAGCTCGTTGAGGCGCTGGAAGTCCCACCGGATCGACCCCCGCGTGCCGTAGACCTCGAGCGTGTACTCGGCGTGCGGCCCGCGCATCACCCGGCTGGAGTCCATCGTGCCGACGGCACCGTCCTCGAAGCGGAAGAGGAGCGCCGCGTAGTCCTCGTTCTCGACGGGCTTCCGCTCCCCCGTCGCGGCGGCACTGCGGTCGACGATGCCGGCGCCGGGGAGCGGGCGGTCGGCGATGAAGGTCTCCGCGAGCGCCGTCACGGACGCGATCCGGCCGACGACGTACTGCGCCAGGTCGAGGCCGTGCGAGAGCAGGTCGCCGAGGACCCCCGACCCGGCACGCTCCCGTTCGAAACGCCAGGTCAGCGGCGCCGCGGGATCGGCCGAGTAGTCGGCGAGGAGCGATCCGCGCACGTTCGTGATCCGACCGAGCCGACCGGTGCGCACCAGCTCCCTGGCGCGTTGGACGGCGGGGGCGTGCCGGTAGTTGAAGCCGACACTCGTGACGACGCCCGCGCGCTGGACGGCCTCGTGGATCGCGCGGGAGTCGCTGGCGTACCGCCCCATCGGCTTCTCGATCCAGAACGGCTTGCCCGCCTCGGCGGCGGCGACCGCCATCTCGCGGTGCAGGAAGTTCGGCGAGCAGATCGACACGACGTCGACCTCGGGGTCGGCGAGGACGTCGTGGAAGTCGGCGACGGCGCGGTCGTAGCCGAGCCGCGACGTGGCCTGGTCGCGGGCGGCCTCGATCGGGTCGGCCGCGACGACGAGCCGGGGGTGGACGCCGAGCTCCGGGAAGTGGTCGGGCAGGGCACGGTAGGCGCGGGAGTGCAGGCGCCCCATCCAGCCGACCGAGATGAGGCCGACCCCGATGGTGGCAGGCGCGGGCGCAGCCCCGGGTGCGGGTACGGGCTCGGGTGCGGGTACGGGCTCGGGCCCGGGTGCGGGTGGAGTCGCGGTCATGCTGCCGGCACGATGATGTCGCGTACCAGGGCGTCGGGCTTCGCGTCGGCGTCGAGGAACTGCCGCAGCGTGGTGACCGTCGCCCCGAAGCGGTCGAACTCGTCGATCGTCATGCCGTCGACGTCGTAGCCACGCGCGAACTCCGGCGTGGCCGCACGGAGCGCCGCGATGACCGCTGCCGGGACCTCGTCGTGGATCGCGTCCGGTCGCCACGGGAAGGCGTTGTCGTTGATGTCCTTGGACCACTGGAACGGCGGCGACACGACGAGGTCACCGCCCTGGAACTCCGACCACTGCAGCGGGTTCCGGAAGGCGGCGACGAGGACCCGCGACCGGAAGCCACGCTCCTGGAAGACCCGGTAGGCGTGCTTCACCGCGGCGACGCCCGCCCACTCGAGGATGCCGGGGTCGACCATGACGTGCTCGCGCGCCACCACCGTCTTCAGCCAGTCGTCGAACCGGCCCGCCATCAGCGTGACGACGTGACCGAACTCCTGTTGCGGCAGCCCGTCGGCGGCGCGACGGTCGAGGGCGCGCTCGATCGCCTCGCCCACGGCCACCACCTGCGGCACCGTGAACGACACCGTGGCGTTGATCGAGACACCGCGGTACGCCGCCTCCTCGATCGCCGCGATGCCGACCTTCGTCGCCGGGATCTTCACGATGATGTTCGGCGCGAGCTGCGAGAACCGAACGGCCTGCTCGACGAGCGCGTCCTGGTCGCGGTGGAACCGCGGATCGGTCTGCATGCTCAGTCGACCGTTGCGGCCGCCGGACGCCTCGAACGCGGGCAGCAGCTGTGCGGCCGCCGCGATCGAGAGCTCCTCGACGGCCTTCCAGCCGATCCAGGACTCCCCCGCCGTCGGGTGCTCGGCGGCGATCTCGCGGATGCGGGGCACCCAGCGCTCGGGGTCCTGCTGGATGCACGTGTAGGCGATCACCGGGTTGCACGTGGCCCCCACCGCCCCGTACTCGTGGATCGCGGTGGCGAGCTCGCGGGGGTCCGCCGAGTCGTTCCACAGGGCGGTCGGGGTCTGTTCCGCGGCCTGTCGGGTGACGGGGCGGACGTCGGCGTCGGAGGTCGCCGGGGTCCCCGGGGTCGCCGGGGTCGCCGGGGTCGCCGGGGTCGACAGCGTGTCGGTCATCGGGAGAGTCCCTTCGTGATCGTGGCGAGTCGGGAGCGCGAGACCTGGGCCGCGGGTTCGTCCGGCATCGGTCAGGCCGTCTCGTAGAACGCCGGCTTCCGGGTGGCGTACGCGATGTGTTCGAGGGCGCCGGACTGCTGGGCCCGCACCGCGACCTCGGCGACGACCGAGGCGGTGTAGCCGTCCCACGCGCTCGGACCGTCGATGCCGCCCTGCTTGGCGGCGTCGACCCAGCGCTGCACCTCTTCGTCGTAGGCGGCGCCGAAGCGTTCCACGAACGACGGCGTGACGCCCTGGCCGGACACCCCCTGCGAGACGAGGGTCATCGAGGTCTCGCGGCCGATGTACGCGACGCCGGACTCGAAGACCGCGTCGGTCGTCACCTGGTACCCGAACTGGGCGTTCACGTTGATCTCGACGATCGCCATGGTGCCGGACTCGGTCGTGAACAGGACGAACTGCGGCTCGGGCAGGTCGGCCGGGGCGAGGGAGCTCTTGCGCGGCTTCTTCACCTCGACGGCGACGATCGGCTCGCCCGTGATGAACGGGATGATGTCGATCTCGTGGATCACCGAGTCGTGGATGAGCATCGACTCGCTGAAGTTCGGCGGCGTGGTCGGGTTCCGGTGCGCGTGGTGCAGGGCGAGCAGTGCGCCGTTCGACCCCGACTCCCGCAGCGCCCGGAGCTCCTGGTACCCCTTGTCGAAGCGCCGCATGAAGCCGACCTGGATCATCGGACGGTCGGCCTTCGCCTGCTCGAGCTCGACGATGCGCAGGGAGTCCTCGGCGCTCGTCGTCAGCGGCTTCTCGCACAGGACGGCGAGGCCCCGCTCGACGGCGGGCACGAGGACGGGTTCGTGCAGGAACCCCGGGGTCGCGACGATGACCGCGTCGATCCCGGTGGCCACGAGGGCGTCCTCGAACGACGCGGCGGTGATCGCACCGGGCGCCGTCGCCGCGGCGGCCGTGGCACGCGCGGTGTCGGGGTCGACGATCGCGACGACGTCCGCGCCGGCGATCGTGGAGGTGATCCGGCGGACGTGGTCGCTGCCCATCGCGCCGGCACCGACGACGGCGACGCGGAGGTTCTCGGTGGTGCTCATGCTGGTCTCCAGTGGTGGTCGGCGCGTCAGCGCGTCCGGGCGGCGGCGGTCGAGCCGAAGATGTGCTGGAACGTGCGCTCGGCGATCGGGCCGGGAGCGTCGACGGAACAGCCGTACATGTCCTGCTCGACGATCCCGAAGACGTCCGGGTTGATCGCCGCGACCGCCTCGATGATCGGGGCGAGCTCCGGGGTGCCGTGTGGCGGCTCGGTCATGATCCCCTGCGCCACCGCGGTGCCGAACGGCACGTCGTTCTTCAGCACGTCGAAGAGCAGGTCGGTGTCGACCTGCTTGAGGTGCAGGTAGCCGATCCGCTCGGGGTGCTCGGCGATCATCCTGAGGTTGTCGCCGCCGTAGTAGGCGAAGTGCCCGGTGTCGAGGCAGAGGTTCGTGTACGCCGGGTCCGTCTCCGACAGGAAGCGGACGGTCTCCCGGTAGGTGCCGATGTGGCTGTCGGCGTGGGTGTGGAACTGCTGGTGGACGCCGAACTCCTCGAGCAGCGCCTTGCCGAGCTGGTCGTGGCCCTTCCCCAACCGCTCCCACTGCTCGTCCGTCAGGGTCCGGGGTTCGAGCACCTGGTTCGTGGCGTCCGAGCGCCACAGGTCCGGGATCGTGACGAGGTGCTCCGCGCCGAGCTCGGACGCGAGCCCGGCGACCTTGACGGCCTGGTCCCAGGCGCGCTGGAACTGGTCGTCGCCCTTGTGGAAGCCGGTGAACACGGTGCCGGCCGAGAGCTGCAGCCCGCGGGACTCGAGCTCGTCGGACAGCTGCGACGGATCGGTCGGCAGGTACCCGTACGGACCGAGCTCGATCCACTCGTAGCCGGCGGCCGCGGCCTCGTCGAGGAAGCGCTGCCACGGGACCTGGTTCGGGTCGTCCGCGAACCAGACGCCCCACGAGTCGGGGGCGGTGCCGATCCGGATGGCGTCGGTGGCGGTGGCGGTGTCGGTCATGACGTCGTCGTCCTTTGCGGAGGGGTCGGGTCGGAGGGGTGTTCAGCCGAGCAGGGGGCGCTGCGCCGTGACCTGCTGCTCGTACGCGGCGCGGGCGGCCTGCGTCGTGGGCAGGGTCGAGGTCTGGGCGACCGGCACGTCCCACCAGCCGTCGCCGTCGGGGGCGTAGACGAGCGGGTCGGAGTGGACGTGCACGAGCGTGGTGTGGTCGTTCGCCTTCGCCTGACGCACCGCGGCCCGGAGGTCGTCGATGGCGCTCGGCCCCGGCTGCACCTCGATGACGTCCACGCCGTAGGAGCGGGCGTTCGCGGCGAGGTCGACCGGCAGCACGTCGTCGTTCTCGAACGAGCCGGTCTCGTCGAGGTACCGGTACTTCGTGCCGTACCGCTCGGAGCCGACCGTCTCGGACAGGTGCCCGATGGACGCGAACCCGTTGTTCTGGATGAGGACCACGACGATCTTGATGCCCTCGGCGACCGCGGTGACGAGCTCGGTGTGGAGCATGAGGTAGCTGCCGTCACCGACCATCACGATCGCGTCGCGGTCCGGGGCGGCACGGCGCACCCCGATGCCGCCGGCGATCTCGTAGCCCATGCAGGAGAACGCGTACTCGACGTGGTACCCGAGCGCGTCCCGCACCCGCCAGAGCTTGTGCAGGTCGCCGGGCAGCGATCCGGCCGCCTGGATGACGACGTCCCGCGGGTCGGTCGCGGACTGCACCGCGCCGATGATCTCGGACTGCCCGGGCAGGGCGCGACCCGACGGTGCGAACGCGCGGTCGACGACGGCGTCCCACTCCTGCTTCCGCTCGGCGATCTCGGCCGCGTAGCGAGCGTCGACCGCGTACGACGAGTCGGACGTGAGCGACGTGGTCAAGGCGACCAGCGCCTCCCGGGCGTCCGCGATCAGCGGGAGCTGCGACCCGTGCTTGTAGGCGTCGAACGCGGCGACGTTGACGTTGACGAACGTGACGTCCGGGTTCTGGAACGCCGTCCGCGAGGCCGTCGTGAAGTCGCTGTACCGCGTACCGATCCCGATGACGACGTCGGCCTGTGCGGCGATCGCGTTCGCGGCAGCCGTGCCGGTCGCACCGATGCCGCCGAGGTACTGCGGGTGGTCCCAGACGAGCGACCCGCCGCCGGCCTGCGAGGTGCCGACCGGGATGCCGGTCGCCTCGACGAACGCGGCGAGCTCGCCCTCGGCGCCGGCGTAGAGCACGCCACCACCGGCGACGATGACCGGCCGCTTCGCCGCCCGGATCGCCTCGACCGCACGCGCCAGCGGGCCGTGCTCCGGCAGCGGGCGGCGGATGTGCCACTCGCGCGGCTGCAGGAAGGCGACGGGGACGTCGAACTGCTCGGCCTGCACGTCCTCCGGCAACGCGATCGTGACGGCACCGGTCTCGGCCGGGTCCGTCAGCACCCGCATCGCCGCGAGGGCGATCGAGAACAGCTGTTCCGGCCGTTCGACGCGGTCGAAGTAGCGCGAGAGCGGACGGAACGCGTCGGTCACCTGCAACGAGGTGTCGTGCGGCAGCTCGATCTGCTGCAGGACCGGGTCGGTGGTCCGCGTGGCGAAGGTGTCCGACGGCAGCAGGAGCGCCGGCAGCCGATTCGTCGTGGCGAGTGCCGCGGCGGTGAGCATGTTGGCGGCGCCCGGGCCGACCGACGCCGTCGCCGCGAAGGTCGCACGACGGCGGCGCATCCGCGCGAAGCCGACGGCCTCGTGCACCATCGCCTGCTCGTTGCGGGCCTGGTGGTACGGCAGCAGTCCCGGCTGCTCGACGTGCAGCTGCTTGATGGCCTGGCCGACGCCGGCGACGTTGCCGTGCCCGAAGATGCCGAAGATCCCCGGGATCGTGCGTTCGCGGACGTCGCCGTCGACGGTCCACTGGTTCGCCAGGAACAGAACGAGCGCCTGGCCGACGGTCATCCGACGGGTCTCGGTCATCGGACGGGGTCCTTCCGGTAGGGCAGGCGTGGGTCGAGCTGTTCGTGCTCCCACGTCTGGCGGACCCAGCCGTGTGCCGGGTCGTCGGTGATGTTCCAGACGCGCTCCGGGTCGGGCCCGGCCATCACGTTGAGGTAGTACATGTCGTAGCCGGGCGCCGCGACGGCCGGCCCGTGCCAGCCGAACGGCACCAGGGCGATGTCCCCGGTGCGGACCTGACGGAACTCGTCGATCGCCCGGTCGTCGGACGCGTACGTCCGGTGCAGCGCGAAGGGGGCGGCCTCCGGTGGGGCGGCGACCCCGCGGGACACCGCGGCCTCGTAGTAGTAGATCTCCTCGAGGTTCGACTCCTCGCCCCCGACGTGCGTGTCGTGCTTGTGCGGCGGGTACGACGACCAGTTGCCCGCGGGGGTGATCACCTCGCACACGATGAACCGCGCGGCGTCGAGTGCGGCGGGCGTCCCGAAGTTGTGCACCTGTCGACTCGACTGCCCTGCGCCGCGGAGCTCGACCGGGACGTCGTCGCGGGCGATGTACGCGCTCGGCCGGACGGTCTCGGTGGGCGCCTCGGCGACGGCGACCCGGCCCTCGCCGGTGATCGTCGCGGCGGTCCCGGAACCCAGGTAGAGGACGTCGGTCGGTCCCTCGAAGACGCTCGCGCGTCCGTCGAGGGGCTGCGTGGTGCCGTCGTACGCGACCGTGAAGCTGCCGGCGAGGGGAACGACGAGTCGTTCCACTGCGTCGGCCGGGAGGCGCAGCTCGCCCCCGTCGCGGAGCGCACCGGTCCGCAGACCGGTGTGCGCCCACCCCGCGATGCTGCCGTCCACCACGTCGGTCCAGCCCGCCTCGGGGCGGGAGCCGGCCGGGATGAACCAGTTCTCGTTCGTCATCGGTCGCGTCAGCCGTTCGACGGGAAGCCGAGGTTGATGCCGCCGTGCGACGGGTCGAGCCACCGGCTCGTGATCGCCTTCTGGCGGGTGAAGAAGCTCACGCCGTCGGCCCCGTACGCCTTGTGATCGCCGAAGAGCGAGTTCTTCCACCCGCCGAACGAGTAGTACGCGACCGGCACCGGGATCGGCACGTTGATGCCGATCATGCCGACCTGCACGTCACGCTGGAAGCGACGAGCTGCACCGCCGTCGTTGGTGAAGATCGCGGTGCCGTTGCCGAACGCGCCCGAGTTGATGAGCGCCAGGCCCTCCTCGTAGCTCGCGACACGGACGACGCTCAGCACCGGGCCGAAGATCTCCTCGGTGTAGACCCGGCTCGTCGTCGGCACCTTGTCGATGAGGGTCGGGCCGAGCCAGAAGCCGTTCTCGTCGCCGTCGGCGCGGACGGTCCGGCCGTCCACCACGACCTCGGCGCCGTCCTGCTCGGCGACCTCGATGTACGAGGCGACCTTGTCGCGGTGCTGCTTCGTGACGAGCGGCCCCATGTCGCAGCCACGACGGCCGTCGCCGACGCGCAGGGTGGCCGCGCGCTCGGTGATCTTCTGGATGAGTTCGTCCGCCACCGGCTCGACGGCGACGATGACCGAGATCGCCATGCAGCGCTCACCGGCGGAGCCGAAGCCCGCGTTGATCGCGTTGTCGGCGACGAGGTCGAGGTCGGCGTCCGGCAGCACGAGCATGTGGTTCTTCGCGCCGCCGAGGGCCTGCACGCGCTTGCCGTGCTTCGTGCCGGTCTCGTAGACGTACTGGGCGATCGGGGTGGAGCCGACGAACGAGATCGACTCGACGTCCGGGCTCGTGAGCAGGCCGTCGACGCTCGTCTTGTCGCCGTTGAGCACGTTGAAGACGCCGTCGGGGAGGCCGGCCTCCTGGAACTTCGACGCGAGCCAGATCGCCGCCGACGGGTCCTTCTCGCTCGGCTTCAGGACCACGGTGTTGCCCGCGGCGATCGCGATCGGCAGGAACCACAGCGGCACCATCGCGGGGAAGTTGAACGGCGAGATGATCCCGACGACCCCGAGCGGCTGCCGGATCGAGTAGACGTCGATGCCGGTCGAGACCTGGTCGGAGAACTCGCCCTTCATCAGGCTGGGGATGTTCGTCGCGAGCTCCACGACCTCCTGCCCGCGGGCGATCTCACCGAGCGCGTCGTCGATGACCTTGCCGTGCTCGCTCGTGATGATCTCGGCGAGCTCGGCCTTGTCGCGGTTCAGGATCTCGCGGAAGGCGAAGAGGATCTGCTGGCGCTTGGCCAGCGAGCGCTCGGCCCACGCCGGGAACGCCGCCTTCGCACTCGCGATCGCCGCCTGGATCTCGTCCTCGTTCGCGAGGGCCACCTGTTTCGTCGCGACACCGAGCGCCGGGTCGTAGACCGGGGCCGTGTTGCCGGACGCCGACGCGACGCGCGCCCCGTCGATCCAGTGCCCGATGGTCGTGGTGGCGGTCTCCGTGGTGGTCATGCGTTGCTTCCTTCCGGGATGGACGGGTCCATGGTGGTGGCCTGCGCGGGCCGAGCGGTCGGTTCGTGGGCATCTGTGGAGAACCCGGACCCGGTCGGGCGGGTGTGGACGAGCCCCGCGGCCACGTCCACCGCGGCGGCGACGTCGCCGTCCGGCGGGTAGAGCAACGTCCGGCCGACGACCAGGCCGCGCACGCCGGGGAGCGCGAGCGCGTCGGCCCACTTGGCGTAGGTCTCGAGCGGACGGGTCGACGGGTCCCCGCCGAGCAGCAGCGTCGGCAGCGTCGTGGCCGCCATCACCCGCTCCATGTCGTCGACGACGGGGATCTTCAGCCAGCTGTACGCGCTCGACTCCCCCAGCCCCGCGGCGATCGCCATCGAGGTGATGACGGCGTCGGCGGTGAGGTCGTTCACGACCCGGCCGTCGCGCCACGAGGACATGAACGGCTCGAGCATGATCGGCAGCCGGAGCGCCGCCGCTTCGCTCACCGCCCGCGCCGTGGCCTCGAGCGTCGGGGCGGTCCCCGCGTCCTCGAGGGCGATGCGCACCAGCAGCTTGGCGAAGTCGAACCGGGAGTCCGCGATGGCCTTGGCCGAGTACGCCGTGTACCGGTCGTCCATCTCGAACGCCGCACCGCGCAGCCCGCCGCGGTTCATCGACCCGACCACGACCTTGTCGTCGAGGGCGCCGAGGAGCGCCAGGTCCTCGAGGACGTCCGGCGTCCCGAGCACCCCGTCGACCCCGGGTCGTCCGAGGGCCGTGACGAGCCGCTCGAGCAGGTCGTAGCGGTCGGCCATCGCGGACTCGTCACCCCGGACCGCCAGGGCTCCGCGTGCCGGGTGGTCGGCGGCGACGATGAAGAGCTTGCCGTCGTCGGCGAGCAGGGAGCGCGTGCGACGGGCGTCGAGCGCGGCACGGACGAGGTCCGGCCGTCCCGCGCGGACGTCCCGCAGCCGCGCGAAGTCGGCGGTGCTGATCTCAGGCACGGACGGCCTCCTCGGTCGGGTTGTCCTGCAGGAACCGTTCGATCTCGTCGCTCGTCGGCATCGCGGTCGAGCACTCGAAGCGGGTGGCGACGATGGCGCCGGCGGCGTTGCAGAAGGCGAGCGTCCGCTCGAGCCCCCACCCCTGCAGCAGCCCGTGGGTCAGTGCCCCGCCGAACCCGTCGCCGGATCCGAGGCCGTTGACGACGTCGATGCGGTGCGGGCGGAGCTCGACGAACTCGTCGCGGGTCTTCGCCAGCACGCCCTTCGGTCCCTGCTTGACGATCGCGATCTCGACGCCGCGCTCGAGCAGCGCGTCGGCCGCTCGGACGGGGTCGGTCTCGCCAACGGCGACCTCGCACTCCTCGCGGTTGCCGACGGCGACCGTGGCGTGCTCGAGGGCAGCCTCGACCTCGCGCGTCGCGGCCTCGGGGCTCGACCAGAACATCGAGCGGTAGTCCAGGTCGAGCACCGTGTGCAGCGCGGTCGGTGCGTCGGCGTCGCTCCGCGCCCGCATCGCCGTGTGGTGCGCACTGCGGCTCGGCTCCTCGCTGAGGCCCGTCACGGTGGTCCAGAAGACCCTCGCGCGCTCGATCTCGTGCAGCGGCAGCGACTTCGCCGTGATCATCAGGTCCGGCGCCTTCGGTGCCCGGTAGAAGTACAGCGGGAAGTCGTCCGGCGGGAAGATCTCGCAGAACGCGACGGGGGTGTTCAGCCCCGCGACCGTCTCGACGAAGGCGTTCGCGACGCCGAACTCCGGCAGGGTCCTGGCGATGTACCGACCGAACGGGTCGTTGCCCGTTCGGGTGATGACCGCGGCGTCGGCGCCGTGCCGGGCTGCCGCGATCGCCACGTTCGTGGCGCTGCCGCCGACCGACTTCGAGAAGGTCGTGACGTCCTCGAGCGGCCCGGTCTGCTGCGGGTAGACGTCGACGCTCACACGTCCCATCGTGATCACGTCGTACGCGTGGGGAGCGGGGTTCGTCATGCGACGCGAGGGACCTTCCGTGCGGCTTCATCGGCGGACGATGACGACTGTACACCGTGTTTGCCATAATGTCATGACATGGATGCACCAGGCCTGAAGGCGCGGTGTCGGTGGGTCCTGACAAGGTCACGACATGCAGATCCTCGCCCTGGTCATCGGTCTCGTGATCGGCGTCGCCGTCGGTGCGGTCGTCGCCTGGTCGCTCGCACGGTCGCGCGCCGGCGTGGACGCCGCCACGTCCCGCGCCAGCGCCGACGCCCTCCGGTCGCGCCTCGACGAGGTCCGTCGCGACGCCGAGGAACGACTCGACGCACAGGACGCGCAGTACCGCCGGCAGGTCGACTCGCTCGAGCGCCGGGCCGCCGAACTCGAGCACCTCGTCCAGCGCATGCACGGCGCCGACGCCGCCCGGTCGCAGGGCGAGTCGAAGGTGCTGTCCGCGCTCAGCCCGGTCGCGCAGACGCTCGACGTCATGCGCGCCAAGATCGCCGAGCTCGAACAGTCCCGCAGCGAGCAGTACGGGGCGATCTCCGCGCAGCTGCGGTCGGCGGCCGAGTCCGAGGAACGCCTCCGGGCCACCGCCGACACCCTCGCGAGCGCGCTGTCGTCGAACAGCACACGCGGAGTGTGGGGCGAGACGCAGCTGCGCAACGTGGTCGAGGCCGCCGGCCTGCTCGAACGCGTCGACTTCGACGTGCAGTCCTCGGTGACGACCGCCGCCGGCACCGCCCGGCCCGACATGGTGGTGCACCTGCCCGGTGGCAAGACGATCGCCGTCGACGCCAAGGTCCCATTCAGCGCCTACCTGCAGGCGGCGGAGATCCCCGCGACCGCGACCGGTGCCGAGGGTGCTCGACGCGACGCGCTCATCGGGCAGCACGTCAAGGCACTGCGGGCGCACGTCGACGCCCTCGCCGCGCGTGAGTACTGGACCGGGTACGACGCCTCACCCGAGCTGACGATCGCGTTCATCCCCTCCGAGTCGCTCGTCTCGAGCGCCCTCGCCGCCGACCCCGGGCTGCTCGACCACGCGTTCCGCAAGCGCATCGCCCTGGCCTCGCCCGTGACGCTGTGGTCCGTGCTGAAGACCGTCGCGTTCTCGTGGCAGCAGGACGTCGTCTCGCAAGAGGCGCACGAGCTCTTCCGGGTCTCCCGCGAGCTCTACGGCCGCCTGGCCACCATGGCCGGGCACGTCGACAAGCTCGGGCGCTCGATCCGTGGCTCCGTCGTCGACTACAACCGCTTCGTGGGGTCGCTCGAACGGCAGGTGCTCCCGAGCGCCCGTCGACTGTCGCTGCTCGACGAGTCGAAGGTCATCGCGGACCCGGCGTCGATCGACGACGAGCCGCGACTGCTCACCGCGCCCGAGCTCGTCGCCGCCGTCGACGACTGACCCCGCGCCCGCGGCGCACTGGCGCCGCTCCGTCGAACCACGAATGCGACATCGAACTCCCCCGCGGGGCTGGTTCGATGTCGCATTCATGGTTCGACCCGGCCGCGGGTCTGCGGGTCAGCGGGTCAGCGGGTCAGAACCACTTCTCGGCGCGGTGGTCGGCCTGGATGCGGCGGATCGTGTTCGAGCGGGACCGGAGCACGAGCGAGTCCGTGTGGATGACGCCACGCGAGCGCCGGACACCGTCCACGAGGACACCGTCGGTGACACCGGTGGCGACGAAGAACGTGTTGTCCCCGGTGACCAGGTCGTCCTGGTCGAGGACCTTGTCGAGGTCGTGCCCGGCGGCGAGGGCCTTCTCGCGCTCCTCGTCGTCCTTCGGCTGGAGCTTGCCGAGGATGACCCCGCCGAGCGCCTTGATCGCGCACGCCGTGATGATGCCCTCGGGGGTCCCGCCGACACCGACGCACATGTCGATCGTCGACCCGGGCAGCGCCGCCGCGATGCCACCGGCGACGTCACCGTCGAGGAGCAGTCGCGTGCCGGCACCGGTCGCGCGGATGGCACGGATGAGCTCGTCGTGACGGGGACGGTCGAGGACGGCGATCTGCATGTCCTCGAGGTCCTTGCCCTTCGCCTTCGCGAGCGCACGGATGTTGTCGCCGATGGGCTTGTCGAGGTCCAGGACCCCACGCCCCTCGGGGCCGGCGGCGATCTTGTCCATGTAGAACACCGCGCTCGGGTCGTACATCGAGCCGCGGTCCGACACGGCCATGACGGAGATGGCGTTCTGGCGACCAGCGGCGGTCAGCGAGGTGCCGTCGATCGGGTCCACGGCGATGTCGCAGGCCGGGCCGTGCCCGTTGCCGACGTGCTCGCCGTTGTAGAGCATCGGGGCGTTGTCCTTCTCGCCCTCGCCGATGACGACCACGCCGTCGAAGTTCACCGTGCCGAGGAACTTCCGCATCGCGTCCACGGCGGCACCGTCCGCGAGGTTCTTCTCACCGCGCCCGACCCACGGCTGCGCTCGGATCGCCGCCGCCTCGGTCGCACGCACGAGCTCGAGCGCCAGGTTGCGGTCGGGCTGGAGGAACAGGGAACCGGTTTCCGTCGTGGGAGTCACGCTCGTCAGCCTACCGACCGGCGGCCGACCGCCGGTCCGGACGGCGGGCCCGTGAACGCATGTGCACGCCCGCCGCGCGTCGGCGGCGTGACCCGCACCGCGCCTCTCCCAACCGGCACGGCCGGCCCGCCGCTGGCGCGTCGCACCGGAACCGGCGGTCGGGGCCCAGTCCTGCTGACTACGATCGGCGAGGACACCACCGAAGTCGAAGGAGATCCACGTGCCCATCGCAACGCCGGAACAGTACGCCGAGATGATCGAACGAGCGAAGGCCGGCAAGTTCGCGTACCCGGCCGTCAACGTGTCGTCGTCCCAGACGATCAACGCGGTCCTCCAGGGCCTGCAGGAGTCCGGCTCGGACGGCATCCTCCAGGTGACCACGGGCGGCGCCGACTACTTCGCCGGTCACACGGTCAAGAACCGCGCAGCGGGCGCCCTCGCGATGGCGCGCTTCGCCCACGAGGTCGCGAAGAACTACGACATCACCGTCGCCCTGCACACCGACCACTGCCCGAAGGACGCCCTCGACGGCTTCGTGCTCCCGCTCATCGCGGCGAGCGAGGAAGAGGTCCGCCAGGGTCGCAACCCGATCTTCCAGTCGCACATGTGGGACGGCTCGGCCGTGCCCCTCGACGAGAACATCGAGATCGCGACGACCATGCTCCAGAAGACCCGGAACATCAACGCCATCCTCGAGGTCGAGATCGGCGTCGTCGGCGGCGAGGAGGACGGCGTCGAGCACGAGGGCACGAACGACGCCCTCTACACGACCCCGAACGACGTCGAGAAGGTCGTCGACGCCCTCGGACTCGGTGACCAGGGCCGCTGGATCGCCGCGCTCACGTTCGGCAACGTGCACGGTGTCTACAAGCCCGGTGGCGTCAAGCTCCGCCCCGAGCTCCTCGGTGAGATCCAGGCGTCGGTCGCCGCGAAGCACGGCACGGGCGAGAACCCGCTCGACCTCGTCTTCCACGGTGGCTCCGGCTCGACCGACGACGAGATCCACGAAGCCGTGCGCAACGGCGTCATCAAGATGAACATCGACACCGACACGCAGTACGCCTTCACGCGTTCGATCGCCGACTCGATGTTCCGGAACTACGACGGTGTGCTGAAGATCGACGGCGAGGTCGGCAACAAGAAGCAGTACGACCCGCGCGCCTGGGGCAAGGTCGCCGAGACCGCCATGGCGGCCCGCGTCGGCGAGGCCGCGAAGGTGCTCGGCTCGGCCGGTCACAGCCAGGGCTGACGCGCCGGGGTCACGACCTGGAGGAACGGGGCGCGTCCGTCGGACGCGCCCCGTCCTGCATCCGGTCGCCTCCACCGCGTGCCACGATGGCAGGGTGACCGCCGACGCCATCGCCTCCGACTTCGCCCAGTTCGTCACCGAGTCCCCGACCGCGTTCCACGCGGCCGCGGTGGCCCGGGACCGCCTCGTGGCGGCGGGGTTCGAGGAGCTCGACGAGCTCGCCGCCTGGCCGACGACGCCCGGCGCCTACGTGGTGGTCCGTGACGGTGCCGTCATCGCCTGGCGTCTGCCTTCCGGCGCCACCGCGACGACACCGTTCCGGATCCTCGGCGCCCACACCGACTCCCCGGGGTTCCGCGTCAAGCCGAACCCCGGTGTCCGGACCGGCGGCTGGGAGCAGCTGAACGTCGAGGTCTACGGCGGTGCGCTCCTCTCCACGTGGTTCGACCGCGACCTGCGGATCGCCGGCCGGGTCGTGGACGCCGACGGATCCGTCCGGCTGGTGTCGACCGACGCCGTCGCCCGCATCCCGAACCTCGCGATCCACCTCGACCGCGGCGTGAACGACGGCAAGGAGATCGACCGGCAGCGGCACACGCTGCCGATCGTCGGCGTCGACGGTGACGCCGGCGGCACCGACGTGGTCTCGTGGCTCCGCGCCCGACTCGGCGAGACCTGCGTGTCCTGGGACCTGTTCCTCGCCGACACCCAGGCCCCCGCGCGCATCGGCATCGACCGCGAGTTCCTCGCATCCGGTCGCATGGACAACCTGACCAGCGTGCACGCCGGGCTCCGCGGCATCGTCGACGCGCCGGCCGACGGCGACCACATCCCCGTGTTCGCCGCGTTCGACCACGAGGAGATCGGGTCGTCGACGCCGTCCGGCGCGGGCGGGCCCTTCCTCGAGGACGTCCTCGGCCGCGTGCAGGAGGGCCTCGGCGCCACCCGCTCCGAGGCGGCGCGGGCGTTCCGTGCGTCGTGGCTGCTCTCGAGCGACGCCGGACACCTCGTCCACCCGAACCAGCCCGAGAAGCACGACCCCACCAACCGCCCGCGCCCCGGCGGTGGGCCGCTCCTGAAGATCAGCGCGAACCAGCGCTACATGACCGAGGCGAAGGGCGAAGCCGTCTGGGCCGCCGCGTGCGCCACCGCCGGCGTGCCGTGGCAGCCGTTCGTCAACGTGAACACGATCCCCGGCGGCTCGACGATCGGCCCGATCGCGGCGACCCGGCTCGGGATCCCGACGATCGACATCGGCGTGGGGCTGCTCTCGATGCACTCGATCCGCGAGCTCGTGCACGTCGACGACCTCGCCGCCCTGCACGGGGCCGTCGCCGCGTTCCTGGCGGGGTAGCAGGGTCGCCCGGAACGGCCGGGTGCCCAGCTACAGCGTCACGACCACCTTCTGGGCGGACACTCCCGCGCGCTGGCGGTCGATCGCCGTCTGCACCGACCCGAGCCCCTCGCCGACCACGAGCGCCTCGGGGACCGGACGCAGCGTCCCGTCGGACAGCCCGGTCTCGAGCACCTCGCTCCAGAGTCGACGGCCCACCTCGTCGTCGCGCAGGCTGCTCCCCCAGACGAACGCCGACCGGATGCCGGCCCGTCGTGCACGCAGCGTGAGCCGGGCCATGGTCAGCCCGACCCGCGTGAAGACGGGCAGCATCGCCGGGAACAGGCGTCGGCGGCCCGCGAGTCCGTCGAGCGAGACGGGCGTGCTCGCCATCGCGAGGACACTCCCGCCGGTCCGTCGGAGCACCTCGATGCACGCGGCTGCCGAGGTCGTGCCGAGTGCGACGGCCCCCACGACCCGGCGCCCGCCGATGCCCTCGACGAGGTGCTCGACTGCCCGCGCGTCGCCGTGGTCCACGACGACGTCCGCTCCGAGCGACCGCACGAGTGCGGCGTTCCGGGGCGATGCCGTGCTGACGACGTCGTAGCCCGCTGCCCGGGCGAGCTGGACGGCGTTCATCCCGACACTCGTCGAGCCGCCCCACACCACCACGACGCCCCGCTCACCCTCGGGCTCGACGGCGTCACCGGGCACGACGGCGTCGCCGGGCATCCTGAGGCCGAGGTGCGCCGGCTGGAACAGTGCGCAGGCAGCGGTCGAGGCGCCGAGCGGCAGGACCGCGGCCTCTGCGTCCGACACGCCGGACGGCGTCGCAGCGGTCAGCCGCTCGAGCAGCACCGTCGTCTCCTGGAACGCTCCCTCCCGCATCGGGTCACGCCCGCGGTCGGTGCCCGTCGCGAGCCCGAACACCCGGTCCCCGACACGGAAGCGGGTGACCCCAGCGCCGACCGCCAGCACCTCGCCGGCGACGTCCGACCCGAGGACCGCCGGGTAGCGGAGCCAGCGGTAGGTCACCGACCCCGTGCCCTGGATCACCCAGTCGACCGGGTTCACGGCGATCGCCCGGACGCGCACCAACACCTCGCCCGCTCCGGGTTCGGCGTCGGGGACGCTCGACACGACGAGGGGAGCGCGAGATGCGCGGAGGACGGCGGCGGAGTGCTGCGACACGGGTGTGCCTTTCTGCAGGAGTGATGACACGCGGTGTCGTCACTCTAGCGCGTGACGACACCCGGTGTCATCATCTAGGCTCGCGGCATGGCCAGATGGGCGCCCGACTCCCGGGAACGACTGCGGACCGCCGCGCTCGAGCTCTTCGCCGAGCGCGGTTTCGCGGCCACGACCGTGCCGGAAATCGTCCTCCGGGCGGGACTGACGAAACGGACCTTCTTCCGGCACTTCAGCGACAAGCGCGAGGTGTTCTTCGGCGACGACGAGATCCCGCGCCTGGCCGCGGGGGTCCTCGCGGACGCACCCGCCGACGTCGGTCCGCTGGAGCTCGTGACCGAGGGACTCCGGACGCTCGCGATCCGACGGTTCGAAGCACAGCGCGAGCACATGCGTTCGGCCCGGCGGATCATCGAGGCCGAACCGTCACTCCGCGAGCGGGACCTGCGGAAGCAGGCCGACCTCCGAGACGCCGTGCAGCAGGGCTTCGTCGACCGGGGCGAGGACGAACTCACGGCACGTGTCCTCGGCGGACTCACCGTCGAGCTCTTCCAGACCGCGCTCGAGGGATGGCTGGCCGACGACGACACCGCACCGCTCACCGAGCACCTGGACCGGGTGCTCAGCCGGATGCGGTCGACCTTCGGCTGCTGACCCGGCGATCGAGACCGTCGTCGCCGCGTTCCCCGTCGGCGGACGCGCTGGGCGGGTCAGCCGCCGGTGGCCATCCGCTGCACGTACGCCGTGAACGCCGGGTCCTGGAGGAGCACGACCATCACCGGCACGATGCCGAGCACCGACGCGACCACACCGCCCAGGAGCGGGACCCAGAACGTCCAGCGCCGGGCACGGAGCCGCCGGATCGACCACCAGGCGACCAGCACGAACACCACGACGAGCACGACCGCTCGGACGAGCACGGCGGTCGAGAGCGCCGCCGGGTCGGACAGCTCGGTGTACTGGCGCTCGACGAGGGTCCGGATCGTCGAGGCGGTGGTGCCGACGGCGAGGGACTCGACGACCGACCAGAGGCCGATCACCAGCAGCCCGACCGTCAGGACGACGTCGAGCGGGGTGGCACCGAACCGTCCGGCGACCGGTGTCGGGCGGGCCGTGGCATCGTCGGTCGCAGCGCTGGGCCGCTGCGCGCCGGCACGGGGACCGCGGTCGCGAGCGGGCTGGTCGCGCGCCGCGCGTTCGTCAGCCGACCGGGAGCGTTCTTCGTGTTCGAGTCGCTCCTGTTCGACGAGCACCGGGTTCACCCAGCCCTCGGGCGCGTACTCGCCGTACTGCGGTGCCGGGCGGCCGTGGACGCGACCACGCTGGTCGGCGTCGGCCGACGTGGCGGGGGTGCGCCGCGCCTCCTGGCCGGCAGGGGGATCGGCGACGTGACCCGGGTCGCGGGCCGGGACCGCAGACCAGCCGTCCGTGCCGCCGCTCACCGGCGCCGCCCGCCGAGTGCGCGCGTCGGGTTGCCCGACGCGTCGGTGCGGAGCTCCTTGGGGAGCGAGAACATGAGGTCCTCGTGCGCGGTGACGACCTCTTCGACGGCGCCGTAGCCGGCGTCCGCGAGCTGGTCGAGGACCTCGGTGACGAGTTCTTCCGGAACGCTCGCGCCGCTCGTGACGCCGACGGTCACGACGCCGGTCAGCCAGTCCTGCTGGATCTCGGCGGCGTAGTCGACGCGGTGCGCGGCCTTCGCGCCGTGCTCCAGCGCGACCTCGACCAGGCGCACGCTGTTCGACGAGTTCGCCGAGCCGACGACGATCACGAGGTCTGCCGCGGGCGCGACCTTCTTGATCGCGACCTGGCGGTTCTGGGTGGCGTAGCAGATGTCGTCGGAGGGCGGGTCCTCGATCGCGGGGAACTTCTCGCGCAGCCGACGGACGGTCTCCATGGTCTCGTCGACGCTCAGCGTGGTCTGCGAGAGCCAGACGAGGTTGTCGGGGTCGGGGACCTCGAGCGCGGCGACGTCCTCGGGACCGTTGACCAGGATCGTGCGGTCGGGCGCGTGCCCCATGGTGCCCTCGACCTCTTCGTGGCCGGCGTGTCCGATGAGGATGATCGTGCGGTCGGCCCGGGCGAAGCGCGTGGCTTCGCGGTGGACCTTCGTGACCAGGGGGCACGTGGCGTCGATGGCGTGCAGGTCGCGGTCGGCCGCGCCGGCGACGACCGCCGGCGAGACGCCGTGCGCGCTGAACACGACGTGCGAGCCGCGCGGGACCTCGGTGACGTCGTCGACGAACACCGCTCCGCGCTGCTCGAGGGTCGACACGACGTGGACGTTGTGCACGATCTGCTTGCGGACGTACACCGGCTCGCCGTACTGCTCGAGGGCCTTCTCGACCGCGACGACGGCTCGGTCGACGCCGGCGCAGTAGCCGCGGGGCGCTGCGAGCAGGACCTTCTTGGTGCCGGCGACCGGTTCGTCCCGCAGGCGGCCGCGCGCCGCGAGGACCCGCGGGGCGGCGAGCGGGACCGTGTGGCCGTTGGTGATCGTCACGTCCTCGATGATAGGTGAGCGGGTCGCGTGCGGGCTGGGCGCGGGTGCGACCTGTGGAGAACCCGTCGCGCCCCCGCTGTCACCGGTGTCCGGCACGATGGACGTCCCGCACGAGAAGGAGCGACATGGCGATCGAACAGGGACCACCCACGGCCGACAACCCGTGGCCCGTCGCACTGCTCGGTGCCAAGATCCGCGACTGGATCGACCGCCTCGGCACCGCCTGGGTCGAGGGCGAGATCACCCAGTGGAACGTCGCCGGCGGCAACGTCTACGGCAAGCTCAAGGACGTCGAGGTCGACGCCACCGTGTCGTTCTCGATCTGGTCGAGCGTGCGCTCCCGGGTCCCGGCGGACATCAAGCAGGGCGACCGGGTCGTCGCCGCCGTCAAGCCGAACTACTGGGTCAAGGGCGGCTCGCTGACGATGCAGGTCGTCGAGATGAAGCACGTCGGGCTCGGTGACCTGCTCGAACGCCTCGAACGGCTGCGCCGGACCCTCGCCGAGGAAGGGCTGTTCGACCCCGCCCGGAAGAAGCGGCTGCCGTTCCTGCCGCACCGGATCGGCCTCATCACGGGCAAGGACTCCGACGCCGAGAAGGACGTCAAGCGCAACGCGCAGCTCCGGTGGCCCCAGGTGGAGTTCCGGACGGTGCACACCGCGGTGCAGGGCGACCGCACCGTCGGCGAGGTCACGGCCGCGATCGCGGAACTCGACGCCGACCCCTCCGTCGACGTCATCATCGTCGCCCGCGGCGGCGGCGACTTCCAGAACCTGCTCGGCTTCAGCGACGAGGGACTCGTGCGTGCCGCCGCCGCGGCGACCACCCCGATCGTCTCGGCCATCGGGCACGAGGCCGACCGGCCGATCCTCGACGAGGTCGCGGACCTCCGCGCCTCCACCCCGACCGACGCGGCCAAGCGTGTGGTGCCGGACGTCGCCGAGGAACTCGCCAACGTCCGGCAGGCGCGGGCACGACTCGGGCTGCGCCTGTCGCACACCCTGTCTGTCGAGGCGGACCGGATCGCGGCCCTGCGCTCCCGCCCGGCCCTCGCGTCCACCGCGTGGCTCGTCGACACCCGCGCGGAAGAGGTGGCGCGCGACCTCTCCCGCGCCCGTGAGCTGCTGGACCGGCGGCTCGAACGCTCCCACGCCGAGGTCGATCACCTCACCGCCAGGCTCCGGGCGCTGTCGCCGCGGGACACCCTGCGCCGTGGCTACGCCATCGTCCAGACGGCGGACGGCGGGGTCGTGCGCGGCGCCGATGACCTGTCCGGGGCGACGCCCGTGCACGTGACGCTCGGCGCCGGGACGGCCACCGGGACGCTCGAGCCGGACGGGCCGGGGCCGGACGGCGTCTGAGCGGCTGCGGGTTCTCCACCGGTCTGCCCGTGCGGGGCACACGTCGGTGGGCGCTCGGTAGGATCGAGGGGTGTCATCCCAGCAGGAACCCGAGCAGCCCGCCGTCCGGTCGCTGAGCTACGAAGCGGCGCGCGACGAACTCGTGCGCGTCGTCGCCGAGCTCGAACAGGGGTCGGCCACGCTCGAACGCTCGCTGTCCCTGTGGGAACGCGGCGAGTCGCTCGCCGCCCGGTGCGAAGAGTGGCTCGTCGGCGCACGCGCGCGGCTCGACGCCGCCCGTGCCGCGTCCGAGTCCGAGGACGGCGCAGCGCGATGACCGACGCCGACGGCCGCCCGATCGTCGCCGAGCTGGGCCGCGCCGAGACCCCGGAAGAGACCTGGGCGCGAAAGGACGCCGCACGCACCGCACGACGGCAGCACCAGACGGCGTTCAACCTCGTCATCGCGCTGATCGCCTCGCTCGGGATCGTCCTGTTCCTCGTCGCCGTGGTCGTCCGCCCGGACACCACGATCGGCGACCGCACGGTCGACTACCGGCAGGTCGCGTCCCAGGCGCAGGTGCCCGGCGTCACGCTGGCGGCTCCGGCCCTGCCGAAGGGCTTCTCGTCGAACCGCGCCGACTACCAGGACAAGACCTCCGACGGCGTGAGCGTCTGGACCGTCGGCCTGATCACGCCCGACAAGCAGTACATCGGCCTGCAGCAGGGCATCGACGCGAACGCGACGTGGGTGTCGAACCAGCTCGACCAGCACGCGGCCACCGGCTCCCGCGCGATCGCCGGCACGAAGTGGACCGTGTACGACCGCCGGTCCGAGGGGGACGACGCCGGCAACCAGGCGTACTCGCTCGTGGCGAGGTTCGACCAGGGCACCGTCGTCCTGGCCGGCACCGCCGACGACGCCGCCTTCCGGACCGTCGCCACCGCCGTCGCGAAGCAGTTCGCGAACTGACCCTCCGCACCAGCGCGAGCACCAGCCCCAGCACGACCACCAGCGCGAGCACCAGCCCCAGCCCGACCCCCAGCACGACCACCGACCCGAAGCCCCGAGGAACCCCATGCCCGACCGCGCCGCCGCCACCCCGTCCGACGCCCTCCGACTCCTCGTCGAGGGCAACGCCCGCTTCGCCGCCGACAAGCGCCGCACCGGCCGGATCGACCCGGACCGCCGCTCGGAACTCGCCGGGTCGCAGGCGCCCTTCGCCACCGTGCTCGGCTGCTCCGACTCGCGCGTGCCGTTCGAGCACGTCTTCGACGCCGGCATCGGTGACCTCTTCGCGATCCGCAACGCCGGGCAGATCGTCGACGACGTCGTGCTCGGGTCGATCGAGTTCGCCGTCGTCGCGCTCGGCACCCCGCTCGTGGTCGTGCTCCGGCACACCAAGTGCGGTGCGGTCGCCGCCGCCCGCTCCGGCGAGCCCGTGCTGGCACCGCACCTGCAGGCGCTGGTGGACGCCATCGCCCCGAGCGTCGAGCGTGTCCGCAGCACCGACGCCGACGTCCCGCAGGAGTCGGTCGGCGCCGCCCACCTCGAGGCCACGCTGCGCCAGGTGATCGAGCGGTCCGGTGCCGTCTCCGACGCGATCGCCGAGGGTAGATTGGCCGTCGTCGGCGCGACCTACGACCTCACCACGGGCGAGGTCGCCATCGACACCGTCGTGGGCCAGGCCTGACCCGCCGCCACGACGAATCGTCCCGGACACCCTCGGGACACCCACCAGCCGGCGCGACCGCGGCCGGCGAGCACCCCAGGAAGGACCACGACGACGTGACCGACACCACCCCGACCACCGTGACCGACAGCTCCGGCGAGTACCGCATCGAGCACGACACCATGGGCGAGGTCCGGGTGCCGGTGTCCGCGCTCTACCGGGCGCAGACGCAGCGCGCGGTGGAGAACTTCCCGATCTCGGGGAGCGGACTCGAGTCGGCGCAGATCGTCGCCCTCGCCCGGATCAAGCGCGCCGCCGCGATCGTCAACGGGGAGCTCGGCATCGTCGACCCCGCGCTGGCCGACGCCGTCGCGCAGGCGGCGGACGCGATCATCGGCGGGGCGCACCACGACCAGTTCCCGGTCGACGTCTACCAGACCGGCAGCGGGACCTCGTCGAACATGAACATGAACGAGGTCCTCGCGACGCTCGCGTCGGACATCGCGGGCACCGCCGTGCACCCGAACGACCACGTGAACGCCTCGCAGTCCTCGAACGACGTCTTCCCCACGTCGGTGCACGTGGCGGTGACCGAGGCCCTCATCCGCACCCTCGTGCCGGCGCTCGAGCACCTCGCCGAGTCGCTCGAGGCCAAGGCGACGCTGTGGGCCGACGCGGTGAAGTCCGGTCGGACGCACCTCATGGACGCGACGCCCGTCACCCTCGGGCAGGAGTTCGGCGGCTACGCACGCCAGGTCCGTCTGGGCATCGAGCGGGTCGAGGCGACGCTCCCCCGCGTCGCCGAGGTCCCCCTCGGTGGCACGGCGGTCGGCACCGGGATCAACACGCCGAAGGGCTTCCCGCAGCGCGTCATCGCCCAGCTCGCGACCGACACCGGCCTGCCGATCACCGAGGCGCTCGACCACTTCGAGGCCCAGGGTGCGCGTGACGCCCTCGTCGAGGCCTCGGGTGCCCTCAAGGTCCTCGCGGTCAGCCTGACGAAGATCAACAACGACCTGCGCTGGATGGGCTCCGGGCCGAACACCGGCCTGGGCGAGCTGCACATCCCCGACCTGCAGCCGGGCTCGTCGATCATGCCCGGCAAGGTCAACCCGGTCATCCCCGAGGCCACTCTCATGGTCGCCGCCCGCGTCATCGGCAACGACGCCACGATCGCTTGGGCGGGTGCGTCCGGCGCGTTCGAGCTGAACGTCGCGATCCCGGTGATGGGCACCGCGTTGCTCGAGTCGATCCGTCTGCTCGCGAACAGCTCGCGGGTGCTCGCCGACAAGACCATCGACGGGCTCGAGGCGAACCTCGACCGTGCCCGCGCGTTCGCCGAGTCCTCGCCGTCGATCGTGACGCCGCTCAACCGCGTGATCGGGTACGAGGCAGCCGCCAAGGTCGCCAAGTACGCCGTGCGCGAGGGGATCACCGTGCGCGAGGCCGTGATCGCCCTCGGTCACGTCGAGCGGGGCGAGGTCACCGAGGAGCAGCTCGACAGCGCCCTCGACGTGCTGAGCATGACGCACCCGAACTGACGCACCCGCGGTGCAGACGGGAGGCGCGGTGCCAGCTGGCACCGCGCCTCCTGTCCGTCTCATGCACCGTCTTCACGCGCTGAGCGACACGTCACGGCCGCGCGACAGCGTGACGTGTCGCCCAGCGCGAAAGCTCCCCGCGCGCCGCGCCGCGCCGCCGCACGCCCGGCCGGCCGTCGGCCCCGCTAGACCAGGTCCGGCGAGTCGAGCATCTCCGTCACCAGTGCCGCGATCGCCGACCGCTCCGAGCGCGTCAGCGTCACGTGCGCGAACAGCGGGTGCCCCTTTAGGCGTTCGATCACCGACGCGACCCCGTCGTGCCGGCCGACCCGCAGGTTGTCGCGCTGCGCGACGTCGTGGGTGAGGACGACCCGCGAGTTCTGGCCGATGCGGGACAGCATCGTGAGCAGGACGTTCCGTTCGAGGGACTGCGCCTCGTCCACGATTACGAACGCGTCGTGCAGGGAGCGCCCGCGGATGTGCGTCAGCGGGAGCACCTCGAGCATGCCCCGCTCGACGACCTCGTCGAGGACGTTGTCGGAGACCAGGGCACCGAGCGTGTCGTACACGGCCTGGGCCCACGGGTTCATCTTCTCGGCCGCGTCGCCCGGCAGGTACCCGAGCTCCTGGCCGCCCACCGCGTAGAGCGGCCGGAACACCATGATCTTCTTGTGCTGCTGGCGTTCGAGGACCGCCTCGAGGCCGGCGCAGAGCGCGAGCGCCGACTTGCCCGTCCCGGCGCTGCCGCCGAGGGACACGATGCCGATCTCCGGGTCGAGCAGGGCGTCGATCGCGAGCCGCTGTTCGGCCGAGCGGCCGCGGAGGCCGAAGACCTCGCGGTCGCCGCGCACCAGCGCCACCGCGCCAGCGGTGTGCACCCGGCCGAGGGCCGAGCCGCGCTCGGAGTGGATCACGACACCGGTGTTGACCGGGACGCCGTCCAGCTGGGACGACCGGATCTCCTCGTTCTCGTACAGGTCGGACATCTGCTCGCCGGAGACCTGCAGGTCGGCGATGCCGGTGTAGCCGGAGTCGATCGCGAGCTCGGCACGGTACTCCTCCGCCGCCATGCCGATCGACGAGGCCTTGACGCGCAGCGGCAGGTCCTTCGACACGACGACCACGTCGAGGCCGTCGTTCTTGAGGTTCGACGCGACCGCGAGGATCCGCGAGTCGTTGTCGCCGAGCTGCAGCCCGGACGGGAGGACGGACTGGTTCGAGTGGTTCAGCTCGACCCGGAACGAGCCGCCGTCGCCGATCGCGATCGGGAAGTCGAGCCGCTCGTGCTCGATCCGCAGCTCGTCGAGGAGCCGGAGCGCCTGCCGGGCGAAGTACCCGATCTCCGGGTCGTTGCGCTTGGACTCCAGCTCGCTGACGACCACCACGGGCAGGACCACCGCGTGCTCCGCGAAGCGGAACAGTGCCCGCGGATCGCTGAGGAGCACCGAGGTGTCGAGCACGTACGTGCGCTGGGCGACCGATGTGGACGAGTCCGCGGTGTGCTGCTGCTGTGTTCCGCGAGAGACGTTCTGAGAGGTCACGACCACTCCATCCCCGGGCCGCGCTCGGCCCGGTCCATGTCCTCGAACGCGGCCACTGGAGCGGTCCCGAAGCACCGACTGTGGCCGCTTCGATCGGGCGCGGTGCCCGATGCCGTCAAACTACGTCGGACCGCTGACACGACGCGAGCGACACGCGGTTTCCGGAGTTACGGTCACGTGAACAGCGCGACCGTCCGCCGGTCTGGAGGCGCGGTGCGGGCCCGCCCCGCGTCTGGCGTCCCGCGTCTCCCGCCCCGCGTCTTCCGCCCCGCGCGAATTCACGGGCCCAGCGACACTTCTCGCGCTGTAGAGCGCGTGAACTGTCGCTCACCCCGTGAGATCGCGGGCGCAGCGCGGCTGGCAGCGCGGCGCGCGCTGCGCGGGCGCGCCGCGCCCGCGCCGCTACTGCATCGTGGCGTAGGAGAGGCAGGCGTCGCGGAACATGTCGAGGGTCTCGTCCGTCGTGGACGCGAACACCGAGACCCGCGCGACCCCGAGCCGCGTCGTCACCGTCACCCCGTGGTTGTGGAACGCGGCGGACAGCGCGGTGAGGCGCCCCTGCGGCGGCCGGAGCACCACGATGCCGGCCCGCTCGCGCGGGTCGCGGCTGGACTCGACGGACAGGCCGAACTCGTCGGCGATGTCGAACACGCGCTCGACGCGGTCGGCGACGCGCTCCTGCACGGCGGGGACGCCCACGGCCACGAGCCGGTCGAGCGAGACCGCCATGCGCGCCTGCGCCACCGGGTCGATCCGGGTCATCTGGAACCCGGCGGCACCGGGGCGGACGGCGGGGACCTCGGTGGGCCACCCGGACGTCCCGTGCGGGCCGGACAACGCGGGGCGCAGCCGGTTGAGCGCGCGGTCACTGAACGCCGTGAACCCGGTGCCCCAGCCAGCGTGCAACCACTTCTGCCCACCCGTGGCGACGACGTCGGCGACCTCGTACGGAGCGTCCACCACGCCGAAGCCCTGGATCGCATCGACGATGAGGAGGCGGTCGCCGATGACCTCGCGGACGGCGGCGAGGTCGGCGAGGTAGCCGGTCTGCCAGTCGACGAGCGAGAGCGCGACCGCGGTGACGTCGTCGGTGAGGCGCGACTCGATGAGCGACGGGGTCATCCACCCGGCACCGGACTCGATCACGACCGGCTGCACGCGCCCGCCCGTCGCCGAGGCCGCACTCGCGAGTGCCAACGGCAGCGACGGGTACTCGTCGGCCGAGACGAGCACCCCGCCGGTCAGCCCGAACGCGGTGTGCAGGAGCCCGGGGGTCGTCGCGGTCTGCGACACGACCTGGTCCTCGCGCCGGCCGACCAAGCGGGCCGCGACGGTCCGGACGCGTGCGTCCTGCTCGTCGAGCGTCTCCATGGCACCGAAGCGCATGTGCTCCTGGATCGTCCCGAGCACGCGCTGCTCCTCGAGGACCGCGGTCTGCACGGGGCCGAACGCGGCGTGGTCGAGGTAGCCGGGCTCCTCGGCGAAGCCTGAGGCATACTCGGCGATGTTCACAGGGGCAACCTTCCGTGGGACGAAAACCCTGTGAGTCTACTGGGATCAGCGAGAACGGACCGCACCCGGTCCGGTCCACGCACCGGTGCCAGCCGACGGCAGTGCCCGACGGCACCTGCCCGGGGACGGAGCGCGCGGTCCGGTCGTCAGCCGCCGAAGCGCCGCGACCGCAACCCGAAGTCGCGAACGGCCCGCAGGAAGTCGACCTCGCGCAGGTCCGGGTAGAACGCCTCGACGAAGTAGAACTCGCTGTGCGCGCTCTGCCACAGCATGAAGTCCGACAACCGCTGCTCGCCCGACGTCCGGATGACGAGGTCGGGGTCCGGCTGCCCCTGCGTGTACAGGTGGTCGCCGATGAGCTCCGGCGTCAGCACCTCGGCCAGGGTGTCGAGCGTGCCGCCGCCCTCGCCGTGCGCGCGGACGATGCTGCGCATGGCGTCGGCGATCTCGCGGCGCCCGCCGTAGCCGACCGCGAGGTTCACGTGCAGGCCGGTGTGGTCGGCCGTCCGTCGTTCCGCGGCGGACAGCGCCTCGACGAGGGGTCCGGGGAGCCCCTCGTTCGCTCCGACGTGCTGCACGCGCCAGTCACGGTGGTCCGCGAGGGTGCCCGCGAGGTCGGCGATGATGCCGACGAGCTGCTCGAGCTCCTCACCACCGCGGCCGGTCAGGTTGTCGGAGGACAGCAGGTAGAGCGTCACGACCTCGATGCCGAGGTCGTCGCACCAGGTCAGGAACTCCGGGATCTTCGCGGCGCCCGCCCGGTGCCCGTGCGCAGCGGACTCGAGACCGAGCTGCTTCGCCCAGCGCCGGTTGCCGTCCACGATCATGGCGACGTGCTTCGGCATCGCCGAGCCGTCGATCTGCCGACGGATCCGGCTCTGGTAGGCGCGGTAGAGGATCCCTCGTCCTGCCCATCCCACCCTGCCGGTCACGGATCGAACATAGTGCACCCGACCTCGGAGCGGACCGCGTTCGCCGGGAGGTCCGGACGTGTTCGGCGTTCGTTCGGCATCTGGCCCTACGGTCGGACCATGCAGGCCGAGCACGACACCGGGACCCTCCCCCACGTCCCCTTCACCGACGAGGCCCAGAGCACGGTCGCCGGACGGTCAGCCGCCGGTCGCGCCGCCGGCGTGCCCGAGCCCCGGCCCGCCTGGCGCGGATGGATCCACCTCGGGGCGTTCCCGTTCGCGATCGCGATGGGCGTCGTCCTCATCGCCCTGGCGGGCTCCCCCGCGGCGAAGGTCGGCAGCGCGGTGTTCATGGCGACGTCGCTCGCCATGTTCGGCGTCTCGGCGACGTACCACCGCTTCCCGTGGGGCCCGAAGGTCAAGGCGGTGCTGAAGCGCATCGACCACACGAACATCCTGCTGCTCATCGCCGGCACCTACACACCCGTGGCGATCTGCGCCCTGTCGCACACCCTGATGGTCGTGGTGCTCTGGGTGATGTGGTCCGGCGCGGCCCTCGGCATCGCGTTCCGCGTCCTCTGGATCGGCGCGCCACGGTGGCTCTACGTCCCGATCTACCTCGTCCTCGGCTGTGCGGCGCTCGGGCTGCTGCCGCAGTTCTTCGCGGCCAGCGTGCCGATGACGGTGCTCGTGCTCTCCGGCGGGCTCGCGTACGTGATCGGCGCGCTCGTGTACGGCTTCAAGCGCCCGAACCCGTCCCCGACGGTGTTCGGCTTCCACGAGGTGTTCCACGCCCTCACCGTCGTCGCCTTCGCGGCCCAGTGGGCGGGCGTGCTCATCGTGGCGCTGGACCCGGTGCGCTGACCGCGACGGGACGTCGGACAGGAGGCACGGCTCGCGCCCGCCCCGCCCCCGACGTCGCGCACACGCGCGCGTCCACCGCACCGGTCACGTCCACCGCGCCGGTCGCGCGGTCGCGTCACCCGCGCTCGGTGTCGTCCCCGACGTCGGCCCGGCCGTCCTCGGCCGCGCGCCGCTCCGGCTCGTCCGTCGCGACGCCGTCACGCCCGACACCGTCCGGCCCCGTCGCGGTGCCGTTCGCCTCGGCCTCGAGCCGCTCCCGGATCTCGGCGCGGTAGCGCGTCCGCCGGATGCGGCGGGTCATGTCGATGACGAGCAGGATCGTCACGATCGCGACGACCGCGATCGCGATGAAGCCGGCGACGCCCGGCGTCACGTCCACGTCGGGGACGGTCGAGGTCGGGCTCGGGCTGGGGGTCGCGGCGAGTGCCGCGTGGATGGTGCTCACGCAGTGGTGTCCTTGTCGGCAGGGATCCCCGCGAACAGGTCGGACTCGGGGAGCTCGGTCGGCACGCGTGCCTCGACGAGCTGGTAGTCCTCGGTCGGCCACACCGTCGCGAGGAGGTCGTTCGGCCAGTAGAAGAAGGCACTGTCCGGCGGCACCTGGCTCGCGTGCGCCCGGAGCGCCGCGTCCCGCGCGTCGAAGTACTCGTGCACGTCGACGTGAGTGGTGGCGAGGTCGGGCCGGTCGGCGAACCGCTCGACCCACTCGCGGAGCTGCTCCACCGCGGGGCTGTCGGGATCGCGTTCCTGCAGGGCCGCGAAGACCGTCCGGAAGCGTCGGGGGTTCATCGTGCGCTCGTAGTAGAGCTTCGCGATCGACCAGGCGGGGCCGGCGTCCGGGTAGGCGGTCGGGTCGGCGGCGGCCGTCCAGGCGGCGACCGAGACCTCGTGCGTCCGGATGTGGTCGGGGTGCGGGTAGCCGCCGTTCTCGTCGTAGGTGACGAGGACGTGCGGGCGGAACCGACGGATGACCCGCACCAGCGCCTCGGTCGAGTACTCGAGCGGCACGGTGGAGAAGGTGCCGGGCCGGACCGTCTCGCCCTTGTCGGCGTCCGGCAGTCCGGAGTCGTGGTAGCCGAGCCACAGGTGGTCGATGCCGAGCGCGGCCTGGGCTCCGGCCATCTCGGTGCGCCGGTAGCCGGCCATGTCGCGGTGCGCGCGGGTCGTGGCGGGCTCGCCGAGCTGCTCGTTGAGGATGTCACCGGCCTCGCCGCCGGTGCAGGAGACCACGAGGACCTCGTTGCCCTCGGCCGCGTACTTCGCCGCGGTCCCCGCTCCCTTGCTCGACTCGTCGTCGGGATGGGCGTGGACGGCCAACAGGCGGTACGGCACTGGGGTTCCTCACTGGTCGCGTGGCAGCACACAGCATCACGTGAACTACCCTGGGATCAGGATAATCACCCCGGGAGCCCCGAACTGTCCGAACCGCAGCACCCATCGGCACCTCAGCCGTCCGCCGGCACCACCGCGACGCTGGACGACCGCTACGGCCGCACCCCCGGGCGTGCCCGCCGCAGCCGGCTGATCGGCATCGTCGCCGCCGCTGGCGTCGCCCTCGTCTTCATCGTCTGGGTGATCTGGGCCGGCCCCGGGCAGACCAGCCACGGACTCGACACCGACGACGTCGGGTACCAGGTCGTCTCCGACCACGAGGTCGTGGTGCACACGCAGATCTCGGTCGACCCCGGAACGGTCGCGAAGTGCGCCGTCCAGGTCCTCGACAAGTCGTACACGATCGTCGGGTGGCGCGAGATCCGGGTGCCCGCATCCGATCAACGCGTGCGCAGCATCAGCACCCCTGTGAACACCGTGTCACGGGGCGTGACCGGCTTGATCCACGACTGCTGGGTTCCCTAGACTGCTGTGATTCGCGGACGAGACCGGCCACACCGGCCGGTCTCGTTCCATGCTGAAGGGAATCACCATGAGCAACGACACCCAGGTCACGTGGCTGACGCAAGAGGCGCACGACCGCCTCACGGCCGAGCTCGAGACGCTGTCCGGTGAAGGTCGCCAGGAGATCGCGAACCGCATCGAAGCCGCCCGCGAAGAGGGCGACCTCAAGGAGAACGGCGGCTACCACGCTGCCAAGGACGAGCAGGGCAAGATCGAGGCCCGCATCCGTCAGCTCACCGAGCTCCTCAAGCACGCCACCGTCGGCGAAGCCGACTTCGACGGCACGGTCGAGCCCGGCACCGTCGTGACCGCCGTCATCGCCGGTGACGAGTCGACGTTCCTCGTCGGCAACCGCGAGATCGTCGGCGAGGGCTCGGACCTCACCGTCTACAGCCCGGTCAGCCCGGTCGGCGCGGCCATCGTCGGCCTGCGCGCCGGCGGCACGACCACCTACACGGCACCCAACGGCAAGGAGATCGCCGTCGAGGTCACCAAGGTCGAGCGCTACGAGCCGTAGACCCACCCGCTGCCATGACAGGAGGCGCGGTGCCAGCTGGCACCGCGCCTCCTGTCATGGGGTGACCGATGTCAGTGCTCCAGCAGCTCCGGCCGGAAGCCCACCTCGCGGAGGCGCTGGATGACCTCCTGCGCGTGCTCCGGCCCGCGGGCCTCGATCGACAGGTCCAGGGCGACCTCGTTGATCACGAGCCCCTGGCCGTGGCGGGTGTGGAGGACCTCGACGACGTTCGCACCGGCCTCCGAGATGACCTGCGAGACCCGGGCGAGCTGACCCGGACGGTCCGGCAGCATGATCCGGATCCCGATGTACCGCGACGCCGCGACGAGACCGCGCGTGATGACGCGTTCCATCATGAGGGGGTCGATGTTGCCGCCGCTGAGCAGGACCACCGTGCGCCCGGTGTCGCGGACGGCGCCGGACATGATCGCCGCGACACCGACGGCGCCGGCGGGCTCGACGACGAGCTTCGCGCGCTCGAGGAGCACCAGGAGTGCGCGGGCGACGTCGTCGTCGGACACGGTCACGATGTCGTCGACGAGGTCGCGGATGATCGGGAAGTTCAGGTCGCCCGGCCGCGCCACCGCGATGCCGTCCGCGATCGTCGGCTTCGTGTGCACCGTGACGGGTTCGCCGGCCTCGATCGAGCTCGGGTAGGCGGCGGCGTTCTCGGCCTGCACCCCGATGACGCGGATGCTGCGACCGGTGCGCTCGGCGATGCCCTTGACGGCGAGGGCGATCCCGGAGATGACCCCGCCACCGCCGATCGGCACGACGACGGTGTCGGCGTCCGGCACCTGCTCGAGGATCTCGAGCCCGAGGGTCCCCTGTCCGGCGATGACCGCGGGGTGGTCGAAGGGCGGGATGAACACGGCGCCGGTCCGGTTCGCGAAGTCCTTCGCCGCACTCAGGGCCTCTTCCACGGAGTGCCCGCGCAGGACGACCTCGGCGCCGTAGTGCCGGGTGGCCTGGAGCTTCGGCAGGGCGACACCGACGGGGGTGAAGATCGTCGCCGGTATCCCGAGCTCGCGCGCGGCGAGGGCGACGCCCTGCGCGTGGTTGCCGGCGCTCGCGGCGACGACGCCGGCGGCCCGCTGCTCGGCGGTGAGCGTCGACAGGCGGTTGTAGGCGCCGCGGACCTTGTACGCCCCGGTGCGCTGCAGGTTCTCGCACTTGAGGTGGACCGGCGACCCGAGGACCTCGGCGAGGAACTGCGAGGTCTCCATCGGCGTGACACGAGCGACCCCGGCGATCGTCACGCGAGCCTTCTCGATGTCGTCGAGCGTGGGGATCAGCGGCGTGGTGGTGTCGGTCACGGGTCCATCATCGTCGCTCGCGGCGCTCCTGACGAACCCGTGACGTCAGTTGGTGCTGGCCGTTCCCTCAGCCGCAGTGGCCTGCGGCTTGCTGCCGGGTGCCGGGACGTCGTCGCCGACCTTGTGCCGACGTCGTCGCATGAGCTGCAGCTGCCCGTGCTGACCGCGTTTCGGCGTGGCCTCGAGCACGTGCTCGGAGTCGAGGCCCCGCCAGCGACCGCTCGCGATGGTCATCACCATCGTGTTCACCGTCGCGATGATCGGCACGGCGAAGAACGCCCCGGCGATGCCGGCGAGCCCGGAGGCCGCGGTGACCCCGAGGACCACCGCGAGGGGGTGCACCTTCACCGCGTTGCCCATCACGAGCGGCTGCAGGATGTGGCCCTCGATCTGCTGGACGAGCAGGACGACACCGAGCACGAGGACCGCCGCCAGCGGACCGTTGAAGATCAGGGCGACGAAGACGGCGAGGAAGCCGGTGACGATCGCGCCGACCACGGGGATGAACGCACCGAGGAACACGAAGGCCGCGATCGGGATGACGAGCGGCATGCCGCCGAAGAACAGGCCGACGATGTACGCGCCGAGTCCGATGCCGACGGCGTCGACGAACGCGACGAAGATCTGGACACGGATGAAGCTCGTCAGGGTGATCCACCCGGCGACCCCGGCACCGTCGACGGTCGCGCGGGCCTTCTTCGGGAACAGCCGGACGGCCCACCGCCAGACGTTCTTGCCGTCGATGAGCAGGAAGATCGTGGTGAACAGGATGATGAAGAGCGCCTCGAACACGTGGGTGGCACCGGAACCCGCGCTCGCGACCCCGGACAGGATCGACGCGCTGTTGTCCTGCAGCCACTTCGTGCCGTCGTTCAACCAGCCGTTGACGTCGCTCTGCGTGATGCCCAGGCCGGAGTTCAGGACGAGGTCCTTGATGTTCGCGTACTGCTCCACCGTGCGGTCGCGGAGCGACGGGTAGGACGCGATGATCTGGTCGACCACGAGCCACACCAGGGCACCGATCGCCGCCAGCCCGCCGAGCAGGCTGATCACGACCGCGAGCCACTTCGGCACGTGGTGACGCTGCATCCAGTTCGAGATCGGCACGAGCAGCGCCGAGACGACGATGCCGACGAGGAACGGGATGAGGATCTGGCTGAAGATCGTCATCAGCCAGATGAAGACCGCGATCACGCCGATGACGACCAGGATCCGCCACGACCACGCGCCGGCGATGCGCATGCCCGTCGGGACGGCTTCCTCGACCACGGGGTCCGGATGCGTCGGTTGCTGCTTTCTGCCCCATGCCATGACCGCGAGTGTAGCGATGTGCGTCCTGACAGGTACCAGATGCGGCATACACGGGTCTCCCCGGGGTGTCGGCGGCGATCGGTAGCCTCGGTCCCATGGCCAGGACCACGCTCTCCGCCGCCGAGGCCCGCCGTGTCGCACTGGCCGCCCAGGGCTTCGGCGTACCGCCGGCCGACCGGGTGTCGACGCGTGCCCTCACGGCCGGGTTCGCGCGGCTCGGCCTGCTGCAGATCGACTCCGTCAACGTCTTCGAGCGCAGCCACTACCTCCCGCTGTTCGCCCGCCTCGGCGCCTACGACCGCGCCACGCTCGACCGCCGCACCATGACGGCGCGCGGCCCCTACGCCGAGTACTGGGCGCACGAGGCGGCCTTCGTCGACCGTGCCGACCTGCCGCTCTTCCGGTGGCGGATGGACGCGCTGCGGGCGCGGGACGCCTGGCCGAACCGGATCGAGGGGGTCCGTCGGACGGAGGGCGTCCGCCGCGAGCTGCGGGCGCTCCTCGCGGCCGAGGGGCCGATGCCGGCCAGCGCGGTCGAGCACGAGGCGAACGTCCGACGTGGGCCGTGGTGGGGGTGGAGCGACGTCAAGACCGGCCTCGAGCAGATGTTCCGCTGGGGCGACGTGGTGAGCGCCGGTCGCTCCGGCTTCGAACGGGTCTACGCCCTCCCCGAGCAGGTCCTGCCGAACGGCACGCTCGAGGGGGCACCGGCACGCCCCGACGCCGTCCTCGAGCTCGTCCGGCGGGCATCGCGTGCGCTCGGCGTCGGCACCCGCGCGGACGTCGCCGACTACTTCCGGCTGCGGTCCGACGACACCGCCCGGGCGATCGCCGAGCTCGCGGCCGCCGGCGAGCTCGTGCCGGTGCAGGTCGAGTCCTGGGGCGAGCGGGCCTGGATGCACGCCGACGCCCGGGTGCCGCGTCGGATGTCGGCGGACGCCGTCCTCAGTCCCTTCGACCCGGTCGTCTGGTTCCGGCGACGGGCCGAGCGGATGTACGGCTTCCACTACCGGATCGAGATCTACACGCCCGCACCGAAGCGGGTGTTCGGGTACTACGTGCTGCCGGTGCTGCAGGACGACCGGCTCGTCGGACGGGTCGACCTGAAGAGCGACCGGCAGCGCGGGGTCCTGCGGGTCCGCACGGCGTGGGAGGAGCCGGGCGAGCGACTCGATGCCGAACGGCTGGCCGAGACGCTCCGCCGGACGGCTGCGTGGCAGGGCCTCGACGGGGTCGAGGTCACCGACCGCGGGACGGCTGCAGCGGCGGTCGCCGGAGCGCTCGGCGTCGGGCTCGTGCCGCACGTGGCGGCCGACGACGCCGACGCGAGCGCGGCACCGGACCCGGCCGTCTGACGACCCGCCGACGCGAGCGCGGCACCGAACCCGGCTGTCTGACGGGCCGCCGACGCGGGACGGACTGGGCCCGCGCCTCCTGGCCCACGGGCCGCGACGCGGGACGGACCCGACCCTCGCCTCCTGGCCCACGGGCCGCCACGCGGGCGTGGGACGTCCGGTCAGAAGCGGTCGAGGCTCGCGCGGAGACGGGCGATCCGGTCCGGCAGCGGCGGGTGCGTCGAGAACATCCGGTCCATGAGTCCGGGGCGCATCGGGTCCGCGATCCAGAGGTGCGCCATCGACGAGTTCTGCGTCTGCATCGGCCGACCGTACGCACCGAGCTTCTCGAGCGCGCGGGCGAGTCCCTCGGGGTGACGCGTGGTCATCGCACCGGTCGCGTCGGCCAGGTACTCACGCTGCCGGGAGACCGCGGCCTGCACGCCCGCCGCGGCGATCGGCGCGACGATCACCGCCACGATGCCGGCGACGAGCAGCACCGGGTTCGTGCCGCCGTTGTCGTTGTTCCGGTTCCGACCGCCGGCGAGCCCGCTGAAGATCGAGATGCGGAGCAGGACGTCGGCGATGAGGCCGACCGCGACGACCAGGCCGAACACCATCGTCGAGACGCGGATGTCGTAGTTCCGGACGTGCCCGAGCTCGTGCGCCATGACGCCCTGCAGCTCCTGGTCGTCCATGATCGCGAGCAGCCCGGTCGTCGCGGCGACGATCGCGTGGTCGGGGTCACGGCCGGTTGCGAAGGCGTTCGGCGACGGGTCCTCGATCACGAAGACCCGCGGCATCGGCATCCCGGTGGCGATCGCGAGGTTCTCCACGGTGCGCCAGAGCCGCGGCTCGGTGGTCCGGTCGATCTCGATGCCGCCCGCGATCGCGGTGGCCTGGCGTCCGGCGGCGAAGTACTGCACGACCGCGTAGCCGAGGGCGACCACGAGGACGATCACACCGATCGACACGTTGCCGGCGAGGTAGCCGCCGAGGAACCCGAGCGCACCGATGATCAGCAGGAAGACCAGGACGATGAGGACCGTGTTGCGCTTGTTGCGCGCGATCGCGCTGTACACGTCGCAGCAGTCTCCGGGCGGATCAGAACTGGACGCGCGGCGGTTCGGCGATGGCCGCGGGCTCGGCGGTCTCGAAGAACGACGCCTCGGAGAAGCCCCGGCTCTTCGCGAACGACGAGTTCGGGAAGACCCGGATCTTCGTGTTCAGCTCGCGCACGCCGCCGTTGTAGAAGCGTCGGGCGGACTGGATCTTGTCCTCGGTGTCGACGAGCTCCGACTGCAGCTGCAGGAAGTTCTGGCTGGACTGCAGCTGGGGGTACCCCTCGGCGACCGCGAACACGCTCTTGAGCGCCTTCTGCATGTGCCCCTCGGCCGTGGAGGCGCTCGAGGCGTCCCCGGCGCTGAGCGTCTCGGCACGGGCCTTCGTGACGGCCTCGAACACGGACTTCTCGTGCGTGGCGTACCCCTTGACCGTCTCGACGATGGTCGGGATGAGATCCGCGCGGCGCTTGAGCTGCACCGAGATGTCGCTCCACGCCTCGTCGACGCGGACCTTCAGCGTGACGAGCGAGTTGTAGGTGACCCACAGGTAGATCCCCACGACGACGAGGAGGACCACCACCACTCCGACGACGATCAGCGTCGTGATGAGTCCGGTGTCCATGAGGGCGTACTCCTTCTCGCGTCGGGATCGCGGTGTGACGGGGCCGTCGGGCCCGCGTCACGGCCGAGGACGATTGTACCGACCGTCCGGCTCCCCTCCCGCCCGCACGGCGACGGTTCACGGTCGATTCCCGAGTCGCACACACCGCGCGCTCGGGCTGCTCGGCGTGTCGCTCGGCGGGCGGACATCATCCGTTCGACGTATTGACCCGAGCGTCCCGATCACGTGGGATGGACTCGGATGAACGCGCGCGGGGAGAACGTGGACGACCGGGCCGTCGGGGGCGACGGCCCCGTTCGGCGAACCCGGACCACGCTGGCGCTCGCGGGGGCCGCCGCACTCGTCGCCACCCTGCTGACGCTCGCCAGCGCGCCCGCCACCGCCGTGACCGACACCCCTCGGGCCACGCCGGACACCGACCCGACGACCTCGTCGCTCGCACTGTCGACCCCGGGGCCGACGACGACCCCGACACCGACGCCGGATCCGCAGGGCCACCTGACCCCGGCCCCGCCCGGCACCTCGCCGAGCCGACCCCCGGTCCGCCCGTCGATCGACGACCCCGGTGACATCACGACCGGGACCGTGCGGTTCAGCGGGTCGGGTACGCCGGCGCACACCCTGCGCGTGACCGGACCGGCCGCCACCGGGCGGACCGGCTGCACCGCCACCGTCGGCGACGACGGCTCCTGGGCGTGCCTCGCGACCGTGCGCAGCGGACCGCAGCAGGTCTTCACGGTCTCCGACGAGAGCTTCCCCGGGCTCGGCTCGGCGCGCACCCCGGCGTCCGACGTCGTCGTCCCGCCCGTTGTCACCTCGTCGCGCACCACGAACGGCCCGGTGAGCGGGACGGGCCACGCCGGCTCGACGGTCACGCTCTCGGTGTCCGGGTCGTCGGCGGACCGCACCGCCACGGTCGGCGCGGACGGCCGGTGGACCATCGTCCTCGGCGGCGCCGACGCCCGGCTCACCGTCACGGCCACGCAGACGGCGAGCACGGCCGACGGGTACCGCTCGGACCTCCGCAGTGCGGCCTCCGCGCCGGTGACCGTGACGCTCGACCGGACCGCGCCGACGGCCCCGCGGATCACCGAGCCCGGGTCCGGCGACCGCGTGCGGGTCCAGCCCGTCACGATCGGCGGCACGGGCGAGGCCGGTGCCGTCCTCACGGTCTACGCCGACCACGCGCCGGTGTGCCGGACCGAGGTGCGTGCGTCCGGGCGGTGGTCCTGCACCACGGACGGCTCGACCCTCCGCGGCGGCACGGTGGCGCTCACGGCGGCCCAGCACGACGCGGCCGGGAACTTCTCGCGAACGTCGGCGGCCGTGCGGGTGGTCCTCACCGGCACCACGAGCACGCCCGGCGACGGGTCGACGGGCAGCGGCACCGCGTCCGGCACCCCGAGCGCGCCGGGCGGCGGGGCCGGTACCGGGACCGGCACGGGCACCGGTGGGTCCGACGGCTCCGGCGGAGGCACGGGCGGCGCGGGGACCGATGGCGGAGGCACCGGCGGCGCGGGGACCGGTGGCGCAGGCACCGGCGGCACGGGGTCGGGCGGCACGGGGTCGGGCGGCGCGGGCACCGGCGGCACGGGGTCGGGTGGCGTCGGCAGCACCGGCGGCCGCGGCCTCGACTGGTCCGGCCCGGCCGGCGACTGGACCGCCTCGACGGAGTACGACACGACCGTCCCGACGATCCAGGCGGCCTTCTCGTGGCGCACCGTCATCGTCGCCACGGCCGTCGCAGCCGGCTTCCTCGTGCTCATCGCCGGCCCGCTCGCCGTCGTCGGCGGGGTCGCCCGCGGCCGGATCCGTTCGCCGTTCGCCGGGCTCCTCGGTCGCAACCGTCCCCACGCCGAACGGCGGCGCGGCGACGATGCGCTGCCGACCTGGGCGTCGATCACCGTCGCCGTGCTCGTGGTCGGGCTCGCCACCCTGCTCGGCGTCGGCGTCTCGCTCGAGGCCCGGTACGTCCGCCTGGCGATCGCGGTCCTGCTCGGGGCGGCGGTCCTGACGACGACGATCGTCCTCGCGTCGCGATGGGCTGCGGGGACCGACCGGGACACGATCGGCTTCCGGGTCTCCCCGTGGCTGGTGCTCGCCGCCCTGGTGGCGTGCGGCATCACCCGGACCTTCGACCTCTCGCCCGCCGTCATCGTCGGGGCCGTCCTCGTCCCGGTCGGCCGACCGGACCTCGACACCCAGGCGCTCCGGCTCGGCTCCTCGATCGTCGCCGGTGCCCGCAGCGCCACCTGGCGGTCGATCGCGCTGCTCGTCGTCGCGGCGGCCGGCTGGGTGCTCCACTCGGTGACGCCGGGCTCCGGCTTCTGGATGTCCTTCGTGTCGGAGTTCGCGATCACGCTGTGCGTCGGCGGGCTCGGGGCCGTCGTGGTCACCCTGCTCCCGCTGGCCGGGTCCGCCGGGGCGTCCCTGCTCGCCCGCTCCCGTGGTCGGTACGCGGCGATCTCGGCGGTCGCCGTGGCGCTGGCCGCGGCCGTCTACTCCGGGCCGGCCGGCACGCACGTCGCTCCGGTCGCCCTGCTCGTCGTCGCCGCCGGCTGTGCCGCGGCAGCCGTCGCCGCGGCCTGGTGGCAGCGCGCAGCCCGCGTCGACCAGCGCGCCTGAGCATGACTCAATCCGAGTCGCGCTCGGGCTGCCGCAGCGGCTCGCATCCCGGATACGCTGACGACCGGTGCGCGCGGCACCACGACCGGTGCGAGCAGCACCACGACCGCTGCTGGGAGCGACGATGACCGAGACCCGATCCGACTACGACCCGACCCGCTTCCGGGACGTCTTCGAGCACAGCTACACCTACGCCAACGGCTTCGCGCGCAACACCCACCGCTTCGCCGGGCGACCGGCGCTCCGCGACCCCGACTCCGACCGCTCGTGGACGTACGCCGAGCTCGGGGCGGACGTCGACCGCGTGGCCGGGTGGCTCGTGCGCCACGGGGTCGGTCGTGGCTCGGTGGTCATGGTCGAGCTCTTCAACTCCCCCGAGTTCGCGATCCTCTACCTCGCGGCGCACCGCATCGGCGCCGTCTTCTCCCCCACCAACTTCCGCCTGGCGTCGGACGAGGTCGCGTTCATCATCGAGGACTCCGCGCCCGTCGTCCTCGTGTACGACGCCGTGCGCACGCCCGACGTCTCGGCCGCCCTCGCCACCGCCGACCACACGCCGGAACACCTCGTGGTCGTGGGTGACGCCACCCGGGCCGGGGACACCGCGTTCGCCGCGCTCCTCGCCGGTGACCCCGTCACCGCGGACGAACTCGCCGCGACCGAACCCCGCAGCACGTACGACGAGACGACCCGCCTCTACACGAGCGGCACGACCGGACGACCGAAGCCCGTCCCGCTCCCGAGCCTCGTCGAGGTCCTCAGTGCGCACGACGTGATCATGCACTTCCCGCTGAGCCCGTTCGACAAGACGCTGAACATGTCGCCGCTCTTCCACCGCGGCGGCCTGTACTCCGGCGGCCCGAACCCGGTGTTCTACGTCGGCGCCGAGCTCACCACCCTCCGGCACTTCGACGCCGACCGCGTGCTCGACCTCGTCGAGTCCGAGCAGCTGACCTTCCTCATCGGTGCCCCGCCCAACCTCGTGCAGCTCGCCAACGCGCAGGAGCAGCGGCCCCGCGACCTGTCCTCGCTGCACGGCATCGTGACGATGGGTGCGCCGCTCGACCGTGCCGCCGCGCTCCGCTACCAGGAGCTCCTGTCGCCGCGCATCTTCAACGGCTACGGGACGACCGAGACCTTCTGGAACACCTTCCTCCGCCCCGAGGACTTCCCCGACGGCGCCGGCTCCACCGGTCGCGCGTCCACCGACGACGACGTCGCCGTCGTCCGCGTCTACGAGGACCGCCTGGCCGACCCGAGCGACACGGTGCCGAAGGACGGCTCGGAGATCGGCGAGTTCGCGGTCCGCACCGTGAAGTCCGGGTACTCGTACCGGAACCCCGGGCTCGAGGCCGAGAAGTTCGCGAACGGCTGGTTCTACCCGGGCGACCTCGCCACGTGGGACGAGCACGAGCGCGTGACGATCGTCGGCCGCAAGGACGACATGATCATCTCCGGCGGCGAGAACGTCCACCCGGTGCAGGTCGAGGCCGCGCTGCAGGAGCACCCCGGCGTCGCCGACTCGATCGTGGTCGGCATCCCCGACGAGCAGTGGGGCGAGGTCGTCACGGCGTACGTCGTCCGTGCCCCGGACCGGCTGCCGGAGGACGACGTCGCGGCTGCCGCTGCCCTCGAGGAGTGGACCGGGTCGCACCCCGGCCTCGCCCGCTACAAGCGACCGCGGCGCTACCGCTTCGTCGCCGAACTCCCCTACAACGCGACGGGCAAGAAGGTGCACTACCTCGCCAAGGCGTCCGCTGCCGAGGACCAGGCCGCCGGCCGCCTCATCGAGCCCTGACGGGGGTCGGACCGCGTCGACGCGTCGCCCCCGGTGCAGACGCACCACGGGTCGGCCGGGAGGCGCGGTGCGGGCCCGCCCCGCGCCTCCCGGCCGGTGGGTGGTGGGCACGCACCGGCCCGACCCACGCTCTTCGAGCCGCCGGGTCAGACCTGGCCGCGGTGCGGCGCGTTCCGCCGGAACAGACCGGGCAGCAGTCCGCCGATCTTCGTGCCGACGCACAGGCTGACGAAGGTCGCCAGGGGCGTCGCGAGCGCCACCGGGTCGAAGGTCGCCACCGCGACCAGACCGACCGTGCCGGGCACCAGGAGCAGGAACGCGGGGAAGAACGACACGTTGGCCGGGATCGCCGGGACGATCCGTTCGAGCACGCGCGTCGCGATGAACAGGAGCGCGGCGGTCGCCCCCGTCGCGACGACGCTGCCGCCCAGCGGGGTGATGCCGGTGAGCAGGCCGTACGCCGACGTCATGACGATCACCGAGACGAGGGTGAGTCGCCACCCGGACTGGAACACCAGTCCCAGTCCGACGGCCAGGATCACCACCGCCACCCAGGACACCCAGTAGGGCGGGACGGCCTCCCACCCGCCGCGATCGGTGCCGACACCGGCGACCTCGCCGACGAGCGCCGCGGACGACGGGTCGACGTGCAGGCCGGTCAGCGCGCTGCCCGCGGCGATGCCGGCGGCCATGAAGCCGAGCATGATGATGCCCTGCATGAGCCTCGACGACCCGGTGACGATGTCCGCCGCGGTGAGCTCGAGCAGGGCGTTCGTGATGAGCGCCCCGGGGACGAACACGGCGACCGGGGCGCAGACGGCGAAGAGCGGGACGTGGTCGAACCCGGTGCCCGCGGCGACGAGTCCGACGATGGTCGTCGACACGAAGGCGGCGAGGAACGGGACGATCGCGAGCGCCTCGCGGAAGCGCCGCAGCACGATGCTGATCACGCCGACGAGGGCCCCGACGCCGAGCGCGACGAGGACCGCCCACCACGGGCAGCGGAACACGACCGCGAGGCCCGCCGAGGTCAGGGCGTTGCCGAGGATCCACGGCACCGGCGCGGGCAGACGCGTGCTCGCGCGGATCGCACGGACGCGTGCCGGGATCTCGGCGAGGGCGATGGAGCCGCTCTCGAGACCGAGCACGACCCGGTTGGCGCGGGCCGACTGCCGCGCGGAGAGCTCGATGCCCTCGGCGTTCACGATCGTCGCGGCACCGGTGGCGGTCTCGCTGACGATGACGAGTGCGGGCAGGACGCCCACGGCGAGCTCCGGGCCGATGCCGGCGGCGTCCCGGGCCTTCTCGAGCGCCGAACGGACGTCGGTGACCGAGCTGCCGGCGTCGAGGAGGAGCGCTCCGAGGGTGCCGAGGAGCATGCCGACCGGGACCGCTTCGCCGTCGATCACCTCGACGTGCGGTTCGGGGCGGCGGAGCGTGTTGCGCAGCTGGGCGATGGCGCTTCCGAGTCCGACCACGAGTGTCGATGCTAGCTGGCGCCGCGGCCCGCCCGCGCGCCCGCGCGCCCGCGCGCCCGCGCGCCCGCGCGCCCGCGCGGCGGCGGACCGGCCGCGCGCACCGGCCGCGGGAGCCCGAGTCTCGGCTCCGCGGACAGTTTCGCGGTGCGGAGGCCGCGAAACTGTCCGCCTGGCCGAGTCTCGGCGGCGCGGCGGACCGGCGCGGCGGCGCGACCGCGCGGTGCGTACCCCCGGTGGGACTCGAACCCACAACTCGGCGATTTTAAGTCGCGTGCCTCTACCGATTGGGCCACGGGGGCGGGCCGCAACAGCCTACCGACGAAGACGAGGCGGCCACCCGTCAGGGTGACCGCCTCGGTCGTCGTGCGTGTCGCTACTTGGCGTCCGCCTCGGCCTTCACCGGCTCGGCGTCGTTCGAGACGTCCTTCGCCGGCTCACCGTACGCGGGGCCGGCAGCACCGGCGGGCTTGCCCTCTTCCGGAGCGGTGGTCGGCTTCGACGCCTCGATCGGAGCCGCCGGGGACTCGGCCGCGGGCTTCGGGCGCGACGCGAACGCCTCGAACGCCGCGCGCGGGGTCTCACGGTCGTCGAGCGACGCGATGTCGCGGCCGAGGAAGAAGCCGCCCACCCAGTCGCCGATGACGCGCCACTTGCGCTCCCACGACGGCATCGCCAGACCGTGGTAGCCGCGGTGGGCACCCCAGGCGAGGAAGCCCTTCATCGCGAACTTGCCGGACTGGAACACGCCGATGCCGAGACCGAGGCCCGCGACGGCGCCGAGGTTCTCGTGCTTGTAGTCGGTCGTCGCCTCGCCGCGCATCGTCGCGACGAGGTTCTTCGCGAGCTGCTTCGCCTGACGGACGGCGTGCTGGGCGTTCGGCACGCAGAAGCCACCCACGCCACCACCGGTGAGGTCCGGCACGGCCGCGACGTCACCACAGGCCCACGCGTCGGCGATCACGCCGTTGTCGTCGACCACGCGCAGGTCGGGCTGCACGCGGATGCGGCCACGCTGCTCGAGCGGGAGGTCGGTGCCCTTGACCATCGGGTTCGCCATGACGCCGGCGGTCCAGATGATGAGGTCGGACTCGATCTTCTCGATCGCACCGTCGTTGGTCTTGAGCTCGCAGACACCGCCGACCGCCGAGGCCAGCTGGGTCTCGAGGTGCACCGTGGCGCCGCGCTGCGCGAGGTTCTCGAGCACCCAGTGCGACGTCTCGAGCGAGACCTCGGGCATGATGCGGCCCATCGCCTCGACGAGGTGGAAGTGGGTGTCGTCGAAGGACAGCTCGGGGTAGCTCTTGAGCAGGTCCGAGGCGAACGACCGGAGCTCGGCGAACACCTCGATGCCGGCGAAGCCACCACCGACGACCACGACGGTCAGCAGACGGTCGCGCTCCGGGCCGGCCGGCCGGGTCGCGGCCTTGTGGAAGTTCGTGAGGATCTTGTCGCGGATCGCCGCGGCCTCTTCGATGGTCTTGAGACCGATCGCCTCGTCGGCGACACCCGGGATCGGGAAGGTGCGGGAGACCGCGCCGGCGGTCATGACGATCTGGTCGTACGACTCTTCCCAGGCATCGCCCTCGGCCGGGGTGATCGTCGCCGTCTTGTTCGCGTGGTCGACGTTCGTGACCTTCGCGGTGACGACGCGCGTCTTCTTGAGGTGACGACGGTGCGAGACGACCGCGTGGCGCGGCTCGATCGAGCCGGCGGCGACCTCGGGCAGGAACGGCTGGTAGGTCATGTACGGCAGCGGGTCCACCATCACGACCTCGGCTTCGCCCTGACGAAGGTGCTTCTCGAGCTTCCAGGCGGTGTAGAAACCGGCGTAACCGCCGCCGACGACGAGGATCTTGGGCACGGGGAATGATCTCCTTGGATGGGGGTTCGGGGAGTCGAGTCAGACTTCGCCGCCACCCGCCCCGACTCCAGCGTCTGCACCGCCATCATACGCCCGGCACTCGCACCGGGAGGGCGACCAGTCCGCGCGCTCGAGCGCGAGGTCGCCGATGGGGTTGACGCCGGGTCCGGCGGCGAGGGCGTGGCCGACGAGGGCGTGCAGGCACTTCACGCGGGTGGGCATGCCACCGGCGCTGATGCCGTCGATCTCGTCGACGTGCTCGATCGACTCGCGATCGGCCAGGTAGGACTCGTGCGCCGCGAGGTACGCGGCCGCGGTGGTGTCGTCCTCGAGCAGGGCTGCCAGCTCCGGCATCACCTGGTTCGCCTCGAGGGTGCTGACCGCAGCGGTGGCCGCGGGGTGGCACAGGTAGTAGAACGTCGGGAACGGGGTGCCGTTCGACAGACGGGGCTTCGTGGAGACGACCGTGGGGTTGCCACAGACGCAGCGTGCCGCGATCCCGATGACGTCACGAGCCGGTCGGCCGAGCTGCGCCGACACGACCTGGACGTCGCGGTCGGAGGGCGGGTCGAAGGGAGGGGTCGTCACGGGAACGTGAGCCTACCGGAGTCCCGCGCGTCGTCCTACTTCGTGTCGCCGGTGCCGGAGACGTCCGGTGCGACGAGCTGCTGCGTAGTCTCGTCGGTGAGCCCGGAGGTGAGCACCGACGACAGCATCGCCTGCAGCCAGTCGACCTTGGGCGTCTGCACGGTGGAGCTCACAGGGGTCCCGGAGTCGGTCGTCGGGCGCCCGTCGTCCTTCTGGTCCTGGTTGCCCATCACGAGGTAACTTTCCTCGCCCGGGTACACGTAGAGGAGCCGGTCCCGAGCCTGCGCCTCGATGTACGCGGGGTCGTCCCAGCGCGCGACGTCCTTCTTCTTCTGGGTGACGTCGGCCTTCTGGCTCGCAACCTCGCGCTGCTGCTGGGCGATCTGCTCCTGCTGCTGGATCAGTGTCCGCAGCGACGGCGCGAGCACGACGACGAAGAGCACGATGATCGCGAGCATGAGCAGGCTGAACCCGGAGAACCGGATCGAGCGGTACCACGGCTGCTCGGACGCGCCGCCCTCGGGCAGCGCCACGGGCACGCGGCGGACACGGGGCTTCTGGCTGGGCACGTTCCGACGATAACCCGCCAGCGGCGTGGGGCGCGGTCGGCACGCGGCCGTTCGGTGCCCTCCCAGCCCGCGGGCCAGGAGGCGCGGCTCGGCCCCGCCCCGCCGCGCACGCCCGGCATCCGGTCGCGCTCACCGCGTACTCGCCCCGGGCGAGCCGTCGACGTCGCACGATCGGCCGCCCGCGTCCGGCCGAGGTCGCACGATCGGCCGCGTGCGTCCGGCCGAGGTCGCACGATCGGCCGCCCACGTCCGGACGAGGCGGCAGGTCGTGCGACCTCGGCGCCCGGACGACGAGACGCCGCCCTCCCCGAGGGGAGGACGGCGTCTCGTGGGAACGCTGGTTACAGCGCGGCCGAACGCGGGAACGCCGAGCGGCCGGCGTAGACCGCCGCGTCGCCGAGCTCTTCCTCGATGCGGAGCAGCTGGTTGTACTTCGCGACGCGGTCCGAGCGGGCCGGGGCGCCGGTCTTGATCTGGCCACCGTCGACCGCGACCGCGATGTCCGCGATCGTCGTGTCCTCGGTCTCGCCGGAACGGTGCGAGAGGATCGAGGTAAGCCCGTGCCGGTGCGCGAGGGACACGGCGTCGAGCGTCTCGGTCAGGGTGCCGATCTGGTTCACCTTGACCAGGATCGAGTTGGCGGCCTTCTCGTCGATGCCGCGCTGCAGACGCTTCGGGTTCGTGACGAACAGGTCGTCGCCGACGATCTGCACCTTGTCGCCGATCTCGGCGGTCAGGTGGCTCCAGCCGGCCCAGTCGTCCTCGGCCAGCGGGTCCTCGATCGTCGCGAGCGGGTAGTCGCGGACGAGGTCGGCGAAGTACGCGGTGAACTCCTCGCCCGAGAGCTGCTTGCCCTCGAACGCGTACTTGCCGTCGTGGAAGAACTCGGTCGAGGCGACGTCGAGGCCCAGCGCGATGTCCTTGCCCGGGGTGAAGCCGGCCTTCTCGATCGCTGCGAGCAGGAAGTCGAGCGCCGCGCGGTTGGACGCGAGCTCCGGCGCGAAGCCGCCCTCGTCGCCGAGGCCGGTCGCGAGGCCCTGCTTCTTCAGTTCGCCCTTGAGCGCGTGGTAGGTCTCGACGCCCCAGCGGAGCGCTTCGGAGAACGACTCGGCGCCGTAGGGCACGAGGAAGAACTCCTGGATGTCGACGTTGGTGTCGGCGTGGGCGCCACCGTTGACGACGTTCATGAGCGGGACCGGCAGCGTGTGCGCGTTCGGGCCGCCGAGGTAGCGGAACAGCGGCAGGTCGGCCGAGTCGGCAGCGGCACGTGCCACCGCGAGCGAGGCGCCGAGGATCGCGTTCGCACCGAGGCGCGACTTGTTCTCGGTGCCGTCGAGCTCGATGAGCGCGGCGTCGACGAGGCGCTGGTCGGTGGCGTCGAAGCCCTCGAGCGCCGGACCGATCTCGTCGAGGACTGCGTCGACCGCCTTGAGGACGCCCTTGCCGCCGTAGCGGGAAGCGTCTCCGTCGCGGAGCTCGTACGCCTCGAACGCGCCGGTGGAGGCACCGGACGGGACGAGCGCGCGCGAGACGACGCCGTCGTCGAGGAGGACCTCGACCTCGACCGTCGGGTTGCCTCGGGAATCGAGGACTTCGCGTGCGCCTACGGCATCGATCTGGGCCACGGGGTACTCCCTACACGTTCGGTTGTGGTGATTGCGGAGTCGATCCTAGCGAGGCGCAGGTGAACACGAGGCGTGCATGACGGGCGACGGTGGAGAACTCACGCCAGGGGACGGAACTCCACACCCTCGAGCGTGTGCGTGTCCACCCCCACGGTGGCGAAGGCGTCGAACCCCTGCGCGACGAGACCGGCGAGCAGGTTCTTCATGTTCTTCGTGCGTCGTTCGAGCCGGACACGACGGTGCCCCGCGAGCGCCTCGGCCTTGAGCGCCGCGAGCCGCACCGGGTCGACGTCCTTGTCGTACACCAGCACGACCGCGTCGGACTCGGCCGACTCGGGGAGGGTCACGAGGTCGACGAGCCGCTCGAAGCCGAGCGAGAACCCGACCGCCGGGACGTCCTGCCCGAGGAACCGGCCGATCATGCCGTCGTAGCGACCGCCGCCGCCGAGGCTGTAGCCGAAGTCGGGGTGCGCGACCTCGAAGATCGTGCCGGTGTAGTAGCCCATGCCACGCACGAGCGTCGGGTCGAAGCGCAGGTCGACGCCCGGGAGCGCGGAACGGAGCTGCTGCAGGTCACCGAACGCCTCGGCGTCCAGCCACGGTGCGCCGTCGACCGCGTCCCAGTCGGCGGTCTCGAGCGTGCGGATGGTGTCGTCGAGCCCGGGCAGGTCGACGCCGACGGTCTCGCGGAGTTCCGCCGCCACACCGTCCGGCCCGATCTTGTCGAGCTTGTCGATCGTGATGAGCGCGCGGTCGGCGACGGCCGGGTCGGTGACACCCCACGAGGCGAGGAGCGCCAGGAGGATCCGTCGGTCGTTGATCCGGATGGTGGTGCCCTCGACGCCGAGCGCGTCGAGGGCCGCCGTCGTCGCCCGGATGAGCTCGATCTCGGCGAGCTGCCCCGGCTCGCCGAGGATGTCGATGTCGCACTGCACGAACTGCCGGTAGCGCCCCTTCTGCGGCCGCTCCGCACGCCAGACCGGAGCGATCTGCACCGACCGGAACACGGACGGCAGCTCGGCGCGGTGCGTCGCGTAGAAGCGGGCGAGGGGCACGGTGAGGTCGAACCGCAGGCCGAGGTCGGCGAGGTCGAGCGGTGATCCGGCGGCGTGGAGGTCCTCGGTGGAGAGCCCACGCTTCATGACGGCGAACGCGAGCTTCTCGTTGTCGCCGCCGAGGCCCGAGTGCAGCCGTGCAGCGTCCTCGACCACCGGCGTCTCGATCTCGTCGAAGCCGTGGTGCGCGTAGACACCCCGGATGACCCCGAGGACGTGCTCGCGCCGGGCCTTGTCTGCCGGGAGGAAGTCACGCATGCCACGGGGAGCCGTCACGGTCGGAGCCATGCGTCGATTCTGGCAGATCGACCCCGCCGACTTGCACACCCGCCGACCTGCTGATATTCTTCATCCAGAACCTCGGTTCGGCAGGTGCCTGATCCACCTGTCGGATCGTTCGCGAGGGCAACGTGCTGCAGTGTGCCCCGCGGTTCGAGCGGGCTGGTCCCTCGGCACCTCTTCCCTGGCGGTGCCGTCCGCCCGCTGGCGGGTGCCCTCCTTTTTTCGGGTTGGGAGGGCACCCGCTCACTCCCCGACGCGTCCCACCGACTCCAACTCCACGACCGCTGCCCGCAGACTCGCGATCGGGTCGATCCCGGCCTCCCGAGCGTCGGCGATCATCGTCAGCACGTCGGTCCCCCACCGCGGGTCCACCAGGTCGACGCCCGTGCCCGAGTCTGCGTTCACGCCCACTTCCGTGCCCGCGCCCGCTTCCGCACCCGCTTCCGGGCCCGCGCCCGCTTCCGCACCCGCGCCCGCTTCCGTGCCCGCGCTCCCGCTCGCGCCCGTCCCAGCGGAGGCGACGACGGACGCGACGACCGTGTCGGCGTCTCCCCGTTCCTCCAGGCGTTCCAGCAGCTTGACCGCCCGTTCCATCGGGGGCATCGCCCGCGGGACCCCGTCGAACACGCTCCGCCGCGAGGACTTCTCGGCCGCCTTGGCCGCGCGCCAGACCCGCACGACGTCCTCGACGGTGTCCGCCCGCTCGTCGCCGAACACGTGCGGGTGTCGGCGCACCATCTTGTCGCGGGCCCCGGCGGCCACGTCCTCGAGGTCGAACGACTCGGCGAGCCCGGCGTGCAGCACCACCTGGTAGAGCACGTCGCCGAGCTCCTCGCGGAGTTCGACCTCGTCGCCGGAGTCGATCGCGTCGACGAGCTCGTACGACTCCTCGACCGCGTAGCGCGCCAGCGACGCATGGGTCTGCGCGCGGTTCCAGACGCAGCCTCCGTCCGGGTCGAGCAGGCGGTCGACGACGGCGACGAGGTCCGAGACGGCGGTCATGCGGTCATCGTGCCACGCACCGCACCGTGGACGCCGCCGGGGCCCACCCGGTATGCTGTACGTGGCGTGTCGGGAAGTCTGGTCGACGGACCATCACCCGACCCCTCTCCGACGGAGCTCCATGCCCGCACTCTTCCGTTCCCCCCGTTTCAGCGCCATCGCGTTGCTCACCGCGGCCGTCCTCGGCCTCGTCGTGGCGAACTCGCCGCTCGGCCCCGGGCTCGAGCACCTCCTGCACGTGCACGCCCCGTGGGGAGCCGTCGGACTCGACCTGTCCGTGTCGCACTGGATCAGCGACGGCCTGCTCGCGGTGTTCTTCCTGCTCGTCGCGATCGAGCTCAAGCACGAGTTGGTCGCCGGCGAACTGTCCAACCCGAAGACGGCGGTCATCCCCGCCATCGCGGCCGTCGGCGGCGTCCTCGTCCCCGCGGGCGTCTACCTCGCGGTCACCGCCGGGACCCCGTACGGTCACGGCTGGCCGATCCCGACCGCGACGGACATCGCCTTCGCGCTCGGCGTCCTCGCGATGTTCGGACGCGGCCTGCCCTCGACGCTCCGGGTGTTCCTGCTGGCGCTGGCGGTGCTCGACGACCTCATCGCGATCATCATCATCGCGGTGGTGTTCGCCCACGACACGAACTTCCTCGCCCTCGCCGGGGCCGTCGTCGTGCTCGCACTCTTCTGGCTGCTCGGCAAGGCCCTGCGCCCCGGGCGTCGCGGTCAGGTCTGGGTCATCACGGGGATGGTCGTGCTCGGCATCGTGACGTGGTGGCTCGTCTACCACTCCGGCGTGCACGCGACGATCGCGGGCGTGGCGCTCGGACTCGTGCTGCCCCGCCGGCCCGGCCACACCCTGCACGAGAACGTCGAGCCGTGGTCGAACGCGATCGTCCTGCCGGTGTTCGCCTTCGCCTCGGCCGCGGTGGTGGTGCCGGCCGTCGGCATCGGCCAGCTCTCCCCCACGTTCTGGGCCGTCGTCCTCGCGCTGCCGGTCGGCAAGGTCATCGGCATCACGCTGTTCGGTGCCGTCGCGACCCGGATCTTCCGCGCGCCGGGCCGCTCGACCCTGTCGTTCTGGTCGATCGTCACGGTGGGGGTGCTCGGCGGGATCGGGTTCACGGTCTCGCTGCTCATGAACGAGCTCGCGTTCGCCCGGAACGAGGAGATCCTCGACGAGGGCGTGCTCGCCGTGCTGGTCGGCTCGGGCATCGCGATCGTGGCGTCCGCCGTGGTGGTCAGCCTGCGCGCGCGGCGGTACCGGGCGCGGAGGGAACTCTCCGAGGCCGAGGCGACCGAGTAGCGGGGCGCCGCGGGCCCGCGGGGCGCCGTCTCGGAACGACATTGTCGCCGTCGTACGACGACCACGATGTCGTTCGTTGCACGCGCGCACCGTTGCACGCGCGCTCAGGCGACGTTGTTGCTGTCGTACGACATCGACGATGTCGCATTGAGTCCACACTGCACGCCCGCACGCACGCAAGCGAGCACGCGACGCGACCGCCGGCGGACGGGAGGCGCGGTGCCAGCCGGCACCGCGCCTCCCGTCCGAGCGGACGCGCCACCAGGGCGCGCTACGCGGCCGGCGTCGACTCCGCCGGCGCCTTCGACGCCCCGTACACGGCGGTCAGGATGCTCTCGACCCACTGGATGAGCGCGTCGTCCGGCAGGGCCTCGCCGTGCGGCTTCGGCAGCGGGATGCTCGCCGCGTCCTGCTGCGGGAACCACCGGGCGCCCGGGAACATCCGCTTGAGCCGCACCTGCGCCGAGTCCGCGAGCTCCTTGCCCGCGACCCGCAGGTTGGAGCCCATGACCACGACGTCGGACAGCCCGACCTGCTGCGCCATCCGGCGGAGGCGCGAGACCTCGACGAGGGTGAGCACGGCCTGCGGCGGCTGCCCGTACCGGTCGGTCAGCTCGTCGAGGACCATGTCGATGCCCTCTGCCTGCGCCGCGGGAGCCGAGGCGGCGGAGAGCTTCTGGTACGCCTCGAGCCGGAGCCGCTCGGACTCGACGTAGTCGTCCGGGATGTGTGCGTCGACGGGGATCTCGAGGCGGAGTTCGGTCTGGCCCTCGGCGACGTCCCCGCGGAACTGCGAGACGGCCTCGCCGATCATGCGCAGGTACAGGTCGAACCCGACGCCCGCGATGTGCCCGGACTGCTCGCCACCGAGCAGGTTGCCCGCGCCGCGGAGCTCGAGGTCCTTCATGGCGACCTGCATGCCCGCACCGAGCTCGTTGTTCGCCGCGATCGTCTCGAGGCGGTCCTGTGCGGTCTCGGACAGGGGCTTGTCGGCGTCGTAGAGGAAGTACGCGTAGCCGCGCTCGCGGCCACGGCCCACGCGACCGCGGAGCTGGTGCAGCTGCGACAGTCCGTACTTGTCGGCCTTGTCGATGATGAGGGTGTTCGCGTTCGCGATGTCGAGGCCGGTCTCGATGATGGTGGTCGAGACGAGGACGTCGAACCGGCGCTCCCAGAAGTCGACCATCACCTGCTCGAGCGTCGACTCGGACATCTGCCCGTGCGCGACGGCGATCCGGGCGTCCGGCACGATCTCGGCGAGGTGCGCGGCGACGGACTGGATGTCCTTCACCCGGTTGTGCACGTAGAACACCTGCCCCTCGCGCAGGAGCTCGCGGCGGATCGCGGCGGCGACCTGCAGGTCGGACTGCGGTCCGACGAAGGTGAGGATCGGGTGGCGGTCCTCGGGCGGGGTCGCGAGGGTGGACATCTCGCGGATGCCGGTCACGGCCATCTCGAGCGACCGCGGGATCGGCGTCGCGGACATCGCGAGCACGTCGACGTTCGTCTTGAGCTTCTTCAGCTGGTCCTTGTGCTCGACGCCGAACCGCTGTTCCTCGTCGATGATCACGAGCCCGACGTCCTTGAACGCGATCCCCTGCGACAGGATCCGGTGGGTGCCGATGACGATGTCGACGGTGCCGTCGGCGAGCCCGGCGATGGTCTCCTTCGACTCCTTCTCGGTCTGGAACCGGCTGAGGGCGCGCAGGTGCACCGGGAAGCCGGCGAAGCGCTCCTGGAAGGTCTCCATGTGCTGGCGGACGAGCAGGGTCGTCGGGACGAGCACGGCGACCTGCTTGCCGTCCTGCACGGCCTTGAACGCTGCGCGGATCGCGACCTCGGTCTTGCCGTAGCCGACGTCGCCGGACAGCAGCCGGTCCATCGGGATCGGGCTCTCCATGTCGCGCTTGATCTCGTCGATGGTGGTGAGCTGGTCGGCGGTCTCGGCGAACGGGAACGCCTCTTCGAGCTCGCGCTGCCACGGGGTGTCCGGGCCGAACGCGTGCCCCTTCGACGCCATGCGCGCCGAGTAGAGCTTGACGAGGTCGACGGCGATGTCGCGGACCGCCTTGCGCGCCTTGCTCTTCGCCGAGGCCCAGTCGGAGCCGCCCATCTTCGACAGCGTCGGGGACTCGCCGCCGACGTACCGCGACAGCTGGTCGAGCTGGTCGGTGGGTACGAAGAGCTTGTCGCCCGGGAACCCGCGCTTCGACGGCGCGTACTCGAGCACGAGGTACTCGCGCTGCGTCTTGACCGCGTTGCGCCCACCGCTCGAGACCTCGCGCGAGACGAGCTCGACGAACTTGCCGATGCCGTGCGTGGCGTGCACGACGACGTCGCCCGGCTTGAGCTGCAGCGGGTCGACGACGTTCTTGCGCCGGCTCGCGAGCTTCTTGACGGTGCGGGCGCCCTGCTGGACGCTGCGCCCGTAGAACTCGGCCTCGCTGATCACGACGATCCGCGGGTCCGGCACGGCGAAGCCCGCCTCGACGGTGGCGGTCGTCACCAGGGCCACACCCGGCTCGGGAGGCGCGGTGACGGCCTCGGCTCGGGCTGCGACACCGGCGTCGGCGAGCACCTGCGCCGCCCGTTCGACCAGTCCCTGGCCCTGGGCGGTCACCACGACGGCCCACCCGTCGTCGGTGAGCTGCTTCACGTGGGCGATCGCACCGTCCGCGCTGCCGGCGAAGCTCGGCACCGCCTCGGCCCGGACGCGGATGTACTCCCCCGCCTCGGCTGCGGCCTCGGCGTCGGTGAGCACCCGGTCGGAGTCGCCCTCGTCGAGCCCGGAGTCGAACGGCGACACCGTCCACCAGGTGCGCTGCCCCCGCCCGTTCTTGAGCTGCTGCACGGTGAGGAAGTTGCCGGCGTCGAGGTCGATCGGCGCCTGGGCACCGGCGACCGCGGCGCTCCACGCGGCCTGCAGGAACTCGGTGTTCGTCTCGGCGAGGCTGTGCGCCCGACCGCTCACCCGCTCGGGCGAGAGGACCGCGACGACCGCGTCGGCCGGCAGGTAGTCGGTGACGGGCACGAGGTCCTGCACGAGGGCCGGGGCGAGGGACTCCATGCCCTCGACCGGGATGCCCTCGGCGATCTTCGCGAGCATCTGGGACAGGTTCGGGAACTCGTGGAGCATCTCGCGCGCCCGCTGCCGGACGTCGTCGCTCAGCAGCAGTTCGCGGGAGGCCGTGAGCTCGACGCGGCCGAGGTCGTCGTCCGTCGTGCGCTGGTCGGCGACGGAGAACGCCTTGATCGCCTCGATCTCGTCGCCGAAGAAGTCGACGCGGACGGGGTGGTCGGCGGTCGGTGGGAAGACGTCGAGGATGCCACCGCGCACGGCGAACTCCCCGCGCCGGGTGACGAGGTCGACCCGGGCGTAGGCCATGTCCACCAGCTGCCCGGCGATCGTGCCGAGGTCGTTGCCGCGGGAGTCGGTCGCGAGGACGATCGGGGCGAGTGAGGTGAGGTTGCCGGCGATGGGCTGCAGCGCCGCGCGGACGCTCGCCACCACCACCGTCGTGCGGCGCTGGGCCGCGGGGGCGTCCTGCCAGGCGGCGAGCTTGCGGAGGGTCGCGATGCGCGTGCCGACGGTCTGCGCGCTCGGGCTGAGCCGTTCGTGCGGCAGGGTCTCCCACGCGGGGAACTCGAGGACCTCGGCATCGGGCAGGTAGCTGCCGACCGACGAGCGGACGGCTTCCGCCTCGCGCCCGGTGGCCGTGATCACGAACAGGCACTGCGGCCCGTTGCGTTCGGCCAGCAGGGCGCCGAGCAGGGGCACGCGCAGGCCGTCGACGACCGAGAAGTCGGCGTCGCGGGGTGCGGCGCGGAGGACGCGATCGAACGCGGAGGCGCGCGAGAGCGCAGGGATGATGCCCGAGATCGTCACTCAGGAGATGGTACCGGCCACGACCGACAGCGCCCGCGTTCTGCGCGAACGGCGAACAGCGGACGGCGAGCGGCGGACGCCCGGAGGCGCCGGTCAGGACGGGGCGTGCACGCGCTGCTGCGCGGCGAGGAGCCCGAGGTCGGCGATCGCCTCGACTGCGTCCGCACCGTCGGCCAGCAGGTTCGGCAGCGTCTTCTTCTCGGTCGGCGAGAAGTCGCGCAGCACGTAGTCGGCCGGGTCCTGGCGCCCCGGGGGACGGCCGATGCCGATCCGCACGCGGGTGAACTCGTTGGTCCCCGTGGCCTTGATGATGTCGCGCAGGCCGTTGTGCCCGCCGTGCCCGCCGCTGCCCTTGAGGCGGACGGTGTCGAACGGCAGGTCCAGCTCGTCGTGCACGACGACGAGGTCGGCCGGGGTGGCGCTGTAGAACCCGAGCACGCTCGAGACCGGGCCACCGGAGGTGTTCATGAACGACCCCGGCTTGGCCAGCACCAGGCGGGGTCCGCCCGGGACCAGGCGCCCTTCGGCGACCTGGTTCGGGGTCTTGTGCTTCTTGAACGTCGCTCCCATGCGGGCGGCGAGTTCGTCGAGGACCATCTGACCGACGTTGTGACGGTTGCCCGCGTAGCCGGGCCCGGGGTTCCCGAGCCCGACCACGACGAGCGTCCTGCCTGTCATCAGCGTCGGCCAGATGTCCGCGAAGGGTGTTACTCGCCGTCGACCGGGGCGGAGCCGCCCTCGGCACCGGCCTCGGCGCCCGCCTCGGCAGCGGCCTCGTCGGCGGCGTCGTCGTCGGCGGTGCCACGCGGGGTGACGATCGCGACGACCAGCGCCTCGCCGTCGGTCTCGAGCTCGGCGCCCTCGGGGAGCTGCAGCTCGGAGGCGTGGATCTGCGCGCCGTCCTCGAGGCCCTCGACGTCGACCACGACGTGCTCGGGGATGGAGGTGGCGAGCACGAGCAGCGAGACCGTGTTGAGGTCCTGCACGTGGATGGTGCCGGAGAAGGACTCGCCCTCGACGACGACGGGCACGTCGACCGTGACCTTCTCGCCGCGGCGGAGGACCACGAGGTCGATGTGCTCGATGATCTGACGCACCGGGTCACGCTGGACGTCCTTGACGAGGGCGAGCTGGGCCGCACCCTCGATGTCGAGGTCGACGACCGCGTTCGCCGTGCGGACGAGCAGCATGGTCTCGTGACCAGGCAGCGTGATGTGCTTCGGCTCGGTGCCGTGGCCGTAGACGACGGCCGGGATCTTGTCGGCGGCGCGGAGCTTGCGGGCAGCGCCCTTGCCGAACTTGGTGCGGACTTCCGCTGCGAGCTTGGTGTAGTCGGCCATGGTGTCTCCTGGTCTCGGGGACGACACCGGGGTGCCGGCATCGTGGGGGTCTGTGGTGTTGCAACTCGAACGCGTGCACGCGTGAGGAACGCTCCCAAGCTGGGCCGGGTCTCCCACCGCGTCGATCACGGCCGCGCGTACGCGGCCCTCGCCGAAGTCAGTCACCGAGTCTAGCAGGACCGATCCGGGCGTGTCGCACCGCGTCCTGGACGTCGGCACAGGAGGACGGGAGGCGCGGTGCGGGCCCGCACCGCGCCTCCCGTCCCGCAGGGGGTGCCGTCAGTGACCGGCCGCCTCGGCGCCCTCCGGCACCTTGAGGAGGGAGAGCACCACGAACGCGAGGACGTAGAGCGCGACGAACGTCCAGACGACGCCGCCGGGGCCGCCCCACGGCAGCACCGCGCTGACGACGGCGTTCCCGAGGAAGGTCGCACCGCCGGCCGCGGTGGCGTACATCGCCATGGCCGCGCCGCGACGCTCCTCGCCGGCGAAGGCGGGGACGATCGCGCCCATCGGGGTGAACCCGGCGAGCATGATGCCGAACACGGTGCCGGCCGCGGTCGCGAGCCAGAAGCCCCACTCGGAGCCGGCCGGCACGAGGTGCGGCACGTACCACCAGGCGAGCAGCCCGATCGCCGAGGCGCCGATGCCGAACCACTTGACCGTGCGGATCCACCCGATGCGGTCACCGAGGGCGCCGAAGAACGCGTTGAACAGGATGTTGCCGGCGTAGACGATCACCGTCATCGTGAGCCACTTCGACTGCCCCCAGCCGAGCTCGGTGCCGATGATCGCGGGCATGATCACGAACATGCCGAACTCCGGCGCGGTGTTCACGAGCCGGATGAGCACCGCCAGCAGGACCTTCGGCCGCTTGATGCAGACCTCGATGCCGGAGGCGATCACCCGGGCGGCGGAGTGCGAGCGCGGTGCGATCCGGCCGAGCCCGGTGGACTCGTGCACGCCGAAGCGGACGATCGCCCACCCGACGACGACGAACACGAGCGACAGGGCCATCGACCACGTCTCGCCGAGCGATCCGCCGCCGAACGCCGGGATGCTGCCGATCGCGATGACGGAGCCGAGCGTCGGCAGCCCGCCGGTGAAGACCACGTAGAACCAGCCGACGGCGGTGGCGTTCCGCTCGCGGGCGACGGTGTGGTTGATCCAGCACAGGAACGAGAACGCGAAGAGCGGGAAGCCGAGGCCGCGCAGGAAGTACGTCAGCGCGATGAGCCCGACCGACGCTGTGGGCAGCGCCGCGAGGAACGCGACCTGGAACACCACCCAGAGGACGGCGCCGATGGTCATCACCCGGCGGGGCCCCCAGAGGTCGGAGAGCACACCGGCGAAGTACGAGGCCACCAGGACGGCGACGCCGTAGATGCCGATGATCATCGCGGCGCTGTCGGTGCCGCCGCTGCCGAGGACGCCGGCGATGTGCGGTGCGATGAAGTTCGACTCGATGCCGTCGCCCGTCATGAAGACGAGGACGCCGAGGAAGCCCCAGCGCAGGGCGTGTGGGATGCCGAGGCGGGCGAGGAGCCCATCGTGTGCCGTCGACGGTTGCGGTGGGGCGGCGGGTCCGGTCGCGGGTTCGGCCGCGGCTCCGGCGGCGGTTCCGGCCGCGGTTCGGTCGGCGGTTCCGGCCGCGGTTCCGTCGGCGGGGACGTGGGTGCCGCTCGGCGGGGTCAGGGTGCTGGTTCGGTTGGTGCGGGGTTCCGACATGCGTCGTCTCTCCTGGATGGCGCCCCGGAGTGCTCGACCCGGCATCGCGGCATGTCTCCGGGGTGCGCCGCGCGCCGCGCACCGACCGTCCGCGCAGGGGCTGCGGGCGGGTGGTGCGTCGGCGATGATGCGAGTCCTGTACCCGGGCCGCCCGGTGCTGCTGCGGGGGTCGTGCCCGGCGGACCATCGCCGGCCCGAAGCATGGTGCCCGAGATTAGACCGCTCCAACGCATCCCGTCAAGAACGACAACTGTTGGGTAACGATGTGGCCCGGGAGGCCGCACGCGGGGTATCGCGGCGTACGCGGTCGTTCCGGGCGTACCCGGTCGATTCTTTCGACCAGGTACGCCCGATCCTGCATTCCACGTCACGCGCCATGGGAAGGAACGTGCAGGTGGCGCCGGGCCGCTCAGTGGCCGAGGCCGCGCCGGTGCTCCTGGGCGGCGTGGAGGACGTCCCGCGCCCGGTCACTCGCCGCCTCCGCCTCGTCGCGCGCCGCTTCGAGCCGGGCGACCTCGGCGTCAGCCCGGTCGAGGGCACGTCGCAGCTCCGAGCGATGTTCCTCTGCGCGTTCGAGGTCGCCCGCTGCTGCGTCGAGCGCGGCGTCGGCGTCGCGCGACTCCGAGCGGGCCGCGGTCTCCGCCTCGCGTGCCGCCTTCCGCTCGGCCGCCAGGTAGCGCTCCGGTTCGGGGTCGCGCTCGGGCTCGGGGGCTGCGTTCGGGTGCGGTACGTCGCGCGAGGCCGTCGCCGTCGGTCGGGAGGCACGATTCCCCTTCCGGGCACCCCTCGCGCTGGTGATGGAGATGGGTGGTGCGTCGCTGCCGGACCAGGCGTCAGGCACGGCGTCCGGATCCGCGAGCGCCCCGTCGAGGTCGACCGCGTCGAAGCCGGCACTCTCGAGCGCACGGACGAGGAGCCCGGAGCGCACGGCGGCACCGGCGTGCGGATCCGCCATCGCCGCCTCGATGGTCGTCCGCACCTGGTCGAGCACGGCCCGGGTCACCGGGTGGCCGGCGTCCGAGGCGAGGTCGGCACCGGCCTGCGCGAGCGCGTCGATGACACTCGCCCGCTGACGCCGGAGCTGCCGGATCACGGCCGGGTCAGCATCCGCCTGGGCCTTGCGGATCGCGGGCCCGAGGTCGACCGCGTCGCCGAGGGCACCCTCGTGCGCCAGCAGGTCGATGACCCACGCGGCGGGTGCGGGCTTCCGGAGCCCGCCGATGGCCGTGGCGAGGGCACGGTCTTCCTTGCGGACCGAGCGCTGACGAGCCGTGCGCTCGGCAACGAAGTCCGCGGGCGCGACGAGGAGCAGTTCCCTCGCCACCTCCGCGAACCCCATGCGGCCCAGCTTGCCCGCTACCAGTCGTGGACGGTGCCGTCGGCGAGGCGGTTGAAGGGCAGGTACGCCTGCTCGTACGGGTACTTGCCGGCCTCGTCGACGTCGAGCGAGACCCCGAGGCCCGGCTCGTCGCCCGGGTGCAGGTAGCCGTCGGTGAAGGTGAACGTCTGCCGGAACACCTGGTTCGTCTTCGGGCCGTGCTGCATGTACTCCTGGATGCCGAAGTTGTGGATCGCCAATCCGAGGTGCATCTGCGCCGCGAGCCCCACCGGCGAGATGTCGGTCGGCCCGTGGAACCCGGACTTGATCTGGTACAGCGCCGCGTAGTCCATCGTCTTCTTCAGCGGGGAGATGCCGCCCATGTGCGTCACGGCACCGCGGACGTAGTCGATGAGCTGGTCGCGGATGATGTCCTTGAAGTCCCAGATCGTGTTGAAGACCTCGCCGATCGCGAGCGGCGTCGTGGTGTGCTGCCGGACGAGCTTCAGGGCTTCCTGGTTCTCGGCCGGGGTGCAGTCCTCGAGCCAGAAGAGGTCGTACGGTTCGAGCGACTTTCCGAGCTTCGCCGCCTGCAGCGGGGTCATCCGGTGGTGACCGTCGTGCAGCAGCGGCAGTTCGGGTCCGAACTCGTTCCGGACGGCCTCGAACACGGTGGGCACGTGCCGCAGGTAAGCCCGGGTGTCCCAGTCCTCCATCGCGGGGAAGGCGCCGCGCTGCGCGGGCTCGAAGTCGTAGCGGACGCCCTCGTTCCCCGAGGTCGTCTTGTTCGACGCGATCCCGTAGATCGACTCGAGGCCGGGCACGCCGGTCTGCACCCGGATCGACCGGTAGCCCTCGGACTGGTGCTCGCGGATGGAGTCGAACAGCTCCGGCAGCTCCTTGCCGGACGCGTGGCCGTACGCCATGAGTCCGGTGCGGGAGGCCCCGCCGAGCAGCTGGTAGACGGGCATCCCCGCGACCTTGCCCTTGATGTCCCAGAGCGCCATGTCGACGGCGGCGATCGCGGCCATCGTGACGGGGCCGCGGCGCCAGTACGACGAGCGGTAGAGGAACTGCCAGGCGTCCTCGATCCGGCTCGCGTCACGACCGACCAGCAGCGGGACCACGTGCTCGGACAGGTACGTGGCGACGGCGAGCTCGCGACCGTTCAGCGTCGCGTCGCCGAGGCCCGTGACCCCGTCGACCGTGGTGATCTTCAGCGTGACGAAGTTGCGGTTCGGGCTCGTGACGATGACCTCGGCGCGGTCGATCAGCTGACCGCGGTCGGCCGACGCCCACGTGTCCGGGCGTCCGGCGGTCGGGTCGGTCGCGGCTGCCGGGTCCGCTGCGCCCGGCACCGGGGCCGCGGGGTTCGTGGTCGTGTCGGTCATGCGGGGACTCCTTCGTCGGCGCCCGTGCGGGCGGGTGTCGTGCCGGCAGCGGCGCGGGCTGCCCGGATGCGGTCGGCCGCCGCGGTGATCGCGGCGACCACGGGAGTGGTGTCGAGGTCGGGGGCGATGACGCGCAGCACGTCGTGCACGTCCGAGTCTGGCCCGGGGGCTCCGACGTCGTCCACGAACTCGGGCTGGTCGGTGCAGTGCAGCCACCACGCGGCGAGGGCCGTGGCGGCTCCGGGGCCGATGCCGTCGGACGGGTCGCGCTCGAGCCGGTGGCGCACCACGTCGACGACGCGGACGGGCAGCTTCTGCGACCCACCGGACACGATCTGCCGCAGGGTGTGCCGGATGCGCGGGTTCCGGAACCGGTCCACCAGGGCATCGCGTGCGGCGGTGACCTCGTCGGCGGGGAGCGGCAGTTCGCGAGCCGCCTCGTCCCACAGCTGGTCGACCGCGGCGCGGCACACCGGGTCGTCCATCGCGGACGCCACGGTCTCGTGGCCGAGCTGCAGGCCGAGGTACGCCAGCAGCGAGTGGGACCCGTTCAGCAGCCAGAGCTTCCGCTGCTCGTACGGCGTGACGTCGTCGACGAGCCGCACGCCCGCGGTCTCCCAGGCGGGACGGTCGATGCCGTCGAAGGCGTCCTCGAGCACCCACTCGGCGAACGGCTCGGTGACCACCGGCACCCGGTCACCGTCGAGCGCACCGGGGAGCCCGGCGAGGTCGCGCAGATCGGCGTCGGTCGTAGCCGGGGTGATCCGGTCGACCATCGAGCTGGGGAACGCGACGTTCGACTCGATCCAGGCACGCAGGCCCTCGTCCCCGACGGCGTCGAGCACCGCCTCGCGGAGGACGTCGCCGTTGTGGGTCAGGTTGTCGAGCGACATCAGCGCGATCCGACCGCCGCCGACGGCGCGCCGGGCATCGAGCCCCGCGACCAACCGCGCGGGGACGTCGGAGCCGGATCGGTAGCCCTGCTCGGTGACCGTCAGCGTCACGAAGGTCGTCTCCGGGGACGCGACCACGTGCCTCCAGGTCGTGTCGTCGCTGCCCGGGTGGGCGGCGACGATCGTGTCGACCACCTCGGCGACGTCGCAGTCGGCCGCCCGGGTGACGAGCGTGTACCGGCAGCCCTGGGCGTTCAGCGCGTCGGCGGTGTCCGGTGACCGTCCGGTGAAGGCGGTGATGCCCCACGGCTCACCGTCCGCGTGCGCCGTGTACGAGGCGAGGTGGGCGCGCGCGAACGCACCCACCCCGAGGTGAACGATGCCGGGTCGGCGATCGGTCATGCCGACACCGGCACGAGGGACCGCAGGTACGCCAGGTTGTCGGCGGTGCGGGCCTCGAGCGGGAGGTCGGTGGAGAAGTCCTCGATCGTGACCCAGCCGTCGTACCCGTGCTGGCGCAGGGCGTCGAGGTAGTCGGCGACGGACGCCTGGCCGGCGCGCAGGGGCGCCCACTCGTTCTGCCAGATCGCGGACCCGTCGGCGCGGGTGTCGCCGGTGTCGACCCACCGGGCGTTCTTCACGTGGGCGTGGGCGAGGTAGGGGCCGAGCAGCTCGAACGCCGCGAGGTGGTCCTCCTGCCCCTCGATGACGAGGTTGCCGAGGTCGTGGATGACGCCGACGTGCGCCGGGTCGAGGCCGTCCACGAGCCGGAGCGCGGCCGACGCCGACGGCGTGATCGTCATGTGGTGCAGCTCGACGAGTGCCTTCACGCCGAGCTCGGTCGCGCGGGAGACGGCCCACTCGAGGTCCGCGCGGGTGCGGTCGAAGATCTGCGGGTAGGTCTCGCCGGTGCGCTCGCGCTCCTGCCGGTAGTGCGGCATGGTGACCCGGACCTGCCGGGCGCCGAGCTCGCTCGTGACCCGGAGCATCGTGTCGACGCCGGCGTGGTCGGACGCCTGCTGGTAGCCGCCGATGCCGGAGTACTCGAGCCCGGCGGCGTCGGTGATCCGGGCGATCTCGCCGACCTGGTCCTCGATGCCGGTGAACTGCCACGTCGACTTGTTGCCGGCCCAGAACGAGCGGCTGGCGGGCACCGTCGCACCGGGTGCGGGACGGTCGTCGACGACGCGCCACTCGATGCCGTCCCAGCCCTGTTCGGCCAGGGTCGACGCGGCCTCAGACGGGGTCCAGTCGGGGGTGGAGGCGGTGAACACGGAGAACTTCATCGGGTGGCTCCTTCTGCTGCGTGGGCGCCGACGACGGGGATGACGTCGTCGTACTTGCCCTCGATCACGTCATCGATGCGGACGGGCTCGCCGAGCGTCGAACTGACGTAGAGGCCGCGGACGGTGGCGAGGGACACGAGGGCGGCGTCGACCGTGACGCCGGGGTCGCGGCCGTCGCGGATCGCGGCGACGATGTCGGTGTACTGCCGTGCGTGGCCCGCGGCGAAGTGGTCGGGTTCGGCCGGGCCGCCGACGACGTGCTCCGGCGGGACGACCTCGTCCTTCTGGTCGACCGCGCCCTCGACCGCGGACGCGTTCGCCGTGGTGGAGGCCGACTCGAGCGTCGCGGTGTCCGGCGCGATGTGGAAGTAGGCCAGCCGGTCGTCGTCGACGATGGCGGACCCGTGCGTGCCGTAGACGGCGTACCGGGCGGAGAGCCCGGGGTAGGCGGCCGTCGTGCAGTGGATGACGCCGAGCGCGCCGCCGGCGAACCGGACGGTGGCGACGGCGGTGTCCTCGACCTCGATCCGGTCGTGCGCGAGCAGGCCGGTCTGCGCCGAGATCTCGACCGGACGGCCGAGTGCCCAGACGAGCAGGTCGACGGTGTGCACGCCCTGGTTCATCACCGCGCCGCCACCGTCGAGCGCCCAGGTGCCGCGCCAGTCGCCGGAGTCGTAGTAGCCCTGCGACCGGTACCAGGCGACGCTCGCGAGGCCCGAGGTCACCGTGCCGAACCCGCCGTCGTGCGCGGCCCGGGCCACGGCTGCCGACGCCGGGTCGAACCGGTGCTGGCTGATGACGCTCGTGACGAGCCCGCGGTCGCGGGCCGAGGCGGCGAGCGCGGCGATCTGCCGGGCGCGGGGCATCGTGGTGTCGAGGGGCTTCTCGATGACGACGTGCTTGCCGGCTGCGAGGGCGGCCTCGGCGAGCTGCACGTGCATGCCGGACGGCGAGCAGATCGCGACGACGTCGATGTCGGTCTGCGCGATCGCCTCCTCGATGGTCGCGGTGGTGACGGGGCGCGTCACGCCCATCGCCTCGATCTCGTCGGCGGCGCTCGTGGCGGCGGCGGGGATCGCGTCGACCAGGGCGACGACCTCGAGGTCGGGGTGGTGGACGGCGACCTTCGCGTGGTGGCGTCCGATGACGCCGGCGCCGACGACGGCCAGCTTGAGCGGGGTTGCTTCGGTCATCGCAGGGTGACTCCGATCTGGTCGGTGAGCTTCCGGAGGGCGCGACCGGCGCGACCGAAGGCCGCGGGGCCGGAGAACCCACCGAGGTGGGTGAAGTCGCTGAGGTGCGGCTCGAGCGAGGCGTAGCCGGAGTACCCGGCGTCGCGCAGCGCGGTGAGGGTCTGCAGCAGTTCGCCGTCGCCCTCGCCCGCGGGGACGACCGACGAGTCGGCGGCCAGGGCGTCCTTGACCTGCAGGTAGTCGACGTACGGCGCGAGCTGCGCCCATCCGTCGGTGAACGGCTTGACGCCGCACTGGACGTAGTTCGCGTTGTCCCAGGCGAGCCGGAGCGCGGGCGAGCCGACGCTCTCGACGATGTCGAGCACCCGCGAGGGGACGTCGCCGTAGATGTCCTTCTCGTTCTCGTGCAGCAGGGTGACCCCTTCGCGCTCGGCGAGGTCGGCGAGCGCCCGCATCCGGACGAGGACGTCGTCACGGACGTCCTCGGGCTGCCGGCCCGCGAAGTAGAAGGAGAAGATCCGGATGTTCGTCGTGCCGAGAGCGTGCGCCGCAGCGATGGCGCGACCGAGTCGTCCGACCTCGTGCTCGACGGGCTCGTCGACCGACACCTTGCCGATCGGCGAGGCGATGGCGGACACGGTCTGCCCGCGTTCCTCGAACAGGCGGTGGAGGCCGGCGAGCTGGTCCTCGTCGAGGTCGACGACGTTCACCCCCCAGGCGCTGCGGACCTCGATGGCGCTGGCGCCGAGCGCCTGCAGCACCGCGACCTGGATCGCCGGGTCGGCGTCGATCTCGTCGCCGAAACCGGAGAGCTCCCAACTGGGCTGGGTCATTGCATTCCCTTCATGGAGGCAGTCTGGAGGCGCGGGGCGGGCTGGCACCGCGCCTCCAGGCAGTCTGTGGACAAGTCGGAAGACTCCACAGCGCTACTTGACGGAACCGGCGGTGAGACCGCCGACGAGGTAGCGCTGGAAGATGAGGTAGAGCGCGACGACCGGCACGGCGCAGACGATCGACGCGGCCATCATCTGGCCGTAGATCGGGACGGCGCCGCCCTCCTGCGTGGTGCCGAGGACCTGCAGGACGACCGCCACCGTCCGCGTGTTCGGGGTCGTCATGATCGTCGAGAACAGGACGTCGTTCCAGCCGAGCAGGAAGGCGAAGATCGCCGACACGACGATGCCGGGCCACGAGAGCGGCAGGACGATCTTGGTGAGGATCTTCGTGCTCGAGGCACCGTCGATGCGGGCCGCTTCCTCGAGCTCCTTCGGCAGGCCACGCAGGTAGGTGACCATCACCCAGGTCGAGAACGGCAGGGCGAACGTCAGGTAGGTGACGAACAGGCCCCAGCGGGTGCCGATGATCTGCACGCCCGTGGCGCTCGCGATGTTCGAGAACACCACGAAGACGGGGAGCAGCAGGAGCGTGCCCGGGATCGACTGCAGCGCGAGCAGTCCACGGAGGATCGTCAACCGCCCGAGGAACCGGAACCGGACGAGGACGTACGCGGTGGACACGGCGAGCGCCGCACTCGCCACGGCGACGGCCCCGGCCGTGAGCATCGAGTTGACGAGGCCCTGCCCGAGCGCGACGGTCGACCAGATCTCGACGTAGTTCGACAGGGTGAACTCCGAGGGGAAGTACTCGCCGCGAGCGACCGCGACGTCGGAGTTGACCGAGCCGAACAGGATGTAGAGCACGGGGACGGCGATGAACGCGATGATGATCGCGATCACGGTCACGAGCAGCCACCGGGGCAGCAGTCGGGTGACGTCGGTGTCGTACGGACGCTTGTGCCGGCGGCCACGGTCCCCGGCGGTGATGCTCTCGGTGAGCGTCGCGGTGGGGCGGGTGCGGGTGGTGGTGAAGGCGCTCATGCTCGGGCTCCGTCGATGTCTGCGGCGGCGGCCGGGGTCGCCGCGGCGAGGGTCGCCCGGTCAGCCCGGCGCTGCCGGCGGTCGGGTCCGGCGTCGTCGCCGGTGTCGAGCTTCACGGCCCGCAGGTAGACGAAGAGCGGGATCGCGACGATCACGAGCGAGCAGATCGCCATCGCGGCGGAGAGCCCGAAGCGGAACGACTGGAAGCTGGCGATGTACGTGAGGACGGGCATCACCTCGACGCTCGACGGCAGCGGGATCCCGAAGAGCACGAACGGCAGGGTGAAGTTGTTGATGTTGTGCAGGATCGAGATGATGATCGCGAGCGAGAGCGGTCCGCGCAGGTACGGGAAGATGATGTAGCGGAGCTTCGCCCACCAGGTCACCCCGTCGAGGGCGGCGGCCTCGTGCACCTCGTTGTCGACCGCCTGCAGTCCGGCGAGCGAGAGCAGGTAGACGAACGGCCAGCTCGTCCAGATCATGACGCCGGCCAGCGCCCAGTACGACGCCGAGCCGTTCAGCCAGAGCACGTCGGTGTGCAGGATCGAGTTGACCACGCCCTGCGGCTGCAGCATCGTGCGGAAGAACGTGCCGACGACGAAGGCGGGGAGCACGTAGGGGACGAGGTAGATCGACCGGACGAGTCCGCGACCCGGGAACCGGTTCTGCGTGGAGATCGCCGCGGCGACGCCGATCGGCACCGTGACCGCGGTGACGAGCACCGAGATGGACACCGAGATCCAGATCGAGTGGAGCAGGGGCGAGTCCGTTAACGCCTCGGCGAAGTTCTGGAACCCGATGAACGGGGCGCTGAACCACTGACGGAGCGTGTACTGGTCGAGGTCGAGCATCGCGATGAAGACGCCCACCAGGAGCGGGACCACGATGACGGCGAGCATGAGGACGCCGCCGGGCAGGAGCATCCAGAGCGGACGCTCCCGCTTGTACAACGGCGTCTTGCCGACGGGGCGGACCTCGTGGGGCCGCGAACGCTTGGCGTCGGGCCGGGTCTGCGTGGCGGTCATCACAGGCCTCCGTTCTTCTGGCGGTTCAGCGTGGACTGGGCGTCCTGCTGCGCGTCCTGCAGACGCTTCCGGAGCTGGTCGTCGGAGACCGAGCCGCTCTTGAGCTGCGGGATGGACTGCACGACGACGTCGACGAGCGACAGCTGGATGTCGGACCAGGCGCCGGTGAAGGCGGTGGGCTTCGAGAGCTTCCCGGCCTCGATGATCGGGGCGAGTTGCGGGTTGTCGGCCGCCAGCTGGGCCGCGGCGTCGGCGTTCGTGGGCAGGTTGCCGAAGAGCCGGTAGTACTCCAATTGCGCCTTCGGCGTGCTGAGCTGCTTGATGAAGTCGAACGACAGGTCCTGCTTCGTGCCGTAGTCCGCGACGACCCAGTTGTCGCCGGAGAGGATGCTCGCGGCCTCGATCCCGTCACTCGGCCGCGACGTCGCTCCCGGGGGCACCGTCGGCAGCAGGGCGAACTCGTACTTGCCGTCGACGGGGGTGTTCGTGAACGAGTTGATCGCCGTGGTCGTCGTCATCGGGAAGAAGGCGGCCTTGCCCTCGGTGAACTGCGCGAGGGCCTGGGCGTTGTTCCACCCGATCGCGGCCTTGTCGACCACGCCGTCCTTCGTGACCCAGTCGAAGTAGGTGCGGTAGGCGTTCTGCACGGCCTTCGTGTCGATCTCGGCCTTGCCGTTCCCCGACACGATGGTGTTGCCGGCGTTCTGCGCCATGCCCCAGATGAACTTCCACGGGTCGAAGCCGTCGGCGTAGGCGATCGCCATGCCGTGCACGTCACCGCTGGTGGTGGCCTTCGCGTCGGCGGTGAGCTCGTCCCACGTCGTCGGCATCCGGGTGATGCCGGCCTTCGCGAGCAGGTCCTTGTTCACGGCCATCACGAACGGCCGGCTGGCGAACGGGATACCGATCTGCTTCGAGGTGCTCGGTCCGGAGATGCCGAAGGACGCGGGGTCGAACTGGTCCTTGCCCCCGACGGCCTTCCACTCCTTCGACCCCATCTCGACGAAGGCGCCGGTGGCGTACGCGGTCGGGGTGAACGTGCTGCCGATCGCGTACACGTCGGGGCCCTGCCCGGAGATGACGCTGGTCTGGATGGCGGTCAGCTCCTCCTGCGCGGAGGAGTACGTCTCCCACTGCACCTTCGCGCCGGTGGTCCGCTGGAACTCGGCGGCGACGTCCTGCTGCCACTGCTTGCGTTCCTTGGGGTACGTGGTGTCCGCGCCCATCATGACGCGGAGGGTGTTGGGGTCGTCGCCGCTGCCGTTGACCACCGCGCATCCCTGGAGGGACAGTGCGGCGAGGGCGACCACGGCCGCGGCACCGATGACGGTGCGGACATGGAGTCTTCGCGTGTTCACGGGGGTTTCCTCCTCGAGACCTCCTCCGGGCGGCACTGCCCGGTGGCACCACTGTCGCGCCACTGGCAACATGCGGCAATCGGTTGCCACTTGTTGCCAGACCGGTTTACGGTCGCTGCACCGGCGCATCGAGGCACCGGCAGACCGCACCGGTGCACCCACGCCCCGGCCCGGACGACGGAGGAACCGTGACCGACACCGACACCGCCCGGCGGGTGACCGTGCGCGAGGCCGACGCCGCCCGGCGGGAGACCGTGCGCGAGGCCGACACCGCTCGGCGGGTGACCATCCGCGACATCGCCGACGCGACCGGCGTCGCCCCCTCCACCGTCTCGCGTGCCCTCTCCCTGCCGGACCGCGTGAACCAGGCGACGCAGCAGCGGATCCAGCGCGTGGCGCGGGAGCTCGGCTACGTGCCGAACTCGCAGGCCCGCGCCCTGACCTCCGGTCGCACCCGTGCGGTGGCCGTGCTCGTGTCGGACATCACGAACCCCTTCTACTTCGACGTCATCCGCGGCACGCAGCACCAGCTCGCCGGCGCGGGGTGGACCCAGCTGCTCGTCGACACCGAGGAGTCCGCCGACGCCGAGATGGCCGCCCTCAGCGCGATCGCGGGCAAGGCCGACGGCGCCGTGCTCACCGCGTCCCGGTTGACCGACGCGCAGATCGCCCGGTTCGCCGAGCGCACGCCGCTCGTCGTCGTGAACCGTCGGCCGGCCGGGGTCCCGTCGGTGCTCATCGACACCCCCGGCGGGGTCGAGCAGGCCGTGCAGCACCTCGTCTCGCTCGGGCACCGGGACGTCCTGTACGTCGCCGGTCCGGACAGCTCGTGGTCGAACGAACGGCGGTGGCGCGCCCTCGTCCGGGTCGCGAAGCGCCTCGGTGTGCGGGTCGCCCGCGTCGGACCGCACGCGCCGTTCGTCGACTCGGGTGCAGCGGCCGCCGACGCCGCCGTGCACGCCGGGGCCACCGCCTGCATCGCCTTCAACGACCTCATCGCCATCGGCATGCTCGCCCGCCTGCGGGAGCGCGGGGTGCGCGTGCCCGAGGACATGAGCATCGTCGGGTGCGACGACATCTTCGGCGCCGACTTCTGCAACCCACCGCTCACCACGATGACCTCGCCGATCGAACGCGCCGGCCGGGTCGCGATCCGGATGCTGCTCGGACGGCTCGGCGCGATCCCCGCCGAGGAACTGCCCGGCGAGCACATGAGCGGTGCGGTCGCGCTCCCGACCCACCTCACCGTCCGCGAGTCCACCGGTCCCGCACCCGTCCCCCACGCGTCCTGAAGGAGTCGACGATGACCCAGACCACCACCGCCACACCGCTCGCCCCGCACCCGGACCGGCTCTTCGCCGCAGAACCGGGAGCGCGAGCGGTCGCCCGCACGGTCTACGACGCCGTCAAGGACGCGCCGATCATCTCGCCGCACGGACACGTCGACGCCACGCTCATCGCGGACGACCAACCGTTCCAGGACCCCGCGTCGCTGCTCATCACCCCGGACCACTACGTCCTGCGGCTCCTGCACGCGAACGGTGTCGGACTGGAGGCGCTGGGTCGCGTCGACCTGTCGGGAACCGGTGCCGTGCCTACCGGTCGCGCCGTCTGGCGGAACCTGGCCGAGCACTGGGACGACTTCCTCGGCACCCCGGTCCGCTACTGGTTCGAGACGGAGCTGCACGACGTCTTCGGCCTGACGGAGCAGCCGTCGGCCGCGAACGCGGACGCCCAGTACGACCACATCGCCGAGCTGCTCACCACGCCCGCGTTCCGTCCCCGCGCCCTGTTCGACGCCTTCGGCATCGAGGTGCTGGCGACCACCGACGACCCGACGGCCGACCTCGCCGCGCACGCGCGGCTCGCCGCCGATCCCACGTTCACCGGCCGGGTGGTCCCCACGTTCCGCGCGGACGCCGTCTTCGACCCGTCGCGGTCGGACTGGAGGCACGTGGTCGCGTCGATCGGCGAGGCCGCCGGCATCGACACGGGGACCCACGACGGGCTGCTGGCGGCACTGCGCGCACGTCGCCAGTACTTCGTCCAGCACGGTGCCACCGCCACCGACACCGGGGTCCTCGACGCCGGGTCGACGCCGCTGTCAGCCTCGGAGCGCTCGCGGATCCACGCGGCCGCGATGCAGGGTCCGTCCGGGGTGACCCCGTCGGAGGCCGTCGCGTACCGGCACGACATGCTCTACCGCTGGGCCGAGATGAGCGTCGAGGACGGTCTCGTCATGCAGCTCCACCCCGGAGTGCTGCGGAACCACCACGCGCCCACGCTCGAGCGCTTCGGACCCGACACCGGGCACGACCTGCCCGCCGTCGGCTCGTTCACCGAGCCCCTGCGTCCCCTGCTCGAGTCCTTCGGCACGGCGCCGGGGTTCCACCTCGTGCTGTTCACCGTCGACGAGACCGTCTTCTCGCGCGAGATCGGGCCCCTCGCCGGCTTCTACCCCGCCGTCTACGCGGGCGCTCCCTGGTGGTTCATCGACACCCCCGCAGCGATCGGCCGCTACCGGGCGGCGATCACCGACTCGGCGTCGTTCACGAAGACCTCGGGGTTCATCGACGACACCCGTGCCTACTGCTCGATCCCCGCGCGGCACGACATGGCCCGACGGGCGGACGCGGCCTACCTGGCGTCGCTCGTGGTGACGCACCAGCTGTCGGAGGAGGACGCGGTGCGGACGGCACGTCGGATCGTGTCGGACATCCCGAAGGCGACGTTCAAGCTCTGAGACGGCGGCTCCGGGCCGCGATGCACGAGGCTCCCCGCTCGGTGCGACGCTCGCGGCGTCGAACACAGCACGGAACCTCGCACGGAGCGGCTCAGCGTCACACGAGTTCGGCACCCGATCGTCGGAGCAGGTCGAGGGAACGACGGATCTCGGCCTCGGCCGCGGTCGGGTCACCGGACCAGTTGCACTCCAGCGAGACCGACCCGCGGTAGCCGCCGTCGTGCACGGCGGCGAGGAAGTCGCGCCACACGTCGTCGCCGCCGTCGGCCCCGAGCGGGCGACGGTCACGGTCGCTGACGTGCACGTGGCCGATGCGGGTGCCGAGCTCGCGGAGGACATCGAGCGACTCGCCCTCGTTCCGGATGTGGAAGAGGTCGGCGACGACGTCCACCCCGTCGACGCCGGCCTCGTCGAGGAACCGGACGGTCTCGGCGACGGAGTGCAGGACGTTCGTCTCCGAACGGCTCAGCGGTTCCAGGACGATGCGCAGGTCGGACGCGGCAGCGGTGTCCCGGGCCGTGCGGAGCACCTCGGCGAACCGGCGGAGGGCCTCGGCGCCGGACATGCCGCCGGGCGCCGTGCGGGCGGTCCCTGAACCGAACACGATCTTCGCGCCCGGTTCGGCGACGGAGCGGACGATGGGGAGGACGGCCGCGAAGTACGCGCGCACCGCGTCGGGGTCGGCGGTCAGCAGCCGGAGGTCACCGGGGACGAGGATCGCGAACGAGCCGAACCGGCCTCCGGCGTAGACCTCGTTGCGCGTCCAGCCGGACACGTCGTCCGACGGCACCGCCAGGTTGCCCGCGATCGTCGGCTCCACGTGGTCGGCGCCCGCGCGACGGACGGCCTCGGTCAGTGCTGCTCCGGCGACGACGCCGAACCCGGTGAAGGACATGGGGTCCATGCAACCCGGGGTGCCGCGGTCCCGCAGCCGTTGCCGTCCGTTGCCGCGGTGTCCGCCGTCAGTCGGCGGACTCGACGAGCTCGGAGAGGACTCGAGCGATCTCGGGCACTGCGTCGAGGCGCCCTTCTGCGACGGCGATGATGAAGTCGTAGGCCTGGTCGTTCGTCGCGGTCAGCCGTCGTCCGTTCATGCCGAGGAAGACGACGAGGAGCATGAGTCCGACGCGCTTGTTGCCGTCGACGAGGGCGTGGTTCCGCACCGCCGAGTGCACGAGCGCCGCAGCCTTCTCCACGATGGTCGGGTAGGCGTCAGTGCCGCCGACCGAGGTCGCCGGGCGTGCGACGGCAGCTTCGAGCAGCCCGACGTCGCGGAGGAGGAACCCGTCGCCGAGCGTCCGACGAGCGATGTGCAGCGCTTCGTCGGTCGTGAGGTGGATCACCTGCCGAGCCGGTCGAGCGCCTCGGCGTACCGCGGGAGTTCGCGGTCGAGGATGCTGTCGATCAGGTCGCTCCGGCTGTGGTGCTCGATGTACTCACGGATCGCGGCCCGGGCGATCTCCTGCATCGAGCGCGCTTCGAGATCAGCGCGCTTCCGCAGCGCGCTGGCTTCGTCGTCGTCGAGTCGGAGCGTCATGGCCATGCAGTTGATGGTATCACTCGTGATACCTGCCACGAGGGTGTTCACGGGCGCCAGCCCGGGGTGACGAGGCCGGTCTCGTAGGCGAAGACGACGAGCTGGGCGCGGTCACGGGCACCGAGCTTGATCATCGCCCGGGAGACGTGGGTCTTCGCGGTCATCGGGCTGACGAACAGGTGCTGGGCGATCTCGGCGTTCGTCATCCCGACGGCGACGAGCTGCATGACCTGGCGCTCGCGATCGGTGAGGACGTCGAGCTCCGGCGCGAGGGACGAAGGTTTCGCGTGCGTGGCGTACGCCTCGACCAGGGAGCGGGTCGCCCGGGGCGAGAGCAGGGACTCCCCCGCGACGACCGTCCGGATCGCCCGGAGGAGCTCGGCCGGTTCGGTGTCCTTCACGAGGAAGCCGGCGGCCCCACCACGGATGGCCTCGAACACGTAGTCGTCCTCTTCGAAGGTGGTGAGGACGACCACGTGCACGCCGGCCAGGTCGGGATCGGCCGAGATCCGTTGCGTCGCCGCGAGCCCATCGGTGCCCGGCATCCGGATGTCCATGAGGACGACGTCGGGGCGCTCCCGCCGTGCGACGTCCACCGCGGCGTCGCCGTCACCCGCCTCACCGACGACGGTCATCCCGGGTTCGGCGTCGACGAGCGCACGCAGTCCGGCGCGGACGAGCACCTGGTCGTCGACGAGGAGCACGCGGATCGGGCCCGGGGCGGTGGGGTCCGTGGTCATCGGGCTTCCTCTCGGTCGGGACCGACCACCGGGAGGCGAGCGGCCACCCGCCAGCCGCCGTCGGTCGTCGGGCCGGCGGACAGGGTGCCGTCGACGGCGTTCGCACGTTCCCGCATCCCGATGATCCCGTTGCCGGTCGGGGCGAGCGGTCCGCTCGAGCCGACGTCGGCCGATCGGGGTCCCGACGGGCGGTCGGCGACGACCAGGTCGACGACGTCCGGACCGATCGAGATCGTCACGTCGGCTCGGTGCCCGGGGGCGTGCTTCATGACGTTGGTCACCGACTCCTGCACGATGCGGAACGCGTTCCGGTCCGTGATGCCGTGCACGGTCGAACGATCGCCGTCGATGGTCAACCCGACGTCGACACCGGCGGCTCGCGCGCGTTCCACGAGGTCGGCGACGCGGTCGAGGCCGGCGGTCGGGGTGCGCTCGGCTCCGTCGGAGGCTCCGTTGGTGGTTCGGTCGGGGGTTCCGTCGACGGAGCGCAGCACGCCGAGGATGGTGCGGAGTTCGACGAGGGCTTCGCGGCTGGAGTCACGGATGTTGGCGAGAGAACCCCGCGTCTGGTCGGGCAGGTCGGCGCCGAGGTGGAGGGCGACCCCGGCCTGGAGGTTGATGAGCGACATGCTGTGCGCGACCGAGTCGTGGAGCTCGCGGGCGATCCGCACCCGCTCGTCGGCAGCGCGACGCCGGTCGGCCTCGGCACGCTGCCGCCGGCGTTCCGCGACCCGTTCGAGTCGGACGCGCACGAGCTCCGACACCGCGAGGGTGACGGTCGCCCAGGCGACCGCGAGCAGCACCGCGCCGAGGTCGAGGACCGGGGAGCGTCCGAGCACGGGATCGGCGGACGGGAGCAGCACCACCGCCGCCCCGGCCGCGGCGGTCGCCCACCACCGGTGTCCGCGCAGCCACGCGTTCGCCAGCGCCATGGTGAGCGCGGCGACGAAGGGGCCCCGCGGGCTCACGAGGGCGGCGTACCCCACGGTCGTCGCGAGGGTCACGAGGAGCACCGAGCGGGGGAACCGCCACCGCCACGGGAGCACCACGACGCCGACGACGAGCAGGGCGACGGCCGCCGGACCGACCTCGACGGGCTGGAGGCCGCCCGCGACGCCGCGCGCCCAGGGCGGACCGCCCGCGGACCCGTCGGCTGCGCCCGATGCCCACCGCGATGCCACGAGCGTCCCGGGGACCTGCAGGAACGCCACCGGCAGCACTCGTCCGACCCGGGCGAACCGACGGCGCCCGCGCCAGCGGGGGTCGTCGGTCGCCGGGACGGCGAGGGTCCGGTCGGTGTCCATGGCTCGAGCCTAGGGTCGGCTCCCGCCCGCGGCATCGGGCGGGAGCACGACCTGTGGACTACTCCCGCGGGAGCAGCCGGGTGTGGAGGAGAACGTGCACTACGACTGCGGGAGCAGACGGAAGTGGGGCTGCGGGACGGACGCGCACCGCGCCTCCAGTACCGAGTCTTGGAGGGTCGTGACAGCGACGCCGAACCGACCACAGGAGGTCACCATGCTCACCACCATCGCCGCCACCGCGCCCTACTGGCACGGCGGCGGGTTCCCGTTCTTCGGCTTCCCCGTGTTCTTCTTCGTCGCGTTCCTGGTCGTGTTCCTCGTGTTCGGGGTGTTCCGGCGGGGCAGCTGGCGGGCGCGGTCCGACGCGCGGTCGGTGCTCGCCGACCGCTTCGCCCGGGGTGACATCGACGCCGAGGAGTACCGCTCGCGCCTGTCCGAGCTCAGCCGGAAGTGACCGACAGCGCGGCGAGGATCGCCGCCACCGTCTCGTCGACCGATCCCTCGATCGACACGGTGACGGCGGCCTCGTCCGGCTGCGGTCGCTCGAGCGTGGCGAACTGCGAGTCGAGCAACGAGCTCGGCATGTACTCGTGGTGGCGGTGCGCCTGACGGTCGGCGATGAGGTCGTGTGATCCGTCGAGGAAGGCGATCACGAGCGTCGGTGCCGATCCGCGCAGCCGGTCCCGGTACGCGCGCCTGAGCGCCGAGTTCGCCATCACGCAGCGGTGTCCGGAGTCCTCGACCTCGGCGATCCGGGCGGCGCAGGCGTCCAGCCAGGGCCAGCGGTCCTCGTCCGTCAACGGGATGCCCTGCCGCATCTTCTCCTTGTTCGCGGCGGGGTGCAGATCGTCCGCGTCGACGAAGACCGTCGGCTGCCCGTCGGCGGCGAGGGCGTCGGCGAGGGCCCGCCCGATCGTCGACTTGCCGGAACCGGAGACCCCCATCACGAGCAGGGGCGGGAGGACAGCACGCTCGGTCATCCCTCCACCGTATTGGGCCGGTGAACAGTCGTCCCCAGTTGCCGTAACACCCGGGCGGTCCCAGGCTGCGGACCGTAGGTTGGTGCCGAACGACAGGACGAAGGAGACCTCGTGGCAGAGAACAACGGACAGGCGAACATCGGCGTGGTCGGTCTGGCGGTGATGGGTTCGAACCTCGCTCGGAACCTCGCCTCGCGGGAGGGCAACACCGTCGCGGTCTACAACCGCACGTACGCCCGCACCGAGGAACTGCTGAACGAGCACGCCGACGCCGGCTTCATCGCGTCCGAGTCGATCGACGACTTCGTGGCCTCGCTGTCGAAGCCCCGCACCGCGATCATCATGGTGCAGGCGGGCAAGGGCACCGACGCGGTCATCGAGCAGCTCGCCGAGCGATTCGAGGACGGCGACATCATCGTCGACGGCGGCAACGCGAACTTCCACGACACCATCCGTCGCGAGCACGACCTGCGCGAGAAGGGCCTCAACTTCGTCGGCACCGGCATCTCCGGCGGCGAAGAGGGCGCGCTGAAGGGCCCCTCGATCATGCCCGGCGGCTCGAAGGAGGCCTGGGAGACCCTCGGTCCGATCCTCAAGTCGATCGCCGCGGTCGCCGAGGGCGAGCCGTGCGTGACCCACATCGGCACCGACGGCGCCGGCCACTTCGTGAAGATGGTGCACAACGGCATCGAGTACGCCGACATGCAGCTCATCGCCGAGTCGTACGACCTGCTCCGCCGCGTCGGCGGGCTGAGCGTCGAGGACCTCGTCAAGGTCTTCGACGAGTGGAACAAGGGCGACCTCGAGTCGTACCTGATCGAGATCACCGGCGAGGTCCTCAAGCAGCGCGACGCCGACACCGGAAAGCCCCTCGTCGACGTCATCCGCGACGAAGCCGGGTCGAAGGGCACCGGCGTCTGGACCGTGCAGAACGCCGTCGGCCTCGGCATCCCCGTGTCCGGCATCGGCGAGGCCGTGTTCGCCCGTGCGGTGTCGTCGAAGCCGACGCAGCGCGCCGCGGTGCAGCAGGCGTTCCCCGACCGTCCCGACATCGCCCGTGTCCCCGACGGGTTCGAGGACGATGTCCGTGCGGCGCTCTACGCCTCGAAGGTCGTCGCGTACGCGCAGGGCTTCGACCTCATCATCGCCGGGGCGAAGGAGTACGACTGGGACATCGACCTCGGCAACATCGCGAAGATCTGGCGCGGCGGCTGCATCATCCGTGCGCAGTTCCTCAACCGCATCGTCGAGGCGTACGACAAGAACCCGAAGCTCGAGAGCCTGCTGGTCGACCCGTACTTCGCGAACGCCGTGCAGGAAGGCGAAGCCGCATGGCGTCGCATCGTCGGCATCGCCGCGGCTTCGGGGATCCCGGCGCCCGGCTTCTCGTCGGCGCTGGCGTACTTCGACTCGCTCGCCTCGGACCGGCTACCGGCCGCGCTCATCCAGGGACAGCGCGACTTCTTCGGCGCGCACACCTACCAGCGCATCGACAAGGACGGCACGTTCCACACGCTGTGGTCGGACGACGACCGCCGCGAGGTCGAGCAGGAGCCCTCCACCCACTAGCGCGCACCACGCGGAAGGCCCCGTCGATCGGCGGGGCCTTCCGTTTTTCGTCCGTCCCGCCGCTCGCGGTGTCGTCCGTCCCGCCGCTCGCGGTGTGGTCCGTTCCGCCGCTCGCGGTGTCGTCCGTTCCGCCGCTCGCGCTCCCGTCTCGCGGTCAGGCCACGATGCGCTCGCGCGCGAGGTCGGCCACGAGCCGCTCCATCCGGGGCCCCCGGCCGAGCATCCGTCTGGACCCCGGTGCCGAGCGGACGAAGAAGGTCGCCACCGCGGTCGTGTCGTCGGGCCGGACGTAGTGCATCGCGATCGCCCACGAGCGGCCGTCGCCGTGCACGTCCTCGAGCCCGACGTGCACCATCCGGCTCCACCGGATGACGAGCAGTCTGGTGGCTCGGCGTTCCTCGAGTTCCCACAGTGACGCCTCGGTCGCGCCGAAGGCCCAGGTGACCCGGTGCCCGAGGGCGACGTCGGGACGCACGGCCGCGACGGAGGCTCGCAGTTCGGGCGTCGGCGCTGCAGGGACGAGCCACACGGTCGGGTCGATCCGACGGATCGCGAGTGCGAGCGCCTCGTCCTCATGCCGGCGGCGGAGCGACCAGCCGCGCAGCACGGCACCGGCGATGACGAGGAGGCCGGCACCGATCACGGCGACCTCGGCGACACCGAAGTACGTCAGGTCGGCGTCGGGCGTGGTGGAGACGACGATGATGCGTGCGGTGAGCAGCGCGGCCCAGACCCCGACGATGACCCAGCGGAGCACCAGGAGCCGCCGTGCCTGCGACATCGGGTGGCGGTTCCGCCGCCGGGCGCGACCGAAGCCCGGGACACGGTCGGGACGCCTCAGCACACCCCGATCCTCGCATGGTCCACCTGCCGTCGGCTGGCCGGTGCCGGTGAACGCCCGACGAACCGGTGGACAGGGCGGGTCGGTGGGGATGCGGGTCGGTGGGGATGCGGGTCGGTGGGGATGCGGGTCGGTGGTCGGGGCACGGGTCCTCCACAGGCGGTGCCGCCGCCGGTCCCGTCCACCGTGTGCGCGACTGTCAGCACACACGCGGTGGGGTCGACCTACGCTCGGCTCGTGACCATTGATCTCGCGCCCGCCCCCGCGGCGGTCCCGCGCCCCCGACTGCTCGCTGCCGCGATCGGCATCGTCGCCGCGCTCGCGTTCTTCGCCGCCGCGGAACTCGGAGCCCTCGTGCTCAGCGGTGCAGGCAGCCCGCTCGTCGCGGTCGGGTCGGCGGTCATCGACCTCGCCCCGCCCGGCGCGAAGGACCTCATGGTGTCGCTGTTCGGCACCGGCGACAAGATCGCCCTGTTCGTCCTGATGTCCGTGATCGTCGCGGCGGTCAGCGCAGGTGCGGGCGTGCTCGAGCGTGCGCGCCCGCCGTTCGGCGCCGTCGTGTTCGCCGTCGGCGGTGTCCTCTCGCTCCTGGCCGTCACCACCCGTTCCGGCAGCGGCACGCTGGACGGTGCCCCCTCGGTCCTCGGCGTCGCGGCAGCCGTCGTCGTGCTCCGACTCCTCACCGCCCGGCTCCGTCGGTGGGAGTCCGCCGCAGCCGTGCCGTCGGCGGCCGCGCGACCCGCGTCCGCCGAACGCCGCGCGTTCCTCGTCTGGGGCGTCACGGCGGCGGCCGTCGCGGTCGTTGTCGGTGGCGCCGCCCGACTGGGGACCGCCGCAGCGCAGGCCACCGCCGCGGCACGGCGGGCGATCCGGTTGCCCGGCCCTGCCACCGCGGCGCCCGCGGTCCCGGCGGGAGCGTCCCTTGACGTACCCGGCATCACGCCGTACGTCACGCCGACGAGCGACTTCTACCGGATCGACACTGCGCTGCGCGTGCCGTCGGTGGACACCGCGGACTGGAAGCTCCGCATCCACGGCGCGGTTGACCACGAGGTCGAGCTGACCTGGGACGACCTGCTCGCCCTCCCTCTCGAGGAACACCACGCGACCCTCAGCTGCGTCTCGAACGAGGTCGGGGGTGACCTCATCGGGAACGCGCTGTGGCTCGGCTACCCGATCCGGAAGCTGCTCGAGCGGGCCGCGCCGCACGCGAGCGCCGACATGGTGCTGTCGCGCAGCGTCGACGGGTTCACCGCGGGGACGCCGCTCGACGTGCTGCAGGACGCCGGGACGGCGGCGCTCCTGGCGGTCGGGATGAACGGCGAGCCACTGCCGCCGGAACACGGCTTCCCGGTGCGCATGGTGGTGCCCGGACTCTTCGGGTACGTCTCCGCCACGAAGTGGGTCACCGAGCTCGAGATCACCCGCTTCGCCGATGCACAGGGCTACTGGACGCCTCGCGGCTGGTCGGAGCGTGGCCCGGTCAAGCTGGAGTCACGCATCGACACCCCGCGTGCCGGTTCGACCGTCGACGCCGGGACGACCGTCGCGATCGCCGGGGTCGCCTGGCAGCCGCACACCGGGGTGAAGGCCGTGCAGGTCCGGATCGGTGACGGCGCATGGGAGACGGCAACCCTCGCGGACTCCGTCTCGGCGGACACGTGGCGGCAGTGGGTCTACCGCTGGACCCCGACGAAGGGATCGCACCGGATCCAGGTCCGAGCCGTGAGCGCGGACGGCGAAGTGCAGACGAGCGTGGAACGGCCGCCCGCACCGAACGGCGCGAGCGGATGGCACACGGTCGAGGTCCGCGCCGCCTGACCGCCTGACCGGCCGTACCGCAGACGGCGGCGCGGGTCGGACCGGAGGCATGGATCAGACCGGAGACGCGGGTCGGACAGGAGGCGCGGGTCGGCCCCGCGACTGGCGTCGCGTCAGGCGGGACGCGTCGCCACGACGCAGGTGCCGTCGACCTCGCCGTCCGACTCCACCGACACCTGGAACCCGGGCGCCGCGAAGGCAGCTGCCGACGCCTCGGACTGCCCGGCGGAGACCTCGATGACGAGAGCGCCGCCCGGGCGGAGCCACTCCCCCGCACCCGCGGCGATCCGTCGGTGCAGGTCGAGGCCGTCCGTTCCCCCGTCGAGCGCGACCCGGTGCTCGTGGTCGCGGGCCTCGGACGGCATCGTGGCGATGGACGCCGTCGGCACGTAGGGGGCGTTGACGGCGATGACGTCGACCACGCCACGGAACCGGTCCGGCAGCGGCGCGAAGAGGTCGCCGGCCACGACGATGCCGCGGTCGCCGATGTTCTCGGCCGCGACGTCGACCGCCGCCGGATCGACGTCCGACGCGACGAGGTCCAGCGCACCCACACGCTGGAGCAGGGCGACCGAGATCGCCCCGGCACCGCAGCAGAGGTCGACGACCCGGTCGTAGCGGCGCAACCGCCGAGCAGCCTGTTCCACGACCACCGTGGTGCGGGCCCGCGGCACGAAGACACCCGGCGTCACGCGCAGACGGTGTCCGTCGAAGGCCGCCCAGCCGAGCACGTACTCGAGCGGTTCGCCGCCGAGCCGCCGCTGGACGAGCGCGCGAAGGCGGACCGCGTCGCCGTCGCCGGCCTCGAGCAGCAGGTCGGCCTCGTCCTCGGCGAAGACGCTGCCCGCGGCCCGGAGTCGGGCCGCGAGCGCGTCACGCACGGGTGCGGTCAAGCGGCGCCGTCGAACATCGAGGTGACCGACCCGTCGTCGAAGACCTCGTGGATGGCGCGGGCGATGAGCGGTGCGATCGGCAGGACCTCGAGGCGGTCCCAGCGCTTGTCCTCGGGCAGCGGCAGGGTGTCGGTGACGACGACCCGGTCGATGAACTCGCTCTGCAGCAGCTCGGTCGCCGGGTCGGAGAACACCGCGTGCGTCGCAGCGACGACCACGCCCGTCGCTCCGGCCGCCTTGAGCGCTTCGGCCGCCTTGGCGATGGTGCGACCGGTGTCGATCAGGTCGTCGACGAGCAGGCAGACGCGACCCGAGACGTCACCGACGATCTCGTGCACGGACACCTGGTTCGGCACGAGCGGGTCGCGGCGCTTGTGGATGATGGCGAGCGGCGCGCCGAGCTTCTCCGACCAGATGTCGGCGACGCGGACGCGGCCCATGTCCGGCGAGACGACCGTCAGCGTCGAGGGGTCGAGCGTCTGCTGGAAGCGCTCGAGCAGGACGGGCATGGCGAACAGGTGGTCCACCGGGCCGTCGAAGAAGCCCTGGATCTGCGCGGCGTGCAGGTCGACGCTCATGATGCGGTGCGCACCGGCGGCCTTGAACAGGTCGGCGACGAGTCGCGCCGAGATCGGCTCACGCCCGCGGCCCTTCTTGTCCTGGCGGGCGTAGGGGTAGAACGGCGCGACGACGGTGATGCGCTTCGCCGAGGCACGCTTCAGGGCGTCGACCATGATGAGCTGCTCCATGAGCCACTCGTTGATCGGTGCCGTGTGGGACTGGATGACGAACGCGTCGCAGCCGCGGACCGACTCGTCGAAGCGGGCGTAGAGCTCCCCGTTCGCGAAGGTCCGTGCATCGGTCGGGACGAGGTCCACGCCGAGTTCCTCGGCGATCTCGGCCGAGAGCGCCGGGTGTGCCCGCCCCGAGACGAGGACGAGTCGTTTCTGGCCGGTCGTTTTGATTCCGGACAAGTGCGGTGCTCACTCCCTGACCCCGCGGGGCCGTGTTGATCGGCCCGAGAGCCGTCAGATCTGTTCGCCGTTCGCGCGCCGAGCGGCCTCGGCTGCCGGCGAACCGGGTCGGTGTTCCTCGACCCATCCGTCGGTGTTGCGCTGTGGGGCGTAGCTGATCGCCAGCGACCCGGCAGGGACGTCCTTGCGGACGGTCGTACCCGCGCCGGTGTACGCTCCGTCACCAATCCTAACCGGGGCGACGAACACGTTGTGCGACCCTGTGCGCACGTTCGAGCCGACCTCGGTCCGGTGCTTGTGCACCCCGTCGTAGTTGGCCGTGATGGTGTTCGCGCCGATGTTCGAGTCCTCGCCCACCTCGGCGTCGCCGATGTACGACAGGTGCGGCACCTTGCTGCCCCGGCCGATCGTCGCGTTCTTCGTCTCGACGAACGTACCGATCTTGCCCCCGTCGCCGAGGATCGTGCCCGGCCGCAGGTACGCGAAGGGCCCGACGGAGGCACCGTCGCCGATGACCGCGAGGGTGGCATCGACGCGGTTCACCACGGCACCGACGCCGACCTCGGTGTCCCGCAGGGTCGTGTCCGGCCCGACGACCGCGCCCGAGGCGATCGCGGTGGCGCCGATGAGCTGCGTGCCCGGGAGGATCTCGGCGTCGGGTTCGATCGAGACGTCGAGGTCGATCCACGTCGTCGCAGGGTCCTGCACCGTGACGCCGGCGAGCTGGTGCCGACGGACGATGCGCGCGTTCAGCACCCGCGCGGCGTCGGACAGCTGCGCACGGTCGTTGATGCCGGCGACGAGCCACGGGTCGGTCAGCGTGACGACGTCGATGCGCGCGCCCCGGGCCCCGATGAGCGCCGGTGCGTCGGTGATGTACTTCTCGCCCTGCGCGTTCGCCGTGGTGAGCGAGGGCAGGACCGCACGGAGGTGCGTGACGTCGAACGCGTAGATCCCCGCGTTCGCCTCGGTGATCTCCAGCTGCTCGGCCGTGGCGTCCTTGTGCTCGACGACCCCGACGAACGTCCCGTCGGCGTCACGGACGATGCGCCCGAGTCCGGTCGGGTCCGGGGCGATCGCGCTGACGAAGGTGGCGCCGTTGCTCCCGCCGACGTGGGCGTCCACGAGTGCTCGGAGCGACGCCGCGTCGAGCAGCGGGACGTCGCCGGAGAGCACCACGACGGCCCCCTCGAAGTCGGCGGGGAGGGCCTGCACGGCGACCTCGACCGCACGCCCGGTGCCGGGCACGTCGTCCTGGTCGACCACGATCGCGTCGGGCGCCCGCTCGGTCACCTCGGCCGCGACGAGCTCCCGTTCGTGCCGCACGACGACGGCGACGTGCTCGGGCTCGAGGGACGACGCCGTCCGGAGCACGTGCGCGATGAGCGGCAGCCCGGCGAGGCGGTGCAGCACCTTGGGCGTGGACGACTTCATGCGCGTGCCCTGCCCGGCGGCGAGGACGACGACGGCGATGCGCTGGTCGGTCATGGCTCCATCCTGGCGCACGCGCGCTGCGGAGTCCGCCGGAACCGCCCGACCGCCGCAACCGTGCGCACAACCGCAGCGGGTGGACGGGCCCACACCGCGCCTCCTGGCCCGGGCGCGGACCCACCCGCGCGCCTCAACCGGGCTCCGCTGCGTCCCCGGCACCGCATCGTGAGACCGCCGAGATCGTGCTGCGGTGTGGCCCAGCGCCGAACTGCACACTCGCCACGCGTCCGCCGGTTCCGCTGACGACGTACTGCGGACTCCCGTCGTTGTAGGAGTCCGTCGAGTACTGCACGTCGAGCCCGTCCGCTGCCCACGCTGCGCCGACCAGCTGCTGCGTGGCCTTCGGGTCCGGCACTCCCCCACCGACCCGAGTGACGTTGAACAGGGCCCCGCGACTCCCGCCCGCGAGCACGCAGTCCTGCGTCCACGAGTTGTCCTGGGACGGGTTCCACTCCACGGCGGACGCGCGCATCGTCTCCGCGACGAACGCTTCGGCGAGGACGCCCTGCTGCGGCGTGGTGGGAACGGTGGCCGTCGGCGCGCCCGCGCCTGACGGGTCAATCGAGCAGCTCGCCAGGGCGAGAGCGGTCAGGGCAGCGGTGAGGAGACCGATCAGCCGAGGTCCGCAGCGTCTCCGGTTCCGCACTTCGACACCCCTCCCATGCTGGACTTCGTCGTCGCTGCACCGAACTGGATGCGCTCGACCACGCCACCGCGTCCGTTGACCAGGTACCGCTTCGCGCCGGAGGTCATCTCGTCCGTCGTGTACTCGACCGTCAAGCCGTCGCGCGCCCAGGCCGTGCCCACCGACTTGGTCACGGCCTCCGGGTCGTCGACACCCGCGCCGGTCCGGACGATGTTGGAGAGGGCGCCTGCCGAGCCGTCCGCGAGCACGCAGTCCTGCGCGTACTCCTCGGACCGGTCGGCGTCCCAGTCGACTCCGGAACGGCGCATCGTCTCCTCGACGTAGTCCGCTGCCTGTCGGCGCTGGTGCTCTGCGATCGGTGCAGCCTGCACGGTGTCCTCCTTGGTCGGGGTGCCCGCCGCGCAGCCCGCGAGCAGGAACGCGGCGAGCAGCACCGTCCCGATCGCCGTCGGTTCTCTGGTCGTGATCCGCGTCGAGCGAGACCGCCGCCCCCGACACGGACTGAACCGGAGATCCCTCCACGGAGACCGCTCACTGCGGACGTACGCTTCAGCCGAGGTCGGCTGCATCACCCGTCCCGCAGTGCGACACCGCGACGAGCGAGCTGCGCCCGGTCGCCGCCCCGAACTGGATGCGTTCGACGTCACCACCAGCCCCCTTGACGACGAACTGCCGGCTGCCGTCGTTGAGCGAGGACTCGGTGTACCGGACGGTCAATCCGTCCGCAGCCCACGACCTGCCGACGGCCCGCACCGCAGCCTCGGGGTCCGAGACCCCCGAGCCGATGCGGGCGAGGTTGTAGAGCGCTCCGGACGTGCCTTCACCGAGGAGACACTCCTGGGCGTACTCGTTCGCCTGCGAGTCGTCCCACGTGACGCCCGAGGTCTGCATGGTCGCGTCCACGTACGCGGCAGCGAGATCGCGCTGGTGCTGGACGCTCGGTGTACTCGGTGTGCTCTGCACAGCGGTGCCTCCTGTCGGCGGCCCCGAACACGCGGCGAGCGCCAGTGTCAGGGTGAGGGTCAGTGTCACGGCGAGTGAGGGCCCGGCGGCCTTGCCTCGGGGGCGTCCGCTCACAGTGTCGGTCCCATCAGGTTGTCGAAGTAGTCCTGCTGCAGGGCGCTCACCCCCGCGTCGTCGGCTGGCGTGAGGTCCTCGCCTCCGACGAACGTAGCCTGCGCGACGTTGTCGAGCGACTCGGTCCCGAGGTTGAAGTACCCCTGGCTGCCGCCGTACCCGATCGGGTCGTGCGTCGTCACGCCCGCTCCTTCGCCGGGATCACCGCCGTTCGTCCCGAAGGTACTCGCGCCGAAGGAGTCGTCCATGGGGTCCTGGCGACCGCTGCCTGCTCGGCCGACCCAGGCCCACTGGTCCCGCGGGTCGTCCGTGAACGGGATGCCGGGGCTCCCCTGGCCGGCGTAGACGTGGTCGGCTGCGATGCCGGACGCACCTCCGATGTCCTGCTCGATGCCTGCCGAGGCGACGCTGACGAAGGCATCGACGTGCACACCGTGATCGTGGAGCGCATCAGACGCCACGGTGGTCCCGTAGGAGTGCCCGACCACGTTGAGGGCCGGTGCGTCCGGACGCGCCGCTCGGAAGCCCAGGAGGTCGGCACTGAGCCGGTCCGCCCCAGCCCGGGCTGCGTCGCCGTGCAGCACGCCCATCGTGGTGAGCCCACTCGGAACCGGCGGTGCCTCGTAGTTCATCCAGGCGACGACCGCGTGCTCGGAACCAGTGGCGTTCTTGCCTTCCTGCGCCGTCCAGAGGTTCTGGGCCGCGGTGGTCCACCCGGAGGTGTCCTTGGTCGTCGTGCCCATCCCCGGCACCATGTACGAGACGTTGGTGGCGGTGTCGAGGTCGCCGACAGCCACCGCAGCGAGCGGCGGCCGGTGCTCGGTGTCGAGCGTCAGGAGCGAGCGACCCGGCTTCGCCGTCGACGCGAGCGTCTTCTCGATGTTCCGGTACGCGTCGAGGTTCGCCTGCGCCGCCTCGATCCCCTGGTCCGCCGCATGCGACGCCGGCCACCCGAGCCCCTCGCGCCGCTCCTTCGCGTCGGCGAGGTCCTGCTCGGCCTGTGCCACGGCCGACACGAGCGTCATCCGGTTCGCCCGGTCCCGCGCCCAGGCGGGCAGCCCCGCGAGGTTGCCGACGACCGCGGGCAGCGATGCGATGAGCGCGTCCTGCGCGGCGGTGTGCTCGGCGCCGGTCGTGTCCTTCCCACCGCCCAGGGTCTTCCAGAGCGCGGCGACCTCGTCGGGCGACATGCCGGCGATGCGGTCGGCGAGGGTGCGGTCGAGCATCATGAGCGCGCCGAGCTCGGTCGGCGACAGGCTGGCGAGCATCGACGCGAGGTCGTCGTCGGACGCGCCGACGCCACGTCCCTCGATGCTGCCGAGGCGTCCGAGCGTCTCGGGGCCGGTGATCACCCGGAGCAGCGCCTGGTCGGCCGTCGTGCGGTCCTGCACGAGCTGCTCCCACTGCGCGTCGAGCGCCGCGGACCGGTCGCCGGCGTCGGCGATGGCCCGCTCCGCGTTCGCGAGGCTCCTGGCGTCCGCCTCGGTCGCGTCGTCGGCCTTCGCGGCGGAGCGGAGCGTCGGCAGCGTCAGCTGCTGTCCGGCGAGCTCGGCCGCGACGGTCCCGCGCTGCAGGCGGATCGCGTCGGCGTCGTCCTTGATGCGCTGGACGTCCTTCGCGTACTGGTCGAAGGCGTCCCCGGCGGCGTCGAAGAGCGCCACCAGGCCGGACGCGCTCGGACGCATCTCGTCGAGCAGTGCCGCGAAGCGCGTCTGGGCCTCGCCCTTCCACGTCGGAGAGGCCGTGACGTCGGACGCCGAGGCGATCTTCGCCAGGGCGTCCTGCACGGCGTCGGCCCGGTCGTGCCAGTGCCTCCCCAGGGCGGTGATGCCCGCGGGGTCGCCGACGTCCGGCTCCTCGCCGCTCACTTGCCGTCCGCCTGCTTCGCGAGGGCGGCTTCCTGCGCGTCGACCTGCGCGCCCAGGTCGTGCGGGAAGACCGCGGCCTGCTCGAGGGCGGCGTCGACTGCGTCGATCATGCCCTGGTGGGCGAGCGAGAGACCCGCGGTGCGGCTGATCACGTCGAGCACGCCGAGGCAACCGGTGCTGAGGCCCGTGAACCGGGCGGTGTCCGCCCCGAGTGCGGTCCGGGCGTCGGTCAGCGCGGTCGCGACCGCTGCGAGCGTCTCCGACTCGATCCGCAGTGCTGCGGCCCCCATGTGTTCCCCCGTCGTTCCCCCTGGACGTCCGCGACGATAGCACCGCCACCACCGGCGTGCACGGGATCAGCGCGCGACCACCGGCTCCCGCTTGACGAACGCCATGAGCATGAGCCCGGCCACCAGCACCACGACGACCCCGAGGATCCCGTACCGCGTCGACCCGCCGACCGTGACGGCGACCCCGAACAGCGCCGGGGCGAGGAACGACGCCGCCCGTCCGGTCGTGGCGTAGAGCCCGAAGAGCTCGCCCTCGCGGCCGGGCGTCGCGAGCCGCGCCAGGTACGCCCGCGAGGACGACTGCACCGGCCCGACGAACAGCGCCAGCGTCAGCCCGAGCACCCAGAAGCCCGCGGTGACGTTCCCGACCGCGAACACGCCGATGCCGCACACCGCGAGCCCGATCAGCGAGACGGTGATGATCGCGCGTGAGCCGAACCGGTCGTCGAGCCGGCCGGACAGGAACGTGGCGATGCCCGCGACGACGTTCGCCGCGATGGCGAAGAGGATGACCTGCGAGGGGCTGAAGCCGAACACCTGCGCGGCGACGATGCCGCCGAAGGTGAACACCGCGCCGACACCGTCACGGAACACCGCGCTCGCGAGCAGGAACGCCAAGACGTTCCGGCGCTCGCGCCAGAGCCGGGCGATGTCCCGCCCGAGGTCCCGGTACGCCCCGAGCAGGCTGCCGCTGCGCGAGCGGTCGGGTGCGGCCTCGGGGACGGTCACGAACAGCGGGATCGAGCTCACGGCGAGCCACACCGCGGCGATGCCGATCGCGACACGGACGTCCCACTGCCCGGACGCCACGGTCGCGGGCAGGTGCAGGAGCCCCGCGACGTCGCCGCCGCCGAAGTCCTGGATGCAGAGCACGAGCAGGACGACCAGCAGCACGATCCCGCCGAAGTACCCGGCCGCCCAGCCGATCGCCGAGACACGTCCGGTCTGCTCCCCCGACGCGACCTGACCGAGCATCGCGTTGTAGCCGACGCTGGCGATCTCGTACGCCACGGTCCCGATGCCGAGCAGGGCCGCTCCGAGCAGCAGGTACGGCTGGCTCGGCGCGACGAACACCATGCCGCCGATCGACAGCGCGATCCCGATCGTGGCGATGAGGACCGACCGGCGTCGGTGTCCGGAGGAGTCCGCGAGCCGGCCCACGGCCGGAGCGACCAGGGCGACGACGATCCCGGCGATCGTGAGGGCGGTGGAGACCACGGCCGCGTTGTGGGCGAGCTCCCGCTCGACGAGCGCCTTCCCGGCGGCGGAGGTGTCGCCGACGAGCGCCGGGTTCACGAACGCGCGGCTCGCCAGGTAGGTGCTGAAGACGAACGTCGTGACGACCGCGTTGAACGCCGCCGAGCCCCAGTCCCACAGGGCCCACGACACGAGGGCGCGCCGGTCGGTGCGCTGCGGCACTGCAGCCGCGGGTGAAGCCGTCATGCGCGAACCGTAGCGCGTCCCGGTGTCCGGACGGTGGCCCCAGTGGTGGCGTCCCGACGCGCGTCGCGTGCCCTGGTGGGGACCACGGGACGGACGGGAGGCGCGGTGCGGGCCCGCCCCGCGCCTCCCGTCCGTCGTCCGGTCACGCTCCGGACGGCGTGCCGCCGGGGTAGACGACGGACTTGAGGGACGCCGGGTCGGTGTCGCTCTCGAGGGCCTCGCGGACGTCGTCGAGGCCGAAGCGACCCGTGACGAGGGAGTCCAGGTCCACCTGGCCCGAGGCGACCAGCTCGATGGCGACCGGCCACGTGCCGGTGTAGCGGAAGATGCCGGTGACGGTGACCTCGAGGTTCTGGATGTGCTCGACCGGCAGCGTCATCTCGGAGTTGCCGAGCCCGACGAGGACGGCGGCACCGGCCGGTCCGACCGCCTTGATGCCGTCGGACACCGCGCGGGGTGCGCCGCTGGCGTCGATGAAGGCGTCGAAGGGCGGCAGGTCGGACGCGACCGAGACGACCGTCGGGTCCACGGCCTCGGTCGCACCGTAGGACAGCGCGCGCTCGCGGCGCTCCGGGACGAGGTCGCTGATGACGATGCGCGACGCACCGAACGCCCGCGCGGCCTGGGCGCAGATGATGCCGATCGGGCCGGCGCCGGCGATGAGCACGCTCGACCCGGGCACGATGCCGGCCTTGCGGACGGCGGCGATCCCGACCGAGAGGGGTTCGAGCAGCGCCCCGGCCTCGAACGACACCGAGTCGGGCAGGGTGTGCGCGAACTCGGACTCGATCGTGACGAACTCGGCGAACGCCCCGTCCACCGGCGGCGTCGCGTAGAAGCGCATGTGCGGGCAGAGGTTGTACCGCCCCGCGAGGCACTGGGCGCAGCGGTGACAGGGGCGCTGCGGCTCGATCGCCACCCGCTCCCCGACGCGCGACGGGTCGACGCCCTCGCCGACCGCGGTGATCGTGCCGGAGAGCTCGTGGCCGAGCACGAGGGGCTCCTCGACCACGAAGTCCCCGATCCGGCCGTGCCGGTAGTAGTGGACGTCGGAGCCGCACACGCCGACGGCGGCGACCCGGACGAGCACGTCCCCCGGGTCGACCGCGGGGACGGGGCGGTCCTCGACGGTGAGGTCCTGCGTGCCGAGCAGCAGGCTCACGCGCTGGGTGGAGGTCATGGGGTTCTCGCTTCCTCGGCCGCGTCGTCGCGGCCGGACGGGTGGGTGGTCGTGCGGTCGTGTGTGGCGGTGGCGGTGGCGGTGGCGGGCGGCACCGGGGCGACTGCCCGCACTGCGGCGGTCGTCGGCACCGCGGTGGCGGTCGGCCCTGCGGCGACGGCCGACACTGCGCCGACTGCCGGCACGGCGTCGCTGATCCGGTCCGGGTCGCCGAGCAGGGCACCGAACGCGATCTCGGCGGCGCCGTGCACGAGTACGTCCGCCCCGAGCGCCGCGGGCACGATCCGGAGCCGGTCGGCGGTCCCGGTCATCGACTGCGCGCGCACGTCGTCGAGGATCCGGTCCCCGACGTGGTCGAGCAGGACCCCGAGGAAGCCGCCGAGCACGACGATCGACGGGTTCACGGTGTGGATCGCGTTGCGGAGCGCCGTGGCCAGGGCGGCCACCTGGCGGTCCACGACCCGCTCGACCTCGGGTCGCTCCTCGGCGAGCGCCGCGGCGAGGGCGACGAGGTCGTCCGGAGCGGTCCCGGTCGCCGCGGCGAGGGCGTCGCGTGAGGCCTCGGTCTCGAGGCACCCGACCGCCCCGCAGTGACAGCGGATGCCGTTCCCCGCGACGAAGGTGTGGCCGAGCTCACCCGCGTAGCCGTCGGCCCCGCTCAGCGGCCGGCCGGCGGTGATGACCCCGCCGCCGATGCCGCTCGCGCCACCGTTGAGGTACACCAGGTCGTCGACCCCGCGGCCGCTGCCGGCCAGTCGTTCGGCCCAGGCACCGAGGTTGGCGTCGTTCGCGGCACGCACCGGCAGCCCGGTCCGGTCGGCGAGCGGCCGGGCGAAGGGTGCGTCGTGCCAGCCGAGGTGCGGTGCGTACTGGACGGTCCCGTCCTCCACCCGGACCGTCCCCGGCACGGCGACCCCGATCCCGACGAGTCGGAGGGTCGCGGAACCCGCCGACGCCGGACGGATCCGGTCGAGCATCGAGGCGACGGTCTCGACCGCTTCACCGGGCGTCGGCGGACGGCGCTGTGGTTCGACGAGCCGGGTGCGCACGGTGCCGTCGAGTCCGACGAGGGCGACCGACACGGCGTCGACCTCGACAGTCACGGCGGCGGCGACCACGTCCGCCGCTGCCCGGACGACCGGGCTCGGACGGCCGACCCCGGTGCCGGGTGCGCCGGCGGTCGGCAGCTCCTCGTGCAGGAGGCCCCGCTCGACGAGCTCGCCGACGAGCGTGAGGGTGGTCGAGCGGTTCAGGCCGGTGCGCCGGGTGACCTCGGCACGGGTGATCGGCCCCTCCTCGTGCACGAGCCGGAGGACGCGCGCCGCGTTGCTCGGCACGGGTGTCGTGCCCGGCGTTGCGGCGGTCGTGCTCGTCATCGGTCCCTCGTGGTGGTGGTTGGTGTGCGGCCGAGTCTCGGGCCGGCGGACTGTTTCGCGGCGTCACGGCCGCGAAACAGTCCGCCCAGCCGAGTCTCGGGGCCGCGAGCCGCGGGGCGCGGCGCGGGCCGCGGCGCGGCGCGCTACCGCGAGCGCGAGAACGCGGCGTCGAACGCGGCCTCGGGCGGCGCGATGGTCCCGAGCCGCCGCACGAACGCCAGCGCCTCCGGTCCGCCGACGAGTCGGTCCATGCCGGCGTCCTCCCACTCGACGCTCGTCGGCCCGGCGTACCCGATGTGGTTCAGCACGCGGAACACCCGCTCCCACGGGACGTCGCCGTGCCCGGCCGTGACGAAGTCCCACCCGCGCCGGGGGTCGCCCCACGGCAGGTGCGACGAGAGTCGTCCGTTGCGGCCGTCGAGCTGCTTGACCGACTCCTTGCAGTGCACGTGGTAGACCCGGTCGGCGAAGTCGAGCAGGAACGCTGCCGGGTCGAGGTCCTGCCAGACGAAGTGCGACGGGTCGAAGTTGAACCCGAACGCCGGTCGGTCGGCGAAGACCTCGAGCGCCCGCTTGGCCGTCCAGTAGTCGTAGGCGATCTCGGACGGGTGCACCTCGAGCGCGAAGCGCACGCCGACCTCCTCGAACACGTCGAGGATGGGCGACCACCGGTCGTGGAAGTCCTGGTACCCGGCGTCGATCATCGACGCGGGCACGGGCGGGAACCCCGCGACCGTCTTCCAGATCGACGAGCCGGAGAACCCGGTGACGGTGTCGACGCCGAGTGCCGCTGCGGCCCGTGCGGTCCACTGCAGTTCCTCGGCGGCGCGCTGCCGGACGCCCTCCGGGTCGCCGTCGCCCCAGACGTGCGGCGCGAGGATGTCCTCGTGCCGCTGGTCGATCGGGTCGTCGCAGACGGCCTGGCCGGTCAGGTGGTTCGCGATGGTCCAGACCTGCAGCCCGTTGCGCTCGAGGATCGCCTTGCGGTCCGCGACGTACCCGGGGTCCGTCGCGGCGCGCCGGACGTCGAGGTGGTCGCCCCAGCAGGCGATCTCGAGCCCGTCGTAGCCCCACTCGCCGGCGAGGCGCGCGACCTCCTCGAAGGGCAGGTCGGCCCACTGGCCGGTGAAGAGGGTGACCGGCCTGGAGGCGCGGGTCGTCCCCGTCTCGTCGGTTCCGTCCGTCGTCGTCATCGTCGTCGTCCTTCCTCGCGGTGTGCGGTGGTCACCATGATCCCGGTTCCGACCCGGCGGGCACGGTGTCGGGGCGGTCGACGCGCGACTCGACCGCGACGACCGTGTGGTTCCTCGAGGCGGTCTGCACGGCCTCCATGATCTCGAGGACGTGGAACGCGAGGTCCCCCGACGCGCGGTGCGGCCGGTCGGTCGCGATGGCGTGCGCCATGTCCGCCAGCCCGTACCCGCGGCCCGCGTCGGCGTACCCGGCCGTCACGGGCAGTTCCCGCCACTCGCGGTCGTCGGCCGTCGCGATCGACACCGGGTCGGAGAACCGGTTCGGGTCGGGGACGGCGAGGCTGCCGGCGGTGCCGTGCACCTCGAAGAGCGGGGCCCGGGTCGCCCACACCTCGAACGAGACGGTGACCGTGGAGACGACTCCGCGCTCGTGTTCGAGGACGGCTACGACGTGGGTGTCGACGTCGACGGGGATCGGCGCTCCGGCGAAGGGGCCGGTCGCGATGGTCCGCTCGCGGGTCGACCGGGTGGCACTGCCGCTCACCCGGACGACGGGGCCGAAGAACTGCACGAGGCTCGTCAGGTAGTACGGCCCCATGTCGAGCAGCGGGCCGCCCCCGGGCTGGTAGTAGAACGCCGGTGCCGGGTGCCAGAGCTCGTGTCCCGGGGCGCTCCAGGACACCGCGGCGCCGACCGGGTCACCGATCAGGCCGTCGTCGATCGCGGCGCGGGCGGTCTGGATGCCGGTCCCGAGCACGGTGTCGGGCGCGCTGCCGACCCGCAGGCCCGAGCGTCCGGCCAGCTCGAGCACCGGCGCGGCCTCGGCCGTCGCGAGCGCGAGCGGCTTCTCGCCGTAGACGTGCTTGCCGGCGTCGAGGGCCCGGGTGGCGACCTCGGCGTGCGCGGCCGGGATCGTCAGGTTCAGCACGACGTCGACGTCGTCCGCGCCGAGGAGCTCGTCGACGCTCGTGCCCCGGACGCCCTGGGCCTCGCCGACCGACCGCGCACGCTCGACGTCGAGGTCGGCCACGGCGGTGAGCGCCAGTCCGGGCAGGGCCGGGAAGTGCTCGAAGTACTGCTGGCTGATGTTGCCGACGCCGACGACGCCGACGCGCATCGGTCCGTCGTTCACCGTGCTGCCCACAGGAGTCCCCGTTCGATGATGGTGTGGAGCGGCTGCGACTCGACGACCTCGAGCCGGTGCCCCGGCGCGGAGACGAACACGCGTCCCTCGCCCCACTGGCGGGTCCAGATCGCCGGCGCCGTGACCGGACGGTTCCAGGCGTCGAAGTCCCTCGCCGCCTGCGTGGTCGTGGCCAGCACGTCGTTGTACTCGTCGGAGAGCACCCAGTACTGCTCGGTGACGAGGTCGAAGTCCTCGATGCCCTCGGTGATCGGGTGCTCGTGGCCGAGGTCGGTGATGTGCACCGTGTACGGGATGTAGTTGTCGGACTGCTCGCCGGTGCGCTCCGACGGGTGCTTCCCGGCGTGGTGCGCGAACTGCCCGCCGACCATGTGCAGGTAGTCGGCGGTGTTCCGGAACGCGTCCGCGATCCCGCCGTGCCAGCCCGCGAGCCCGGCACCGCCGAGCACGGCCTTCTGGAGTCCGGCGAACTCGTCGTCGGCGATGGTCGACATCGTGACGACCTGCACGATCAGGTCGACGTCCGCCATGACCGACTCGTCGGCGTACACGGCGGTCGAGTCGGACACGCGGACGTCGAAGCCGTTGTCCTGCAGGAACGGGACGAACAGGTCGGTGGTCTCGACGGGCATGTGCCCGTCCCACCCGCCGCGGACGACGAGTGCCTTCCGGTCCGCCACTCAGATCACCGTCCAGGCACTGCCGTCGGCCGCGCTCCGCTCGACGGCGTCGAGGACCCGCTGCACGTGCAGCCCGTCCTCGAACGACGGCGACGGGTCGGTGCCCGCGACGATCGCCTCGACGAAGTCCTTCACCTCGTGGCTGAAGGTGTGCTCGTAGCCGATGAGGTGCCCGGTCGGCCACCACGCGGCCATGTACGGGTGCTCGGGCTCGGTGACCATGATCCGCTGGAAGCCCTGTTCGCCGGCCGGTGCCGTGGCGTCGTAGAAGCGCAGTTCGTTCATCGACTCGAGGTCGAACTGGATCGCGCCGGCCGACCCGCTGATCTCGAGCGTGAGCCCGTTCTTCCGACCGGTCGCGTAGCGCGTCGCCTCGAACGAGCCGATCGCACCATCGGCGGCGCCACCGGCGAGGCGTCCGAGGAAGAACGCAGCGTCGTCGACGGTGACCTGCCCGCGTTCGGTCGAGGCGGTGCCGGACAGCCCGACGCCCTCGGCCATGAGCGGACGCTCGGTCACGAACGTCTCGAGCGTGCCGGAGACGGTCGAGAGCCGTGCGCCGGTGACGTGCTCGGCGAGGTCGATCGCGTGCGCACCGATGTCACCGAGCGATCCGGACCCGGCGAGCGCCTTGTCGAGCCGCCACGTCATCGGGCCGTCCTCGTCGGCCAACCAGTCCTGCAGGTAGAGCGCGCGGACCTGGCGGACGGTCCCGAGCCTCCCGTCCTCCACCAGCCGCTTCGCGAACGCGATGGCCGGGACGCGGCGGTAGCTGAAGCCGACCATCGCGCGGACCCCGTCCGCTCGCGCCGCTGCGGCGGCGGCGGTCATCGCCTCGGCCTCGGCCACGCTGTTGGCGAGCGGCTTCTCGCACAGCACGTGCTTGCCTGCCTCGAGTGCCGCGATGGCGACCTCGACGTGCGACGACCCCGGCGAGCAGACGTCGACGACGTCGATGTCCGGATCGGTGACCACGGCGCGCCAGTCGGTGGAGGCGGCCTGCCAGCCGTACTGCTGCCGTGCCGCCTCGGTCCGGTCGGGGTCACGGCCGACGATGACGGCCATCTCCGGTTCGACCCCGAGGTCGAAGAACCTCGGTGCGGTCCGCCACCCCTGTGAGTGCGCGGCTCCCATGAAGCCGTGGCCCACCATGGCCACTCGAAGTCGGTCCTGTGCCATCCGCTCGCTCCCTTGCGATCACGTCCTTGCCAGAGTCAACACTACCGCTTATGTTGGGCGCGGCAACATTTTGTTTCGACGACGAACGGTGACCACCATGGCAACGACGCCCACCCGTGCAGACAAGTTCTCCTTCGGTCTCTGGACCATCGGCTACAACGGCTCCGACCCCTTCGGCGGCCCGACCCGCCCCGCACTCGACGTGGTCGAGGCGGTCGAGAAGCTCGACGAGCTCGGCGCCTACGGCCTGACCTTCCACGACGACGACCTCTTCGCGTTCGGCTCGACCGACGCCGAGCGGCAGACCCAGATCGACCGCCTCAAGGGCGCGCTCGACGCCACCGGCATCCAGGTGCCGATGGTGACGACGAACCTCTTCTCGGCCCCGGTCTTCAAGGACGGCGGGTTCACCTCGAACGACCGCCAGGTGCGCCGCTTCGCGCTCCGCAAGGTCCTGCGCAACATCGACCTCGCCGCCGAGCTCGGCGCGTCGACGTTCGTGATGTGGGGCGGCCGCGAGGGCGCCGAGTACGACAGCGCGAAGGACGTGCAGGCCGCGCTCGAGCGCTACCGCGAGGCCGTCAACCTGCTCGCCCAGTACGTCACCGACAAGGGCTACGGCATCCGGTTCGCGATCGAGCCGAAGCCGAACGAACCCCGCGGCGACATCCTCCTGCCGACCCTCGGTCACGCGATCGCCTTCACCGAGACGCTCGAGCGTCCGGAGCTGTTCGGCATCAACCCCGAGGTCGGCCACGAGCAGATGGCCGGTCTGAACTTCACGGCCGGCATCGCCCAGGCGCTCTACCAGGGCAAGCTCTTCCACATCGACCTCAACGGCCAGCGCGGCATCAAGTACGACCAGGACCTCGTCTTCGGTCACGGCGACCTGCAGAACGCGTTCTCGCTCGTCGACCTGCTCGAGCACGGCGCTCCCCAGGGCGGCCCGGCGTACGACGGCCCCCGCCACTTCGACTACAAGCCGAGCCGCACCGAGGACATCACCGGCGTCTGGGACTCGGCGGCCGCGAACATGCGCATGTACCTCCTGCTCAAGGAGCGGGCACAGGCGTTCCGCGCCGACCCCGAGGTCCAGGCCGCGCTCGAGGCGTCGAAGGTCGGCGAGCTCAGCACCCCGACCCTGAACGACGGCGAGACGTACGACTCGTTCCTCGCGGACCGCTCCGCGTACGAGGACTTCGACGCCGACGCGTACTTCGGCGGCAAGGGCTTCGGCTTCGTGAAGCTGCAGCAGCTCGCCATCGAGCACCTCATGGGCGCTCGTTGAGCTCGCAGCTCGTCGCCGGGGTCGACTCGTCGACCCAGTCCTGCAAGGTCACGATCCGCGACGCTGACACCGGCGCCGTCGTCCGGGAGGGTCGCGCGACCCACCCGGACGGCACGTCCGTCGACCCCCGCCACTGGTGGGACGCGCTCGGCAGCGCGATCGCGGACGCCGGCGGTCTCGACGGCGTCGAGGCGATCGCGGTCGCCGGGCAGCAGCACGGCATGGTCGCGCTCGACGCCGACGGTCGCGTCGTCCGCGACGCGCTGCTCTGGAACGACGTGCGGAGCGCCGACGCGGCCGCGCAGATGGTCGAGGAGCTGGGCCAGGAGGCATGGGTCGCCCGGACGGGTCTGGTGCCGGTGGCGTCGTTCACCGGTACCAAGCTCCGGTGGCTCCGCGACGCGGAGCCCGAGAACGCGGCCCGCGTCGCGGCCGTCGCGCTCCCCCACGACTGGCTGTCGTGGCGGTTGCGCGGGTACGGCCCGGCCGACGAGAGCCCGCTCGGACCGGACCTCGACGCGCTCGCGACCGACGGCTCGGACGCCAGCGGCACGGCCTACTGGGACCCGGTGCGCCGCGAGTACGACGCCGAGCTGTTCGAGCTCGCGCTCGGCCGTGGGCTGCGGGTCGCGGGTGCCACCGACGGCGCTCGGGACGACGACGTCGTGGTGCCGCGGGTCGTCGCGCCCGACGAGGCGATGGGCTCCCTCGGGGTCGACGTGCCGCTCCCCGGCGGTGCGACCGCTCCCTCGGGCCTGATCGTCGGCGCGGGACTCGGCGACAACGCCGGGGCAGCGCTCGGCCTCGGACTCGGTCCGGGTGACGTCGCGGTGTCCCTCGGGACGAGCGGCACGGTCTTCGGCGTCACCGACGCCGAGGTGCGCGACCCGAGCGGGACCGTGGCGGGCTTCGCCGACGGGAGCGGGTCGCGCCTCCCGATCGTCACGACGCTCAACGCGGCCCGCGTGCTCGAGGTGATCGGCGGCCTGCTCGGCGTGGACCACGACGCGCTCGGCGAGCTGGCGCTCCAGGCGCCGGCCGGTGCCGACGGTCTCGTGCTCGTGCCGTACTTCGTCGGCGAGCGCACGCCCAACCGTCCGGACGCGACGGCCTCGCTCGTCGGCATGACGGCGGGGACGACGGACCGGGCGCACCTGGCCCGCGCCGCCGTCGAGGGCATGCTCTGCGCGCTCGCGGACGGCCTCGCGGCCGTCGAGGGGACGGGTGTCGTCGTCGAGCGGCTGCTGCTCATCGGCGGTGCGGCCCGCAACGAGGCCGTGCGCGTCGTCGCGGCGCAGGTGTTCGGCCGGGACGTCCTCGTGCCGGAGCCGGGCGAGTACGTGGCGGCCGGCGCGGCGAAGCAGGCCGCGTGGGTGCTGACCGGGACCCTGCCCGCGTGGGACACCGCCACGACGGTCGTCGCCGCGGATCCGCACCCCGAGGTGCTCGAGCAGTACCGGGCCGCCGCACACTGAGCGGCCCGCCGTCCGTCAGTTCGTCCGTTCGTCCGTTCGTCCGTTCGTTCGCGGACACACCAGCCCCCGACGCCGTCCACGACGGTGTCGGGGGCACCATCGTCCCCGGAGGAGACCACATGCCGTTCACCGACCTGCCACTCGACGCCCTGCGCGCGCACCGCTCGGACGCCCGCCGTCCCGACGACTTCGACGCCTTCTGGGCCGACACGATCGCTGCGTCCCGGGCCGCCGGCGCGGGCACCGACCCCGTCCTCGTCCCGGCGGACACACCCGTCACCGGCCTCGTGGTCGAGGACCTCACCTTCCCGGGCTTCGCGGGCGACCCCGTGCGCGCATGGGTCGCTCGGCCGCTCGCCGCCGAGGAGCCGCTGCCCGTCGTCGTCGAGTTCCTCGGCTACAACGGCGGTCGCGGGCTGCCCGGCGAGCGGGTCTCGTGGGCCCTCGCGGGGTACGTGCACGTCGTGATGGACACGCGCGGCCAGGGCAGCGGGTGGGGCTCCGGCGGCGACACCCCCGATCCGCACGGCTCCGGCCCGCACGTCGGCGGCTGGATGACGAGCGGGATCGGCTCCCCCGCCGACCACTACTACCGCCGCGTGTACACCGACGCCGTCCGCCTGGTCGACGCCGTCCGGACGCTCCCCGGGGTCGACCCGGCACGCATCGCCCTGACCGGCGGGAGCCAGGGCGGCGGGATCACCATCGCCGCGGCCGCGCTCGTCGAGGCGCACGTCGGACCGATCACCGCGCTGCTGCCCGACGTCGCCTTCCTCTGCGACTGGGAGGGTGGGACCGCGGTCGCCGTCGGTGGCCCGTACCTCGAGCTCGCGACCTACCTGTCGGTGCACCGCGACCAGGTCGACACCGTGTGGCGCACCGCCGCGTACTTCGACGGGGTGCACTTCGCCGCGGGCATCACGGCGCCGGCCCTGTTCTCCGTCGCGCTCATGGACGACGTCGTGCCGCCGCGGACGACGTTCGCGGCCTACAACGCGCTCGGCTCGACCGACACGGCGATCGAGGTCTACCCGTACAACGGCCACGAGGGCGGCGGGTTCGCGCACTGGGAACGCCAGGTGGCGTTCCTGCGCGCCCGCGACTGACCGGGCACCCGGGTCAGTACCAGCGTCGGACGAACTGCTCCAGCACGTTCTTGACGACCTGGACCGGGCCGGGCGCCGGGTCCCCGCTGTCGCGGCCGATCCGTCGAAGCAGGTCGGCCTGGGCGTCCTCGTACTCGGCGACCTCGTCGGCGGAGTAGTCCGACGGCGGGACCGTGCGGATCGTGCTCACCGTCTCGAGGCGCTCGAGTCCCCACCGGAAGCCGACCGGCTCCGGACCGGCGTCGATCAGGGCGACGATGGCCGCGTCGGACGAGGTCCCGCCGGGGTCGGCGGCGGCCGAGATGAAGTCGACCAGGCCGCGGAGCGCCGGCTCCGAGCCGCCGGTGCGCTGGTGCACGCGTCGCGCTCGAGCACAGAGGTCGTAGAGGAGTCCGTCGTCCACGCACCGAGCGTGGCACACCGAGGCGCCCGGACGCCACCAGGACTGGGTACTCCCGTCCCGCGGCCGACGCTCGTAGGCTCGGGGGCCGTGACCGACACCGCCCCCGGACTGCACACTCCCGCCGCCGATGCCGCACCGTCCGCGCTCGCCCCGCTGAGCCTGCTGGCCGTCGTGGCCATCGCCCTCGCGTTCGTCGCCCCGATCGGTGGCGTCGTGGTCGGCTGCATCGCCCGTCGCGAGGTCCGGCGCACCGGGGAGCGCGGCGACGGCCTCGCCTTCGCGGCCGTGCTGATCGGGGCGACCCTGACGCTGGCGACGGTCGTGGTGCCCGCGGCGATCGCTGCGTCGGGCTTCCTCGGACTGGGTGTGCCGTTCGGGCTCGGCCTGACCGCTGGCCTGGGGTCCTGACCGTCAGCCGCCGACGAGCGACGTGACCGCGTCCACCACGACCTGCCGACGGCGCGCCGGCACGACCGCGCGGGTCAGCGCCTCGGACTCGGGACCCGCCTCGCTCCAGAAGGCCGCGAGGTGCAGCACCAGGCCGAGCAGGACGGCCGGCCGGTAGCTGCGCGGCAGGACGCCGGCTCGTTGCGCCCGCTCGACCTCGGCCACCATCGCGGTCTGCCGTTCGAGGACCGCGTCGAGCGCCACCGCCGAGGCCCGGTCGAGCCGGTGCCAGGTCGTCAGCCGCTGGGCCCACGGCCGCTCGGCCCAGGCGTCGTGCAACCGGCCGGCGAACCCCGGGAGGTCGTCCGTGTCGAGCGGGACCCGCTCGAACGTCTCGGCGACGGTCTGTTCGACGAGGGCGTCGAACAGCCCCTCCTTGCTGCCGAAGTAGTGGAAGACCTGGGCCTTGTTGCTCGAGGCGGCCGCGGCGATCCGTTCGACCTTGCCGCCGACGAGCCCCGACGCGGCGAACTCGTCGCGCGCGGCGAGCAGGAGTCGTGCACGGACGGCGTCGGCGGCTGGGGGCGTGAACGGTGCCATGCCGTCCACCGTACCGATCCCGACGACGGGCACGGCCGCGGGTCACCAGCGCGCCGGATCGGTCCGCCGGTCAGGACGGCGCCACCGTGACGAACAGGTACCCGGCGAGCGCGACCGAGCAGCACGCGATCGCGACCCGGAGGACGCCGTGCGGCACCCGCCGGGCGACGGTCGGTCCGATGAGCCCACCGATCACCGCCCCCGCACCGAGCGCGACGGCGGCGGACCACACGACGTGCCCGGACACCGCGAACACGACGGCGGGCAGGAGGTCCGCAGCGAGGAGCAGCACGTTCTTGACGGCGTTCGCCCGGTGCAACGACGGCGACCCGGTGAGCAGGAGCACGGCGATCATGAGCACACCGGACCCCGCGCCGAAGTAGCCGTTGTAGACGCCGACCCCGGCGATCCCGGCCGACGCAGCACCGGTGGACCGAGCACGGGCGTCGGCGGTCGTCCGTGCACGACGACGGTCGAGGAGCGGCTGCAGCAGGAGGAGCAGTCCCCCGGCGAGGACGAGGAACGGGACGATGCGGTCGAAGAGGTGCGCCGGCGTGACGACCAGGAGCACCGCGCCCGCGAGCGAGGCGACGACGGTCGTCGGCATCCAGCGACGCACGACCGCCGGATCGGCACGCACCTCGTGCCGGGCGCGGAACGCGGAGCTCGCACCGCTGCCGATGAGCGCGACGGAGTTCGTGACGTTGGCGGCGAGCGGCGGGATCCCGACGGCGAGCAGCGCCGGGTAGGCGACGAGCGAGGTGATCCCACCGGCGGTGCCGATCACCCCGGCCACCACGCCCGCGACGACGAAGATCCCGACGGTCAGCACGCTCCATGCTGTCACGACGCGGCGGCCCGGGGCGCGATCGGTCGCTGCAGGGCCCCCGATCGCCTGCCGTCGCGAGCACGCCGCCGATCGTCGGGGAACCGGTCCGGGCGGGGCCGTCAGGCCGCGGGGGCGACGGGTCCCTCGTAGCGGACCGCGAGCAGGGTCACGTCGTCCTCGTGGTCGACCGACCCGCCGAGCTCCTGGACCGCGGCCACGAGTTCGTCCGGGTCGCGGTGGGTACGGAGGAAGTCGCGGAACCGCTCCGGGGCGTCGAGGTCGCCGCCGAACAGGTCCAGCACTCCGTCGCTGACGCTCACCACGACGTCACCGGGGCCGAGCACCGTCCGCCGCGGGGCCCACTCGGTGCCGACGCCGATCGGCAGGTCGTCGGAGCGGAGCCACTCGTCGTCGCCGTCGGCGCGGAGGAGCACGGACAGCCCGTGACCGGCGTCGACCCAGTGGGTCGTCCCGTCGCGGGCGATCTGGAAGTGGAAGCAGGTCGTGAACTGGTCGGCGCCCGGGCCGGACCGCATCCCCTCGGCCGCCGACCCGATCGAGGCCTCCGGAGCGCCGGGGCTCGACGCCGTCCGCACGAGGGACCGCACCACGGCCGCGATCATGCCCGCGGCGACGCCCTTGCCCATCACGTCGCCGAGGGTGAAGGCCGCACCGTGCGCGGTCGGGTACCAGTCGTAGAAGTCGCCGCCGACCGTGCGGGCAGGCAGGCAGATCCCCCGCGTCGTGAGCTCGACCGGGATGTCGTCGTGGGAGTCGGGCAGCAGGGACCGCTGCACGAGGGCGGCCTCACTGATCTCGCTCTCCGCCTGCCGTCGGCGCTGCTGGGCGAACCGGAGTCGCAGGTCGGCCTGCCGTGCGAGCTCGTTCGTGACGCCGGCGACCGCCGCGAACACCAGGATCACGAAGACCAGGCGCACCATCTCGCTCGCGATCAGGTCGTCCGGGTCGAGCACGATCGGCACGGCGAACGTGATGACCGTGCCGACGAGCGGGTAGACGATGTGCTGTCGACCTGGCTTCGCCGCGATCCACACCAGCGGCAGCAGGACGGCGGCGAGGAACGGCGACCGGGCGTCCCCGGTGCCGAAGCGCAGCAGGCCGATCGCGATGAAGTCGACCGCCGGGACCAGCAGCTCGGCGCGCGCCAGACCCGGCCGCCACACCATGAGGGCGGCGAACCCGAGCCCGGCCAGGGCGAGCACGACGCCGCCCCAGACGCTGGCGGCGTCGGTGACCGCGAGGACCGGGACGACGGCGCTGCTGACGGCGGCCACGATCGTGAGCCCGGCGATCACCGCCTGGTTCACGAGCGGGGCGGACCGGGCGAGGCGCCACCGGGCGACCGGAGCTGCCCGCGGGGCGGTGGCGGCCTCGGGCACGCTGATCCGTGCGATGACCGGGCCGAGCGTGTACTGGGTCATGACTCGTTCACCGTACCGTCGCCACCGGGATCCGGCCGCGCCGTGGACCTCGGCGCGCCACCGGACGCCGGGTGGTGCCCCCTTCGCACCAGCCGGCGTCGTGCCGGGTCCCGACACGCTGGTCGTGTCCCGGCGCAGCCGCCGTCAGCAGCGCTCCCAGGTGACGGTGCGCCGGTCGGACGCCCGGACCTCGCGGACCGGACCGGTGACGCGGACCACCGCGCGCCGGGTGGCGGAGCCGGGGACGGGCGGTGGACCGGAGCGGTCGCCCGCCGCGACGATCCCGTCCGCGCGCACCGTGCCTCCCGGCTCCGACGCCGCCGCGTGCGACGCGACCCACACCTGCACGTCCCCGGGCTCGACCACCTTGCGGAGGGCCCGGTCGGTGAAGGCGAAGCGCTGGACGGGCACGCTCCAGCGGAGCCGTGCGGTCTCCCCCGGTGCCAGCGCGACCCGCGCGTAGCCGAGGAGCTGCACGACCGGGCGGGTGACGCTCGCGTGCACGTCGTGGCCGTAGAGCTGCACCACGTCCTCGCCCGCGCGCTCCCCGGTGTTCCGGACGGTCACCCAGACGTCGAAGGCGTCCGCGCTGGACACGCTCGGGTCGACGACGAGGTCCTCGTGGGCGAACGACGTGTAGGAGAGCCCGAACCCGAACGGTCGGACGGGGGTCGAGTCGGTCGCGGTCACGTCCGACGGCCCACCGAGGCGCGGGTGCAGGTACGTGTACGGCTGCGCCCCGGCCGCCCGCGGCAGCGAGACCGGCAGCCGACCGGACGGTGCGGCGACCCCGGTGAGGAGGTCCGCGATCGCGGATCCGCCGCCCTCGCCCGGGAAGAACGCCTGCACGACGGCGGCCGGTCGACGTCCGACGGCGCCGGTGTGGTCCGGCACGCCGTCGAGCGCCCAGCCGATCGCGTACGGCCGACCGGTCAGCAGCACCACGACGGTCGGGGTGCCGGTGGCGACGACGGCCTCGACGAGGCCGCGCTGGACACCGGGCAGGTCGAGCGACTCGGTGTCGTTGCCCTCGCCGACGGTGCCGCGGCCGAACAGCCCCGCCTGGTCGCCGACCACGACGACCGCCACGTCGGACCGCTCCGCGACCGCCACCGCGTCGGCGAACCCGGACCGGTCGTCGCCCGTCACGGCGCAGCCCGCGGCGAAGCGGACGGCGTCGCTGCCGAGGGCGTCGGTCAGGGCCTCGCGGACGGTCGGGATGGCGAACCCGAGCGGCAGGTCGGGGTGGGCCGCGAGCACGTGGTTGGCGAAGGAGTAGCAGCCCTGCAGCGCCTCGGCCCGGTCGGCGTTCGGGCCGATCAGGGCGAGCGAGGCACCCGGCCGGAGGGGAAGGACCGGGGCGTCGCTGCCGTCCACGGACCCGTTCGACAGCAGGACGAGCGACTTCGCGGCGAGCTCCGTCGCGAGTGCCCGGTGCCGGGGCGTGTCGAGGTCGATCCGGGTCGGCGGCTCGTCGTCGAACGCGTCGGGGTCGAGCAGTCCGAGCCGCTCCTTCTGGCGCAGCACGCGGAGCACCGCCCGGTCGACGAGCGCCTCGTCCACCTCGCCGGCCCGCACGCGGTCGACCAGCGGTTGCAGGTAGGCGTCACCGGACGGGAGCTCGACGTCGATCCCCGCGGTGAGGGCCATCGCGGCCGCCTCGCCACGGTCGGCGGCGATGCCGTGCATGACCTCGAGGAAGGCGACCGAGAAGTAGTCGGCCACCACCGTGCCGTCGAAGCCGAGACGGTCGCGGAGCAGGTCGGTGAGCAGTTCGCCGTTCGCCGCGACCGGGACGCCGTCGACCTCGGCGTACGAGTTCATGACGCTCCGGGCGCCGCCGTCGCGCAGCGCCATCTCGAACGGCGGCAGGAAGACGTCGGCGACCTCGCGCGGGCCGGCGTGCACCGGGGCGTGGTTCCGGCCGGCCTGCGACGCGGAGTACCCGAGGAAGTGCTTGAGCGTCGCGTCCACACCGGCGCGCTGGAGTCCGCGGACGTACGCCGTACCGATCGTCCCGACGAGGTACGGGTCCTCGCCGATGCACTCGTCGACCCGCCCCCACCGCGGATCGCGGATGACGTCGAGCACCGGGGCGAGGCCCTGGTGCACGCCGAGCTGGCGCATCGAGTCGCCGATCGCCTCGCCGACCTGGTCGACGAGGTCCGGGTCGAACGCGGCACCCCACGCCAGCGGGGTCGGGAACGTGGCGGCTTTCCACGCGGCGAGCCCGGTGAGGCACTCCTCGTGCACGAGCGCCGGGATCCCGAGTCGCGTCTCCCGCTTGAGCCGGCGCTGCTCGGCCCAGAGCCAGGCGGCGCGCTCGTCGGGTTCGACCGGCCGGGTGCCGTACACCCGGGTGAACTGCCCGAGACCGTGTCGGGTGATGTCCGCGAGCGTCCGGCCGCCGTCGGCGTCCTGGTCGCCGGCCATCTCGCCCTGCATCGGGGCGACGAGGCCGTTCTGGTCGAGCCAGTAGCCGACGAGCTGGGCGGTCTTCTCCTCGAGCGTCATCGCGGCGAGCAGGGTGGTCGCTCGGTCGGCGGCGGCCCCGTCCGCCAGCTCGGTGCGTTCGGACTGGAGGCGCGGTGCAGGACCGCCCCGCGCCTCCCGTCCGTCACCGGTCGCGCTGGTGACGTGCTCCTGCGTCGCGGGGCGCGCCTCCTGGCCGTCCGTGGTCTCGGCCGTCGGGCCGAGCGTGCTCACCCCTTCACCGCCCCGGTCAGACCGCCGACGATGCGCTTCTGGAAGACCGCGAAGAACACGAGCGCGGGGATCATCGACAGCGACGTGAACGCGAGCACCCGGGCGGTGTCGACCGAGTACTGCGACGAGAACGCCTGGACCCCGAGCGGCAGCGTGTACGCCGATGCGTCGTTGAGGATGAACAGCGGGAGGATGTAGCTGTTCCAGCTGCCGATGAACGCCAGGATGCCGACCGTCACGACACCGGGCAGCGACAGCGGGACGACCATCCGGAAGAAGAACCCGAGCCGGCTGGCCCCGTCGATCGACGCCGCCTCCTCGAGTTCGTCGGGGATCGCGCGGAGGAACGGCACGAGGATGATCACCGTCGTGGGCAGGGCGAAGGCGATCTGCGGCAGGATCACCCCGGCCAGGCTGTTGGTCAGCCCGAGGTCCTTCACGAGCAGGTAGAGCGGGGTGATCGCGACGGTGATCGGGAACATCAGGCCGGCGGCGAAGAGCGAGTAGAGCGCGTCGCGCCCCCGGAACCGGTAGCGGGCGATGACGAAGCTCGCCATCAGTCCGAGCACGACGACACCGACGGTGGTGGTGACGCCCGCGATGACGGAGTTGCCGAGCTGCTGCCAGAACACGCCGCTCGACAGCACGGACAGGTAGTTGTCGACCTGCCACGGGCTGGGGAGTCCCGCCGGGCTCGCGGTGATCTGCGAGTTGCTGCGGAACCCGCCGAGCACGATGTACAGGACCGGCCCGACGCAGACCGCGATGAAGAGCAGCGCGATGAAGTACGTGCCGAGGTTGCGCTCGCGCCGGACGGGCCCGGTGTCGCGGGGTCGACGCTTCGGTGCGACGAGGGAGGCGGTGGCGGTCATCGGTCGGCCTTCTCGGTCAGGGCGGTGGCGGTCATCGGTCGGCCTTCTCGGTCAGGGCGCCGGCGGTGTCGCGGCGCAGGACGAACCGCTGGTAGACCAGGGCGATCACCAGCGAGATGAGGAAGATGACCACGGCGACGGCGTTGCCGTACCCGTAGTTGCCGGAGAGGCGGCCGTTGGCGACCATGTACGTCGCCATCGTCGAGGTGCCGGCCGTCGAGGCGATGTACTGCCCCCAGATGATGTAGACGAGGTCGAACAGCTGGAGCGACCCGATGATCGACAGGAACGCCCAGATGCGCACGGTCGGGCCGAGGAGCGGCAGCGTGATGCGCCGCTGGATCTGCCAGTAGCTCGCGCCGTCGAGCTGCGCGGCCTCGAACAGTTCCTCGGGGATGCTCTGCAGTCCGGCGAGGAAGAGGATCACCGCGAAGCCGATGTACTTCCACGAGATGATCGCGAGCAGCGTCCAGATCGCGATGTCGGGGTTCGACAGCCAGTCGGCGCGGAGCGCACCGAGCCCGACGGTCTGGAGCAGGTCGTTCACGGCGCCGCTCGACTGGAGCATGAGGCTCCACCCGGTGCCGACGATGACCTCGGAGATGACGTAGGGCAGGAAGATGAGGACGCGGATCAGGCCACGTCCGCGGATGCGCTGGTTGAGGAGCAGCGCGAGGACGATCGCGATCGGGCCCTGCACGAGGAGCGACCCGACGACGATGATCAGGTTGTGCCAGAGCACGCCCCGGAACGCGGCGTCGGTGAAGATCACCGCGTAGTTCTGCAGGCCGACGAAGTCGGTGGGGGTGCCGTAGCCCTGCCAGCGGTAGAAGCCGTAGTAGGCCGCGAGCACGACGGGCAGGATGACGAACCCGACGAACATGATGGTCGCGGGGCCCGCGAGGACGGCGATCTCGACCCGGGTGCGGACGTCGGTCCCCTTGCGGACCCGGCGGACCGGGGCCGACGGCGAACCGTCGGCCCCGCCCGTGCGACGCCCCGTCCCGGACCGGGCCTCCTCGGGACGAGCCGAGGAGGCGCTGGTGACGGAGGTGGTCATGGGTGTCAGCCCTTCGCCGCGGCCTGGTTGACGGTGGAGATGATGTCGTCGACGGACCCCTTGCCCGCGAGCAGGTTGACCACGCTCGTGTTGAGCGCGTTGCCGACGTTCTGGCCGTAGACCGTGTCGAGGTAGTTCGACACGAACGGGGCCTTGTTGTACGACTCGAGCACGGTCTTCAGGTACGGCTCGGTGACGACCGACTGCGCCGACTCGTTCGCCGGGATCGCGTTGAAGGCCTTGTAGTAGGCCTCCTGCACGGGCTTCTCGGTCATGTAGTTGAGGAAGTCGGTGCACGCCTGCTTCGGAGCCTTGGCCGAGCAGGAGTACCCGTCGACCGCGCCCATCATCGAACCGGGTGCGCCCTTGCCGCCGGAGACCTCCGGGAAGGGGAAGAAGCCGAGGTCGGCGAGCGGCTTGCCGTCCGGGGTGAGCGACGAGATCACGCCCGGGTCCCACGCCCCCATGAGCTCCATCGCAGCCTTGTGGTTCGCGACCAGGCCGGCCGAGCTGCCGGCGCCCTGCTGCGCAGCGGTGGTCAGGTAGCCGTCGTTGAACGGCTTCGTGTCGAAGAACGCCTTGGTGTCCTTGCCCGCCTGGGTCCAGCAGGAGTTCGTGAACTTCAGGTCCTGCGCGGTCTTGACGAGGGTCTTCTCGCTGCAGGCGCGGAGCGCGAAGTTGTAGTACCAGTGCGCGGCCGGCCAGGCGTCCTTCGCACCGACGGCGACCGGCTGGATGCCTTTGTCCTTGAGCTTCTGGATGTCGTCGTTCAGCTCGTCCATCGTGGTCGGCGTGCCCTCGATGCCGGCCTGCTCGAAGAGGTCCTGGCTGTACCAGATCCCCTCCGGGTTGACGTCGACCGGCATGGCCCAGGTCTTGCCGTCCTGCTTGTACCCGCCGAAGGCACCGTCGCTGATCTCGCTCTTCGCCGTCTTCCCGATCGAGTCGGAGATGTCCATCAGCTGGCCGGCGTTCACCATCGCCGACATCTTGCCGCCGCCGCGCTGCAGGAAGACGTCGGGTGCGGACCCCGAGTTGAGGGCGGTCTGGAGCTTGCCGTCCAGGTCCTCGTTCTGGATGGCCTGGATCTTGATGGTGACGTTCGGGTTCTTCGCCTCGAAGTCCTTGACGGTCTTCTCCCAGAACGCCTTGCCGGGACCGGTGGTCGAGTTGTGCCAGAAGGTCATCGAGACCTTCCCGCCGTCGCCGCCGGCCGCGTCGCTGCCGGATGAGCAGCCCGCGGCCACCAGTGCGGTCGCCCCGATCAGCGCGATGGCTGCCGCGGCACGGATCTTCCTCGTCATCGTGGATCTCCTGAAGTGTCGTCGTTGACAAACAGCGACATCGACTGCCGCTGCGGAGAGCGTGCCAGCTGCTCGGGACGCTTGTCAATCGATATCGATAACGTTTTCTTTACCGATTCGGCGCGGGGTCAGCGGTACGGTGTGCACATGGACACGGCCCTCGGCATGCGTCCCGGAGCCGGCCGGGTCACCATCGCGGACGTCGCACGTGCCGCCGGGGTGTCCATCCCGACCGTGTCGAAGGTCATCAACCAGCGCGACGGCGTGGCCGCTGCGACGATCCTGCGGGTGCAGGAGGTGGTCGAGCAGCTCGGCTACGAGACCTCGCTCGTCGCTCGGAGCCTCCGCAGCTCGCGGACGAACGTCATCGGGATCCTCGTCACCGAGTTCGAACCGTTCTCGACCGAGCTCCTGCGCGGGGTGTCCGGCGCCACCACCGGTACCGGCTACGAGCTGCTCGCCTACGCCGGACTCGTGACCGGTGCCGAGCAGAAGGGCTGGGAACGCCGGTCGCTCTCGCGGTTGTCCGGCACGCTCATCGACGGCGCGATCGTGGTCACGCCGAGCACGGCGCTGTCGAGCTCGTCGATCCCCGTCGTGGCGATCGACCCGCACACCGGCCCCGAGGGGCACGCCACGGTCGACTCGGACAACGAGGCCGGGGCCGTCCAGGCCGTCGAGCACCTCGTCGCGCTCGGACACATCCGGATCGCGCACCTGCGCGGCCGTCCGGACCTGGCGTCGGCACAGCTCCGCGAGGCCGGCTACCGGCGCGCGTTGGCCGCGGCGGGCCTGCCCGTGGACGAGTCGCTCGTCCGCGACGGCGGCTACCAGGAGGACCGCTCGGCCGAGGTCGCCGTCGACCTGCTCGCCGGCGCGGACCGTCCGACCGCGGTGTTCGCGGCCAACGACTCGTCGGCGGTCGGGGTGCTCCGCGCCGCCGCCGAGCTCGGGCTGCAGGTCCCCGACGACCTGTCGGTGGTCGGGTTCGACGACGTGCCGCAGGCCGCCACGACGACGCCGCCGCTGACCACCGTCGCACAGCCCCTCGTCGAGCTCGGCTCGCGGGCGGTCGACATGCTCCTGACGATGCTGCGCGGCGAGCGGGCGTCGGACCACGTCCGGCTGCCGACGACGTTGCGCGTGCGCCGGAGCACCGGCCCGGTGCCCGCCGGTCGCTGAGCCCGGCCTGGCGCTGCCCGGCCCGGCACTACCCGGCCCGGCCCGGCCTGGCCTTGGGCCGTCAGCGCCGTAGGGTCTGCTTCGGGTACTCCCCGAACCGCTCGACGTACGCCGCCGAGAACCGCCCGAGGTGCGCGAACCCCCACCGCCTGGCGACGTCGCCCACGGCGCCGGCGAGCGGGTCGGCGTCGAGCAGCTCCGCCCGCACACGGTCGAGTCGCACCTGCCGCAGGTACGTCAGCGGGGACACGTCGAACACGCGGCGGAAGGACTCCTGCACGGACCGGACGCTCAACCCCGACGCCGCGGACAGGTCGGCGATCGTGACGGGTTCGGCGGCGTGGTCGTGCACGTACTCGACGGCGGCGCGGAGCCGGGCATTGCGCGGCTGCCCGAGCACCCCGGGCAGGTCGTCCACCATCGGCGGGAACAGCTCGAGGAACAGCTCGGCGACGACGACCTTGGCCTGCTGCCACGCCACGGACTCGGTGCCGCCGGCCCGGAGCGACCGGACGAGCGCGGTCAGCGCCCCCTGCCACCGCCGTGCGGCCTCGGGCTCGGGCACGTGCTGGTCGTCGAAGCGGAGCGCGTGGTCGCCGACGGTGCTGCGGGTCGCGGCGACCCGGTGGACGAAGTCGCGGTCGAGGTGCACCATGCGCTGGTCGTGGTCCGTGACGAGGAAGGCGTACTCGTGGTCGGGCGGGAACAGCGCCGGTGCCCCGAGCGGGAGCACGAGCCGTTCGCCGAGCCGTTCGACCTCGGCGGTGCCGGAGCCGATCCAGGTGACGACGTAGTCACCGCCGGCCGGCACCACCCCCGAGAGCGCACCGCGCAGCTGGGACCGCCGAACGGTCAGCTCGGCGTCACCGATCGCCGTGTACCGGTACTCGAACGGCGTCTCGGTCACGCGCGCGACCCACCGCTCGCCGCCGTAGACCGCGCCGAGGTCCCGCGCGGCGTCGGCAGGGAGCTCACCGGACACCTCGAAGCGGACCGTCGCCGGCGTCGGGACCGGTCCGTCGGCGAAGTCGTCCGTCAACGGGTCGGCCACGCGCACCCCCGTCTGACGGATGTCCAGAACCCGCTGTCTCCCTCGTTATCTGGATACGCTGTCCCGGTGAGCGCGGCGTATCGTTGCGCGGAACCGATCCGCACCGAAGGGGCGACCGCGTGAGTGAGATCGACCTGACGGCCGCCATCACCCGGCTCGAGGCCGCGATGGGCGCGCTGCGCGGGCGACTGCGGGTGCGCCTGGACGTCTCCGGCTCGGACCTCACGGTGCTGCAGTACGTCGCCCGCGCGGAAGCCGCCGAGCGGAAGGTCCGGGTGAAGGACCTCGCGTCGCACCTCGGCCTGAGCGGCCCGGCGGTCACGGGCGCCGTCGACCGTCTCGAACGGGCCGGACACCTGTGCCGCGTGCCGAACCCGGACGACGGGCGGAGCCGCTACATCGAGTTGACCCCGGAGACCGAGCGCGCCTACGCGAGTGCGATGGACAGCACCAACGAGCATCTGCACGAGCTGGTGTCCTCCTTCACTGATCGCGAGCGGGCGAAGTACGTCCGGGTCATCGACCGCGTCATCGAGGCGCTCGAGTTCGGCGCCCCGTCCCCGTGACGGCAGCGTACGGGCGGTGGCGGACGCACCCCGAACGTTTGTCCACCAAGCGCAGTTAGGTAACTTCCCTACCTATCTGGCCGGACGGGAGCCAGCGGCGGCCGTAGCGTCTCCGGAGGATGCCCCCGATCGGGGGTACCAGACGACGGGGAGGGAACCATGGGCACGTACGAATCCCAGCAGGGCGTCGATCCGGTGCGCATCGAGACGTTCCGTCGGATGCGCAAGCGCTGGAAGTACGGCGAGCTGCAGGACGGCGCCGGTCTCTACGACGACTTCTTCACCGACACCGCCCGCGACCCGCGCGGCCGCTGACGAACCGACGGGAGGCGCGTAGCGGATCCGCCACGCGCCTCCCGTCTCCTCGCGCTGAGCGACACCGCACGGGTCACGCAGCGCGTGACGTGTCGGTGGGTGCGAAACGGCGGCCGGTGGGCGCGGGACGGGAGGCGCGGTGCGGGGCCGACCCGCGCCTCCCGTCCGCCCGGACGCGGCCCTGCTCCGAGACTCGGCCGCGCGGACACCTTCGTGGCATCGGAGCCGCGAAGGTGTCCGCCCAGGCGAGACTCGGCCAGCGCCAGACGGGCGCGGGAGCCGTCGACTCGGCTCCCGCGCGGGCGCTGACTCCCGTCTCCACGCGCTGGGCGACACCGCACGGGTCACGCAGCGCGTGACGTGTCGGTCAGCGCGAAACGGCGGCCGGTGGCGGCGGACGGGAGGCGCGGTGCGGGGCCGACCCGCGCCTCCCGTCCGCCCGGACGCGGCGCTGCCCCGAGACTCGGCCACGCGGACACCTTCGCGGCGTCGGAGCCGCGAAGGTGTCCGCCCAGGCGAGACTCGGCGCGCGGGGCGCGCGGGGCGCGGCGCGCCGGTCAGGCGGGCGCGGGAGCCGTCGACTCGGCTTCGCGGAGGGTGCAGGGCAGCAGGAAGTGCGGCAGCTCGTCGGACTTCCCGTCGAGCTGGTCGATGAGCGCATCGGCGGCGCGGGTGCCGAGCCGGCGGCCAGGGGCCACCATGGTCGACAGTCGCGGGTAGTGCTGGTCGGCGTTCGTCTCGGACGAGGCGATGCTCAGCACCGAGACGTCCTCGGGTACGCGACGACCGGCGGCGTACAGCCCGACGAGGAGCCCCGCCGACGAGTCGTCCTTCATCACGAGCACCGCCGTCACGTCGGGGTCGAGGGCGAGGAGCTCGCTCGCGGCCGTGCGTCCACCGTCGCTCCCCGGGCCCGCCGTGACCACCGTGCCGACGAGTCCTCGTGCAGCGGTCACCCGACGGAAGGTGTCCTGGGTGCGGAGGTGCGGGGCGTAGCCGGCCATCGGCGTGCCCTCGAGGTCCTCGAGCACGAGGGCGAACCGCCGGTGCCCGAGCGCCTCGAGGTGATCGATGCTCGACTCGATCGTGGTCTCGAAGTCGATGTCGACGAACGGCAGACCGCTGCTGTCCCGGGTGCGCCCGATGAGCGTGAAGGGGACGTCGAGGGCGGTGAGGACGGCGACGCGCGGGTCGTCCATCCGCACCTCCATGAGGATGACGCCGTCGACGAGCCCCCCGGAGACGAGGTCGTCGAGGTCGTCCCCTGCCGGGTCCACCGGCCAGAGCACGAGGTGGTAGCCGCGCTCGGACGCCCGCTCGGCGGCGCTCATGAAGAACTCCGACGTCGTCGGACTGAACCGGTTGCCCGTGGTCGGGAACAGCAGCGCGATGATCCGGGTGCGCCGGCTCGCCAGCGCACGGGCGACGACGTTGCCGCGGAACTTCAGTTCGCGCATCGCCGCCTGCACCCGGGCAGTCGTCGCCGGGGTGACGTACTTCGTGCCGTTCACCACGAAGGACACGGTGGCGATCGAGACTCCCGCGCGATCGGCGACCTGTTGCATCGTGGCCATGCCGTCCAGCCTACCGTCCAGGATGCGAAAAAAGCGCTTTACAGGTGAAGCGCTTTTCTGTTAGCTTCTCGCCCCAAGGACACAGCGACGATGACGTCAGCGGATTCGTGGTTGCGTGCCTGCCCCTGCATCCGCACAGAGAAGAGCTCTGCAATGAAGCAAAGATTCCCCTCCACGACGCGCCGGACCCGAGCCCTCGTCGGCGCGGTCGCCGTGCTCGCGACGATCCCCCTGGTCCTCACCGGGTGCTCCGGTTCCGGCTCGGCCTCCTCCGGCGGGAGCAAGGCCCTGACGATCGAGGACTACTACGACGCGACCTACAACCCCGTCTACAAGCAGTGCGCGAAGCAGGTCGACGCGACCGTCACGATCAACCACGTCGCCGGCGCCGGTCTGATCTCGAAGGTCCTGCAGCAGGCATCGTCGCGGACCCTCCCCGACGTCCTCATGCTCGACAACCCCGACGTGCAGCAGATCGCGGCCTCGGGTGCGCTGTCCGAGCTGAGCGACTACGGCCTGAGCGCCGAGGGCGACGTCCCCGGCGTGAAGGCGGCGAGCACCTACAAGGGGAAGCTCTACGGCCTGCAGTCGAACACGAACTCGATCGCGCTGTACTACAACAAGAAGCTGCTCTCGGACGCCGGCGTCCAGCCGCCCAAGACGTGGGACGAGCTGAAGGCCGCCGCGAAGAAGCTCACCTCCGGGTCGACGTACGGCTTCGCGATGAGCAACATCAACACCTACGAGGGCACCTGGCAGTTCCTGCCGTTCTTCTGGTCGAACGGGGGTGACGAGAAGGACATCGCGACGCCCGAGGCGGCGCAGGCCCTGCAGCTCGTCGAGGACCTGCAGAACGACGGCTCGATGTCGAAGAGCTCGATCAACTGGGCCCAGGCCGACGTCAACAACCAGTTCCTCGCCGGCAAGGCCGCGATGATGATCAACGGGCCCTGGCAGCTCCCCGCCCTCAACGCGAAGAAGGGCCTCGAGTTCGACAGCGTCCCGATCCCGACCCGCACCGGTGAGGCGACCGTCGCACCGCTCGGCGGCGAGGCGTTCACCGTCCCGCAGACCGGCGACAAGGCGAAGATGCAGCTGGCCGCCAAGTTCGTCGGCTGCCTGCACTCGCAGAAGACCCAGAAGGCCCTCGCCGATGTGAGCGGCAACGTGCCGACGAACCTCGAGGCCGGCGCCGCGTGGGCGTCCGACCACCCGCAGGTCGCCTCGTTCGTCACCACGGTGAAGACCGCCCGCGCCCGCACCGGTGAGCTCGGACCCGACTGGCCCAAGGCCGCGACGAAGATCTACACCGCCGTCCAGCTCGCCCTCACGGGCAAGGCCGACCCCGAGGCCGCGCTCAAGCAGGCGCAGTCGCAGAGCCAGTAGTGCACGAGGGAGCCGGCCGCCCGGTCGGCTCCCTCCCCACCCTCGGAAGGAGCGGTTCCGGCATGAGCGCCACGACACAGACCCGACCACGGACCACGGCGTCCGTCCCACCACCACGACCCGGCCAGCGCCGAGCGCGCATGCGCACCGGGCTCACCCGATGGCTCTTCGTCATCCCGGCCGCGCTGTTCGTGGCCGTGTTCTTCGGCTACCCGGTCGTCAAGAACGTCATCATGTCCTTCCAGGACTACACGACCAAGACCTTCTTCACGGGCGAGGCCCCGTGGGTCGGGCTCGGCAACTACATCCAGGTGTTCCAGAGCTCGGTCTTCGCGACGAGCGTCGTGAACACGGCTCTGTTCACGGCCGGCTCGATCGTCCTGCAGTTCGTGATCGGCCTCGGTCTCGCGCTGTTCTTCCGGCGGCACTTCCCGCTGTCCGGCTTCCTGCGCGGGCTCCTCCTGCTGCCGTGGCTGCTGCCGCTGATCGCGTCGAGCGCGGTCTGGAAGTGGCTGCTCGACCAGGACAGCGGAGCGCTCAACCAGCTCCTCGGGCTCGTCGGGATCGCACCCGTACCGTGGCTGGTCAGCCCGAGCCTCGCCCTCATCGCCGTCATCGGCGTGAACGTGTGGCTCGGCATCCCGTTCAACACGACGATCCTCTACAGCGGACTGCAGTCCGTCCCGCCGGAGCTGTACGAGGCCGGCGCACTCGACGGCGCCACCGGCTTCAAGGCGTTCTGGTACATCACCTGGCCGAGCATCCGGAGCGTCGTCAGCGTCGTGATCGTCCTGGGGGTGGTCTACACGTTGAAGGTCGTGGACATCATCCTCGGCCTCACCGGCGGCGGACCGGCGAACTCCACGCAGACCCTCGCCACGAACGCGTACCACCAGTCGTTCATCAACTTCCAGTTCGGCATCGGAGCCGCGGTGAGCAACGTGCTCATCGTCGTCTCGTTCGTCTTCGCGATGGTCTACATCGCGATCTCCAGGAAGGCGGTCGACGAATGAGCGTCGGAATCGCGAACCAGACCGTCACCGCCACCCGGGCGATCACGACGAAGCGCAGCGCACGGGTCCCCGGGCCGAAGCGCGGCGTCAAGGGCATCCCGCTCACGATCCTCGGCTGCGTGTTCCTCGCGATCATGGTGTTCCCCGTCTACTGGATGGTGAACACGAGCCTGCAGGCCACGTCCGGTGCCGCGACCGCGACCTGGTTCCCGTTCTCGCCCACCTTCCGCGGGTACGAGACGGCGTTCGCGCAGCAGGGGCAGAACTTCCTGTCGAGCATGATCATCGGCCTCGGCACCGTCGTGCTGACCCTGGCGATCGCGACCCCGGCCGCGTACGGGCTGGCCCGGTTCAAGATGCGCGGCACCCGGGTGTTCCTGCTCGTGCTGCTCATCACGCAGATGATCCCCGCGATCGTCATCGCGAACGCGCTCTACACGCTGTTCAACAACGTCGGACTGCTGAACAGCTACATCGGGCTGATCCTCGCCGACAGCGCCGTCCAGGTGCCGTTCGCCGTGCTGCTCATGCGTGCGTTCATGGAGTCGATCCCGCCGAGCCTCGTCGAGGCCGCGCTCGTCGACGGCGCGAACGACTTCCGGGCGTTCGTGTCGATCGTCCTGCCGATCAGCCGGAACGCCATCGTCACGGCGGCGCTCTTCACCTTCCTCGGGGCCTGGGGCGACTTCCTCATCGCACTGACCCTGACGTCGACGACCGCGGTCAGGCCGATCACCCTCGGCATCTACAACTACATCGGTTCGAACGTCACCGACTGGGGGCCCGTCATGGCGACGTCCGTCCTCGCGTCGCTGCCGGCCGCCGTGCTGCTCATCGTCGCCCAGCGGTACATCTCCGCCGGTGCGCTCGGCGGCGCCGTCAAGTGACGGCGACCGACCCCGCGGCGACCGACCCTGCGGCGACCGCGGCGACCGCGGCGACCGCGGCTGTCGCCCCCTGGGCAGCCGTCCTGTGACGGCCGGCGACACCCACGAACCCCAGCCAGAAAGGCACACCATGACCACCACCCCGCTGCGCATCACCGTCTGGGGCGAGAACGTCCACGAGCAGGTCGAGCAGCACGTCGCCGAGCGGTACCCCGACGGCATGCACGGCGCGATCGCCGACGGCATCCGCGAGAACCTGCCGGACGCCGTCGTCCGCACGGCGACGATGCAGGAGCCCGAACACGGACTCACCGACGAGGTCCTCGCCGAGACCGACGTCCTCACCTGGTGGGGGCACGCCGCGCACCACGAGGTGGACGACGCCGTCGTCGACCGCGTGCACAAGCACGTCCTGTCCGGCATGGGGCTCGTGGTGCTGCACTCCGGCCACTGGTCGAAGATCTTCGGGAAGCTCATGGGGACCACCTGCACGCTCCGGTGGCGCAGCGAGCACGACCAGGAACTCGTCTGGACCGTGAACCCGCAGCACCCCATCACCCGCGGCGTCCCGAACCCGATCGTCATCCCCGAGCAGGAGATGTACGGCGAGTACTTCGACGTGCCGACCCCCGACGAGCTGGTCTTCATCTCCGGCTTCACCGGCGGCGAGGTGTTCCGGAGCGGTATGACCTACCGCCGCGGCCTCGGGAAGATCTTCTACTTCTCCCCCGGCGACCAGGACTTCCCCGTCTACCACCACAAGGACGTCCGACGCGTGATCGCGAACGCGACCGAGTGGGCCCGGCCGGAGCGCGAGCGGGAGATCCCGACGCTCCGCCGGTACGACCTCGGCGAGTACTTCGACGGCCAGCACTACCGCGGCCCGTTCGACGACGCACCGGTCGACGAGGAGGTGTCCGCGTGACCGCGCCGCTCCGGGTCGTCCAGGTCGGTGCCGGTGGCATGGGCCGGGCGTGGCTCGCGACCGTCGCCGCGGACCCGGACGTCGAGCTCGTCGGCATCGTCGACCTCGACCTCGACGCCGCGCGCGCCGGGGCGGAGGTCGCCGGCGACCCGACGATCCCGGTCGGCCGCGACCTCACCGCACTCATCGCCGAGACCGGTGCCGAGGCCGTCCTCGACATCACGGTCCCCGTCGCGCACCACCCGGTCACGCTCGAGGCCCTCCGCGCCGGGCTCCCCGTCCTCGGGGAGAAGCCGGCAGCGCAGACCGTCGCCGAGGCGCTCTCGCTCGCCGCGGCCGCCGAGGCCACGGGCAAGCTGTTCATGGTCTCGCAGTCCCGTCGGTACAACGACCACCTCGTCGCATTCCGGCAGCACGTCCGCGGGCTCGGACAGGTGGGCGGCCTGAGCACGCGCTTCGCCAAGGCCCCGCACTTCGGCGGCTTCCGCGAGGAGATGGACGACGTCCTCCTGCTCGACATGGCGATCCACGCCTTCGACTCCGCCCGGTACGTCCTCGAGCGCGACCCGGTGTCGGTGTACTGCGAGTCGTGGAACCCGTCGTGGTCCTGGTACCGGGGCGACGCCGCGGCCGCCGCGGTCTTCACCTTCGAGGACGACGTCCGCTACGTGTACGACGGCTCGTGGTGCGCGCCGGGCGCCGAGACCTCGTGGAACGGCGACTGGCGGGCCTCCGGGTCCGACGGGACCGCGCTGTGGGACGGCGACCACGACCCGTGGAGCGACCTCGACGGCACCCCGGGCGCTCCGGAGGCGGCACCCGGCGTCGGCAACGAGATCGCCGGCGCCCTCGCGTCCTTCGTCCGCGCGGTCCGCTCCGGCGAGCGCCCCGACGGCGAGGTGCACGGCAACGTGATGAGCCTGACGATGGTGGACGCCGCGATCGCGTCCGCCCGCACCGGACGGCGCATCGTGATCGACGAGGTCCTCGAGCAGGCGCACGCCACCGCGCTCGAGGCCGAGCAGGACGAGTCGATCCGCGAGCGGCTCGCCGCGTGGGGATCGGTCCGGAGCGCGCTCGCGACGGGGTCACCGGACACGGCCGCGCTCGGCTGAACGAGGCAGGTGGGCCGGGAGGCGCGGTGCGGGTCGGACCCGCACCGCGCCTCCCGTCTGTCCAGCGTGCGTCACCGTCACCACCGGTCGTCGGCGCGCACCCACCGGACCCGGGCCGGCACCGTTACGGTGGCCCTGTGCGTGGACACCGGTCGTCGGACACCGAAGCGGCGGGGACCCCGCTGGTGCTCGTCGCGGCCGACCAGCGTCGTCGGACCGGCCGGACGCCCTGGGGCAGGGTCCTCGTCGGGGTGGTGATCGCCGCCCTCGTCGGGGGCGCGGCCGTCGCCACGGCGGGCGCGCTCGTCTCGCAGCGCATCGCCGAGGGCTTCGCCGTCCGTGACGCGACGTCGGACACGGCCGCACTGGCGCGGGTCGTGGTCGAGCCCGCCCTGGTGGACGCGATCGCCGACCCCGACGCGCCCACCTCCGAACGGGCTGGGGCCCGCGCACGACTGGCCGATGCGGTGGCCGGCGAGCTGCGGGCGGGGTCTGCGGTTCGGATGAAGCTCTGGGCCGCCGACGGCACCGTCCTCTGGTCCGACGAAGCCCGGCTCGTCGGGGAACGGTTCCCGCTGGGCGCCGAGGACCTCGAAGCGCTGCAGACCGACCGGTCCGACGCCGAGGTGTCCGACCTGTCCGAGCCCGAGAACCGCTTCGAACGGGGACACGGCCCGCTGCTCGAGGCGTACCAGGCGGTGCACACCCCGTCGGGCGAGGCGCTGCTGTTCGAGGCCTACCAGCGCTACGACGAGGTCGTGTCCCGCGCCGCGGACCTGCGTGGCGCGTTCGCCGCCCTCGCGTTCGGCACCGTCGGCGTCGTGCTCGCCCTGCTCGTCCCGCTGCTGCTCTGGCTGCTGCTCCGGATCCGGTCGGGGCAGCGCGCGCGGGAGCGGCTGCTCGGTCGCGCGCTCGACGCCGAGGCCGCCGAACGCCGACGGATGGCGGCCGACCTGCACGACGGCCCGGTGCAGGACGTCGCCGGGCTCGCCCTCTCGCTCGGGGCGGACCCGGCCACCCGTGACGCGGCGGCGGCCCTGCGCGGTGCGGTGTCGTCGCTGCGCGGCTCGATGTCCGCGATCCGTCCGGCGGCTCCGGAACGGGACGGCCTGGGCGCGGCGCTCGACGACGTCTGCGCACGGGCGCGCGCCGCCGGGCTCACCACGAGCGTCCACGTGCCGGACCTGGTCGAGGCGTCGTCCGCGGCGCTGCTCGCGGTCGTCCGGTTCGTCCGCGAGGCGGTCGCCAACGTCGTCACGCACGCGAACGCCTCCGTCGTCGACGTGCAGGTCGCGGCGGCCCCGGGTGCCTCCGGCGCCGGCCGCGGTGCCGTGCTGGTGGTCACGGTCTCGGACGACGGCGTGGGCTTCGACCCGGTGCGCGCGACGGCCCCCGACCGTCCGGGGCACCTCGGCACCACGCTCCTGCGGGAGATCGCCGAGGACACCGGCGGCTCGCTCGAGCTCGAGACCGCTCCGGGTGCCGGGACGACCTGGCGCCTGCGCGTGCCGGTCGACACCGAGGCACTGCGGTGAGGGTCCTCGTCGTCGACGACCACGCCCTCGTCCGGAGCGGACTGCGGGCCGTCCTCGCGGCGACCGGTGACTGCGAGGTCGTGGGCGAGGCCGCCACCGGCGAGGAGGCCGTCGCGCTCGCGCCCGGACTCCGGCCGGACGTCGTCGTGATGGACCTGTCGATGCCGGGGGCCGGTGGGGTGGCTGCCACGGCGGCGCTGCGGTCGGCGATGCCCGACGTCCGGGTCCTCGTCCTCACCACGTTCGCCGACGACGGTCGGGTGCGCGCCGCACTCGCTGCCGGGGCGACCGGGTACCTGCTGAAGGACGCCGCCCCGGACGAGGTCGTGCGTGCCGTCCGCGCGGCCGCCCGCGACGAGACACCGATCGACCCCCGGGTCGCCCGTGCGCTGCTCCCCGGCGGCACGTCGACCACGTCGACCACCGCACCGGACGTCCAGCTGCCGCCCCGGGAACGCGACGTCCTCGTCCGGATCGCGCGGGGCCTGTCGAACCGGCAGATCGCGACCGAACTCGGCATCGCGGAACGGACCGTCAAGGTCCACGCCGGCAGTCTCTTCCGCCGCATCGGGGTGGCCGACCGCACGAGCGCGGCGCTCTGGGGCAGGGACCACGGGTACTAGTACCAAGGTCCGATGGTGCGGCCGCGGCGGGGCGGCGACGATCGGTGTCGAGGGGTTCTCACCCCCAGCACACCAGGAGGCACACCATGACCAGCACGCACCAGCGCCACGGACGGCGCATCGGCATCGTCGCCGCGGTCACCGCGGGCGTCGTCGCCGCGGTCGCCCTCGCCGGGGTCGCCCCCGCGAACGCGTCCGGCAAGACCTCGACCGGCGGGGACTACGCCGTCACCCTGAACGGCACGACCACCAACCCCGCACCGGGCAAGGACTTCAAGGTCAAGGACGTCGCCGTCTCCGGCACCATCGCGGTGCGCGGCAAGCACAACGGGTTCGACATCCGCACGGCCGACCTCGGCGTGTACGACTACACGCTCACCGGCGCGCCGGACACGCAGCGGATGGTGACGAAGCCGACCGTGGTGTTCGCCTCGAAGGTCCCGTCGCTGACCGCCGCGCAGCTCGCCGGCGCGAAGTTGTCGTCGCTCGAGGTGCGGGACGACACCCTCGTCGCGATCTTCGCCACCGGGGCCGGCAAGCTCAAGGTGCAGGCGAAGGACGGCGCGCAGGGCGGCATCTTCCAGATGGAGACCGAGTTCGCCCAGCCGGTGACGTTCACGCACACGCTCGGCGCCGGCCTGTTCTACTTCACGAACCCGTACACCGGGAAGATCAACTTCGGCGACGGCACCCCCGCCGTGACCTCGGGCAGCGGCGCCCACCAGATGCTGCTCGGCAAGGACAGCCCGCAGGTCGCGACCAAGACATCGCAGACCGCGACCACGACGACGTGGACCGTCCAGCCCGGAGGACGGATGGGCGGGGTGCTCGGCGAGGACGCCGTCGAGCTCTCGCAGGGTGCGACGAACTGCACGAGCCAGTGCCAGGCGCAGAACCAGATCCGCGGCTCGCTGCCGGTCCCGCCGGACCCGGTGGACCCGCAGCCGCTGCGCGTCGCGGTCCGCTGACGCGGACGGAGAGCGCAACCGTGACGGGAGGCGCGGTGCGGGTCGGACCCGCACCGCGCCGCCATCGCGTTGGCACGGCGACGGTTCCATGATCCGATGTTCGCGCGTTCACTGCTCGACTGCTCGCTCTCGGGGGCGGTACCGGTTCACCAGCGAGGCGTCCGGGCATCGATCGATCGCCGAGACGGCCCGCGCAGTCAGGGACGCACGAGCACACGACAGGCGCTCCGACGTCGCGTCGACTTCGGAACGCAACGCAACGCGACCACTGCACGGACGGGAGGCGCGGTGCCGGCTGGCACCGCGCCTCCAGTCCGTCATTCAGCGCGTCAGCGCGGGATGACCGAGAACAGGAACCGTTTCCGGACCATGTACCAGGCCAACAGGATGAGCAGGGTGTGGGTCGCGAAACCGATCCACGCGTTGCCCCAGTCGATGCCCGGGATGGACGCGATCGCCAGCGCGAAGAACACCTGCCACACGAAGACGTAGAGGCTCGCCTGGCCGATCGGGATCCACAGCCAGCCGATCGCCGTCGAGATCGGCTTCCAGAACACGGTGAGGATCGCGTAGGAGACGATCGCGAAGAAGGCGATGTCCACCAGACGTCCCCACTGCAGGTCGACGCGCTGGTAGGCGGTGTTGTACAGCTGGTCGTACATCGACGCCGGGAACGGCGCGGGCGTGAAGCCGAAGTGGTTGCCCGCCCACACGTACACGAGGAACAGGGCGTAGCCGCCGATGCCCACGCCGATGAGCACCTTGCCGAGTCGTCCGGTGAGGGCGGCGATGATCTGGCGACGGTAGTACCCGAGCACGAGGCCGTGGGTGAACACCACCTGCCAGGTGAGGAGCGGGAACACCGCCTCGAACTGGGAGTTCAGCGGCCGGAACTCGGGGTTGAGCGCCTGGAACAGGTACAGCGCCCAGCTGACGACGAGCAGCGCCCACCAGAAGCCGCGACGGATCACCCACATGAACGCCGGGATGAAGAGGCTCAGCACGACGAAGAGCCCCATGATGTTGAACGGCCACGGGCCCATCTCGAGCAGCAGGAACTGCCGGATCGCGTACCAGGGCGGCGGGTAGGCCAGCAGCTGCATCGCGTTCGGGTAGAGGTCGTACACGCGCCCCTCGGCCCCGACGCCCCCGGTGCCGGTCCCCCGGTCGGTGAACGTGGTGATCGCGTCGGTGTTGAGGAAGGGCGCGAAGCTCAGCGCGAAGACGACGAGGATCACCGCGAGCGTGACGAGGTACTGCTTCCGCGCCCGCTTCCACGCCCCGATCGCGGCCGCCCACTCGCCGAACTTCTTGATGGCGAAGGGGTACGTCATGCCGAGCACCATGCCGGACAGGAACACGAACATCTCGGCGCCCGTGATCGCACCGACGGCGTGCAGCGTGATGTACGAGTACGGACCGCCGATCTCGATGTGGGTGATCACCACGGCGAGGATGATGAAGCCGCGGAACAGGTCGAGCCGGAGGTCACGCCCGGGCTTGCCGTCGTCCGGGTACCGCCAGCTCGGCAGCAGGCGGCCGAACAGCCCGCTCAGCAGGAAGACCACCGCCAGGCCGACCGCGCACCAGACGATCCACGCCATCTGGTCGCCGCCGGTGTCGTACTGCTGGTCGGTCGCCGCGGCCCCGGCCACGGGCGTGACCCGTTCGGTGACCGGTCCGAAGACGAAGTCGCCCGCGCGTTCGAGGTCCGTCCGGAAGGAACCCGCGATGCCGGGGACCGCGGTGTCGCGCCAGTCGGCGACCCGGTTGCCGGCCTCGGGCTCACGGCGGTTCGTCTCGAGGAACGTCACCCCGCGGATCAACGGGCGGTCCTGCACGGCGGCGATCACCTGTCGCCACCAGCCCTGCTTCACCGGGAGTTCGTCGTCGCCACGGAGCGAGTGGTCGTACAGCGCCCCGGTGTCGAGCAGCATCGGCCGGTCGTCCGCCACGGCGAAGCGGTCGTAGAAGCTTCCCTGCTGTCGCTGCTCGTAGCCCCAGGTCTCGTCGAAGCGAGCGGAGACCTCGCCGGCCTCGGGGACGTCGTTCCGGGTGAGCGGGACGTCCCGGCCGGCGGCCTCGGTCGCCTTGCCCTTGCCGAAGTACAGCATCGACAGCCCGACCCAGTCGACGGCGGAGTCCCCCGGCCAGTACGGCGCGTAGGGGTCGTCGGCGGCGGTCAGCCGCCCGTCCCCGTTCGTGTCGAGCATCGAGACGTCCGTCGCCGAGAGGTCCTGCAGGCGTCCCGCGGACTCGCCGAAGGGGTACCCGGCGCCGTACGACGGGGACCACACCATCAGGGCGTCCGAGCTGCCGGCGTGCACCGCCGTCGCGAGCGCGCGGAAGGCCTGCACGAACTGGGTCGGCTGCTGCCCCCACCGCACCCACGTGCCGTTCATCTGCGGTGCGAACCGGACGAGGACCTGGGTGTCGTACTGCCGGTGGACGTCCTCGAGCAGGGTGTTCGCGGCTCGGGCGTCGGCGGCGGTCAGGGACCCGAGCGACCGGTCGGGCTCGAAGCTCACGACGAGGACCGCGCCCTGCGTCGCCGCCGCCCGGGTCGCGCGGAGGAACTCCTTGCGGGCGCTGCGGTCGAGCGGGTACGGGATCTCGACGCCGTACATCGACGGTGTCGCGCCGAGGCGTCCGGCGTAGCCGTCGGGGGCGTCGTCACCCCAGTCGATGTCCGGCCCGAACCAGGTCGTCCCGGAGCTCGGTCCCACCGCTGCGGCGTTCGTCGCAGACGCCGCTGCGGCGGTCGTCGCAGACGCCGCTGCGGCGGTCGTCGCCGACGCCGCTGCGGTGGTCGTCGCCTGCACCGCGGACGCCGGCAGCGCACCGCCCAGCGCGAACGTCGCGAGGACGACCAGGAACGCGAGGAGCCGGGCGGCGGGTCGGCTCACCGCGTGCACGCCAGGGTCCACACGTTGTGCCCGCCCTCGTGCCGGTGCTCGAGCCGGTCGAGTGCGGCGATCGCGAGGGCGAGGCCGCGGCCGCTCTCCTCGTCGACGTCCGCCATCGTCACCGCGGCGAGGTCGATGTCGACGGGCAGCCCGTTGTCGGTGAGGACGGCCACGAGTTCGCGGTCGGTCACGTCGAGTTCCACGGTGTAGCGCCTGCCTGCTTCCTGGTCGGCACGACGGGTGTGCTCGACGATGTTCGCCGCGATCTCGGCGACGGCGGTCTCGAGACCGAACCGGAGTCGGAGGTCGTCGATGCCCAGGGCGTCCCACCACGCACCGAAGCGGTCCTGCACCTCGTCGAGCGACTCGGGGACCGCGGGGACGTCGAACTCGATGCGCTCCGGGCTCACAGGGGTCCTCCGACCGTGCTCGATCCGTGTCCGGACCGTGCCGTCCCGGGGCCCCGGTACAGCACCGCACGGATGACGATGCTGAAGATGAACAGGTCGAACACGACCCACGCGGTGTTCACGAGGGGTGCGATGCCGGATGCCTGACCGGTCAGGTACCGGATGCCGATCAGCACGAGCGCCGCCACGAGGGCTCCCATCGCGACGAGCTGCGGCTTGACGAGGTCCCACCGCGGCCGCTGCTCGGACTCGTCACGGACCTTCGGGGTGACCCGGAAGCCCAACGGCTTGCCGCGGAACACGTTCTCGAAGGCGCTCGTCACCGACTCGATCCACACCGGGAACAGCGCCAGTGAGTACTGCTGTCCGCGCCACGTCGGTCTGCCGGCCGCCACCACCCAGAACAGCAGCTGGTTCAGCACCAGGAACGGGATGAGCCGGGCGAAGAAGTCCACGCTGTACGCCTGGACCGGCACGACGCCGAACGACAGGCAGAGCACCGGCGCGGCGATGTAGACGATCGCGGCGAAGCCGGACAGGTAGCTCCACATCGTCGAGAAGTACATGAGCCGCTGCCCCCACGAGAGCCCCTTCTGCACGAGGGGGTTCTCGCGGAAGAAGACCTGCATGGTGCCCTGCGCCCAACGGAGCCGCTGCACGAGCATGGTCGGCAGGTCTTCGGGGGCGAGGCCCGTCGCGAGGATCTCGTCGTGGTACGCCGACTTCCAGCCGAGGCCGTGCAGACGCATCGCGGTCGCCATGTCCTCGGTCACCGAGATCGTCGCCAGGGGCATGATCGGCTGGGCCTCGTCGTCGCGGTTGACGTCGAGCGCGCGGGTGAGCACGGCGATGGACTCGATCGCGGCGACCGGCGAGGCGTCGCGACGACCGAGGACGTCGAGCGCCGCATCGTCGAGGCCGGCGAAGGTGTTCGCGTCGGTCGACATCGCCGCGAGCTCCTGCAGGTCGTTGCGGACGGACTCGAGGTCGGAGGCCGCGAACCGGTAGGAGATGGCGTCGATCCCGCGCTGGAAGTCGTAGGTCACGTCGCCGAGGGGCTCGCCGCGCTCCACCTGGTCGCGAGCCCGGTCGATCACGGCCTCGGCCTCGTCGAGGGCGCCGAGCACCCGCTCGTCGGTCTCGGTCTCCCGCGCACGGGCGAGGAGCTTCCGCGAGGTCTTGATCGTCCGCGCGACCGACGCCTCGACCTCGCGCACGTAGCGGGTGACCCCGAGCTGCATGAGCGCTTCGCGGCGGAGGATCGCGTTCGAACCGCAGAAGAACGCGGCGTTCCAGCCGTCCTTCGACTGCTGGATCGGGCCGTAGAACAACGGCGCCTGGCTGCCGAGCAGATCGGCGTCGGGGACGTTCTCGAACCACTGCGGCGTCTGCACGAGCGCCATCTCGGTGTCCTTGAAGTACCCGAGCGTGCGGTCGAGGATCGCCGGGTCCGGCACCTGGTCGGCGTCGAGGATGAGCAGGAACTCGCCCTGGGTCGCGAGCAGTGCGTTGTTGAGGTTGCCGGCCTTGGCGTGCCGGGGCCGATCGACCCAGTCGGCCCCACGGGTGATGATCCCGATGCCGAGCGACTCGGCGGCCGCACGCATCTCCGGACGGTTGCCGTCGTCGAGGATCCACGTGGCGTGCGGGTGGCGGATGGCCTTCGCGGCGCGCGCGGTGCGGAGCACGAGGTCGACCGGCTCGTCGTAGGTGGTGATGAACACGTCGACGGTGACGTGGTCCCCCGGCGAGGTCGGTGGCTCGCCGCGTTCACGGAGCCGCCAGGCCCCGAACGCGAAGAGGAGCGAATCGATCACGCTGTACGTCTCGGCGAGGATCAGCGGCACGGCGATCCACCACGAGTGCCAGTTCACCGACGCGGCCCACCGCCACACGACGTAGTTCACGCCGGCGATCGAGGCGAGCAGTGCGACGGTCCGCACCGTGACGAGTCGACGCCGGGACGTGCCGGTGGTGAGGCGGCGGCGGTCCTGCCGGCTGACGTCGAGCGCGGTCACCGGGTGCCCCCGACGGCGTCGCCGAACGTGCTGCGTCGCAAGCGTGCCTCCCTGATCCGTCGGCCCCGGCCGCGGCGCGCGCCCGAGGGTGGTGGTCCGTCCGGGGTGACTCGAGGTGTGCCGTCCCGGGCGAGGGCTGCGCCGTCGGGTACGGCCGGGGCCCACGACCTGTCTACCGCAGGGAGCACCCTCCTGTCAGACCGGCGCCCCGGTCTGGGGACAGCCCGCATCCGTCCACCGGCGTGGGACGGACAGCACTCAGTCGAACGCGGCGACGATCCCGAGCCCCTCGGCCAGCCGGGCGACGACCTCGTCGAAGAAGGCCGCGCCGTCGGAGACCGACCCGACGTAGTGCCCGAACAGCTCGAACGACACCGTGCCGAACACCGTCGTCCAGGCCATGAGCGTGCGGGCGAGGACCTCTTCCGGCAGCCCCGTCCCGAAGGCCCGGAGCGACTCCACCCCGTCGGCGACGGCGGGCGTGAGCCGGCCCGGGCCCGACCGGGGCGCGTCCGGCGCCCGGTACCCGGGGTCGGCCACGGCATCGGCGACCACCCGCACGATCGTGAGCGTCGTCCGCGACGCCGGCTCGACCGTCGATCGCGGCGCGGCGTACCCGGGCACCGGCGAGCCGAACAGGAGCGCGAAGTCCCCCGGGTGGGCGATCGACCAGGTGCGGATCGCCCGGCAGACCGCGACCCACCGTGCCCCCGGGGCCGGACCCGCTGCCGCATCGGCCGCCTCGACCGCGGCCCCGAGCTCGTCGTAGTCGGCGATGAGCAGCGCCGTCAGCAGGTCGTCGCGGCTCGGGAAGTACCGGTAGACGGCCGACGACACCATGCCGACGTCACGGGCCACGGCCCGCAGGCTCAGCTGCGATGGACCTTCGTCGGTGAGCCGCACCCGGGCGGCGGCGAGGATGCTCGCGTGCACCGCCTCGCGAGCGCGGGCTCGGGCGGTCGGGGCCGTGTCGGTCATCCCTCCACCATGCCACGCGAGAGCACTGCACACAAACGAGAGCACTGCTCTTGCAATTCGACGATCGGGCGTGCATCCTAGACACAGAGAGCGGTGCTCTCGCTCACGAACGAAAGCAGGAAGTCATGTCACACCAGCACGTCGTCGTCGGCGCCGGTCCCGTGGGCCGTCACGTCGCCGCACTCCTCGCCGAGCAGGGCGAGCGGGTCGCCGTCGTCACCCGGTCCGGCCGGGACACGGGTGTCCGCGGCGTCGAACACGTCGCACTCGACGCGTCCGACGCCGACGCGCTCACCCGCGTCACCGACGGGGCCGCCGTCCTCTACAACTGCGCGAACCCCGGCGACTACACGCAGTGGGAACGGACCTGGCCGCCGCTCGCGACCGCGCTGCTCACCACCGCCGAACGGACCGGCGCCGTGTACGCGATCACCGGCAACCTCTACCCGTACGGTCCGGTGGACGGCCCGATGCGCGAGAGCCTGCCGGACGCCGCGACCGACCACAAGGGCATCCTGCGGGCACGCCTCTGGGCCGATGCGCGCGCCGCGCACGAGGCCGGACGGGTCCGCGCCGTCGAGGTCCGCGCGTCGGACTACGTCGGCCCCGGCATCGGCCAGAACGGGCACGTCACCCGCGTGCTCCCGGCCGCGCTCGAGGGCCGGTCCGTGTCCATGGTCGGACGCACCGACCTGCCGCACACCTTCACCGACGTGCTCGACGTCGCACGGATGCTCGTCGCCGCCGGTGCGGACGAGGGCACCCACGGGCGCACCTGGATGGTGCCGAGCAACGCGCCCCGGACGCAGGTGCAGGCGCTCACCGAGGTCTTGGCCGCGGCCGGGAAGCCCCCGGTGCGGGTCGGTCGGATGCCCGTCGGCGTGTTCCGCGCGATGGGCCTGGTGTCGCCGATGATGCGCGAGATCGCCGAGATGGGCTACCAGTGGACCGCGCCGTACGTGGTCGACGACTCGGCGAGCCGCGCCCGGTTCGGGATCGAGCCGACCCCGTGGGACGAGGTGTGCCGACGGACCGTGACGGGTGTGGTGTGACCGCTACGCACGGCAGGACGCCAGGCGCGGCACCCGCTGGCACCGCGCCTGGCGTCCGGCGTCCGGTCGGGTCCGACCTCAGATCACCAGCAACCGCGTGAACGCTCCGGCGGACAGCCGCTGGGCGACGCCGCCGGCGGCGTCGAGCCGCCAGAGGCCCGGTGTCGCACCGGCACGCACGTCGATGAACAGGTCGCCGGCCTCGTCGGCGGCGCCGATCCACAGCCCGCGCCCCTGGGCCTTCACGCCGCTCGTGACCCGCTCGGCCACGGAGCCGTCGGCGTTCCGGGACACGACGCTCGTGATCGTCTTGTCCGCCGAGCAGCCGGTCGGGCTGGAGTCCGCCGGGGCGGCGCACCACTCCGCAGACTTGGCGATGAGCAGCGAACGGGTGGTCGTCGCCGCGTAGTCGAAGGCGAGCCGGTCGTCGGCGGCGGTGAGCGTCGACGAGCCGGCGGCCAGGAGCACCCACCCGCTGGCGCCGGAGGCACCCGTCGCGGTGTAGTTCAGGTAGAGGTTGCCGTGGCCGTCGGCGAGGACGCCGGCGAACACGCGGTACCCCGTCTCCGGGAAGCTCCGCGTGGTGCGCGCACCCGAGGGTGACACGGAGACGACGGTGCTGTCCGCGCCCGCCCGGCCGAACGTCACCGCGGAGACCGTGCCGTCGCGTCCGACCGCCCACCCGGTCCCGGCCGAGGGGATGATCGCCCTCGGCGCGGCACCCGTCACCGGCAGCTTGGTGATCGCGCCCGTCGACGAGTCGACCCAGTACAGGTTCCCGGCGACGTCCGAGCGCAGGTCGGCGCCGAGGTGCAGACCCGTCGCCACCGTCCGGGGAGCAGCGCCGCCCGCCGGGTACATCACGATGGACGTGCGGTCTCCCGAGGGCACGAAGACGTCGCCGACGTCGTCCGCCGTGAAGCCCGCGCCGTTCGGCGCGATCGTGGTCGGTGCGCCGGTCCCGCTCACCGGGAAGCGCACGACGGAGCCGGTGCCGTCGAGGGCGTACAGCGACTGCACGGTCCGGACCGACCCGGGCGCGGTGTAGCGCACCGAGACGGCCTTGCCCGCGCCGCTGGTCCCGACCGCACGGACCGAGAACGTGTAGGTCGTGCTCGCGGTCAGGTCGCCGAAGCGGTCGGAGCGGGCGGTCGCCGGGAGTCGGTCGACGCCGCCGTCCGGCTGCTGCTCGGCGGGCGACACCGTGACGCGCCAGCCGGTGACCTTCGCACCGGACCCCGGCCGTCCCCAGGTGACGGTCGCGCTGTCGGCAGCACCGGTGACGCGGACGGAGGTGGGCGCACCCGGCACCGACGAGGGTGCGGCCGTCGCCGGCGCTGCTCCCCCGATGACGAGCGCCACCGCTGCGGCGGCGGTGACTACGGCTCTGAACACGTGCGTTCCCCTCGGTCGTCCCGTGGTCCTGCGCCACGGCTAGGGGTATCAGACCACCGCTCGGGCGCCGCGGACCCGTCGGCACGGGGATCGTGCGGGCAGCGCACGCCCTCGTGCGTCATCCCGCAAGGCAGCACCCGGACGGCGGGGCGTTCCGTGATCCGCCGCGCGGGCAGCCCGCGCCCGGTCGTGCCTCAGTGACGCGGCTTGCGCTCCGGACGGTCGTCGCGGTCGTACCGACGCGGGCCGCGGTCGTCGCGGTCCCGACCACCGGCACGCGGCCCACGGTCGTCGCGGTCGAACCGACGCGCACCACCGGCACCGCCACCGCGGCGGTCGGGCTTGATCTCGATGAGCTTGCCGCTGATGCGGGTGTCCGTCAGCCGGTCGAGCACCCCGGCGTCCATGTCGGTGGGCAGCTCGACGATCGAGAAGTCCGGACGGATCTGGATCGCCCCGAAGTCGTCGCGGCGCAGGCCGCCCTCGTTCGCCAGGGCCCCGACGATCTGGCGCGGCTCGACGCGGTGCCGACGCCCGACCTCGATGCGGTAGGCGGTCATCGGCTGCGAGCGGCGCGGGCCACGGTCGGACCGCTCGCCCCGGGCGCCGCGGTCGTCGTCACGGTCGCGGCGGTCGCCGCCACGGCCGTCACGGTCGACGCGGTTCCGCAGCTCGTCGGCCTTCGGGTCGAGCAGCAGCGGGTCCTCGCCCTGCGCAACGACGGCCAGCGCGGCGGCGACGTCGTCCGCCGGCACGTCGTGGTGCTCGACGTAGTGGGCGATGATGTCGCGGAACGCGGTGATGCGGTCCTGCTGCTCGAGCGCTGCGGTGATGGCGTCGTCGAAGCGGGTGAGGCGCGTCTCGTTGACGTCCTCGATCGTCGGCAGCTGCATCTGCGTGAGCGGCTGCTTGGTGTGCCGCTCGATCGCCGACAGCAGACGACGCTCACGCGGGGTGACGAAGCTGATCGAGTCGCCCGAGCGGCCGGCACGCCCGGTGCGGCCGATGCGGTGCACGTAGGACTCGATGTCGACGGGGATGTCGTAGTTCACGACGTGCGTGATGCGGTCGACGTCGAGGCCGCGGGCGGCGACGTCGGTGGCGACGAGGATGTCGAGCTTGCCGGACTTCAGCTGGTTGACCGTGCGCTCGCGCTGGGCCTGGGCGACGTCACCGCTGATGGCTGCTGCGGCGTACCCGCGGGCGCGGAGCTTCTCGGCGAGGGTCTCGGTCTCGCTCTTCGTGCGGACGAAGATGATCATGCCCTCGAAGTCCTCGACCTCGAGGATGCGGGTGAGCGCGTCGACCTTCTGCGGGTACGACACCATGAGGTACCGCTGCGTGATGTTCGCGGCGGTCTTCGTCTTCGTCTTGACCGTGATCTCGGCCGGATCGGTGAGGTACTGCTGCGAGATGCGGCGGATCTGCGCGGGCATCGTCGCCGAGAAGAGCGCGACCTGCTTGTCGTCCGGGGTCTCGGCGAGGATCGTCTCGACGTCCTCGGCGAAGCCCATCTTGAGCATCTCGTCGGCCTCGTCGAGCACGAGGTACTTCAGCTCGGACAGGTCGAGCGTGCCCTTGGCGATGTGGTCCATGATGCGACCGGGGGTCCCGACGACCACGTCGACGCCACGGCGGAGCGCGGACAGCTGCACACCGTAGGCCTGGCCGCCGTAGACGGGCAGGACGTGCACGTGCTTCATGTGCGACGCGAACTGCTCGAACGCCTCGCACACCTGCAGGGCGAGCTCACGGGTCGGGGAGAGCACGAGCGCCTGCGGCACCTTGGCGCCGGCCTCCATGCGGGACAGGATCGGGAGCGCGAACGCCGCGGTCTTGCCGGTTCCGGTCTGCGCGAGGCCGACGACGTCGCGCCCCTCGAGCAGCGTCGGGATCGTGGCCTCCTGGATGGCGGAGGGGGTCTCGTAGCCGATGTCCTTGACGGCCTTGAGCACAGCATCGCTCAGGCCGAGGTCGGCGAAGGTCACCACTGGCCCGTCGTCGAGGGTCTCAGTGGTGGTGGCGGTGTCCGTGCTCATGCGGAAACGGTATCTCGAATACGGCGTCAGCAGTGACGGTGTGGCGCGTCTCGCTCAGCGGTGACGCGCCAGCGGCACGCGAGACGCGCCGACCGAGCCTGCGAGGGAGGGCGGGGCGGGCCCGCACCGCGCCTCCCGTCCGCCCCGTGGTCGCGTCCAGGACGCGTGCCGCGTCGTCAGGACGCGTCGCGCCGGTCCGTGGCGCCGATCCCGAGGACCGCGTCGGCGCGGTCGTTCAGCCGGGCGAGGAGCCCCGCGAGGGTGTGCAGCTCCCCCGTCGCGAAGGCCCCGGTGAGGTCGTCGAAGACCTCGGCGCCGGCGACGTCGAGCGTGTCGAGCAGCGTGCGTCCGGCCGGCGCGATCGAGACGAGGCTGGCGCGACCGTCCGCCGGGTCCGGTTCGGTGCCGAGGTACCCGGACTCGACGAGCGACGCCACGCGACGGCTGATCACCGGGCGCGACAGCCCCGTGGCGTCCGCGATGGCCATCGACCGGACGGCCCCGAAGTGGTCGACCGCGCGCAGGATCACGCGTGCCGTGGGGTCGAGTCCCCCGCGCGACTCGATGAGCGATGACCGAAGGGTCTGCCGGACCCACAGTCGGTCGAGCTGGGCACGCAGCAGCCGCTCGGCGTCGTCCCGATCCTCGGTCATGCCGCACAGCGTAGTGGGCGGAATTAGTTGCTTGCCGGAAGCAATGGATGTATCGTTGCGCGGTCTGCAAACTTTCACAGCAGGAAACACAGCACGAAGCAAGGAGCTCGATGACCGCCACCGCACCCGTCCCGGTGCAGCACGGCCGACGCGCAGCCGGGGTCCCCACGGACTCCGCCGCAGCCGGTCAGCAGCCGCTGATGACCCACCGCCAGATCCTCCTCGTGATCTACGGGCTGATGGCGGGCATGTTCCTGTCCTCGCTCGGCCAGACGGTGTTCGGCACGGCCATCCGGACGATCGGTGACGACCTGCACGGGCTCGACCAGCAGGCCTGGGTCACCACCGCGTACCTCATCACCTCGACGATCGCGACGCCGATCTACGGCAAGCTCTCCGACATCTTCGGGCGCCGTCCCCTCTACATCTTCGGCATCGTGGTGTTCATCCTCGGCGCAGTGCTCTCGTCGATGTCGACCTCGATGCTCATGCTCGCCGGCTTCCGCGCCGTGCAGGGCATCGGCGCCGGTGCGCTGATGTCGCTGCCGCTCGCGATCATGGGTGACATCCTCGCCCCGCGTGAGCGTGCCAAGTACCAGGGCTACTTCCTCGCCGTCTTCGGCATCTCGAGCGTCATCGGCCCGCTCATCGGCGGTCTGCTCGCCGGTTCCTCCGAGATCCTGTGGATCACCGGCTGGCGCTGGGTGCTCCTCATCAACGTGCCGATCGGCATCGCGGCCCTCGTCATGGTGCTCGTCTTCCTGCACCTGCCGAAGGTGCACGGCGGCGACGGTGCGAAGCCGAAGGTCGACTGGTGGGGCGCCACGGCGGTCATCGTCACGCTCGTCCCGCTCCTGCTCGTGGCCGAACAGGGCCGCACCTGGGGCTGGGGCTCGCCCGCCGCGATCGCCTGCTACGTCATCGGTGTCGTCGGCCTGGTCGTCCTGCTGCTCGTCGAGTCGAAGATGGGCGACGCCGCGATCATCCCGCTCAAGCTCTTCCGCTCCGGCACGTTCTCGATGGCGACCGTCATCGGCTTCCTGGTCGGTTTCGCGATGTTCGGCGCCATGCTGACCATCCCCCTCTACCTGCAGATCGTCGTCGGCCTGACCCCCACCGAGTCCGGGTTCGCGACGCTCCCCCTCGTCGGCGGGCTCATGATCGCGTCGATCACGAGCGGCCAGATCGTGGCCCGCGTCGGCCGCTACCGGATCTTCCCGGTGATCGGCACCGCGCTGGTGTCCTCCGGCTACGTCGTGCTGACGTTCATGACGATCGACAAGCCGCTCTGGTTCCTGATGATCGGCATGTTCCTCATCGGCCTGGGGCTCGGCTCGGTCATGCAGTCGCTCACCCTGGCGTCGCAAGGCTCGGTCGAGGCCCGGGACATGGGCGTCGCCACGTCGTCCGCCACGTTCTTCCGCCAGATCGGTGGCACGCTCGGCACCGCGGTGCTCCTGTCCATCCTGTTCTCGGTCATGCCGTCGAACATCCTGCACGCGACCGCGGACCGGACCGACCTGCGCCAGGCACTCGAGGCGGCGACGAACCCGACCGTGGCCACGGCGCCCGCGAACCGCGGCGTCATGGACGAGATCTGGTCGCCGATCGTCACCCCGCTCGAGCAGAACGTGCAGGCGTCGCTCGACGACGTCACCGCGCAGGTGCAGCAGGCGACCGCGAGCGCCCCGGCAGCCGTGCAGGACCAGGCCCTCGCCGCAGCGGCCGAGAAGGCGCACGCCTCGGTGCAGGACGGCACGCTCGTCGTCGACTGGTCGGACGCCTCCGAGCGGTCGTCCTGGGTGGGCGAGCTCACCCCGGCCGTCGCGAAGCAGGTCTCGGACAGCAGCGACTCCGGGTCGAGCACCATGAGCACGAACGACACCTCGTTCCTGACCGGTGCGGACAGCCGGCTCACCCGGCCGTTCATGGCGGGCTTCAACGCCTCGTCCGTGACGATCTACTGGGTCGGGCTCGGCGTGATCCTGCTCGCCTTCGTCCTCACCTGGTTCTTCCGGGTGCCGCCGCTGCGTCAGCGCTCGGCCCTGCAGGAGCAGGCGGACGCCGCCGGTGCGAAGCGCGACGCCGACGACGGCCGGCTCTCCGCCGAGGACGAGCTCGAGGCTGCCGCCGGCCTCGCCGCCGCCGAGGCGGGGTCCTTCACCGGCCCGATGACCGGATCCACCCCGACGCAGCCCGCGCGGCGTCGGTGACCGACCGGGGCGCCCGTCCGCTGTCCCCCCTTCGTGGACGGGCGCCCCACACCACCACCCCAGGAGCGACCGTGACCACCATCCCCGCGACGACGGCGACGGAGCCGTGCTCGCTGCGTGAACGGAAGAAGCAGCAGACCCGCACGGCGCTGCACGACGCCGCGCTGACGCTCGTCTCCGCGCACGGCCTCGACGGGGTCACCGTGGAGCAGATCTGCGCCGACGCCGACGTCTCGCCGCGGACCTTCTTCAACTACTTCTCGTCGAAGGCGCACGCAGCCCTCGGCCTCGACACCGTCGAGGTCCCGGAGGCAGCCGCGACCTGGTTCGCCGCCGCCGAGGGTCGGTTCATCGACGACCTGTGCGGCCTCGTCGCCGCCACCGTGCCCCTGTCGCAGGACCGGCGCCGGATGAAGGAGCTGCTCGTGCTCCGCCCGGAGATGTCCGCGATGGTCATGCAGTGGATGGCCGAGTCCCGGCAGTCCCTGCTCGCCACGGTCGGGGCCCGGACCGACGAGCAGACCGCCCGCACCGCGGTGGCGCTCGTGATGTCCGCGCTGTCCGAGGTGGCGCACCGCGAGACCGTCAGCGGCCCGGAGGAACTCGCCACCAGGCTCCGCGCCGTCGTCGCCGAGATGGGCGCGCTGGCCTCCGCCTGACCGGATGCTCGCCTGCGGGGACCCGCAGGGCGTGTTCGGCATCCCGCAGCACTCCGCCACGGCGGCCCCGATCCTGCGTACACTCCTGACACCGGCCGGACCCACGGCCGGGACCGCACGACCAGCCCCTGCCGTCCCGCGGCCGACGGACTCGCGTCGCGGCGCGCAACGGCGCGTGTCGCGACGTGACCACACCACGACGCACCGTGTACCCGTACGGTGCGTCGTGCACGCGAGGGCGGGTGCGCGTGCGCTCGCGCGGTTCGCCGATGACGTTTCGCGCTCATCGACACCTCACGCGGTCCCCGCCCCGTGAACGGTCGGCCAGCGCGTGACGACGGCACCGTTCGCGGACGGGAGGCGCGGTACCAGCTGGCACCGCGCCTCCCGTCCGGCGGGTGGTCTCGACTCAGGCGTGCGCCAGCGGGTCCAGCTGCTCGGGTGTCGCGTCGGCCGCCTGCGTCGACCGGCTGAGCGCCTCGTGCCGCTCGTCCTCGGCCAGGAGCGCGCGACCGGCGGTCGTCCCGTGCTCGAACGCGTCCGGGCCGACGAGCAGGCGGAGCGGCGGCTCGTCCATCGCGACGACCTGCAGGACGAGCTGGGCGACCAGGTCCGGGTCACTCGCACCGATGCTCGCGCCCCCGTGCATCCGCGCGGACACGCCGACGGTCGCCTCGTACTCCGGCCGGACCGGAGCGACCGACATGGACGAGCCGGCCCAGTCGGTGCGCATACCGCCCGGCTCGAGGACGGTGACGCGGATGCCGAGGGGCCCGACCTCCTTCGCGAGCACCGAGGAGAACCCGCCGACGGCCCACTTCGCGGTCTGGTACGCGCCGAGCCCCGGCGTCGACATGCGGCCACCGACGGACGAGACCTGCACGATGTGCCCGGAGCCCCGCTCGCGCATGACGTGCACGGCCTCCTGGCTGAGGGTCACCACGCCGAACAGGTTCGTCTCGACCTGGGCGCGGAAGTCGGCGGGGTCGACGTCCTCGATGCTGGCGAGGTTCGCGTACCCGGCGTTGTTCACGAGCACGTCGAGCCGTCCGAAGCGCCCGACCGCGGTGCGGACGGCTGCACGGGCGGCGTCGGGGTCGGTGACGTCGAGGGCGACCGGGACGAGCTGGGCGCTGGCCGACGTCGGCTCGGTGCCGGCGATGAGGTCGTCGAGGGCGTGGACGTCCCGGACCCCGGCGACCACCTGGTGACCGGCGGCGAGGGCTGCGGTGACGATCGAGCGGCCGAGGCCCCGCGAGGCGCCGGTGACGAGGAAGACGGACATGGTGTTCCTAACTGACTGGTTGGTTGACAGGCCCCATGGAACACCTTCGTCGCTCGCTTGTCAACCGCCCGGTTGATAACGTGGGCTGATGCCGATGCCCCGCGACGCCGACGCCACCCGCGCCCGACTCCTCGTCGCCGCCCGCGACGAGTTCGCGGCGGTCGGGATCGCCGGCGCGCGGGTGGACCGGATCGCCGCCGCCGCTGCGAGCAACAAGGCGCAGATCTACCACTACTTCGGCAGCAAGGACGGCCTGTTCGACGCGGTCTTCGACGCGATGGTCGCCGAGACGCTCGACGAGGTCACGATCGACGCCGACGACCTCCCCGAGTACGCCGGACGCCTGCACGACTCGTACGCGCACCGGCCGTGGGTGCAGCGCCTGGCGACCTGGTACCGGCTCGAGCGGGGCGACACCTCGCACCCGATCGATGCCGTGGTGCAGAGCAACGCCGCGAAGCTCCGGGCTATCGAGGACGCACAGCGGGACGGACGGCTGCCGACGGCGTTCTCGGCGGCGGAGCTCCTCGGGGTCGTGATCCACACCGCGGCGCTGTGGAGTGGTGCGACACCGGAGTACGCCCGACTGACGGACGAGGTGGGGGCGGCGCGGCGGCGGGAGGTCGTCGTGGCGACGGTTGCGGCGGTGGTACGGGGCTGACGGGGTCCTCCGGTGGGCACGGAGGACTGCCAGCTCCCTCCCCGCTGACTCGACCGAGTGGCGGCAGTGTCGCGCTGAGGTCATGGCAGCACAGGGAGAGCTCCATGTGCGTGAGCATCGCCCTGACGGAGACCGTCATGGGGCCCAGTGGGGTCGATGTGTCAATGATGCCCGACCGGGGTTGAGAACGCAGAGGCCCGCCCCCGATCACCCAGCTGCACGGTGAAGCTGAGCATGTCGATCGGGGACACGCCAAGCCGATCAAGTGTGGTGACGACCAACGTGTCACCGTCATGCAGTGTGTCGAGTGCCTGGTCGAACGCTGGCCGGGAGGCGCGGGCCCCGGACACGCCGTAGTCGATGTAGAGGTCATCCCGCCGGACACATGCGGCGAGCAGGTCCTGATCTTGCCGATCGGCGCCTTGCCGTTGGGTCGATACGCGCGCATAGCCGATCAGCTTCACCACGATGCTGCTTCTGTCTCGCAACCAACCGCCATGGCGGGGATTCATGGCGGATGCTTGCGACACATGATTGCGAGACTCGCACGTCGCGGAACTGGCGGAAGCGTTCGCGTGACTACGAGACGTCTCGCAACCGTAGGGATGTAAGTCGGAGACCCAGAACGGCCACTAACGGGACATTGCGGTTAAGTGCCAGTCACACGGCTCGTTGCGGATTTCTTTTGGGCGAGCGCAGCGATGCTGGCCAGCGCGCTCTTGCGGTGCTGGACTTCCAGCACCCGCACTGCGTCAGCCACACAACAGTCGTCGCCTGCGCACTGCCCGCACCGCACCGCAGAGCTCCCCACCCTCCACGAAGGTGAGGAGCTCTGCACACATGGCCCGTGTCGAAGTGCCTTTCGTGGCACCAAACAGCGGATCGCTACTCGTAGATCTGCACTAGGTCCGCCGGCACAAGCAGCAGCGGCAGGATCGTCGGAACATTCAAAATCGCAAACGCTCTTGAAAAGACATCTCGAACCTCGCGCAGCCACCCACTTCCAGACCGCTCAGTGTTGGGGCAATGCAACCTTGAGGAAGACAACAGCTATTAAGGTCACCAAAACAACGACAACTACTGAGCCAAGGACGAATAGCGCACCACGACGACCAGTTCGGTGCCGACGCACACCGAGGAGCAATCCACCCGCCACCGCCCCAAATCCGATTGCAAGAGATAGAGCCATGCTGCCGTACCACCCCACACCGGAGCATGGGACATTTTGCCTCTCCGCACAAAACGCGTAGGCAGTCAGGTTCGAATCGAACACATAACCAGCCCCAATAATTGCCGCGAACAAACTTATGATAAAGAATACCCAAATCATTACTAAATCGGCACGCAAGCTCGGTCGTTTACGATCGTCGTTGGTTAATGTGTTCATGCGAACTGCCTCAACCACTTCTCTTCATTACTAGGAGTAGGCTCATTCTTATACGAATTGTGGACGGGCAGCGACGTGCCGAATGTTTGACAGAAGAGGTCATTCGGGAAACAGTAAGATCGAACTTGCGTTACCTTCTTTCCCTTATTGTTCTTGGCCTTGAGGAAGTCAACGCTATGGTGCCACGGGTAAAGCTTCCCGTTGAGGCCGCCATTGCCCGGTGCGTCCACGTACTCACCCCACCTGTACGTGGGATTGCCTGCGAGCACGCCACCCCGGAAATTAGCTTGCGCTGTCTTGGAGAATTTCTTACTCGCGAGGGTATCCTCGACGACCTGAGCCCCCTGGGAATGTCCGCCAATCCAAATCTTCGTGGAAGAGCAGCTCTTCGCTACGGCGTTAACCTCGGAAATGAGATTTGCTTGCCCCTTTGCTTCGCTATTCCAGTACACCGGACCAACGGACCCGCTCCAACTGGCAGGGTAGTTCAGGGACTCTACAGTGGCGCGAACATCGTTCCTGAGCTTTCGGGCAACCTGCTCCATCTCGCCGTACCCTCCGGATGTCCATCCGTGGCCCCATCTGGATTTTCCGGAGCCAGCCTTTTCATTTGTGCCACGCACGCCAATGAAAAGCCATGACGGACAGCTAGATGCTGCAGACGCCTGCGTCGACTCGGTTTGCGAGGAGTTCGTAGTGTCCTGAGTCGTGGCGCCTGTAATCAGGTTCGAGTCTGTGGTTGCGGTGAATGACCAAGTTGGAGTGGTCACGTCTGCGATAGTCGAGCCATCGTTCAGCGGCCCTCTTGCCTCAGCGTGCCAGAAATATGTGCGCACCGTTGTGAGGGTTCCTGACTCGACAGACAACGGGTGGGAGGACCAGTCCGACTGGGCGACGACACCGCTTCCGTCCCTATTAGCACTGACTGTGTATTGAAGTTCGACGTCATCACTGAACGGAGCACCGTCGGTGTCGACAAAAAGTGTGGGCGCAATATCCGCAGAATCCCCTCCATCCTTGATCGACGGTACGTAGTCCGCGTTCGACCACAGTCCCGAGCCGAAAGCAAAGGTCGCGTCGGTGCTAGCGTTTGTCGCATCAATTGACGTCGTGGCAATGATTGAGTGCGCCGCAGCCCCCGATGGGATTGTCACAGTCATTTGCGTGGGATCTCCAAGACTGAGAGGCTGGCTGCCGACATCGTTTCCGTCGAGAGCAACGGAAAGCTTTGCCGCGTCCGTGTACGCCGGCGGCGCCGTAACCGTGCACGTCACGGGCGCATCGAGGGCGTCGTGTTGCCAGCTACCGTCCTGATACGGAGAGGGGCAGGAAATAGCAGCGGTCGGTGCCGTGCTCGCTACGAACGACCATGTCGGCGATGTGACGGTCTTGACGGTCGTGGAGCCTCCGCTTGTGCCACGCACCGACACAGACCAGAAGTAGGTGTGCCCTGGCGCCAAGGCAGTCGCTGGGATCGGGAAATCACCCGCGACCCAGTCGCTGTCGGCCACCAAATTGCTACCGTCGGCGTCGCTTGTGATGACGTAGTGGAACTGAGCGTCAGGGCCGAATGTGTCGTCGGCAGGAGCGACTGAAAGCGATCCGGCTGTATTGGTCTCCGCCCCGTCAGCGGGAGCCGGAGTCAGCGACTTCAACGACCAATCACCGAGGCCAAAGGAGTAGATATTCGCTGCAATAAAGGCGCCACTTGCGGTATCAACCTCTACCGAAATCGTGTGGACACCCCCGTGCGCCGGGACGGCAACGGAGGTCGTCGTCGTGCCGCTTTCGGACAAGTCATTGAGACTGTCAAGATCGCCGTCGAGGGTGACGGCGAGCTGTTGGCCGCTGCTCGATTCCGTGGGTGTCACGACGGTGCACATGATGTCAGCAGATGGAACCGCTGTTGCCCAGCTGCCCGCGAGATATGGGCTCGGGCATGAGATAGTCGGCGCTTGCGGGTTTGCGTACCAGCCTTGGACGTCGATGAGGAAGTTCGTTGCCCCGTTGCCGATGTTATGGAGACTGATCTTCCCGTTCGCGCCAATCGGGACGGTGATGGTGTTGGAGCGAACCGTTCCGTTGTCGTAGCGGAGCGAAGCAGTGTCGGGCTCGCTGGTGCCGTTCGCCCAGACACGACCCCAACCGGACCCGTTGGCGGCGTTCGCGGTCAAGGTCAGGACGACGGAGTTGATGCCGGAGCCCATGACGGGGACACCGGCCTGGCCGGCGACGGTGATCGCGCGGGTCTCGTTCCCGGCGAGGATCGTGCTCCCAGTCGCGCGAGAGTCGAAGATGCGGCCCGAGCCCGGCGTGAACACCGCACCGGAGCTACCGGTGGCGGTGAAGTAGCCCTGCACGTCGATGGCGAGGTCCATGGTGCTGTTGGCGTTGTAGATCGTGATCTTGCCGTCAGCGGAGAGCTTCACCTGCGCCTGCATGGTGGTGGTGGTGCCGCCGGCGTAGTTGAACGAGTTCGCCGGCCGCGCCGCACCCGTCGGGTACGGAGTCAGGAACCCCACGTTCGATGTCGCGTTCATCGCAACCAGGTTCACGATCACCGCGGACGCGCCCGCCGGGACACCGGCGGTGCCGGTGACCTGCAGCACGGCGCTCTTGCCGGTGGTGAGCTGCGCCTGCGGCACGCCGGTTCCGGAGCGGGTGTCCGCGACGCGCTTGCCATTCAGCGGGACGAACCCGCCCGGGGCGGTGCCGTCCGTGTTCGCGGTGTAGTAGCCCTGCACGTCCAGGATCAGCCGGGCGCTGGTCTCCGCGTACACCTGGATGGTGCCGTCGGCGCCGACGGCGAGGACGGACGAGAACGACGTGTTCTGCTGCTGCTCGCCGCCGTAGATCCCCATCAGCGTGTACTTCGTGTCCGCATCCGGACGACCGAACAACTGCCCGGCCGTGGTGATGTCAGCAACCGTCGCAACCATGGACACGGCACCAACCGTGCCATCGTCAGGGACGCCGGCAAGGCCGGTGACCTTGACGGTGCGCCAGGTCTTCGCAGGCATCGGCGTCGAGTAGCCGCCGATGTTGTTCTTCGTGTCCAGGATCCGGCCCGTGGTCGGAACGAACACACCACCGGTACCGGTGTCGTTGTGGCGGCAGCGATGCTGCGCCTCCTCGAGCGCGGAGCGTGCAGCAACGTGCGCACAAGACCCCCTAGGCCCAGCGACAGCACGGGTTGCTGTCAGTTCTCGGAGCATAAGAGAAAGCTGAAATCCGCTCGGTGACCCCCATTCGGGGACAAGAAGAAAACCCCAGTTCACAGGCTTAGTTCCGCCATGGGCTTAATGAACTCTCAGATCCGAACGGTCGGACGCGTGACCGACGGCGGCAGCGGTGTACATCGGCGCCCGAGCCCCGGCGAAGCAGGGCAAAACGTGGTCGCGTTTCACAACTCCGGTCACCATGGTCGATCTACCGCGCGGGAGACGATCCCGCGCAGAGCCATGCGAATAGGACGACACCGAGCGAAGCTGCCCACAGCGTGTCACGACCCAGGAGCTACCTGCTCAGAAACGATCGTTTCCGGTGAAGTTCTTACAGAGGTGATGAACTACCGAAAACGGTAGGGGGGACGTGTACGACGAGAACGGCTGAGCGAACCAACACGAGACGCGGACGCCAGTCGCCCGCGGGCACGTCCGACATGATCCCACCTCCCTCCATCGCGTTCGTGGTCTCGGTGTTGTGTGGCCGGGGTCAAGCGATGGTTTCCTACGCTTTGTCCGGTGGGAGCTGTTCTTCCTGATCGGACCGGCACTACCAACTGCAACAGGCGGGTGCGGGCACCCTGAACAGGCACTTGTTCTCGTGGTCGTTCGCGGCTCGGTAGCGACGGTCGGCGCCACGATCTGCGGCGTTGTATGCATTCCATCTCGTCGTGAATCAGCGCCCGTCGCGGCGACCGCACCGTACGGTCTCCGCGGTGGAGCCGACGTGACTACGGCCGCGCGTCGACGGCGACCCTCGGGCGCGCCGGCCGGTGCCAGACGAGCGCCGACCGTGCAGCATCCCGCGCGACCCGGAGAACACGGAGCACCACGATGTCGTGGTCGCCAGCGCGGTGGACACCCTCGACCGAGCACTCGAACCACGAGTGGGCACCGTCGAGGAACACCGCACCGGACCCGGCGGTGGCGTACTCGATGCCGCGCAGACGGCGCGCGCGGTCCCGGGACGCCAACTGCGCCGTGTGCGGCCCGTGTCCGTCGCCGAGCACCGAGATGCCGAGCGTCGGCGCTGCGGCGAGATCCGGCCACGTCGTCGACGAGTGCTGCACGGCGATCGTGGCGAGCGGCGGGTCGTAGGAGACACCGACGGTGAACGACGTCGCCACCATGACCACGGGGGAACCGTCGACGCACGTGGCGATGGCGGCCACGACGGAGGGCACCTCGGCGATGGCCTCACGGATGTCGAGTGGGTCCTCGATGAAGTGGTCGTGCACGATGGGGTCCTCCTCGGGGAACGAGCGGTCGGGGACGAACGGTCAGGGCCGATCGGTCATGAGCGTGCGAGCACGGCGCGCGCACGGCGTTCGTCGGAGCGCATGGCTGCGACGAGCGCGTCCGGCCCGCGGAACCTCCGCTGGCGTCGGATGCGTCGTCCGACGGTGAGCTCGACGACCGAGCCGTACAGGTCGCCGTCGAACTCGAGCACGTGGACCTCGACCGTGCGGGGACGATCGGGGAAGGTGCTGTTGCTGCCGATCGACACGAGCGCCTGCCGTGCCGGAGCGCCGATGGGAGCAGCGAGCCACCCGACGTAGACCCCGTCGCCGGGAACGGGGGCGTCGGAGCCGCTGTCGGGCCGCAGGTTCGCGGTCGGGAACCCCAGGTCGTGTCCGACCCCGGCACCGTGCACGATCTCACCGGTCAGCACCGCGGAGGTGGCCGGACGGCCGGACAGTGCCCGCGCCGCGACCACCGCACCGCAGGCGACGAGCGCGAGCGCACCGAGGGCGACCGCGTCCCCCGCGGTCGCGAGCAGCACGGCGGTGGCGGTGCTGCCGAGCACGGCGCCGAGCTGCTTCACGGTGTTGAACACGCTCGAGGCCGCCCCGACCGTCGCGGGGCCCGCTCCGAGGACCGCGGCGAGGGAGAACGGCGACCAGACGAACGCGTTCGCGATCCCGAACCCGGTGAAGGCCGCGGCGATCGTCCAGAGTGGTGCCGCTGCACCGACGAGCACCGCGGTCAGTGCCACCGACACGACGAGCAGGACGGCGCCGACCGTCGCGGTCGCCCGGGGGCCGGCGGTGTTCGTCATGCGACCGACGAACGGCGCCGAGGCGAGGCACGCGATCCCCATCGGCACGAGGACGAGGGCCGCCGATCCAGCGCTGAGCCCGCGGGTCTGCTGCAGGTCGAGCATGAGCGGGATCGGCGCGGACCCGACGCAGAACGACGCGGCCGTGGCACCCCACGACCCGGTGACGAAGCCGCGGTCACGGAACAGCGCGAGCGGCACGAGGGCGCGGTCGCCGGCACGCCGCTGCCGGACGATGACGGCTGCGACCACCGCGGCGCCGAGCAGCACCGCTCCACCACGGGCGACCGGGTCGGCGAGCAGCCCGGTGTCCGTGCCCTGCACGCCGACGACCACCCCGAGGACCCCCACGGTCACGCCGAGGACGGCGAACAGGGGCAGCGGGACCGCGATGCGCTGGGAGACCGGCACGAAGCGGAGGACCGCGATCGCCGTGACGATCCCGACGGGCACGTTCACGAGGAACACCGACGGCCACCCCCACGCCTCGACGAGCAGCCCGCCGACGATCGGCCCGGCGACCGTCGCCGCCCCGCCGCCGGCGCTCCAGACGGCGAGCGCGACGGCGAGCCGCGGCGGGTTGAACAGTGACCGGATCACGGTCAGGCACTGCGGGGTGAGCAACGCGGCGCCGAGGCCCTGCACCGCACGCCAGGCGACGAGGGCGCCGATCCCCGGCGCGGCCGTGCACCCGACCGAGGCGATCGTGAAGACCGCGAGCCCGACGAGGTACATGCGCCGGTGCCCGAACCGGTCGCCGAGCCGGCCCGCCACGAGCAGCGGGACGGCGAACGCGAACAGGTAGGCGCTGTTCACCCACACCGACGTCGACGCGTCGGCACCGAGATCACGCCCGAGGTCGGGCAGGGCGACGGACACGATCGTGCTGTCGAGCAGCAGAATGAAGAAGCCGAGGCAGAGCCCGCCGAGCGCGAGCCACCGACGGGCCAGGGTCACCTCACACCGCCAGGTTCTCGCGGAGCGTGGTCCCCGGGTACCGCGGCGCGAGGGCCCCGCGACAGCGGAGTTCCGGCACGAGCAGTTCGCTGAGGTCGGCGAACCCGGACGGCATCCCGAGCGGGCTGGACAGCATGTAGCCGCCCCGCCCACCGGTCACGGCGAAGTTCTCCTGGAGGGCGTCGGCCACCCCCGCGGCGTCGCCGACGAGCATGTGGTCGAGGCCGGTCGCGGCGCGCCACCCGTGCTCGAAGAAGTCGTCGCGGTCCATCGTGTGGTCCTCACCGAACTCGGCGACCAGGCTGCCGACGAGACCGGCCGGGCTCGCCTGGGCGGCGACGATCTCGTCGCGCAGGTCCCCGAGCCGGAAGGACGCGGGCAGCGTCGAGAAGTCGTACCCGGCGTTGTGCGAGATGAACGTGCCGACCGCCTCGCGGTTCCAGAACGACAGGAGCGAGTCCCGTCGGGCCTGGGCCTCCGCGAGCGTCGCGCCGACGATCACCTGGGTCGCCCAGAGGATCCCGACCCCGGCGGGGTCCCGGCCGGCGTCCTCGAGTGCGGCGTCGAGGGCGCTCCGGTGGCGCAGCTGCCCGGCGACGCTCGCCCCGAACCCGAACACGAGGTCGGCGAACGACGCGCTCGCGGCGATGCCCCGCGGTGAGTTGCCGGCCTGCACGACGACCGGGTGACGCTGCGGACTCGGGACGCTGGCGAGCGGCCCGCGCACCTTGAAGAACCGGCCGTCGTGGTCGATGGGGTGCACCTTCGACGGGTCGGCGAACCGGCCGGTCGCCCGGTCACGGACGATCGCGTCCGGCGCGACGGAGTCCCAGAGCGCGCGGCAGACGCCGATGAACTCCTCCATCCGCTCGTACCGGAGGTCGTGGTCGACCAGGTGGTCGGAGCCGTAGTTCGCGGCGTCCGCGCCCCGCGACGAGGCGACGACGTTGAACGCCATCCGGCCGCCGGTGACGTGGTCGAGCGAGTTCAGCAGCCTGGCGGTGAAGAACGGGTGCGTGAACGTCGACGAGTAGGTCAGTCCGAACCCGATGTGCTCGGTCACCGTCGACATCGCCGCGATGACCGGCGACATGTCCTGTCGCGGCCACTGGATCCCCCACTCGACCGCGGGGTCGATGCTGCCGCGCCAGGTGCTCGGGACGCCGGAACCGTCACCGAAGAAGAGCATGTCGACGCCGGCGCGCTCGGCGGTCCGTGCGACCTCCATGTACATGCGGACGTCGGGGAAGTCCTGGCCGACCCAGCTGCCCGGCGCGGCCCAGCGCCCTTCGGTGTGGGTGAAGGACAGGTCGTAGGCGATGTGCATGCCGCTCACGGGGCACCCACCTTCGCCGCCGCCCACGCCTGCCACAGCGCCGTGGTCTCGGCAGCGTCCGTGACGACACCGACGTTGAGCTCGATCATCGTGAGCGCGGCGTCGTGCACGTCGATGTCGTAGGCGGCGGTGGCGTCCGACGGCACCACGACCTGCCAGCCGAGCTGCATCGCGTCCTGCGCCGTGGCGAAGACGCAGCACTCGGACGTGAGTCCCACGACGGTCAGCCAGCCGATCCCCGCGGTGGTGAGCCGCGCCTCCAGGTCGGTGCCGAGGAACCCGCTGTAGCCGCGCTTGACGACGCGGGTCTCGCCGGGTGCCGGCGCCGTGCGGTACCACTCGGCGCCGGCGGTGCCGATCCGGCAGGGCTCGTCCTCCGGCATCGGCCCGTCGAGCGGACCACCACGCAACCACGTGCTGCTGTGCCAGGGGACGGACGGGTCGCTGCCGAGCTCCACCCAGACGACGGGGACGCCCGCCGCCCGTGCTGCCTCGACGAGCTCGCCGATCCGGGTGATCGCAGCCCCGACGGCGGCGGAGGCTCGTTCGTCGAGGCCGTACCCGGCGATGCGAGCGGGTTCACCGAAGTCGCGCTGCACGTCGACGACGACCAGCGCCGGTGAGCGGCCAGCCGCCGGGCCGGACGCTCCGTCCGACAGCAGGGCGAGCCTCGGGTCGAGCCCGCCGGTCCCGCCGGTCACCGGACGACCGCCGCGTCGTGCTCGCGGAGTGCGGGCAGGACGGTCTCGCCGAAGCGCACCATGTCCTGGTCGTACTCGGGGAAGATCAGCATGAGGCCGTCGAGCTCACCCCGGTCGACGATGTACTCGATGTGCTCGGTGACGGTCTCTGCGGAACCGGCGACGTACGCGGTCTGGAACGCGTCCTCGCCCGCCGCGCCGTCCGCCCACGCACGGGCCTGCTCGGCGGGGACGCCCCACGACGCCCGCATCGAGGCCAGCGCCTCGCGGTCGACGCCGGCGCCCCACGCGCGCACCTTCTGCTGCGCGGCCGCGTCGGTGTCGTCCTGCACGACGGTGAGCATGGAGTACGTGCGGCACTCCCGGCCCTCGGCGGCCGCACGGTCGTGGACGTCGCGGGACAGGTCGCGCATCTCGTCGAGGCTGTCCGCGGCGAGGAAGGCACCGTCGGCGTACTTCGCCTGGAACGCCCGAGCGGCCTCGGACTTGCCGGCGCTGATGATCGTCGGCCGGCTGGCCGGGTGCGGGCGGGACTCGCACGCGTCGAGGTCGAAGTAGGGCGTGTGCATCGTGACGCTGTCCTCGGTCCAGAGGCGGGTGACCGCCTCGGTCCACAGCTCCGTCATGCGGTAGCGGTCGGCGTGGCTGAGGGCCGCGTCCCAGATCCCGAACTGCTCGAACTCCGCCGCGTAGGCCCCGTTGACGATGTTCATGCCCGCCCGGCCCCCGGAGAGGTCCTGCAGAGTCGTGTACATCTTCGCCGCGACCGCCGGGTTGTGGACGTTCGCGTGCATGGTCGCCCAGACCTTCACGCGCTCGGTCGCCTCGGCGATCCCGGCCATCATCGTCATCGACTCGAGGGAGCGCCCCCAGTGGTCGGTGCTCCCGCCGAAGCCGCGCCACTTCGCCATCGACATGACGAAGTCGAGACCGATCGCCTCGGCGTGCAGGGCTGCGCGCTTGTTCCAGGCGTAGGTCGCCTCGGGGTGGGGTGCCGTGGTGGAGAGCATCCACCCGCCGTTGCCGATCGGGAGGAAGATCCCGTACTCCTTCGCGGGCATGGTGCGCCGCCTCTCTGGTCGTTGCTCGGTGCGTGTCACGTCGTGCCGGGTGGGTCGCGCGTCCGCGCGACCCACCCGGGTCACGGTGCGGGCCAGACGGTCTCGCCGTCCTTCGTGATCGCGTCGATGTACTCGTTCGTGAACCAGCGCTTCGCGTCGTCCGCGGTCACCGAGCTCTTCACGATGTCGAACTGGTGCAGCATGTCGACGAGCTTCGACACGTTCTCCGGGTCGATGCCCCCGAGCGGCTGGCCCGGCGTCGGGTTGTCCGCGATGACCTTCGTCTCGGTCGTCCAGATCTTCGCGTTCTGCGCCTCGTCGTAGGTCGCGCCGGAGAGCTTCGCGGCGTACCCGACGCACTGCTTCGTCTTCGCCGTGCTCGACGAGCAGAAGTCGTACGCGTGCAGGGCTGCGCGCAGGACGTCCTCGACGGCGGTCGGGTGGGCCTTCGCGAACGCGGGGTTCACGGCCATGGCGCCGATCGACGAGGGGATGCCGTAGTCGACGGGCTGCCACACGGTGACGTCGTCACCGGCGGCCTTGAGCAGGTTCGGCTCGTTCGACACGAAGCCGGTGAGGGCCTCGAGACCGTTCTGCTTGCGCGGCAGGACCGAGGGGTCGTAGCCCTCCTTCACGAGGGTGAGCGAGTCCCACTCCACCCCGGCCTTCTCCATCATCGCCCGGACGGACGCGGGGACGTAGCCCTTGTGGCCGACGACCTTGCCGTCGAGCTGCGGGAGCTTCGTGATGTCCTTGTTCGTCATCAGGATGTCGAGCCCGGCGTTCGAGTACGACGAGATCCCGGTGATGTCGATGCCGTTCGCCCGGGCCTGGATGAGGTCCTGTTCCGCGACGGCCGACACCGTCGCCTGGCCGCTCGCCAGGAGCTTGGTGTTCTGTGCGGTGTCGCCGGAGCCGGGCTTCAGGGTGACGTCGAGGCAGAGGTCCTTGAAGTAGCCGAGCTGGTCCGCGGCGATGTACTCGAGGATCGACGCCGAGGACTGGTACTGGTAGCCGGACAGGTAGGTGATCGGGCCGGCGGCCTTGTTCTCCTTGCACCGTTCGGCGGAGATGGCGCTGCCCTCGGACGAGCCGGTGCCGGCGCTCGAGCCGGTGCTGCAGCCGGTGAGGGCGAGGGCCACGGCCGCGGTGGTGGCGAGGGTCGCGAGGGCGGCTGCGGTGCGGGACCGGCCGGTTCGGCGGGGACGGGTGCGGTGCTGCATGGTCACTCCTGTGGGAAGGGATGGGTGGTGCAGGGCGGGGGCGGAGCGGGGGCGGAGCGGGGGCGGAGCGGGATGGGTGCGGGTCAGGGGTGGCTGGGGTCGTCCTGGAGGCGCGGCCGGCGTCGCGTGGGCAGGCTCGCGCCGGCAGGTGGTGCTGCTGGCCGCGGCGCGGCGTGCGGTGGCCGGGCGGTGCGGTGGCGGGGCGGCGGTCGGGCGGTGGTCGCCGTCAGTCGTTCGCGGTGCGGTGCCAGCGCAGGACGCGTCGCTCGACGAGCGAGATGACGCCGAGCAGGGCGACGCCCATCACCGCGAGGATCGCGATCGCGGCGTAGACCACGTCGAGCTGGTTCATCGACGACGCCGTGCTGATCACGGTGCCGAGGCCGCCGGTCGACCCCGAGGCGGACAGCTCGGCGACGACGGCGCCGATGATCGACAGCGGGAACACGATGCGGAGCGCGGCGAACACGAACGGCAGGGCGTTCGGGATCCGCAGGTGCACGAGCATCTCGAGGCGGGACGCGTCGATGGTCCGGTACACCTGCAGCACGGGCTGCGGGACGGACCGCAGCCCGGTGGCGGTGTTGATGAGGATCGGGAAGAAGCAGATGAGTGCCGTGATCACGAGCTTCGGCAGCGGACCGAACCCGAACGCCACCACGAGGGCCGGGGCGATCGCGACGAGCGGCGTCACGTTGAGGACGATCGCGATCGGCATGACGGCGCGGCGGACGATCGGCAGCTCGCTCGTCAGCACGGCGAGCACGAACGCGGCCACGAACCCGATGCCGAGGCCGACGAGCGACTCGACGAGGGTGATCCCGGCGTTCTGCAGGTAGTAGGGCAGCTGCGTGGCGAGGGTCTCCCCCACCGCGGGCAGCGGCGGGAGCAGGTACGGCATCGTCGTCGCGCCGATCTGCCACAGCACGGCGAGGACGGCGAGCATCACGACGAGGGGTGTCCAGACCGTCGGGCGGATCCAGCCGGGGAGCGGCCGACGGGACGCTGCGGCCTCGGACTCGACGGTGGTGGTCGTGGCGGAGGCGGTGGAGGTCGTGCTGGTGGTGGTCATCGTGTCGTCTCCCTCAAGCCGCGTCCGTCGCACGCCACGCGCTGTGCAGCCGCGTGCGGACGAGGTCCTCGTACTCGTGGAAGCGCCGTTCCTCGAACAACCGCTGGTTCCGCGGTCGCGGCAGGTCGATGTCGATGACGTCGACGATCCGTCCGGGCCGGGGCGCCATGACGACCACCGTGTCCGACATCCGGACCGCCTCGGAGACCGAGTGCGTGACGAAGAGCACCGTCGTCCGCAGCTCGTCCCAGAGGTCGAGCAGCTGGTCCTGCAGCGACTCCCGCGTGAACTCGTCGAGGGCTGAGAAGGGCTCGTCCATGAGCAGCACGTCGGGGCGCAGGCCGAAGGCCCGGACGATCGCCGCACGCTGCTGCATGCCCCCGGAGAGCTGTGCGGGCAGCTTGTCCATCGCCTCGCCGAGCCCGGCCATCCGGAGCAGCTGCCGCATGTCCGGGCCGCCGTCGGCTCCGCGCTCCTCGAGGTCCTCGATGGCGGCGCGCCGACGCCCGGCACCGGGGTTGACCCGACCGGCGAGGGAGACGTTCTGCAGCACGGTGAGCCAGGGCAGCAGCGCCGGCGTCTGGGGCACCAGGCCGATCAGCTTCGCCGCGCACGCCTGCGCCGGGGTGACGCCGTGCACCTGCACGGCGCCGCGGTCGGCGGGCTCGAGGCCGGCGACGAGGCGCAGCAGGGTCGACTTGCCGCATCCGCTCGGGCCGATGAGCGAGACGAACCTGCCGGGTTCGATCGTCAGGTCGACGTCGTCGAGGGCGACCATGGCGCTCGGGCCACCGCCGTACACCTTGCGCACCGCGTCCACCCGGACCGCTGCTGTGGTCATCCGTTCCTCCATACCGTCGGCGAGCACGCAGGCTCGATCTCGTATGGCGGAGAGCGTGCGTCGCGAGCTCGGGTTCGTCTGCGACGCGGAAATCCGCTGCTGGTGACGAGGCTAGGACGCTCGTGTTACGGAGTCGGGCCACATGTGTTGCGAACGTGTGAACGGTCGCGCGGTGTCAGCGCCGCGCCGGTGCCGCCGCGTGCCCGTCCCAGACGAGCACCTCGACGCCGAGGTCCTCGGCGGCCACCGAGACCCACCCGGCGAGCGCCCGTGCAGCCGGTTCGGCGACGACGAGGACGGCCCGCTCGACCCCGGGGACGGACTGCCGCAGCCAGAGCAGCTTGAACAGGTCGGCCATCACCTTGTTGCGCCAGGCGGGCTTGTAGGCACCCTGGTTCGCGACGAGCTGGACGACGACGCGGTCGTCGGCGTCGATGCCCTCGACCTCGACCCGGGCACGGTCGAGTACGACGGTGCGGGGACGGAGGACGAGCCCGAGTGCGGTCCCGGTGTCGTCGAGCATCCGCCGCTCGACGGAGTCGGGGGCGAACCGGCCCCAGTCGGAGCGGGCGTCGGAGACCTCGGTCATGTCGGCAGTGTAGGCGGCCGCTCAGACCACCGACCACCCGCCGTCGCTCGGCAGCACCGCGCCGTTCACGTTGGCCGAGTCGTCGCTGAGCAACCACGTGATCGCCGCCGCGAGCTGCTCGGGCTGCGCCACCGGCGGGATCGTCGTCTGCATGATCGGACCCACCCGCCCGGCCGCGTACTCGCTGCGCATCGGTGCCTCGATGTTCGTCGCGACGGCACCGGGCGCGACGGCGTTGGCACGGATGCCCTGCGGTCCGTGGAAGAAGGCGACGCTCTTCGTGAACCCGGCGATCGCGTGCTTCGACGCCGTGTACGCAGCACCCGCGGCCGACGCCCGGAGCGCCGCCTCGGACGCCACGTTCACGACGACGCCGCGTCCGGCGGCGATCATCAGCGGCAGGACCGCGCGGGTCAGGCGCATCGGCCCGGTCACGTTCACGCTGAACACGCGGTCCCAGGTGGCGTCGTCGACCTCGCTCGGCGGGAGGAACGCGTCCATGATGCCGGCGACGTTCGCGAGCCCGTCGACCTGGTCCCCGGCGGCTGCGAGGAGCGCGGCGATCGTCTCGGGTGCGGTGACGTCACCGACGACGGTCTCGAGATCGAGGCCGTCGAGTTCGGTGCGGAGTGCGTCGAGCCGCTCGGCGACGACGTCGGTGCCGATCACCCGCCCGCCCTCGTTCGCGATGCGCGTCGCCGTGGCGCGTCCGATGCCGGAACCCGCCCCGGTGACGATGATGGTCCTGCCGGTGAACCGTCCGGCGGTGGTGTCGGTCATGTCGTCTCCTCACTGCGAGGCGCTCGCTGCGCCACCACAGTTGTAGCACTCAGTGCCGAAAGGAATCCATGCCCTCCACGACGGACCGGCCCACCGGACGTCCACGGACCATCGACCCGGACGCGGTCTCCCTCGTGGCCCTCCGGCTCTTCGACGAGCGGGGGTTCGACGAGGTGTCGATGGACGACGTCGCGGCCGCCGCAGGGGTCAGCCGTCGGTCGTTGTTCCGGCTCTTCCCGAGCAAGGCCGCGCTCGTGTGGGGCGGCCTCGACGAGTTCGCGGTCCGGTTCACCGACGCACTCGCCGCACGGCCGGCATCGGAGTCCGCGTGGGTCGCCCTCCGCGCCGCCTACCGGGTCGGCGCCACGTTCCCGGACGAGGCCGTCGAGGTCACCCGGCACCGCCTGCGGGTGATCCGGGCGAACCCCTCGCTCGAGCGCGGTGGCGAGGCCGCGGTCAGCGCCCTCACGGGCGTAATCGAACGATTCGTGGCCGAGCGGGACGGCGGGTCGGTCGACGACCTCGCGACCCGGGTCCGGGCACACGCCCTCGCGGCGGCGGCGAGCGCCGCCCTCACCTGGTGGGCGACCGACGGCGCGGGTCGCCCCGAGGACGTCGTCGACGAAGCACTCGGGCTGTTCGGCTGACGGAGCGGTCCCGTGTCGGACGGGAGGCGCGGTGCGGGCCCGCACCGCGCCTCCCGTCCGACGATCGGCCGGCTCTCGAGCCCCACTCACGACGGCACGAGCGGTAGGGTCCGATCATGAACGTGAACGGGCCCTCGCCCTACTTCCAGTTCGACGGCACCGCGCTGCAGGCGCTCGGGCGCTGGCAGGACGTCTTCGGCGGCGAGTTGCGCATCGCCACCTTCGCCGACTTCTCGCGGGAGGACGGCCCCGCCGACGCCGTCGCCCACGGGCAGCTCACCGGCGGCGGCATCACGCTCTTCGCCGCCGACGCCCCGGCTGGCGAGGACGCGTTCTCGGCGACCGGGCTGCTGTTCTCGTTGCTCGGCGCTGCCGAACCCGACGTGCTCCGCAGCTGGTTCGACGACCTCGCCTCGGACGGCGCCGTCATCGACCCGCTGCAGGAACGACCGTGGGGCGACTGGGACGGCACCGTGCGCGACGCGTTCGGCGTCACGTGGCTCATCGGCTTCGAGGCGGGAGCGCTCGCGTGAGCGGTCTCCCCACCGTCCTGTTCGTGTGCGTGCACAACGCCGGCCGGTCCCAGATGGCCGCCGGGTACCTGCAGCACCTGGCGGGTGACCGGGTCCGGGTGTTCTCGGCCGGCAGCGAACCGGCGGACCAGGTCAACGCCGTCGCCGTCGCGGCCATGGCGGAGGAGGGCATCGACATCGCCTCGGCCGTGCCCGCCGTGCTCGAGACCGACACCGTCCGGGAGTCCGACGTCGTCATCACGATGGGCTGCGGCGACGCCTGCCCGGTGTTCCCCGGGAAGCGGTACGAGGACTGGGCGCTCGACGACCCGGCCGGGCAGCCGCTCGAGCGCGTCCGTCCGATCCGCGACGCGATCCGTGCGCGGGTCGAGGAGCTCGTCGCGAGCCTCTGAGCGGAGTGCTACCGCTCGTCGAGCGCGAGCAGTGGTGCCCAGTAGGCGTCCGGCCCGTCCGCGACCACGGCGTCCGGCTCGAAGCGGAAGCCGTAGCCGCGGACGAAGTCGAGCGCCGCTGCCTGCTCCCCCGCCGCGTCGTCGTCCGCCTCGTCGAAGAGGTACTCGCCGTGCCCCATGCGGACGCCCGAGTCGCTGATCACCGTGAGGTCCCAGCGGCCTTCCTCGGCACGTTCGATCCGCACGACGGCGGCCTGGTCAGCGGTGAAGTCAGCCATGCGGCGAGCATACGGACGCCACGTCGGTGACGTTCAGCCTAGGGTGGCGCCATGACGGCGACGGTGCGGCAGGTGCAGGTGACGTTCGACTGCGCGGATCCCGAGCGCGTGGCGCGCTTCTGGTGCGAGGTCCTCGGGTACGTGGTGCCGCCACCGCCGACCGGCTTCGACTCGTGGGACGCCTTCGACAGCGCACTGCCCCCGGAGCACCGCGGCTCGGCGTTCGCGTGCGTGGACCCGACCGGCGTCGGCCCGCGACTGTTCTTCCAGCGCGTGCCGGAGGGCAAGACGGTGAAGAACCGCGTGCACCTCGACGTCCGGGTCGGCACCGGCCTCGTCGGCGCCGAGCGGCTCGCCGCCCTCGACGCCGAGCGTGACCGACTCGTCGCGCTCGGCGCCACGCAGTTCCGTCGCATGCTCGCCGACGAGGTCAACGAGTCGTGCATCGTCATGCAGGACGTCGAGGGCAACGAGTTCTGCCTCGACTGAGGTCGCCTCGGTCCCGCAACCGGGTCGGCCCCGCAACCGCGTCGGCCCCGCAACCTGGTCGGCCCCGCAACCGGGTCGGCGAAGCCGCACCGCGTCTCCTGGACCCGTCCACGACCGCCGCGGTCCGCGCGCACGGGAACCAGTCGATCGCGGGGGTTCAACCACCTCGGGCGGTTCTCGGGGTACTCCGCCGAGGTCTACGCGGAGTCGCCCTCGCAGACCCTGCGCCGACGGGACGCGTCGAGGCCCTAGTCTGAGCGCATGTCAGTCGGTCTGCTCGCCATCGTCGACGACGTGCTCTCCGCGGCCCTCAAGGCCAGCGCCAAGACCGCTGGTGTCGTGATCGACGACGCCGCCGTGACGCCGCAGTACGTGCAGGGGCTGTCCCCCGCTCGCGAACTGCCGGTGGTGGGACGGATCGCACTCGGCAGCCTCTTCAACAAGTTCGTCATCATCATCCCGCTGGCGCTGCTGCTCACGGCGTTCGCCCCGTGGGTGCTCCCGTGGCTGCTCCTGCTCGGTGGCACCTACCTGTGCTTCGAGGGGGCCGAGAAGGTCACCGAGTGGTTCGGCGCCCACCACGAGGCCGGGTCGGACGAGACCGTCGCTGAACCCAAGCTCGTCTTCGGGGCGATCCGCACGGACCTCATCCTCAGCACGGAGATCATGCTCATCGCCCTCGCCGGGCTCGACCCGAACCTCGGGCTCTGGCCGACGCTCGGCGCGCTCATCGTCATCGGGCTCGTCATGACCGGGGCCGTCTACGGCGCGGTGGCCCTGCTCGTGAAGATCGACGACATCGGTCTGCAGATGATGAAGCACTCGGTCCGCCGGACCCGCCGGGTCGGCGCGCGGATCGTGCGGGCGATGCCGACGGTGTTCCGCGTGATCGGCGTGGTCGGCACGGTCGCGATGCTCTGGGTGGGCGGGCACCTCGTGATCGCGAACCTCGCGGAGACGTCCTGGCACGCGCCGTACGACCTGCTGCACACGATCGAGCACGGCATCGAGGCGGCCGGGCCGGTCGTCACGTGGATCGTGGACACCGCGGTGTCGGCGGTGGTCGGACTCCTGCTCGGCCTGGTCGTCGTCGCCGTCGTCCTCGGCATCGGCCGGCTGCGGGGCCGCACGCACTGAGCGCCGGCTGCGGGGCCGCGCGCACTGAGCGCCGGCTGCGGGGCCGCGCGCACTGAGCACGCGGTCCCCGACCGGCTCAGTTCCAGATGGCGACCCAGTCGATGCTGACGTGCCCGACCGCGCTGGCCGGGATCTTCCCGCCGTTCGTCGTCGTCTCCGCCTGCAGCGTCACGCGGAAGGCCGTCTTCGGCACCGCCTTCGTGGTCGAGGAGACGAGCTTGCCGTCCCAGTAGAACCGCACGATGCCCTTGTCCCACTCGGTCGTGGCCACGTGCCACCCCGTGCTGTCCGTCGGGGCGAAGGCCTCCTTGCCCGGCTCGAACCGCATGCCGAGGGGCGACCAGCTGCCGGGCACCGCCGACGCCGGGCGGGGCCGGGCGCCGAGGTCGGCCTCCGGCCAGTCGATCTCGCCCTCGTTCCAGTCGTCGCTCGAAGGCCAGAGGATCGTGGAGAACTTGTAGCCCTGCGTCTTCGTGGTCTTGTACCGGATGGACACCCGGCCGGTCGTGTGGGGCGCGTACCCGTCGGGCATGATCGCCGCGACGAGGGGCTGGCCCTTCTCGGTGTGGAGGGCGAAGTCGAGCACCCCGTCCTTGACGCTCAGGACCTTCGACGGTGCGTACTTCCCCTTGCCGGTGGTGTCCTTGAACCCGTCGTAGAGACCGATCTTCGGGTACTTCGACGCGAACTTCCCGACCGGGACGTAGCTGTCGAAGCCGGTGCGGAAGGTCTGCTTCCACGTCCGGCCGTTCGACACGACGTTCGTCTTCGGGATCGCCCGGCCGTCGGGCACGGTGGCGGTCGCCCTGGACGAGGCGGGGAGCGCTGCTGCGCCGGCCGGAGCTCCGGCGGCGAGGCTGGTGGCCGCGACGAGAGCGATCGAGAGCGCGGCGACGACGACTGACGGGGACCGCATGCGAACTGCCTCCTGTGTGGGACGGGCGTGTGGTGCGATGGCCGAGGTGCTTGTGCGTTGGAGTATCGGGCGTCAGCGTCCGGCGGTTAGCCGATTCCCGGTCTGGATGCCCCGGCACCCAGGTTCGCTGTACCCGACGTACCCGTCTACCCCTGCTCGGATCCCCCGAGCAGGGGGCACGGGACCACGCCGGACGCACGGACGGGAGGCGCGGTGCCAGCTGGCACCGCGCCTCCCGTCCGTCGACCGGTCACGCCCGACGGTCGTCAGATCTCGACGTCGCTGCCCATCGTCACGGTGCGTTCCGCCGGCAGGCCGAAGCGCGCAGCCGGATCCGCCGCGTTGTGCGCCAGCCCGACGAAGAGCTTCTTCCGCCAGCTCACCATCCCGCGGTTCCCCGGCATCGGCCGCAGGGCACCCCGCGAGATGAAGTACGACGCGTTCGCGATCTCGTCCGGATCGATCTCGAGCACCTCGGCCAGGCACGCGGCGTGCAGTGCCTTCGGCAGGTCCTGGTCGTCCGAGAACCCGAACTTGATCGTGACGTGGTCGATGCCGTCGTCCTCGTAGCCGAGGTCGTCGCGGAAGAAGGCCTTGGCGTGCGGGACGTGGGGCACGTTCGCGGTGATGACGGACACGATGACCACGGTCCGGTGCACGACGTGGTTGTGCTCGACGTTCGCCCGGAGCGCGAGCGGGGTCGTCTCCTTGTTCGGGTGCGGGAAGATCGCGACGCCCCGCACGCGCGGGATGCCCTTCGTGTTGATCTTCTCGATGAAGTCGGCGAGGGACCCCTCGCGCTCCTTGCGCTCCTCCTGCACGAGCTGCCGACCGCGGCGCCAGGTGGTCATGAGCGTGATCACCGCGAGGGCGATGAGGAGCGGGACCCACCCACCGTGCAGGATCTTCGACAGGTTGCCGGCGAGGAACGTCAGCTCGAGTCCGCCGAAGGCGATCGCGGCGACGACGAGCTTCCACGTCTTCCACTGCCAGAGCGGCTTCACCACGAGGAGCAGCAGGAGCGTGTCGACGACGAGCGCGCCGGTGACGGACACCCCGTATGCGGTGGCCAGGCTCGCCGAGGACCGGAACGCGAGCATCACGGCCAGCACCCCGATGAACAGCAGGAGGTTGACGGCCGGCAGGTAGATCTGCCCGCCCTCCTGCCGTGAGGTCTGGCGGATGGTCAGGGGCGGCAGCAGGCCGAGCTGCACGGCCTGGCGGCTCAGCGAGAACGCCCCGGAGATGACGGCCTGGCTGGCGATGACGGTCGCCATCGTCGCGAGGATCACGACGGGGATCTGCAGCGCGCTCGGGAACAGCAGGAAGAACGGGTCCTTCGCCGCCCCCGGCTGGTTCAGCACGAGCGACGCCTGGCCGAGGTAGTTCAGCACGAGCGCCGGGAACACGACGAAGAACCAGGCCCGCAGGATCGGCTTCCGACCGAAGTGGCCCATGTCGGCGTAGAGGGCCTCGGCACCGGTGATGACGAGCACGACCGCACCCATCGCGACGAACGTGATGTACGGGTGGGCGATGAGGAAGGCGATGGCCCAGGTGGGCGAGAGGCCCTGCAGGACACCCGGGTGCGCCAGGATGTGCGGGACGCCGGCAGCGGCGATGACGACGAACCAGAGCAGCATGACCGGGCCGAACAGGTTGCCGACCTTGCCGGTGCCGAACCGCTGCACCGCGAACAGCAGCACGAGGATGACCGCGGCGATCGGCACGATGAGGTGTTCCACCGAGGGGGCCGCCGTCTGCAGCCCCTCGACGGCGGAGAGCACGGACACGGCCGGGGTGATGACCGAGTCACCGTAGAAGAGCGAGACGCCGACGATCCCGATGACGAGGAAGATCGTCGCTCCCCCGCGCCGCTTGGCGTACAGCCGCCGGGCCAGCGCGGCGAGCGCCATGACCCCGCCCTCGCCGTTGTTGTCGGCGCGCATGAGCACGAGGACGTACTTGATCGACACGATGACCGTGATGCTCCAGAACATCATCGAGATCACCCCGTAGACGTCCTCCTGGTTCGCCTGCACGATGCCGCCGTCGATCGTGAACACGGTGCGCAACGCGTACAGCGGGCTCGTGCCGATGTCGCCGAAGACGACACCGAGCGCGGCCAGGGCGAGGGCGGCGATGCCCTTCGCTGGGCCGTGCGTTCCGGCGTCGTCGGTGGTCTCGGTCGTCGGGGTCTGAGAGCGGGTCTCGGTCACGCTCGTCACTTCCGTCTCCTCGCCGTCCGGCGACGGCGTCCTCGCCGTCGGGGCGACGGCCGCGGATCATCATCGCACCAGCGCGGCCCGGGCGCTCGCAGCGCGCGCACATGCGCACGCCGGCGGGACCGGATGCGCAGACCGGACGACCCTGTGCGACCCGGAATGCGGACGGACCCGGGTCACCGCACGCGTCGAGCGACGCGGTCGTAGTGTCGGGGCGACACATCGGGAGGAACGATGAACTTCGACGGCTTCGACCCCGCGGGACTGATCGTCTTCTGCGTGGCGGTGGTGCTGGTGTTCGGCGGGCTGCTGTCCACGCGACGTCGGCGCTGACGCCCGGCCGTCAGGGGCCGGTCGGCCCCTGACGCTCCAGCTCGTCCGCGACCGCTCCGGCGAACGCGTCCGCGCCGAGGTGGTCGTCGGCCGTGACGGTCACCACCGTGTCCCCGTCGAAGAGCAGCATCTGCCCGTACGCGCCGTGCAGCCGCCAGAGCCGCCCGGGGCCGTCCCACCCCGCCATCGCGTACCGCTCGTAGCCCGGCCCCGCGCCGTCGCGCTCGACCCAGTCGGTGTGCATCGCGTCGCACCAGCGGGTCCCCACGACCCGGCGGCCGTCGTGTTCGCCGCGGTCGCGGACGAGCCGCCCGATCCGAGCGAGCTCACCGGTGCGCATCGCGAGGCCCTCGCCCCCGGCGACGTGGCCGTTCGCACAGCGGGCCCAAGAGACGTCGTGGATGCCGAGCGGGTCGAACAGGCGACGGGACACGAACGTGCCGACGTCGCCGACGTGCGTCTCGAGCACCCGCATCGCCGTGTAGGTGCTGGCGTTCGCGTACTGGAACACGCGACCGCGTGACGGTCGCCCGAGGAACTCCAGCGCGAGGTCCGGCCAGTCGTGCAGCTCGGTCGGCGACCACGGCATGTCGACGCCGCTCGTCATGGTCAGCAGGTGGCGCAGGGTGACCGCGTCCGTCCCCGGGCCGTACCGGACGTCGGGGAGCGAGACCGACACCGGGGCGTCGACGTCGACCAGCCCGTCGTCGGCGGCGATCCCCGTGGCGAGGACCGCGATCCCCTTCGCGACCGAGTGCACCTCGCGCCGGACGTCGGGCGTCCAGTGGTGCTCGGCGGTGTCGTCGCCGACCAGGACGTGCAGACCGTGGGCGGCGAAGCCCGAGGCGTCGACGTGTCGGACGAGGGCGTCGAGCAGGCTGGTCGCGGTGCGCACCCGGCCATCCTCTCGCGGACGGTGCCGACGACCCACGGGAGGCACGGTGCGGGCCCGCACCGTCCCTCCAGTCCGTCCCGTCACGGCCGTCGCCCCGCACTCGCGTCGCGACCACGGCGCCCGGGAGCGGGCGGAGCACGGCCTGGTTGGCTGGTCCCGTGCCCCCTCCGGACACCGTCTCCGTCGTCGTGCCGTGTCTCGACGACGCGGACGAGCTCCGCTCGTGCCTGGAGGCGCTGGCTCGGCAGACTCGGGCACCCGACGAGGTGATCGTCGTCGACAACGGCAGCGCCGACGACAGCGTGGCCGTCGCCACCCGGTCGGGCGCGCTCGTGCTGCACGAACCCGTCCGGGCGATCGCCGCCGCGGCTGCGCGGGGGTACGACCAGGCGACGGGGACCCTGGTCGCCCGGCTCGACGCGGACTCCCGCCCGGACCCCGACTGGCTCGAGCGAGCACTCCGGCACTTCGACGACGACCTGGTCGTCGCCGTCACGGGGCCGGGCGAGTTCCGCGGGCTCGGCCGGCTGGAGCGCGCGTTCTGGCGCATCGCGTACATGCGCGCGTACTTCGCCCTGATGGGCGCGGCGCTCTGGCAGCCGCCGCTCTTCGGTTCGAACATGGTCATGCGGCGGGTCGCGTGGCTCGCGGTGCGGTCGCGCGTGCACCGCACGGACCCCCGGGTGCACGACGACGTCGACCTGTCCGTCCAGTTCGATCCGGCCTGGCGGGTGGTGCTCGACCGGTCCCTCGTGATGAGCGTGTCCGGCGGACCGGTCCGCGACCTCAGGGGGTTGGTCGTCCGGACCGGCAAGGCGCTCCGGACCCTCGCGCTCGGCGGGTTCCGGATCGTGCCGGTCGTCCGGGCGGTCCGGCGATCGTCGGCGGGTCCCCGTGCGGTGCCGGTCCGGCGTCCCGAGGTCGGGCATCCGCACGCGGACGCGCTCCGCCCGGTGCGCGGATGATCTGGGACTGAGCGGTCGTACAGGCTCGTCCGCGGGCACGATGGGTGCATGGCAACGACCGACCCACCCACGACGACCCCACGACTCAAGACCTGGGTGTTCTGGCCTGCCGCCGTCATCGTGCTCGCCTTCGTCGCGTGGACGCTCATCGCCCCGTCGTCGGCCGAAGCGGCGTTCTCGGCCCTGCAGGACGGCATCGTCCGGAACTTCAGCTGGTACTACGTGCTCATCGCCGCGTTCTTCGTCGGTTTCTCGGTCTTCGTCGGCTTCAGCCGGTTCGGCGACATCAAGCTCGGCAAAGACCAGGACGAACCCGAGTTCTCGACCGGCTCCTGGTTCGCGCTGCTGTTCGCCGCCGGCATGGGCATCGGCCTCGTGTTCTACGGGGTGTCCGAACCGCTCAGCCACTTCGCGGACCCGCGCCCGGGCGTCACCGGCGACGAGGCGTCCCTCGCCCAGCAGGCCATGACCCAGACCTTCCTGCACTGGGGCCTGCACGCCTGGGCGATCTACGTCGTCCTGGGCCTCGCCCTCGCGTACGCGATCCACCGCCGCGGCCGCCCCGTGTCGATCCGGTGGGCCCTCGAACCGCTCCTCGGCGCACGGGTGAAGGGCGGATGGGGCAACCTCATCGACGTCATCGCACTGGTCGGCACCCTGTTCGGCGTCGCGACGTCGCTCGGGCTCGGCGTGATCCAGATCGGTGCCGGACTCGAGAGCGCCGGGATCGCCGAGAGCAGCACGGTCAGCCAGATCGCCATCATCGCCGTGATCACCGCCCTCACGATCGTCTCCCTCGTCACCGGCGTGACGAAGGGGATGAAGATCCTGTCGAACTTCAACCTCCTGCTCGCGGCGGCGCTGCTGCTCTTCATCCTCATCGTGGGCCCGACGCAGTACCTCCTGCGCGACTTCGTCCAGTCGATCGGCGCGTACCTGCAGAACCTCGTCGGGCTCTCGTTCACGGTGAGCGCGCAGCAGGGCGCTGCCGGTGAGGCGTGGCAGGCGGCCTGGACCACGTTCTACTGGGGCTGGTGGATGTCCTGGGCACCGTTCGTGGGCATCTTCATCGCCCGCATCTCGAAGGGCCGCACCGTGCGGCAGTTCGTCTTCGGTGTCCTGCTCGTGCCGACCGCGCTGACGATGCTGTGGTTCGCCGTGCTCGGTGGCGCGGCCATCCACCAGCAGATGAACGGCGGCGGTCTGATCGGGGCCGACGGGTCGGTCGACGTCGAGGGGTCGCTCTTCACCCTGCTCAGCGACCTGCCCGCAGGCACCGTCCTGACCTTCGGCGCGATCCTGCTCATCGGCGTGTTCTTCGTGACCTCGTCGGACTCGGGATCGCTCGTGATGGCGATGATCGCGTCCGGCGGTGACATCGAGCCGAAGAACTGGCTCCGGGTCTTCTTCGCCGGCGTCTCGGCACTGCTCGCCGTCGCCCTGCTGCTGACCGGAGGGCTCAACGCCCTGAAGACGGCCGCGATCACCACGGCGCTGCCGTTCAGCATCGTCCTCCTGCTCACCTGCTGGTCCACGGTCATCGCCTTCACCCGCGAACGACGCGCGTACGACCGCGCCGAACGGGCGCTCCTGCTCGAACGCGTGGGCGAGTACTACGGCCTCGAGGTCGACGGCCCCGCCGACCGCGGCGTCTACACCGGGATCGGCAGACCGTGGCAGGCGCTGCGCCACCGGCTGCGCCCCGCTCGCTCGTCCGAGGAACGCGGGCGGTCCGATCGCCAGGCCCGTCCGGACGTCGCGATCGAGCCGGATCCGCCGATCCACACCGAGGCGGTCTCCCCGGACCCGGCGCTCGATCCCCGCCTCGACGTCGCGACCGCGCGCGGCGACGAGGACGCGACCGGCGGTCGCTGACGCGACCACGGGCGGACGGGAGGCGCGGTGCCAGCTGGCACCGCGCCTCCCGTCCGTCCCCGCGGCGGGCGCCCCTGATCGGGTTGGACCGCGTCCAGCAGCCCCGGCGGATCATGGCACTGCCCACGACCCCCGAGCGAGAGACCGCGCATGACCACACCCTCCACCACCGACGGCCCGACGTCGTCCGGCCTCCGCGCCGGGGCGGTCTTCGCCGGTCGGCTCCTCGTCATCGCGGCCGCCATCGGACTCGCCGGGTACGTCGCGTTCACGCTCGCCAACGTCGTCGTCCCGCTGCTCATCGGGCTCGTCGTCGCGGCGCTGCTGGTCCCCTTCAGTGCGCTCCTGCAACGGCACGGCGTCCCGAAGTGGCTCGCGATCACGGCCGCGTTGCTGACCCTCGTCGCCGGGATCGCGTTCCTGGTCTTCCTCGTCGTGTGGCGGGTCAACGAGCAACTGCCCGACCTCGAGCGGCGGAGCGTCGCGCTGATCGGTACGGTCCAGGACCTGCTGCGGCACCCGCCGTTCGGACTGCCGTCGGTCGACCTCGACACGATCTCGACCGACGCGAGGACGTTCATCGAGCAGCACAGCGCCGAACTGCAGCAGGGCGTCGCGGTCGCCGGCGCCACCCTGGTCCACCTCGGAGAGGGCCTGTTCATCGTGACGTTCGTCACGATCTTCGCCCTCACCGGTGGCCGGCACATGTGGGACTGGATCGTGTCGCTCTTCCCGCGGCGGGCACAGCACCGCCTGCACGTGGCGAGCGAAGCCGGCTGGACCACGCTCACGCACTTCATCCGGGTGCAGGTCGTCATCGCCGCGACGGACGCGATCGGGATCGCCCTCGGCGCGTTCCTCCTGGGCGTGCCGCTCGCCGGACCGATCGGCGTCGTCGTGTTCGTCGGCGCGTTCATCCCGGTGGTCGGGGCGTTCGCGGCCGGAGCGGTCGCGGTCCTGCTCGCGCTGCTCTTCAAGGGCTGGGTCGTCGCCCTGGTGATGCTCGGCATCGTCGTCCTGGTGCAGCAGCTCGAAGGGCAGGTCCTGCACCCGTTCCTGACCGGCTCGGTCGTCGCGGTCCACCCGCTCGCGGTGCTCGTCGCCGTGATCGCCGGCACCACGGTCGGCGGGATCGCCGGCGGGTTCTTCGCGGTCCCGCTCGCTGCGACGGCCAACTCCATGATCCGAGCCGCGCGCGAGGGCGACCCGGACGTCGAGATCGCCCTGCCGATCCCGCGGGCCGCCGAACCGTCGTCCTGACGGCTCGGCGTGCGACCCCGCTGTCAGCTCGCGGTGCCGGTGCCGGTGCCGTCGTGACGTCGACGCTGCAGGAGGTCCGCGGTCCGCACGAGCCGCAGCGCGGTCACCAGGACCACGCCGCCGATCACGTTGAACAGGAGCGTGTACCCGAACCACGCGAGCCACTGACCGTACGTGATCGACGACCCCGCCAGGATCGCCCCGAACACGAGCAGCGAGTCGAGGATCGAGTGGAAGAGCTGCAGCCCCGAGAGCAGGAAGCCACCGACGACGGCGGCGACGATCTTGGCCGGATCGGAGTCCGTCCCCTGCTGCATCCGTGTCACGAGGGTGATGGTGCTGCCGCCGATCACCGCGAGCACGGCGGTCTGCAGGCCGAACGGCGCGTCGACGTAGTGCCGGGCGGACTCCTCGAGCACCGTGTGCCACTGCGGGAACGCCTGGACGACGAGCCACATGAACAGCCACCCACCGGCGAGGTTGCTGAGCAGGGTGCCGACCCACAGCCGGACCAGCTGTCCGACCGTGCCCTCGCGAGCGATCAACGCGGTGATGGGCAGCAGGAAGTTCTCGGTGAAGAGCTCGCTGTGCGCGAGGTACAGGGCGATGAGTCCGACGCTGAACGCGAGACCGGCGAGCAGGTGGCTGTCGGTCTCGTGCAGCACCGCGAGGTAGCCCATGACACCAAGCCCGATCTCGAGGCCGCCGGCGAAGCCCGTCGTGAGCACCACCCGTGTGGTGCGCTGGAGCCGCTCGGCACCCTCCTCGACGATCGCGGTGAACGACTCGTGGATCTCGTCCTCGACCGGGGCGTCGCTGTCGCCCAGTTCCCTGCGTCGCTCGTCGTTCACCTGCCCGAACGTAGTCGCCGGTCCGTCTCGTCGCCGCGTCTGGGACGCCAGGCGCGGTGCAGGTGAGCCGATCGACTCCACCCGCACCGCGCCTGGCGCAAAGGGCCCCCGGGCGCCGCGTCAGCTCCGGAGGAACGCGAGGATGTCCGGGTTGACGACGTCGGCGTGGGTCGTCAGCATGCCGTGCGGGTAGCCCTCGTAGATCTTGAGCGTCGCGTCGCTGAGGAGCTCCGCCTGCTTGAGCGAGGCGTCTTCGTACGGCACGACCTGGTCGTCGTCGCCCTGCAGGACGAGGACGGGAACGGTGATGGCGCGCAGGTCCTCGGTCTGGTCGGTCTCCGAGAAGGCCTTGATGCCCTCGAGGTGCGCGAGGGCGCTGCCCGTCATGCCCTGACGCCACCAGTTGGCGATCACCGGCTCGGACGGCGTGACGCCGTCACGGTTGAAGCCGTAGAACGGACCGGAGGCGACGGCCTGGAAGAACTCGGCACGGTTGGCGGCGAGTGCCTCGCGGAACCCGTCGAAGACCGAGATGTCGGTGCCGTCGGGGTTGGCCTCGGTCTTGACCATGAGCGGCGGCACCGCCGCGACGAGGACGGCCTTGGCGACCCGGCCCTGCGGCTGGCCGTACCGGGCGACGTAGCGGGCGACCTGACCACCGCCGGTGGAGTGGCCGATGTGGATCGCGTCGTGCAGGTCGAGGTGTTCGACCACGGCGGAGACGTCGCTCGCGTAGTGGTCCATGTCGTGCCCGGTCCCGATCTGCGACGAGCGGCCGTGGCCCCGACGGTCGCTGGCGATGACGCGGTAGCCCTCGGCCAGGAAGTACAGCATCTGCGCGTCCCAGTCGTCCGAGGACAGCGGCCAGCCGTGGTGGAACACGATCGGCTGCGCGTCGGCGTCCCCCCAGTCCTTGAAGTAGATCTCTGCACCGTCGTCGGTGGTCACGTATCCCATGGTCGTCTCCCTGTGTTCGATCGTGGTGGTGTGTGGGTGCTCGGTCGTCAGTCGCGTTCGCCGGCGGTCTCGCGGACGGCGGTCTCGATGACGTCGGCGACGTCCGCCGGGTGGGTGTGCATCACCAGGTGCGGAGCGGGCAGCTCGACGACGCCGCGGAGGCCGGCGCGCTCGTAGCCGAACCGTTCGACGTCGGGGTTGATCGTGTGGTCGTCCGCCGAGACGATGCCCCACCCCGGCGTGGTCTTCCAGGCGGCGACCGATGCCGGTTCGCCGAACGCCGCACCGCTCAGCGGGCGCTGCGACACCGCGAGGACCGCCGCGGTTCCCGGATCGACGCCCTCGGCGAAGACCGGCGGGAACGCGTCGATCTTCACGGACACGTCGGTGCCGTCGTCCGCCCCGGCGATCGGGTAGGGCGTGTACACGAGGTTCGCGGCGAGGTCGGAATCCGGGAAGCCGCCCTGCAGCTGTCCGAGGCTCTCGCCCTCCTCGAGGACGTACCCGGCGACGAAGACGAGTCCGACGACGTTCTCGGCGGCACCCGCCACCGTGACGACCGCCCCGCCGTAGGAGTGCCCGGCGAGGACCACGGGACCGTCGACCGCCTCGGCGACGGCGCGGATGGAGGCGGCGTCATCGGCGAGGCTGCGGTTGTAGACCGGCGGCACGATGACGGTGTGGCCGCGGTCGAGGAGCTCCCGGGTGACCGGGGCCCAGCTGGCGGCGTCGGCGAAGGCGCCGTGCACGAGGATGATGGTGGGCGATGGCATGGTGTGGTCCCCTCCCCGATGGTGCGGTCCGCTCGCTTCTGATCGGACGGTCAGGCACCATGGTGTTGCACCTCATGGAACGGCAACCCGGGGACCCGACACCAGGAAGAAAGCATGAAGAAACCCCGCGTCGACACAGATCCCGATGACTGACCCGCTCGGTGTGCGGTTCCGACGCCACCGACTCACGGCGGGCCTCACGCTCGAAGCGCTCGCGCACGCGTCCGGGATCAGCGACCGGACCATCAGCAACATCGAGCGTGGCATCAGCGCGGCGCCACAACGACGGACCCTCACCGCCCTCATCGACGCGCTCGGGCTCCCCGAACACGAGCAGCAGGCGATGCTCCGTCTGGCGCGCGCGCCGCGCATCGCGGCTGACGGCTCGCTCCGCTCCGCGATGCTCGCGCCCGCACTGGTGACGGACTTCACCGGTCGACCCGACGTGATGCGAGCTGTCGCCGAGTTCCTCGGTCGTCCCGCCACTGACCTCGCTGCGCCGATCCTCGTCATCTGCGGGCCCGCCGGTGTCGGCAAGACGACCCTCGCCCTCGAGGCGCTGAGCCGGCACGGGTACGACACCGGCAAGCGCGCCTTCGTCGACCTGAACGGCATGCACTCGCTCCCCCTGTCGCCCCTCGACGTGCTCCAGTCGCTCATCGCGCAGACGTCGGAGATCCGCGACATCGCGACACTCGACGCGGCCATCACCGAGTGGCGACGCATCACGGCTCGGGAGCGGATCGCCGTGGTCCTGGACAACGCTGCGAACGAGGAGCAGGTCCGTCCCGTGCTCGCCGCGACGAACACCGTGGTCGTCGTCACGTCCCGCCGCAGCCTCGCCGGCCTCGTGAACGTGCACCGTGTCACCCTCGAACCGCTCGACCGCGCCGAGAGCGTGCAGCTGATCGGTCGGATCGTGCCCGCGTCGCAACGCACCGACGCCGATGCGGATGCCCTCGCCAGCGCGTGCGGTGACCTCCCGTTGGCGCTCCGGATCGCCGCGAACCGCGTCGCCGCGCAGCCCCGCTCGACCGTCCGGGACTTCCTCGACACGATGACCGCGCGGCGCGATCCCCTCCGCGCGCTGGTCGCCGGCGACCTCGCCGTCGAGCCGGCCCTGACGCTCTCCTACGGCCACACCGATGCCGCGTCACAGCACCTGTTCCGCAGCCTCGCGCTCATCGACGGCGCCACGTTCGACGCGGACCTCGCCGCAGCGGCAGCGTCCGCCGACGTCGACGAGACCGCCGACGTCGACGAGACCGCCGAGCGCCTCGACGAGCTCACCGACCTCGGACTGGTCGAGGCCCGCGGCGGGAACCGCTACCAGCTCCACGACCTCGTCCGGCTGTTCGCCGCGGCACTCTCGCGACGCGACGAGCCGGCCACCGCACGGCAGCGGCGGGCGCTCCGGCACTGGGTGCTCGCCACCGCGCAGAACGCCGGACTGTGGTTCGAACCCGACCGCGAGCCGGATCCCGCCGCCCCCGGACGCCACTTCGACTCCGCCGAACAGGCTCGGACGTGGTTGCGCATCGAGGGCCCGCAGTGGGCGAGCGCGGTGACCCAGGCCTTCGCGCTCGGCGAGGACCGGCTCGTGCTCGACGTCGCCGAAGCCCTGCACTGGTTCTCCGACACCTGGCCCGCGTGGGACCTCTGGCGGATCCTGTTCCTCACGTCGGCCGACGCCGCCGAGCGATCCGGTACCGACCGGGACGTCGCCGTGCACCGGGGCTACGCCGCGTGGCTCCACCTCACCCAGGGCGAGTTCGACGCCGCCCTGCGCGACGCCCGACGCGCCGTCGCCGCGGCGGACCGGACCGACGACGACAAGGAACGGGGATGGGCGTCGTTCTACCTCGCCTGGGCGCACGGACGCCTCCTCGACCACGACGCCGCGCTGCGCGAGGCGAGCCGCGCCATGGAGCACCTCACGCGCGCCGGCGACGAGGAGGGCACCACCCAGGTGCTCGCGATGATCGCCAACTTCCTGATGCACACCGGCGACCTCGCCGGCGCGGCCCGGCACTACGAGGACGTCCTCGGGCTCCTCGAACGCCGCAGCGGTTCGGTCCCGCCGAACCTCGTCCTCGTGACCGGCGTGAACACGAGGGCCCTCCTCGCGAAGGTCCTCAACCGCGACGGGCAGCCGGCGTACGCGCTCGAGACCATGCCCGGGGTGATCGAGGAGGCGACGGCGGCGCAGTTCCCCGACGGCCTCGCTCGCGCACACCTCGAGCTCGCCCACGCGTTGCACCTCACCGGGCGCTCCGGCGACGCCGGAGTCCACCTCGAGATCGCCGACCGGACCGCGACGGAGCACCGTCTCCTCGGGGTCATCCCCGAGATCGAGAAGCTCCGGTCCGGATGGAGCGGTTCCGACGTGCCGGGAGGTCCGACGCCGACCGGTCCGTGACCTGCGTGTCGGGCGGGTCGACGGTCGGCTCCGATCCTCACTCGACGATGGAGACGACGACCTTGCCGCGGGTGCCACCGCGACGGGCTGCCTCGACCGCCGCAGGGGTCTCGGCGAAGGGGAAGACCCGGCCCACGACCGGACGGATGATGCCGGCGTCGACGAGGTCGGCGATCTCCGACAGCTGCGGACCGGATGCGCGCATGAAGAGGAACGAGTAGTCGACTCCGAGTCGTCGCGCCCGTCGTCGGATCGCAGCGCTGATGACGCCGATCACCGTCCGGAGCACCGGGTTCAGCCCGGCGGCCGCGGCGAAGGTCGGGTCGGGCGGTCCGACGATGCTGACGGCGGTGCCGCCACGACGGAGGACCGTGAGTGAACGCTCGAGGTTCTTCCCGCCGACGGTGTCGACCACGACGTCGAAGTCGGACAGGCGCTCGGCGAAGTCCTCCGTCCGGTAGTCGATGACCTCGTCCGCGCCGATCGAGCGGAGCCACTCGGCGTTCGATCCGCTCGCGGTCGTCGCCACGTGGGCACCGAGGTGCCGGGCGAGCTGGATCGCGATCGACCCGAAGCCTCCGGAGCCGCCGTGGATCAGGACCCGGTGTCCGGGCCGGACGTGCGCACGCTCGACGAGCGCCTGCCACGCGGTCAGCGCCACCAGGGGCAGCGAGGCCGCCTCGGTCATGCTCACCGCGGTCGGCTTGCGCGCCAGGTCCGCCTCGGCGACCGCGATCCGCTCGGCGAAGGTCCCGATCCGGTGGTCACGGACACGTGCCATCACGGCGTCGCCCACGGCGAACCTCGTGACGGCCGACCCCACCTGCTCGATCACGCCGGCGACGTCGTGCCCGAGGACCAACGGCGTCCGGTAGCGCAACAGCGCCGTGAACTCGCCGTCGGCGATCTTCGCGTCGAGCTGGTTCACGCCCGCCGCGTGCACCCGCACGAGCACGTCACGTGCGCCGACGGTCGGCTCGCTCACCGTCGCCGCGTGGATCGGCGTCTTGTACCGGTCGATCTGGAACGCCTGCATCGTGTTCTCCATCCTCATTTTTCTGAGCGTACTCATTTCCGATCACACTCGCAACTGAGTGCGATGCGGGAGGCGGTACGATGCCCGCATGAGTTCTTCGGACACGGCGCCGGTCGGCCGTCGCGAGCGGAACAAGCAGGAGAAGCTCGCCCGCATCACCGCGGCAGCGTCCGACCTGTTCGACCGGATGGGCGTCGACGAGGTCACGACACAGCAGATCGCCGACGCCGCGGACATCGGCACGGGCACGCTGTTCCTCTACGCGCGCAGCAAGGCCGAGCTCCTCCTCCTGGTGCAGAACGCCCACTACGAGGACGCCATCGCGACGGGGCTCCGTGCCTCCACCTCGGACCTGACGACCCTCGATGCCGTCATGGCGCTCATCGAACCGGTCGTCGTCTGCAACCGGCGGCACGTCGGCAACGGCCGCACCTACCTGAAGGAACTGATCTTCGGGGACCCGACCGAGCCGTTCCACCAGCGCGGACTCGAGCTCATCCAGCAGGTCGACCTCGCGTGCGCCGACGTCCTCCGACGGAACGGCTCCTCCTACGACGATGCCCGCGTGCTCGCGCAGACCGTCTCCGCGGTGCTGTTCGTGCACCTGGCGTCACCGGAGCGCACCGACGCCCCGACCGACGCGGTGCTGGACGCGATCCGCCGGAACCTCGACCTCGTCCTGCCGGTCCGGGGGGCCTGAACCCCGACCGGGAGCGTCCACCAGCGGCGGAGGATCGAGACCGCCACCGGGACGAGTGTCCACCCCGAGCTCCGCCTCCAGGATTCGAACCCGGACCTAACGGCACCAAAGGCCGTCGTGCTGCCATTACACCAAGGCGGAACGCGCACGGAGGCGCCAGACCATCCTCCCACGACGCGGCGACTGGTCGTGCAGCCCCGGCTTCCGCCAAGATGGTCAGATGCCGCATGAGGACGAGGTCGACCGCATCGTCGCGGCGTGGGGTCGCGAGCGCGCCGACCTGGACTTCGGTCCGCTCGAGGTCCTGTCCCGCGTGGACCGGCTCGCGCGGCACCTCGACCGTGCCCGACGTGCCGCGTTCGACGCCGGTGCCATGGAGCCGTGGGAGTTCGACGTCCTCTCGGCGCTGCGGCGGGCGGGCGAGCCGTACGAACTGAGCCCGAAGTCACTGCTGCAGCAGACGCTGGTGTCGAGCGGCACCATGACGAACCGGGTGGACCGGCTCGCGGCGCGCGGGCTGGTCGGCCGGCGCACGGACCCGAAGGACGGCCGGGGCATCCTCGTCTCCTTGACGGCGAAGGGCCGGGTCGCCGTGGACGCAGCGATCGCCGACCTGCTGACGGCCGAGCGGGACATCCTGGCCGGGGTCTCCGACGACGAGCAGGACCAGCTCGCCGGACTGCTCCGTCGGCTCATCCTGGGCCTCGGGGACTGAGCCGTCCCCGCGGCGAGACCGGGCGTAGTCTCCGGCCCATGCACGCGATCACCCTGGCCGTCGCCGACGTCGCACGATCGGCGGCGTTCTACCGCGCACTGCTCGGCATCGAGGGCAGCGGGATCATCGGCACCGAGTACCCGTCGACCGAGACCGAGGCGGGCGGCACGACGGCGATGTTCACCCTCGACGACGGGCTCATCGTCAGCGTCTACGGCCGCGACGACATGGTGAAGGACTCGGGTGTCGACCTCGCCGACGGCCCCGCGGCGACGATCGGGCACTTCGTCGAGAGCCAGGCCGACGCCGAGGCGTTCCTCGACCGGGCCCGGGCCGCCGGCGCCACGATGCTCGCGCCGCCGTACACGCGCCCGTGGGGGATGTGGTCCGGCTTCTTCCAGGACCCGGACGGCCACCTGTGGGAGGTCGTCGCGAACCCCGGCGGCGGTGCACCGTCGGAGGCACAGCCGGCCGAGTAGACCGTCTCAGACCCCGAGCTGCTCCGCGACCTCGAGCCAGCGCTCCTCGAGCTGCTCGATCTCGGCCTCGTGCGCCGCGAGCTTCGCCTGGAGCTCCCCGAGACCCGCGTAGTCCGACTGGTCGTGCGTCGCGAACTGGTCGAGCAGCTTCTTCCGGTCGTCCCCGACCTTCGCGATCTTCCGGTCGAGCGCCGACATCTCCTTCTCGGCGGTCCGCCGCTCTGCGCCGGACAGGCCGGAGGCGGCCGCAGCGGACGCGCCCGGACCGGCCGGCCCCGTGGACCCGGCCACGGGACCGGCCGAGCCGGTCCCGCCTGCGGTGTCGGGCCTCCCGGCTGACGCGGCGGCAGCCGCAGACGCGGTCCCGCCACCGGTGCCGGCCGCACGGAGCCGCATGTACTCGTCGACGCCACCCGGCAGGTGCCGCAGGTGGCCGCCGAGCACGGCGTACTGCTGGTCCGTGACGCGCTCGAGCAGGTACCGGTCGTGGGAGACGACCAGCAGGGTGCCCGGCCAGGTGTCGAGCAGGTCCTCCATGGCGGCGAGCATGTCGGTGTCGAGGTCGTTGGTGGGCTCGTCGAGGATGAGCACGTTCGGCTCGTCGAGCAGGATGAGCATGAGCTGCAGGCGGCGCTTCTGCCCACCGCTCAGGTCCTTGACCGGCGTCGACAGCTGCGCCGACGTGAAGCCGAGGCGTTCGAGGAGCTGCGACGGCGTCATCTCCTTGCCGTCGGCCACGTAGCTCGTCTTCTTGCGGGCGACGACCTCGCGCACACGGTCGTCGGCGAACTGCGCGAGGTCGGCGAGCTGCTGGTCGAGCACCGCGACCTGCACGGTCTTGCCCGTCTTCACGCGGCCGCTCGTGGGCTGGAGCCGTCCGGACACGAGACTCAGCAGGGTCGACTTGCCGGCACCGTTCGGACCGAGGATGCCGGTGCGCTCCCCCGGCGCGATCCGCCACTCGATGCGGTCGAGGATCTCGGTGCCGTCGAACGAGACGCTGACGTCGAGCAGGTCGACGACGTCCTTGCCGAGGCGCGCGGTGGCCGTCTTCGCGAGGGCGACCGTGTCGCGGATCGGCGGCACGTCGTCGATGAGGGCGTTCGCCGCGTCGATGCGGAACTTCGGCTTGCTCGTACGGGCCGGGGCGCCGCGGCGGAGCCACGCGAGCTCCTTGCGGGCGAGGTTCTGCCGGCGCTGCTCGCTCGCGGCGGCCTGCCGGTCGCGCTCGACGCGCTGCAGGATGTACGCCGCGTAGCCGCCCTCGAAGGGGTCGACGACGCCGTCGTGGACCTCCCACGTGTCGGTCGACACGGCGTCGAGGAACCAGCGGTCGTGCGTCACGACGACCATGCCGCCCTGGTTCGCCGACCACCGGCGGTTGATGTGCTCCGCGAGCCACTGGATGCCCTCGACGTCGAGGTGGTTCGTCGGCTCGTCGAGGAACAGCACGTCCCAGTCGCCGACGAGCAGCCGCGCGAGCGCCACGCGACGCCGCTGCCCACCGCTCAGCTCGTCCACCGAGACGTCCCACGGGATGTCCGACACGAGGCCGCCGATGATGTCGCGGATCTTCGGGTCGCCCGCCCACTCGTGCTCGGCCAGGTCGCCGACGACGACGGTGCCGACGGTCTCCCCCGCTGGCAGGATGTCCCGCTGGTCGAGGTAGCCGACGGTCAGCCCGCGGCGGTGCGTGACGCGGCCGCCGTCCGGCTCGAGGCGCTGGGACAGCAGGGCGAGGAGGGTCGACTTGCCGTCGCCGTTCCGGCCGACGACGCCGATGCGGTCACCCTCGTCGATGCCGAGGGTGACGTTGTCGAAGACGACACGGGTAGGGAACTCGAGATGGAGGTTCTCGGCGCCGAGGAGATGAGCCACCCGTCAAGGGTAGGCGGCGCGGCGGGGTGGTCGGTGCGGGGGCGGTGAGGGAGCGCGGGCACGCACGGTGCGGGGTGGCGGGGCAGCGCGGGCGCGCACGGTGCGGGGTTGCTCAGCGGGTGCTGCGCTGCCCGCTCGGTGCGAGCTTGTAACACCGCACGAAGCGGTCAACCTCGCACCGGCCGACGCACCGCGCACCGCGCGACGCCCAGGAGGCGCGACCCACCTCCCCACGCCGGCCCGCGTCGCGCACGGCGCGGCCGGAAGCGCACCGTACCGGCTCGGGACCCGACACCGCCGGATACGCACCGTGCGGAGTTGTCCAGCGGGTGCGGCGCTGCCCGCCCGGTGCGAGCTTGTAGCGCCGCACGAAGCGGTCAACCTCGCACCGGCCGCCGGACCACGCACCGGCCGCCGGACCTCGCACCGGCCGACGCACCTCGCACCGGCCGACGCACCGCGCACCGGCCGACGGACCGCGCACCGGCCGCCGGACCGCGCACCGTGCGCCGCCGACCGGACGCGCGCGTCAGCTCGACGGCGCGACGTCGCTCTCGCCCGCGGCTTCCTTCGCCCGCTTGAGGCGCGCCTGGGCCTCCCAGTACTCGATCTCGCGCTCGAGCTCGGCGAGTTCCTGCTCCGTGCCGCTCACGCGCTTGTCACCGTGGGCGTTGCGCGCGTCACCGAGCGTGGCGTAGCGGTCCTCGTGGCGGTTCGGCTCGATGTACCGTCCGTGGTTCCGGTCACCGGGGGCCCAGTCGTGCCCGACGGCGAACCACACGATGCTGCCGACCACGGGCACGAGGACCACGAGGAGCACCCACGCGAACTTCGGGAGTCCACGGACCTGGTCGTCGCCCTTGGTGAGGATGTCGATCAAGGCGAAGACCAGCAGGACCACACCGGCCCCGTACAGCAGCACGCTCATGGTCCCGGATTCTATGGATCCGCTCGGAACCCGCGCTACGCCCCGAACGCGTGGCGCGGTTGCGATCCGGCAACGGTCAGCTGCGGAGTCCCACAGGGTCGGATCAGAGGGCGGCGACCCACTCGTCGGAGCCGTCGGTGAACCGCTGGTGCTTCCAGATGGGCACCTGCTCCTTCACGAGGTCGACGAGGGCCCCACAGGCAGCGAAGGCCTCGGCACGGTGCGGCGACGACACGGCTGCGGCGAGCGCCACGTCCCCGATGCCGAGCGCGCCGACGCGGTGCAGCACCGCGATGCGGACCTCGGGGTGGGCGGCGGCGATCGTCCGGGCCACCTCGGCGATGACCTCGCCGGCGCTCGGGTGCCGTTCGTACTCGAGGGCGGTGACCCCCTTGCCGTCGTCGTGGTCGCGGACGACCCCGGCGAAGGTGACGACCGCGCCGTCCTGGTCGGTGGCGACGACGGCGGCGACCTCGTCGACGGTGATGGACCGGTCGACGACGTCGGCGAGGACGACCCGCTCGGGGGCGTCGGCGGAGCCGTTCACGAGGCGCTCCGCGGTGCGTGGCCCTCGCCCGAGACCTGGGCGAGGACGTGGTCGAGCAGGCCGTCGAGGACCCCGAGCCCGTCGGCGACACCACCGCGCGAGCCGGGGAGCGCGACGATCAGGGTGCCACCGGCGATCCCCGCGACGCCCCGGCTCAGCAGCGCGGTGGGGCCGGCGCCGGCGAGCCCACGGCGGCGGATCTCCTCGGCGATGCCGGGCAGCTCGAGGTCGATGAGCGGCGCGATCGCCTCTGGCGTGCGGTCGGTCGGGGTGACGCCGGTGCCGCCCGTGGTGATGACGACCCGGGCGTCCGACAGGAGCTCGGCCGACACCGTCTCGGCGATCGGGCCGCCGTCGGGGACGATGATCGGCTCCGTCACGGTGAAGGAGCGTTCGCGGAGCCAGCCCGCGATGACGGGGCCGGTCCGGTCGAGGGCCGGGTCGGCGGAGGCCTGGGTGGACACCACCACCACGGCCGCTCGTCCCCGTGTCGGCTGCGAGGTCATCGGTTGCTCCAGTCCCCCGAGCGCCCACCGTGCTTCTCGAGCACCCGGACGTCCGTGATCACGGCCGCGCGGTCGACGGCCTTCACCATGTCGTACACGGTCAGTGCTGCGACGCTCGCGCCGGTGAGGGCTTCCATCTCGACGCCCGTCCGTGAGGTGGTGCGCACGGACACCTCGACGACGACGCGGTCCTGTGCCCCGGTGATGTCGACCTCGACCCCGGCGATCGGCAGCGGGTGGCAGAGCGGGACCAGGTCGGAGGTCTTCTTCACGGCCATGATCGCGGCGATCCGGGCGGTGCCGATCACCTCGCCCTTGGGGAGCGATCCGTCGAGGATGCGAGCGACCACGTCGGGACGGGTGACGAGCGTCGCCGTGGCGGTGGCGGAGCGTGCGGTGACGTCCTTCTCGGAGACGTCGACCATGTGCGCGGTGCCGTCGGCGCGGACGTGCGACAGGTCACCGCCGGGCAGGGTCGGGTCGGGCATCGGTTCGCCGGTCAACGGAGGCTCCAGACGGTCAGGGGGTCGCCGGGTTCGACGGTGGTGGTGCCGACCGGGACGTGGACGAGGTGCGTGGCCGCGGCGTAGTGCGCGAGCAGGTGGGAGCTCGGGCCGCCCACGAAGTGCACGCGGCCGCCCTCGACCCGGCCGCGGCGGACCTGGTGCTTGGTGGACGGCGAGGTCGCCGACTCGGCTGCGGGGAGCTCCTGCGCCGGCCGGTCGTCGGGCAGGCCGGCGTCTTCGGCGAGGAGCGGCCGGAGGAACAGCTCGAACGAGACGAGCGCCGAGACGGGGTTGCCCGGGAACGAGACCACCGGAACGTCCCGGCCCGTGAGCTCGACCGTGCCGGACGCCTGGGGGCCGCCGGGCTGCACGGCGACCGGGGTGACCACGAGGCCGCGCGGTTCGAGGGCCTGCCGCACGACCTCGTACGCGCCGGCGCTGATCCCGCCGGTGGTGAGGACGAGGTCGGCCCAGTCCCCCACCGCCTCGTCGAGGGCACCCGTGAACGCGGGGACGTCGTCCGGCACACGGACCGCCCGCGTCTCGACCCCGACCTGGGCGAGGGCGGCCCGCAGGGCGATGCCGTTCGCGTCGCCGATCGTGGCGTCACCGGCGCCGCGGAGCTCCGACCCGGTGGAGACGACGAGCACCCGCAGCCGCCGCACGAGGTCGACCGCGGTGACCCCGGCGGACGCCAGCGTGCCGAGCAGTGCGGGCGTCACGGCGGTGCCGGCCGGTGCGAGTCCGCCGCCGCGCGCGAGGTCCGTGCCGGTCCCGCGCACGAACGTCCCCGCGGCGAGGTCGTCCGGCACCGTGACCTCGGTCAGGGACAGCGCGGCCGGGAAGGAGCCGGGTCCCGTCGCCTCGACCGGGAAGACCGCGTCGGCGCCGTCCGGGATCCGCGCTCCGGTCATGATGGGCGCCGCGGTCCCGGGGTCCAGCGGAGCGGGGACGACCCCCGCGGGGACGGGCTCGACCACCCGCAGCACACGACCGGCGTCGGCGGCGCGGACGGCGAAGCCGTCCATCTGGCTGTTGTCGAACGGCGGGAGCGGCACGGGTGCGACGACCGCACGTGCCAGCACGCGGTAGCCCCGACCGCTGCCGGCACCGGTGGCGAGGTCGTCGACGTCCCGCGCCTCCGGGACGGACGTACGCCTGCCGGACAGGACCGGCGCGACCAGGGCGGCGATCTCGTCGCGGTGCTGACCGATCGTTCGCACGTGCGCCTCCGAACAGGTGAGATGTGTGCCCGCTCCCGGTTCGACCGAGGGCGGTCCCAGTAGCGTAACGAGCGCGCAGAACGCGCCGAGGATCATTCGGAGGACCTGTGGAGAACGACGTGACCACGACCGGAGCTGTGGACGAGACGCGTGTGGGCATCGGGGTGATCGGCGGTTCGGGACTCTACGAGCTGTTCGAGCCCGGCACCGCGGACGAGGTCGACGTCGACACCCCGTTCGGCGCCACGTCGAGCCCGATCAGCATCGGGACCATGTCCGGCAAGCGGGTGGCGTTCCTCACCCGGCACGGCCGCGAGCACTCCGTGGCGCCGCACCGCATCAACCACCGGGCGAACCTGTGGGCACTGCGCTCGCTCGGCGTCCGTGCCGTGGTGTCGTCCAGTGCGGTCGGTGGCCTGCACCCCGACTACGCCCCCGGGACGTTCGTCGTCACCGACCAGCTCATCGACCGGACGTGGGGCCGAGCGGACACGTTCTTCGAGGACGCCGTGCAGCACCTCTCCTTCGCGGACCCGTTCGACCCGGTGCTCCGACGCGTCGCGATCGGTGCGATCGAGCGCCTCGACGTGCCCTTCCGGCCGACGGGCACGTGCGTGGTGATCCAGGGGCCACGGTTCTCGACGCGTGCGGAGTCCATCTGGATGCGCGAGGCCGGCGGCCACACGATCAACATGACGATGACGCCCGAGGTCCCCCTCGCGGCCGAGCTCGGCATCGGGACGGTGAACCTCTCGTTCGTGACCGACGCCGACGCTGGCCTGGCCCCGTCCGAGGCCGAGGCAGAGGCGCAGGCCACCGCCGGAACCGGCGAGGCACCGGTCACCCACGGCATGGTGATGGAGCGCCTGGCCCGGGCGAACGAGGTGATCGTCCGTGCGATCGGTTCGATCGTCGCGGCTATCCCGGACGACTACACCCCCCGGGAGCTCGTCCCGGCCGCGGCGAGCGCGAGCGCGATGACGAGCGCACGGCCCGCAGCAGCGACCACGGAGGCCTCCGCGTGACCCGCCTGCTCGTCACCGGCGGCGCCGGCTTCATCGGGTCCGCGATCGTCCGCCGGGCCCTGGCCGACGGCCACGAGGTGCGCGTGCTCGACTCCCTCCGCGACGACGTCCACGGCGACCCCGCGGAGATCGTCACCGCGCACCAGCAGCAGGGCATCGAGTTCGTGCACGGCGACGTCCGCGACCGGATCAGCCTCGATGCAGCCCTCGACGGGGTCGACGTGGTCTGCCACCAGGCCGCCAAGGTCGGACTGGGCGTCGACTTCCAGGACGCCCCCGACTACGTCTCGTCGAACGACGCCGGCACCGCGCATGTCCTCGCCGGCATGGACCGCCACGGCATCGGCCGCCTCGTGGTCGCCAGCTCGATGGTCGTCTACGGCGAAGGCGCCTACACGACGGCGTCCGGCGGGCCCGTGCGCCCGCCGGCCCGTCGTCGCGCCGACCTCGACGCCGGGGAGTTCGACCCGATCGGACCGGACGGCAAGCCGCTCCTGCCTGGGCTGATCGACGAGTCGGCAGCGCTCGACCCGCGCAACGTCTACGCGCAGACGAAGGTGGCGCAGGAGCACCTCGCGTCCTCGTGGTCGCGAGCGACCGGTGGTCGGGCGATCGCGCTCCGCTACCACAACGTCTACGGTCCGGGCATGCCCGCGAACACCCCGTACGCCGGGGTCGCCTCGCTGTTCCGGTCGGCACTCGCCCGGGGCGAGGCGCCGCGCGTCTTCGAGGACGGCCGCCAGCGGCGCGACTTCGTGCACGTCGACGACGTCGCAGGGGCGAACGCCGCATCGATCGCCGCGACGGCGGACCTGCCCGCCGAGACGTTCCGGGCGTACAACGTCGGGTCCGGCATCGTGCACACGATCGGGGAGATGGCCGCCGCGATCGCCGGGCCCGAGGGTCCCCAGCCGGTCGTCACCGGCGAGTACCGGCTCGGGGACGTCCGGCACGTCACGGCGTCGTCGGACCGGATCGCCGCCGAGCTCGGGTGGCGTGCCGAGGTCGACTTCGAGCGCGGCATGCGGGAGTTCCAGTCGGCGCCGCTGCGCGCGGCGGTGCGGTAGCCGCCACCACCACCCTGAACCGGCGAGCGAGCGGACGAGCCGGCGAGCGCACGACGCGTGACCGCATGGAGGCGCGGTGCCGGTCCCGGGGACCGGCACCGCGCCTCCAGGCCCTCGCCACCACGTCGACGCGCCCGCACCCGTCCGCCGGACGCCGGACCGCCGTGTCCCCCACCCGGGGGTACCCGACCCTCGCGAGTGCGCGGATCGTCCACCGGGGGACGCCGAACCTGTACCCCGCCGATCGATCTCGTGTTGTGTCGAGGGTATGGAACGACAGCCGGCCGACGAGACCGACCGCCCGACACCGCCGACGCGCGCGGCAGACCCCGCGACCAGTCGTTCCGTCGACCCGCACCGAATGGCCGACATGAACGTCGACGTGATCCTCCCCTGTCTCGACGAGGCAGACGCCCTCCCCGAGGTCCTGGGTCGGCTCCCGCGTGGCTACCGCGCGATCGTCGTCGACAACGGCTCCACCGACGGATCGGCCGACGTCGCCCGTGCCCACGGCGCCCTCGTCGTGACCGAACCGGTCCGCGGCTTCGGGTCGGCCTGCGCCGCCGGGGTCGCCGCCGCCACGGCCGAGTACGTGGCCTTCTGCGACGCCGACGCCTCGATGGACCCCGCCGAACTCGTCCCGCTCGTCGCCCGCGTGGCGACGGGCCACACCGACCTGGCGCTCGGACGCCGCGTCCCCACGACGCCGGGCGCATGGGCCCCGCACGCCCGCTTCGCGAACCGCGTGCTCGCCGTCCTGATGCGCCGCGCGACCGGCTACCGACTCCGCGACCTCGGCCCGATGCGGGTGATGCGCCGCGAGGACCTGGTCGCACTGGACCTCCGCGACCGCCGCAGCGGCTACCCGCTCGAGATGGTCCTCGCCGCGCACGCCGCCGGGTGGCGCGTCGACGAGTCCGACATCGGCTACGCCCAGCGCATCGGCGACAGCAAGGTCACGGGCACGCTGCGCGGCACCGTCAACGCCGTCAAGGACATGTCGCGTCTGCTGCGCGAGTACCGCCGGGAGGCGCGACCCACCGTGGTCGCCCCGGCTCCGGTCCGCCACGTGGCCGGTCCCGTCGAGACCGAGGAGGTCCACTCATGACGACGTCCGACATCACCGTCGCGGTGGTCGCGAAGGAGTGCCTCCCGGGCCGGGTGAAGACCCGTCTGACGCCGGCACTCACCCCCGAGGGGGCCGCGCGCGTCGCCGCCGCGAGCCTCGCCGACACGCTCGCGACGGTCCGTGCCCTGCCGGCCGCCCGCCGGGTGCTCTTCTACGACGGCACGGTGCTGCCGGACGGCGCCGAGGGCTTCGACGTCATCCACCAGACGACTGGCGGGCTCGACGAGCGCCTCGGTGCGCTGTTCGACGCGGTGGACGGCCCGACCCTGCTCGTCGGCATGGACACGCCGCAGATCGGTCCGGCCGACCTCGCCCCGGTCTTCGACGACCCCGAACGGGACGCCTGGTTCGGCCCGGCCGAGGACGGCGGCTTCTGGTCCCTCTACCTGCGGGACCCGGACGGCGCGCACCTCCGCGGCGTGCCGATGTCCCAGGACGACACCGGCGCGGTCCAGTTCCGTCGCCTGACGGACGCCGGCCTCGACGTCGGCACCCTCGGGGTCCTGCTCGACGTCGACACCGTGCCGGACGCCGAGCGCGTCGCGGCACTCGTGCCCGACTCCGGGTTCGCCACCGCACTGCACGCCGAGACGGTGGGGAGCCTCCGATGACCATGCACGCACCCGTCTCCTTCGGCGCCGGCGGCGGCGAGCCCTACGCTCGCGCCCTCCGCACCGACGGCCGGATCCGACTCACCGACACGTCCCGACCGGACCGGGCGGTGACGCTCGACGTCGGCCGCTGGAGTGCGGCGGCGGACCGGATCGACCGGTCCCTCCTCGACGGCGCCGACGGTCCGGTGATCGACATCGGGTGCGGGCCCGGCCGGATGCTGGTCGCCGCGCGCACCCTCGGGATCCCGTCCCTCGGCGTGGACGTCTCCGCCGACGCCGTCGCGATCGCACGACGCTCCGGCGGCACGGCGATCCAGGGGTCGGTCTTCGACGCCGTCCCCGACGAGGGCCACTGGGACACCGCGCTCGTGATCGACGGCAACATCGGCATCGGCGGCGACCCGGCGGCACTGCTCGCCCGGTGCCGCGAGATCGTGCGCGACGGCGGCAGGATCATCGTCGAGACCCACGTCGACCACACCGCGGACCGGGTGTACACCGCTCGCGTGGTGGATGCCGACGGCCACGAGAGCGCCGGCTTCCCGTGGGCCGAGGTCGGGGTCGACGCCCTGCTCGACCACGCCGAGGCGGTCGGCCTCGTCGCGAAGCAGAGCTGGACGGCCGAGGGTCGGACCTTCTGCGAGCTGGTGGCCTGAGCGATGTGGGCGGCTCGCCTGAGCAATCCTTTTTTTGCTTCATGCAAAAGAAGCGCGTAGTGTGGGGGTTCCAGCCGACGGCGTCGCGGTCGCCGGCCCGGTGACCGACGATCCTCGGCACGACGACGAGGAGCATCCATGCAGAACCGTCAGAACCCCCTGGGCGGCGCGTACGTGTCCGGCCTCGAACACCGCGACGAGCTCGGTGGCTACGCGGTCCAGGCCGCATGGCGCCCGATCGGTACCTTCACCGGGACCGGGCGCGCGCTCGGCCGGTTCGTCGACACGCAGTTCCGCCGTCCGGGCACCGCGACGTCCTCGACGCGCACGGCCACCGGCTCGCTGCGCACCGCGACGGGTTCGTTCCGCACGGCCTGACGCCGCCTCCAGACCGCGAGCGGTCGTCCCCCCGGGAAGTCCCCCTTTCTTCCGCGGTGGGACGGCCGCTCGCTCCTCGTCCACAGGCACCTCCGCCGTCCACAGGCGTCACGTTCCTGGGCGTGCCGACCGGTGCGATGCCAGGATGGACGCATGAACGACCGCGCCGGCACCCCTGCCACTGCAGACGACCTCGTCGACCTCGACGCCCTCATCGCCGCGTACCACGAGCGGGTCCCGGACGTCTCCGTCCCCGAGCAGAAGGTCGTCTTCGGCACCTCGGGCCACCGCGGGTCCTCGCTGGACTCGGCGTTCAACGACACGCACATCGCCGCGATCACGCAGGCGATCGTCGAGTACCGCACCGCGCAGGGCACCGACGGACCGCTGTTCATCGGTCGTGACACGCACGCACTGTCCGGCCCCGCGGAACGCACCGCGCTCGAGGTGCTGGCCGCCAACGGCGTGCACGTCCTCGCCGACAGCGAGAACGGCTACGTCCCCACCCCGGCGCTCAGCCACGCGATCATCGCGTACAACCGCGCCGGCAACCCGGACACGGCGGACGGCATCGTCATCACGCCGAGCCACAACCCGCCCCGCGACGGCGGCTTCAAGTACAACCCGCCGCACGGCGGCCCGGCCGACAGCGACGCGACGAGCTGGATCGCCGAACGCGCGAACGCGATCATCGCCGGCGGCAACACCGAGGTGCGCCGCACCGAGCAGGCGTCGCCCGACCGCTACGACTTCCTCGGCGCGTACGTCGCCGACCTGGCGAACATCATCGACATCGACGCCATCAAGCGTGCCGGCGTCACGATCGGGGCCGACCCCCTCGGTGGCGCGTCCCTGCCGTACTGGAACCGCATCCGCGACCACTACGGGCTCGACCTCACGGTGGTCAACCCCGACGTCGACCCCACCTGGTCCTTCATGACGCTCGACTGGGACGGCAAGGTCCGGATGGACCCGTCCAGCCCGAGCGCCATGGCCTCGGTCGTCGCGCGCAAGGACGAGTACGACGTCCTCACCGGCAACGACGCCGACTCCGACCGGCACGGCATCGTCACGCCCGACGGCGGCCTGATGAACCCGAACCACTACCTCGCGGTCGCGATCGAGTACCTGTACGCGCACCGGCCCGCCTGGCGCGACGACGCCGCGATCGGCAAGACCCTCGTGTCCTCGAGCATCATCGACCGCGTCGCAGAGTCCCTCGGGCGTCGCCTGTGGGAGGTCCCGGTCGGCTTCAAGTGGTTCGTGCCGGGGCTCATCGACGGGTCCGTGGCGTTCGGCGGCGAAGAGTCCGCAGGTGCGTCGTTCCTCCGCATGGACGGCACCGCCTGGACCACCGACAAGGACGGCATCATCCTGGCGCTCCTGGCGTCCGAGATCATCGCGGTCACCGGCAAGACCCCGTCGCAGCTCTACGACGAGCTGACCGAGCGCTTCGGCGCTCCGGTCTACCAGCGCGTCGACGCCGCGGCGACCAAGGAGCAGAAGGCCCGCCTGTCGAAGCTCGACGGCGACGCCATCACCGCCGAGACACTCGCCGGTGACCCGATCACCGCGAAGCTGTCGAAGGCGCCGGGCAACGACGCTGCCGTCGGCGGCGTGAAGGTCGTCACCGACAAGGCGTGGTTCGCAGCGCGGCCCTCCGGCACCGAGGACGTCTACAAGATCTACGCCGAGAGCTTCGTCGGACAGGAGCACCTCGAACAGGTGCAGCGTGAGGCCAAGGAGATCGTCGACGCCGCACTCGGGGCCTGAGGTCCCAGCGGATGGGGTGGTTCGGCCGGAAGCAGGACGACGGGCGTGACGGACACGCCCCGTCCCTCGTCGCGCTGGCGCAACGGGCCCTCGCCGAGCGGGGCATGGAGACCACCGTCGAGGCGCCGGTCGGCGAGCAACCACGGCTGGTCGGCACCGACGGCCGGGTCTTCCTGCTCGAGAACCTCGCGTCGCAGGTGCACGGCGAGTCCCCGTCCGTGCAGGCGGACATGGTGGCCGAGCACTTCGACCGCATGATCCAGGCGTACAGCGAGCCGGCGGTAGAAGACCTCAGCGCGGACGAACTGCGGCAGCGCATCCGGCTCCGGATCCTGTCCGAGCACACCGGTGTCGCGTCCGACCCGACCGACCTCGACTACGCCAGGCCGTTCGCGCCCGGGCTGGTGCTCGGGTTGTGCGTCGACTACCCCACCATGGTGAGCACGCTGTCGGGTCCGACGCTGCTCCGGCTGCCCCTCGGCACCGACGAGCTCTTCGCCCTCGGGCAGCTCAACACCGACGACGAGCCGGTGGACGAGCACGCCGAGATCGCTCCGGGCGTGTTCCTCGTCGAGGGCGAGTCCCTGTTCGTGGCCTCGAAGGCCGTGAACCTGCCCGCGCTGTTCGGCGCGGCCGGCTTCGGCACCGTGTTCGCGGTCCCGCACCGACACCTCCTGCTCGCCGTCCCCATCCGTGACGCGTCGAGCATCACCGCGGTGCAGACCCTCGCCGGCCTGGTCGTGCAGGTGCTCGCCGACGGTGGGCACGGACCGCCCGGCGGGGTGCTCAGTCCGCTGCTCTACTTCTCGCGCCACGGCGAGGTCAGCGCCGTGTCGGGCTTCGACGGCGAGACGGGCGCCATGCGGATCGAGGTCGACGAGCGGTTCGGCGCGGCGCTCGAGCAGGCGGCCGCAGCAGTCTGACGGACGTCCTCCACCCGCGGGCGTACTGTGACGGCGTCGGGCCTCCTCAACTCGACGGACACCTCCCGAAACCGGCGCCGACGCTGCCGATCCACTCAGGAACCGGTTCCGGCGCGACCCACCACCTTGCGGCAGATGTAACTTTGCAGCCAGCGCAAAGTTTCCGGGAGACACTGCACATGACCCAGACCGCGACCGCACCCGTGGCCCCCACCACGTCGTCGAACACCGTGATGAACCACCGGCAGATCCTGCTGGTCATCTACGGCCTGATGGCGGGGATGTTCCTCGGCGCCCTCGACCAGACGATCGTCGGCACCGCGATCCGCACGATCGGTGACGACCTGCACGGGCTCGACCAGCAGGCCTGGGTCACCACGGCCTACCTGATCGCCTCGACGATCACCACGCCGATCTACGGCAAGCTCTCCGACATCTTCGGCCGCCGTCCGCTGTTCCTCACGGCCATCGGCATCTTCATCGTCGGGTCCTTCGCCGCGTCGTTCTCGACCTCGATGCTCATGCTCGCCGGCTTCCGCGCGCTGCAGGGCCTCGGCGCGGGCGGTCTCATGTCCCTGCCGCTCGCGATCATGGGCGACATGCTCGCTCCGCGCGAGCGCGCCAAGTACCAGGGCTACTTCCTCGCCGTCTTCGGCATCTCGAGCGTCATCGGACCGCTCGTCGGCGGCGTGTTCGCCGGGGCTGACCAGCTGCTGTTCGTCGCCGGCTGGCGCTGGGTCTTCCTGATCAACGTGCCGATCGGCATCATCGCGCTCTTCATGGTGCTGACGTTCCTGCACCTGCCGAAGTTCGGTGACCGCGGCAAGCCTCGCATCGACTGGTGGGGCGCCACGCTCGTCATCGTCACGCTGGTGCCCCTGCTCCTCATCGCCGAGCAGGGCCGCGAGTGGGGCTGGAGTTCGCCCGGCGCCTTCGCCTGCTACGGCATCGGCGCGGTGGGACTCGTCGCGTTCATCCTGGTCGAGCGTGCGATGGGCGACGACGCGATCCTGCCGCTCAAGCTCTTCGGTTCCCGCGTCTTCTCGATGTCGGCGGTGCTGTCGGTACTGGTCGGCTTCGGCATGTTCGGCGCGATGCTCACCATCCCGCTGTACCTGCAGATCGTGAAGGGCGTCACGCCGACCGAGTCCGGCTTCTCGATGCTCCCGATGGTCCTCGGCCTGATGATCTCGTCGATCGCCTCCGGCCAGATCATCTCGCGGACCGGCAACTACCAGGTCTTCCCGATCACCGGCACCGCGTTCACCGCCATCGGCTTCCTGGTCCTGACGTTCCTCACCGCCGACAGTCCGCTGTGGTTCCTGATGCTCGGCATGTTCGGCATCGGCCTCGGACTCGGACAGCTCATGCAGACCCTGACGCTCGCGGCGCAGAACTCCGTGAGCCCGCGGGACATCGGTGTCGCGACCAGTGCCGCCACGTTCTTCCGCCAGATCGGCGGCACCATGGGTACGGCCGTGCTGCTGTCCGTCCTGTTCACGCTCATGCCGACCAACATCACGACGGCGATGCAGAACGAGGGCGACCTGAAGAGCGCCCTGAACGCTGCCCTCACGCCCTCGGTCGCGAACGCGTCGGCGAACAAGGGCGTGATGGACCAGATCTGGAACAAGATCGTCGACCCGGTGCAGCAGAAGGTCCAGGACGGCCTCGACGAGGGCGCCACCCAGGCCAAGCAGGCCGCGGACGCCGCCGTCACGAAGCAGGTCACCGCAGCGGTCCAGCAGCAGGTCGCCGCCGGTGCCGTCCCCGCGGCGTCGGCCGACTCGATCATCGCCGAGAAGGTCGCCGCGGCGACGCCCGCCGCCGAGCAGCAGGCGCTCGAGACCGCCGCCTCGAAGGCCGGTGCCGAGGTCGTGGACGGCTCGCTGCAGGTCGACTACTCCAACGCCGACCAGCGTCAGAACGTCGTGGACGAGGTCGCGCCGACCCTCGTCAAGCAGCTCGAGCAGGGTGATTCGAGTGCGAGCTCATCGAGCAGCTCCGCGACGAGCGACACGTCGTTCCTGAACGGCGCGGACAAGCGGCTCACCCGCCCGTTCCTCGTCGGGTTCAGCGACTCGGCCGTGGTCGTGTACTACGTCGGCCTCGCCGTGATCCTGCTCGCGTTCGTCCTCACCTGGTTCTTCCGCGTGCCGCCGCTCCGCAAGGTCTCGGCGCTGCAGGAGCAGGCGAACACCGAACGCGCCGACAACGAGCGCGCGAGCGCCGACGCGGACCGTCTGACCATGGACGCCCAGCACGCGGCGGCCCGGACGGGCTCGCTGGTCTCGCCGGACACCGGCTCGACGTCGGTCGTGCCGACCTCGCCGGACGTCGTGTCCCAGCCCCGTCCCGCCGGTTCCGCCGTCGGGAGCGGTCAGCTCGGAGGCACGGCCTCCCCCGCCGGCACCGCCCGGTCAGACGCGTCCCCCCGCCCGGCGACCGGCGCTGCCCGGACCGCCACGCTCGAGGACACCCGCGCACCGCTGCCCGACGCGACCACCCACGGCGCACACTCCGCCGCCGCCCCGGTCGACGAGCCGCCGACCACCACCGGGACGATCCGCACCCGGGCCGCCCACGCACTGCCGACCCCGGTGGACGCGGTGCCGGACGCGACCAGCGACCGGGCCGACACGACACGGTTGGCGGACCTGCCCACGAACACGACGCGGGTCGACGGCGGCGAGGCGAGTCGCGCCTCCCGTCCGGACGCCCACGGGCACGGCCGCCACTCCGCCGGGTAGCGCCCGGCCACGCGGCGCCACCCGCGCCGGCGCCCGACGACCGGGAACGACGAGGTCGATGTCGTACGACGTCGACCTCGTCGTTCCGAGTCGACACCGCCAACGCCACCGACAACGCCACCGACACCGACACCGCCATCGGCACCGGCACGCGTCAGCCGGCCGAGGCCTCCGACCCGACCACCTCGAACGCCGCCCCGGGCAGCCGCCGACGCATCACGTCCACCGCGACCGGGTTGTCGTCGACCAGCACGAACCGCCGGCCGAGCGCCCGGGCCACCGCTCCCGTCGTCCCGCTGCCGGCGAAGAAGTCGAGCACCCAGTCCCCCTCGCGCGACGAGGCCTGCACGATCCGGCGCAGCACCCCCTCGGGCTTCTGCGTGGGGTAGCCGGTCTTCTCCTTGCCGGTCGGCGACACGATCGTGTGCCACCAGACGTCGGTCGGGAGCTTCCCGCGCTCGCGCTTCTCGGGGGTGACGAGGCCCGGCGCCATGTACGGCTCGCGGTCGACCGCCTCGGAGTCGAACCAGTACCGCGACGGATCCTTCACGTAGACGAGGATCGTGTCGTGCTTCGTGGGCCACCGCGACCGGGACTTCGCACCGAAGTCGTACGCCCAGACGATCTCGTTGAGGAAGGCATCGCGGCCGAAGAGCGCGTCGAGCAGGACCTTGGCGTAGTGCGACTCGCGGTAGTCGAGGTGGAGGTAGAGGGTGCCGTCGTCGGCGAGGAGCCGCCACGCCTCGAGCAGCCGGGGTTCGAGGAAGGACCAGTAGTCCTCGAACCGGTCGTCGAAGCGCATCAGGTCACCGCGCACCCGCTCGTACGAGCTCCCCCGGAAGCCCGTCACCCGCTCGCGACGACGATCCGCCGCGACCGGCTCGGCAGTTGCCGACGGCTCGGCAGTTGCCGACCGCTCGACCGCTGCCGACCGCTCCCGCACCGCCGCGCTCGCGTGGCGACGCTGGTACCGACCGGTGTTGAACGGCGGGTCGAGGTAGACGAGTGTGAACGACCCGTCCGCCAGGGTCGGCAGGACGTCGAGGTTGTCGCCGAGCACCACCCGGTCCGGGCCCCGATCGTCGCCGCTGTGCACCCGACCATTGTGGTCCACGCCGAGCGACGGGTCAGCCGCAGGTCACCCGGGTGATGCGGGCGTCCTCGTCCGGCATCCACGCGCCCCCGGCCCAGACGTCCACCGGCTCGCCGGCGTGCAGTGCCGTCGTCACGACGAGGTCGTGCGGACCGGTCACCTGGGCGACCTCCTCGTCGACGGAGAACTGGACGGTCGCCGAGGCGCAGCTCGTGTCCGCGGTGACCTCCCACCCGGCACACCCGTAGTCGACGCAGCCGTCCGGCCACGACCCGTCGGCGTCCTCGTCGTCGGAGTCGAGCGGCGTGCGGGTCAGCGCGACGGGCTGGTCCGGCGCGGTGAAGCAGGTCACGTCGCGGATGCCGCCCCACTCCTCGGAACCCTGCTCGGTGAGGATCAGCGGCGTGCCGGAGGTCAGTACGACGGTGCGGGTGTCGGTGCGCACGTCGTCCCCGCTCTCGGTGTCCGAGAAGCCGACCGTCACCTCGGCGGGACCGTCGCACTCGGCGTCGATCTGCCACGCCCAGCAGCCGTCTGCGAAGTCGATCGCTCCGCAGGTCGCCTGCCACGTCTCGTCGTCGGCGATGAACGACGCGGTGACCGTCCCGTCGTCGGACGTCCACGGCTCCTGGTCGCCCGCGTCCGGTGCGGCGTCGTCCGTGGCACCGCCGCCGGGTGCGCCGTCGTCCGGGACGCTGCCGTCCGGCCCGGTGTCCTGGAGCCCGACCGCGAGCGTCTGCCCGCTGTCCTGCACGGCGCGCACGACGGGATCGACGGCGGCCGTCGCACCGACCACGAGCAAGAGCGCCGCTGCTCCGGCCGTGACGGCGACGACGGTCCGGCTGCGGTGCCGCAGCGGCGAAGGGACCCCGGGCCGGTTCGGCGAAGGGACCCCGGGCCGGTCCGGCGAGGCGGTGGTGTCGTCCGCAGTGGCGAAGGGCCGTGCGCTCGTCATCCCCCACGCGGCGGCCTCCCAGGCCGCCAGCGCCCGGTCGTCGTCGAGTCCCGGGGACGCGGCCCGCGCCCGCACCGGGACCTCGGCCGCCCGCCACGTGGCCGCGTCGTCCCGGATCGAGGCCGCGGTTCGTTCCGCGGTCTCGCCGAGCCGCGCGGAACCCACCACCAGTACCGCGACGCCGGCCACCAGCGGTACCAGGGCGACCGCGCCCGGACCGCCGAGGGCACCGACGACGACGACGACGGCGAGCGAGAGCGCCGCCACGGCGAGGGCGATCCACCGCACGGCACGCAGGCGACGGGCCGCCGGCGGCAGGAACCGCCGGAACGAGCGCGGGACCGGCTCCCAGAAGCGCCACCCCGCGGGGGCGAACGGGATCTCCGGCGCGGGCGACCAGCCCGGAGCGGGCTCGGCGGCCTGGTGGAGTTCCACCCACTCGGCGGTCGGCGTCGGCCAGCCGGGAGGCGTCCGGAACCGGAAGGGCGGGGTCGACTCGTCGCGCACGATCAGACCGTACCCGAGCGTCCAGCCGGTTCACAGACCCTTCTTCGGGAGGGGCGTAGCGTCTGCCGCATGGCGACACCCGAGGTGCGGAACGACACCGACAAGCAGCAGTACTCCCTCGTCGAGGACGGCGAGGTCATCGGCTTCGCGGCGTACGAGGTCGACGACGACGAGATCCGGTTCGTGCACACCGAGGTCGATCCCGCGCACCGTGGTGGCGGTCACGCGTCGATCCTCGTGGAGCACGCGCTCGACGACGTCCGGTCGGGATCGTCGCGCCGGGTCGTCCCGCAGTGCAGCTACGTCGCCGCGTGGATCGAGCGGCACCCGGACTACCAGGAGCTCACGACCCGCTGACCGGGCTCAGTACGTCCGGTCGTGCGTGCCGGCCCGGACCGCGTGCCGACCGGCGCTGCGCACCGCCGGCACCTTGATGAGGACGCTGCCGCTCAGCAGGTCGTGGTCGTCGTCCGCCGGCGTCGGTGCCTCCTTCGGGAGGCGCGACTGCCGTTCGTACTCCGCTTGCGTCTCGTGACGGGTCGGCGCGAACACCTCGTCCATCATCGAGACCACGCCGCCGGATCCGCCGCTCCGCGTGGACTTGTTCGACAGGTCGATCCACCCCACGCGATCGGCGATCCACATCACGACGGCCGCCGCGGCCACCGCCCCCAGGAAGATCAACCAGTTCACGCACACGACGCTACGTGCGCGTTCCGGAGGGGACATCCGCCGCGCGGAGGATTCTCACGATCCACATGGCTCGTTCTTCAGGACGACACCCACACTGGTCCTGCGGCCGCCCGGAACCCCCCTCTCCGGGCGGCCGACCACGTGTGACCGACGACGTGCGGCCGGTCGCGTTCCAGCGCTGCGTGCCAGGATGGCGACGTGCTCGACGACGCAGACCGGGACCTCATGCGGGCGTTCGCTCGCTACATCGAGAAGGCGAACGAGCTCGCCGCCGCGGAACAGCAGGCGGTGACCACACCGATCGGTGAACGGATCGGCGCCCACCTCGGCGTCGACCCGCAGTCGGTCCCCGTGGTCACCGAGGAGTTCCCCGACCACCGCCTCGTCGACGCCGACATCGCCCTCGAGGAGCTCGCCGGCACCGACCCCGATGCCCTCGTCGGCATCGCGGGCGACGACAGCCGGTTCCACAGCTCGGTCAGCGAGTTCATCGCGAACCCGCACGTGCGGTGGGCGCCCGGCCCCGTGAGCTTCGCCACCCGGGCCACCGGTGCCGACACCACCCGTCGGGTCGTGTCGTTCGGGCTCCGGTTCCTCACCTTCGACGGCGCTCCGGTCGCGGTCGTCCAGCGGTCCGCCAAGCCGGAGTACGGCCGTGGCCGCGCCAGCCTCGAGATCCTCTCCCCCGACCAGGACGCCGCCACCGCGTTCCTGCTCCGCCTCCGTGCCCTCATGATCGAGCGGAGCGTCCTGCGCGGGCAGGTCCTCTCGTTCGTGCAGTCCGAGTACGGGGCCGATGCCGGGGCGACGTTCCTCCGCCGACCCGAGGTCGACGCCGACGACGTCGTCCTCGGCACGGGCGTGCTCGACGAGGTGGTCGACCACGTCGTGGGGATCGGCGAGCAGCGTGCGGCGCTCCTCGCGGCCGGACAGCACCTCAAGCGCGGTGTGCTCCTCTACGGCCCTCCCGGGACGGGCAAGACGCTCACGATCCGGCACCTCCTCACCCGGACGACCGGAGTCACCGCGATCCTGCTCACCGGCTCGAGCATCGCGGCGATCGGTGCCGCGGCCGAGATCGCCCGGACCTTCCAGCCGTCACTCGTCGTGATGGAGGACATCGACCTCGTCGCGATGGAACGCCACAGCTCCCCGCAGCCGCTGCTGTTCGAAGTGCTCGACGCCCTCGACGGGCTCGACGGCGACGCGGACGTCGCCTTCGTGATGACCACGAACCGGGTGTCCGTGCTCGAACGCGCCCTCGCGGACCGTCCCGGCCGGGTCGACCTCGCCGTGGAGATCCCGCTCCCCGCCCTGCCCGAGCGCGTCCGGCTCTTCCGCCGGTACGCCGGCTCGCTGCCCTTCTCCGAGGCCGCCCTCGCCGAGGCGGCCGAGCGTGCCGAGGGCACGACGGGCTCCTTCGCCAAGGAGCTCATGCGGCGGAGCGTCCTCGGTGCGGCCCTGCGCGGTGCCGAACCCGCGGACGTCGACCTGTGTGCGGCCCTCGACTCGCTGCTCACCGAGCGGAGCGCCCTGACCCGGAAGCTGCTCGGCACGCGCTCCGCCGAGGACACCGGTGAGCCCGATGACGACGAGGAGGAGGACGACGACACAGCTGCAGGCGAGTGGGTGGCCTTCGCCCCGCTCGCGCGAACCACGTTCACCCCAGACGGCGTGGGTCGGACGATCGCGACCGGGACCCAGTCCGACGACGGAGCGGGAGACGACGAGGACGACGACCCGTCGGCGGAGCGCTGATCAGGGGACGCGCTCGAGCCACTCCCGCGTGGCGAACTTCGACGCCACGAGCTCCTGTGCCCGTCGACGCTCGTCCTCGGTCACGTGCCCCTCGTGCGCCCCGTACAGCTTCGTGAACGTCGCGATGAGGCGGTCGATGATCTCGGCGCGGGTGAGCCCGGTCTGGGAGCGCAGCGGGTCGACCCGCTTGGCGGCCGACGTGGTGCCCTTGTCGCTCATCTTCTCGCGGCCGATGCGCAGCACCTGCACCATCTTCTCGCCGTCCATGTCGTAGCTCATGGTGGCGTGGTGCAGCAGCGACCCGGTGCCGAGCCGCTTCTGCGCGGCCCCACCGATCTTGCCCTTGGTCGACGAGATGTCGTTGAGCGGCTGGTAGTACGCCTCGATGCCGAGGGACTTCAGCGCCTCGATCACCCACTCGTCGAGGTACGCGTAGGAGTCGGCGAAGGTCATGCCCTGCACGAGGTCGGTCGGCACGTACAGCGAGTACGAGATGATCGCGCCGGCGTCCATGAACATCGCGCCACCGCCGGAGATCCGACGGACGACCTCGACGCCGTACTTCGCCGCGCCCTCGGGGTCGACCTCGTTCTTCAGGGACTGGAACGACCCGATGACGACCGCCGGCTGGTCCCACTCCCAGATGCGCAGGGTGGGTCCGCGGCGACCTGCCCCGACCTCTTCCGTGAGCACCTGGTCGAGCGCGAGGTGCTCGTTCGGGCTGATCGGTCCCTCGTGGATGATCTCCCAGTCGTACTCGCGCCAGGTCGACGCACGCGAGAGGGCTCGGCGGACCGCGACCCCGACGGACTCGGGGGTGAAGCCGAGCAGGACGGCGTCCTCCGGCAGGGCGGACCGCACGGCGGCGGCGATGCCCGCGGCGTCGGTCGTGGCCGGCAGGCCGTCCACGGCGGCGTCGATGAGCGGCAGCGCGTCGTCCGGTTCGAGGAAGAAGTCCCCGGCGAGCCGGAACTGGTCGATCACCCCGTCGACGACCTCGAGGTCGACGACGACCAGCTTCCCGCCTGGGACCTTGTACTCACCGTGCACACGACGAGCCTACGCCGCGTCGGACGGGAGGCGCGGGACGGCGCCGACCCGCGCCTCCCGTCCGACAGCCGGAACCGTCTCAGGCCGTGCGCGCGACCGCCCGGTCCAGCCACCTGACCAGGTCCGCGACGACCTCGTCGCGGTTCGTCTCGTTGTAGACCTCGTGGCGGGCCCCCTCGTACACCCGCACGGTGACGTCGGAGAGTCCGCCGCGACGCCGGTAGGCGTCGGCCAGCCGCTCGACCGAGCGTGGTCCGCCGAGGGAGTCCTCGGAGCCGACCTGCAACAGCATCGGCAGGTCGTGCGGGATCCCCCGACGCGGGACCCCGAGGAGCCGCAGGGCGTCGCGGATCCCGAAGAGCCCGATGACGTCCGCCTCGACCGCGAGCGGGTCGGCCGCGACGGCCTCGATGACGGACCGGTCGCGTGTCAACCACTCGAACTTCGTCGGGCCGGAACCCGCGTGCCGGGCGTTCAGGTCACCGCTGTTCATCCACCCCGGCAGCCGGTACGCGCTCGCGGACAGGACGACCCCGTCGTACGACCCCGACGAGGTGTTCACGATCCGCTGGGCCATGAGCGAGCCCCACGAGTGTCCGAGCAGTACGAGCGGGACGCCGGGGGTGTCCTCGCGCGCGACGGCGCTCATCTGCTCGACGGCCGCGATCGCCGCACGGAGTCCACCGGGGCCGAGTCGTCCGAGCTTCGCGTGGTCGCCGTCCCACTGCGCCAGCCCGGTGCGACCGTGCCCACGGTGGTCGTTCGCGTGCACGGTCCAGCCGGCGCGGACGAGGTCCTGCGCGAGCGGCTCGTAGCGGAGCCCGTGCTCACCGACGCCGTGGGCGATCTGCACGATCCCCTTCGGTCGCGCCGCACGCCAGGTCGAGTAGACGATCTCGACGCCGTGCGCGTCGGTGAACGAGGCGTCGCCTCGGGCTGCAGAGAACGTGGGCACACCCGCATCCTCGCAGACGGGCGCGCCCGCGCGCTGTTCACCCGGCGTTCACGCAGTGGGCTCGGAGCGGGCCTACCGTCTCGCGCATGGACGTCCTCGTCACCGTCGTGCTGGTGATCGTGGTGGCCCTCGTGTTCGACTTCACGAACGGCTTCCACGACACCGCGAACGCCATGGCCACCTCGGTCGCCACCGGAGCACTGAAGCCCCGGACCGCCGTGCTCATCTCCGCCGTCCTCAACGTGGTCGGCGCGTTCCTGTCCACCGAGGTCGCGAAGACCGTCTCGCAGGGCATCATCCGCGAGGGGCAGGACGGCATCCACATCTCGCCGACGATGATCTTCGCGGGACTCGTCGGCGCCGTGCTGTGGAACCTCGCCACCTGGTACTTCGGGCTGCCGTCGTCCTCGACGCACGCGCTCTTCGGCGGGCTCATCGGCGCGTCGATCATCGGCGCGGGCCTGAACTCGGTCGACTGGGCGACGGTCGTCTCGAAGGTCGTCCTGCCGGCCCTGCTCTCCCCCGTCATCGCGGGCGTCATCGCCCTCGTCGCGACGTACCTCGCGTACACGCTGACGAAGAACGCGACCACCCACGGTGCCGCGACGGGCTTCCGGCACGGCCAGACGATCTCGGCGTCGCTCGTGTCGCTCGCGCACGGCACGAACGACGCCCAGAAGACGATGGGTGTCATCACGCTCACCCTGATCGCCGCGAACTACCAGTCCGCCGGGACCGGACCGGCACTCTGGGTGATCCTGGCGTGCGGCCTGGCGATCGGCCTCGGCACCTACATGGGCGGCTGGCGGATCATGCAGACCGTCGGCAAGAAGATCTCCGACGTGCAGTCGCCGCAGGGCTTCGCGGCGGAGACCAGCTCGGCGGCGACGATCCTCGTGTCGTCGCACCTCGGTTTCGCGCTCTCGACCACCCACGTCACGAGTGGCTCGGTGATCGGCTCGGGCCTCGGCAAGAAGCTCGCCGACGTGCACTGGTCGGTCGTCGGTCGCATCGTCGTGGCGTGGGTGATCACGCTGCCCGCGGCCGCGGTCGTCGGCGCCCTCGCCACCTGGGTCGCGTCGACGTCGACCATCGGGCTCGTCCTGGTCGCGGTGCTCGCCCTGGCCGGCGGGCTGACCTTCTTCTTCCTCGCCAAGCGCAAGCCGATCTCCCGCGACGACGTCGCGGCCGGATCGACCGGACCCACCGACCGGGCCGAGCCGCAGCCGGCCGGCGCGACGAACTGAGGGGCACGACGATGGAGATCGACTTCACGAGCATCGGCCTGGTCGCCGGCGTCGGGTTCGTGGCCGCGGTGGGCATCGTGCTCGTCTACACGCTCGGTCTGCGGCTGCTCGGCCTCGGCCAGCCGGTCGACGCCGGCGGCGAGCGCACCCGGTACTCCGAGGAGACCCCGCGGTCCGGGCACACCCCCCGGTCGCCCTGGCGGGAGCCGTGCTGTGCTTCGCCGTGTGCGTCGCCGCGGTCCTCCTGGGCATCTGGCTGACCATCCCGCAGTTCCACTGACCGACGCCGCGAACCGCCTGCGATGATCGATCGGTGACCCACCACCACCTCGACGCCACCGTCGACACCGCGATCGACGTCCTCACCGCCGAGCGACGCCCGGTCCTGACCGTCGCACCGGGCGACACCGTGACCGTCCGGACGCTGAGCGCCGCGGGCTACACCGAGCGCCAGTCGGCCCCGGGGGTCGAGGCCCCGACCCTCGTCGACCCGCGCCGGGGGCACTGCCTGGTGGGCCCGATCGCCGTCGCGGGGGCACAGCCGGGGGCGGTCCTGGCCGTGCGGTTCGACGCGCTCGTGCCGGACGACTGGGGGTACACCGGCTCCGGCGGCGTCGACACCCCGGTGAACCGGGCGCTCGGCCTGACCGACCCGGCGGCACGCGGACCGCTGCTCTGGGACATCGACCCGGCGGCCGGCACGGCGGTGAACCAGCTCGGCCTCGGCGTGCGCACCGCACCGTTCCTCGGGGTCGTCGGTCTCCCGCCGGAGCCCACCGGCGAGCACTCGACGATCCCACCCCGCGAGGCCGACGGCGGCAACGTCGACTGCCGCGAACTCGTCGCCGGTTCCACCCTCTACCTGCCCGTGACGGTGCCGGACGCCCTCCTCTTCGTCGGCGACGGCCACGCCGCCCAGGGTGACGGCGAGGTCTCCGGCACCGCGGTCGAGTGCGGCATGACGACCACGATGACGCTCTCGCTGCTCGACGCGGCACCCGTCGCCGGCGTGCACGCCGACACACCGGCCGGCCGGGTCACCCTCGGCTTCGACGCGGACCTCAACACCGCGACGACCACCGCCCTCGACCGGATGGTCGACTGGATCGCCGGACTCCACGGCATCGGCCGCGCCGAGGCGCTCGCCATGGCGAGCGTGGCGGTCAGCATGCGGGTGACGCAGGTCGCGAACCGCACGTGGGGTGTGCACGCGCTGCTCCCCCACGACGCGATCCTGCCGTCGGGCGCACCCCGCTGACGGACAGGAGGCGCGGCTCGGGTCCGCAGATCCGCTCGCCCACGCCGCGCCTCCCGTCGGCGGTTCCTTCCCATGGCGCCCGCGCTGGGAAGCAGGAACGGGCGTACCTGGTCGGAAGTTCCGACCAGGTACGCCCGTTTCGGGTAGGTACGCCCGGTTCCGCCAGGCACCGGCGCGCGCCGAGGCGCGGGCGGGCACGGGGCGGTCAGTGGGCGCTGTAGCCGCCGTCGACCAGGTGGTAGCTGCCGCTGATGAAGGACGCCTTGTCGCTCAGCAGGAACAGCACCAGGGCGGCGACCTCGCTGTCGGTGCCGAGTCGCTTCGCGGCGTGCTCGGCCTCGAGGGCGCTGAGCTCCTCCGGCGAGAGCGACGCGCGCACGAGCGGGGTGTCGATGAAGCCGGGACCGACCGCGTTCGTGCGGACACCCTTCGCCGTGTACTCGAGGGCTGCCACTTTCGTGAGCCCGACGAGCGCGTGCTTCGACGCGACGTACGCGGCGTTCTGCGCGATGCCGACCGACCCGAGCACCGACGCCATGTTCACGATCGCGCCACCGCCGGAGGCGAGCATCGCCGGGATCTCGTAGCGGAGGCCGTAGAACACCCCGTCGAGGTCCACCGCACGCACGCGGTCCCACGCGGCGACGTCGTACTCGCCGATGGGCTGCGGTGCGGCGCCGATGCCGGCGTTGTTCACGGCGAGGTGCAGGGCGCCGTACGTGTCCACGGCGAACTGCACCATGCGCTCGTCGTCGGCCGCGACGGCGGAGTTGGCCTCGAACGCGCTCGCCGTCCCGCCGGCCTCCTCGATCGACGTCACGACCCGCTGTGCGGCGTCGAGCCGGATGTCGGTGACGACGACCGACGCGCCCGCCGCGGCGAGCTCCTTCGCGATGGCCGCACCGATGCCGCTGCCGCCACCGGTGACGATGGCGACCTTGCCCTCGAACTCGGACATGATTCCTTCTCTCTCGACAACACCTGTTGGTCATCAGCACGATACACCCGGAAACCAGTTCGTTCGCTGAACTAATTTGCTAGGCTAACGACCTGTGACCGACGCCACCGACCTCCGCATCGCGGTGAACCGCCTCTCCCGCACGCTCCGCGCGCAGAAGGCCGACACCACCGTCAGCGATGCCCAGTTCTCCGCGCTCGCTCGACTGCACCGCGACGGCCCGATGACCCTCGCCGAACTCAGTCGGCAGGACGGCGTCACCCCGCCGTCGATGACGAAGACGATCGCCGTCCTCGTCGAGCGCGGCCTCGTCTCGAAGGGCGACCACGGCGACGACCGCCGCAAGGTCCTGCTCGGCGCGACCGGTGCCGGCGCCGCGTTCGTCGAGGAGACCCGGCGCCGTCGGGACGGCTGGCTCACCCCGAGGCTCGCCGAGCTCACCGAGGCCGAACGACGCACCCTGGCCGACGCCACCGAGATCATGAGGAGGCTGGCCCAGCAGTGACCGCCATGTTCCGCTCCCTGTCCGCCCGCAACTACCGCATCTGGTTCGCCGGCGCCCTGGTGTCCAACGTCGGCACCTGGATGCAGCGCACCGCCCAGGACTGGATCGTCCTGACGAAGCTGTCCGACAACGACGCCATCGCCGTCGGCATCACCATGGCGCTGCAGTTCGGTCCGCAGCTGCTGCTCCTCCCGCTCACCGGACTCGCCGCCGACCGGTTCGACCGGCGGAAGATGCTCATGCTCACGCAGGGGCTGATGGGCGCTCTCGGCCTGGGGCTCGGCATCATGGTGCTCACCGACACCGCCACGCTCTGGTCGCTGTACGGGTTCGCGCTCGCGCTCGGCATCGTCGCCGCGTTCGACACCCCGATCCGCCAGGCCTTCGTGTCCGACGTCGTGCAGGGCGAACACGTCGCCAACGCCGTGGCGCTCAACTCCGCGTCGTTCAACGCCGCCCGGCTCATCGGCCCCGCGGTCGCCGGTGTGCTCATCGCGGCGATCGGCTCCGGCTGGGTGTTCGTCATCAACGCCGGCTCGTTCATGGCCGTCCTCATCGCGCTGCGCTTCGTCGACCCGGCGCAGCTCGCCGAACGGATCCGGGCGAAACGGGGCAAGGGGCAGATCCTCGCGGGCTTCCGGTACGTCCGCACCCGACCCGACATCATCGTCGTGCTCTGCATGATCTTCGTCGTCGGCACCTTCGGCGTGAACTTCCCGATCTTCACTTCGACGATGGCCCGCGTCGAGTTCCACAAGGGGGCCGGCGAGTTCGGCCTGCTCAACTCGGTGATGGCGATCGGCTCGGTGGCCGGCGCCCTGCTCTCGGCACGCCGGGACCGCCCGCGGATGCGCACGCTCGTCATCGCCTCCGCCGGGTTCGGACTGGCGTGCGTCGCCGCGGCCGTCGCACCGACGTACTGGTCGTTCGCGATCGTGCTGGTGTTCGTCGGACTCGCGTCGCTGACGTTCATGACGACCGCGAACGCCCTGGTGCAGACCACCACGAAGCCCGCGATGCGCGGCCGCGTGATGGCGCTCTACATGGCGATCTTCGCGGGCGGTACCCCCATCGGCGCCCCGATCGTCGGAGCCGTCGCCGATGTCTGGGGTCCGCGCTGGGCCATCGCCGTCGGCGCGGCCTCGGGGTTCGTGGCCCTGGCGATCGCTCTCGTCTGGCTCATCCGGTACGAGCGGTTCCGGGTGCGGTACGACGCGGACACACGACTGCACCTGGCGATCACGCACGCGATGCCGGTCGTCGGGACCCGCGCGTCGCGCGCGGCGCTCCGGCAGGACCTGGAACGCGACGAGGCGGTCGCCGACCGGTCCAGCGCCGTCTGACGTGACCGCCTGACGGCCGGGAGGCGCGGGTCCAGCCCGCCCCGCGCCTCCCGTCCGCCGCGCGCCGGGCCTCGCCCGCCCCGCGCCGGTCTCGCCTGCCCGCGCGGGTCTCGCCTGCCCGAGCGGGCGGAAAAAGTCACGCTCGGCGCTGCGGAGCGGCCGATTCCGCGCGCTCGGCGGAACCCCGCGGCGTGTCCTGCCCGGTCGTCGGGCGGGCTGTCCCGGCGTGTCGTGCCCACTCAGCGGGCGGCTGCGGGCGCGGCTCAGCGAGCGGCCGCGGGCGCTGCTCAGCGAGCGGCCGCGGGCGCGGCTCAGCGAGCGGCCGCGGGCGCTGCTCAGCGAGCGGCCGCGGGCGCGGCTCAGCGAGCGGCCGCGGGCGCGGCGAAGACACGTTCATCGAGGGCCTGCGCCACCCGGTCGGCCGCCGCGGCGAGCCGCTCCCCCGCGGCCCGCGCCGCGAGCACGGCGGCGTCGCCCGACACCGACTCGAGTCCCGCTCGGGTGTCTGCGAAGGCACGCACCTCGTCGGCGATGCACGACGGGGCGACGTCGGCCAGGCACTCGTCGGCACGCCGCGCGAGGAAGCGGAGCGACCTGGGACTGTGCTCGTCGAGGAGCAGGAAGGCCGCCGCGTCGTCCGGTCCGGGCGAGTGGTGGTCGCGACCGCGCTGGAACGCCTCACCGGCGCCGCACGCTCGCAGTGCAGTCGTCCACGACGCGCCAGACTCCGGGTCGAGCAGGGCCGACGCCAGCAACCGCGCCGTCACCGAGCACCGCTGCAGCGCCCGTCCGAGGGTGAAGAACTCCCAGACCTCGTCGTGGCTCGCATCCGCCTCGACGACCCCGATCGCGAGGGCGCTCCGCTCCCGGACCCAGGCGAGGAACTCGTGGGCGCGCTCCGGACCGACCTTGCGGGGCATCCGGGACCGCGTGACGTTGAGGCAGTCCCACAGCTCGGTGGAGACGACCTCGCGGGCACGGCGCGCGTTGTCCCGCGCGACCGCGACGGCGGACGCGATGGACGCGGGCTCGTGGCGGTCGAGCGCGAGGGAGTCGATCGTCGCGGCACGGTCGGGGTCGTTCGCCGGGCCCGCGGCTCCGACGACCGATCGGAGCTCGGCCGCGACCACCCGGTCCTGGTCGACGCCGGCCGGTTCACCACGGGCGACGTACACGTCGAGCATGCGTGCGACGACCTCGGCGCGTTCCACGGCGCTCCCGACGTGGAACACGCTCCCCGCGAGTCGGCTCAGCACGTCGGCTCCTGCATGCCGTGAACCTACTGACCGGGGATTGCGAGGGTGTTTCGTCGCCGCGTCACGGGTGTTGCGGGTCCGCCAGGGACGCTTGCAGGGGTCACTGAAGGACCGTCCCGACCGATCCGGTCCCCGCGCTCGCTAGACAATCTAACTAGAGCGTCTAGCATTGTGTTCATGAGTACCGAGGTGACGACGAGCGCCGCGGGGTTCTGGTACGGCGAGGATTCCCGGGTCGACGCGGTGGATGTGCTGAACGCACTCCGCAGGTACCGCAGCGCCGAGAGTGCTGCGCAACGCCGTGCGCGCGAGGCACTGGGCATCGGTGAGAACGCCCTGCTCGCCCTCCGCGCACTCATCGACGCCGAGGAAGCCGGCCGGACGGTCAACGCGAAGGACCTCGCCGAGCGCCTCGACATCACCCCTGCCTCGACGTCGGCCCTCGTGGACCGACTCGTCCGCAGCGGCCACGTCGAACGCCACGCCGACCCGAACGACCGCCGCGGCGTCATCCTTACCGCGTCCGGTGGATCCATGCGCCAAGTGCTGCAGGTGATCGACCAGCTCGACTCCCGCGCGGTCGAGGCGGCGGAACACCTGTCGACCGACGACATGGCCGTCATCGTGTCGTTCCTCGACGAGATGGTCCGCGTCGTGGACGAGGTCGACGTGGACGTCCGCGACCACGACCGCGGGATCAGCCGGTCCGCGTAGCCTGCTGCCATGGCAGACACGGGCACCGGTGGCACTGCGGTGCCCGCGCCGCACGACCCCGAGGACGACATGCCCCTCGCCGAGCTCGACGCCCGAGCCCGGGCGGACGCGGCACTCCGTCGGATCCGGGCCGGGGCCGACCCCGCGCGTGAGGCGTTCGACCTCGCGAACACCATGAACGACGAGGCCGTCGGGCGCGTGACGAACGCGCTCCGACGGTTCCTCGGTCGCGACGGACGCCGCTAGAAGGCCGTGCCGACCGCCGCGATGTCGTCCCCGCCGTGGCCCGCGGCACTGGCATCCGCGTAGACCCGTCCGAGAGCGTCCAGCACGACCGTCGACACCCCCGTGGCACGTGCGGCGTCGGTGATGAGCCCGATGTCCTTCCGCAGGCCGTCGAGGGCGAACTGCGCCGGGAACGACCCGTCGATGATCGACTTCCCCTTCGTGTGGGCGTAGGCGGAGTCGCTGGCGCTGCCGTCGATCGCCTCGAGGAAGAGCGCCGGGTCCAGGCCGAGCGACCGGGCGAGCGCGAGGGACTGCCCCGTGGCCGCCGTGATCGACGCGATCCAGGCGTTCGCGGCGAGCTTGAGCGCCGTCCCCGCCCCGACGTGGTCGCCGGCGCGGACGGTCTTCGCACCGATGGCGTCGAGGACCGGGTCGATGCGCTCGAGCACGTCGGCGGGTCCGGCGGCGAGCATCGTCAGGGTGCCCTGCTCCGCCGGCGCTTTCGTGCCGAGCATCATGGCCTCGACGAGGGTGATCCCGTACTTGCCGGCGAGCTGGACGACGGTCTCGGTGCCGGCGACCCCGATCGTGGAGCACTGCACCCACACGGCGTCGGTCGGCGCCTCGCCCGCGGCCGCCTCGAGGACGTCCACCACCGCGTCGGTGTCGAAGAGCGTGAGGAGCACGACCTCCGCTTCGGCCACGGCAGCACCCGGGTCGTCCGCGACGGTTGCACCCCGGTCCCCCAGCGGAGCGGCCTTGTCGGCACTCCGGTTCCACACGGTCACCGCGTGGCCCTCGCGGAGCAGCGACCCCGCCACCCCGGCACCCATCGCCCCGGTCCCCAGCACACTCACCCGCACGCGCGTCTCCGTCCCTGCGCCGCACCGTGCGGCAGCGGGTCCGACGCTACGCGCCGCAGGTCAGAGCAGTCCGCGATCCCCCAGCCACACCGCCGGGTCGATCGCCACCCCGCCGCGGAGGACCTCGAAGTGCAGGTGCGCCCCGGTCGAGACGCCGGTGTTCCCGACGGCGCCGATGCGCTCGCCCGCCGTGACGCTCTGCCCGACCCGGACACCGATCTGCGACAGGTGCCCGTACCGGGTCTCGGATCCGTCCGGGTGCTGCAGCAGGACCTGGTTGCCGTACCCGCCGAGGGGCCCGGCGGCGACCACGCGGCCGGACATCGCCGCGACGACCGCGGTCCCTTCGCGCGCCGCGAAGTCGAGCCCGCGGTGGTTCGTCGAGCAGGCCCCGCACCCACTGACCGACCGGGTGCCGAAGCCGCCCGCCACCGGGATCGTCCCGACGACGGGCCGTGCCACCGCGGTGCTGGCCGGCCGACCGGACGCCGAGCCCGACGCCGGAGCCCGTTCCGGCACCCGCCCGATCGCCAAGCCGTCCCGCTCGGCGCGGACGGCCTCGGTCGCCGAGGTCGTGTACTCCTGTGCGTCGAGCACGGCGGCGGACGACGTCACGCCGGCAGCAGCACTGGCCACGGCGGTCTGCGGCGTCGCGACGGTGACCACCAGGCAGGTCGCGACGGCGATCGCGGTGAGGGGCACGGCACGTCGCGGACGCGACGGCAGTGCGATCGAACGGGTGACGGGCCGCGCTCGGTGCGCCGACCGGCGACCGGACCGGCGAACACGGGTGGAGACCGGGGCGGCAGGACGGTGCACCGCCGCCCCGGTGGTCGGGTGCGTGGCCGGACGAGCGGTCACGGGGGCGAGCGACGCGCGGCGAGCGGCACCGCGCGGGCGCAGCGGCAACGGGTGGGACGTCGTGGACGACGGCATCGACACGGGCGCGGTCAGACGTGGACGGCGTCGGCGCGGGCACAGGCGCAGGCGCAGGCGACGGCGCAGGCGACGGAGTGGACGAGCGGGGTGGAGGACATGCTGCTGGCCTGCCGATCAGGTGGTCGGGCACCCCGTTCTCGGTCGGGATGCGGTCGGAGCGTGCCCCTCGGCACCCTTCCATTGAACCACCGGTATTTCAGATGTGCAACACCACGTCCTGGGTGATGGAGCTAGTCCGGTTCGACCGAGTCCGTCGGGTCGTCGCGACGAAGGACCTGCCGGACCCGTTCGACGATCGTCGCAGGCGGGTTGTTGTAGGCGTTCGCGGGCTCCTGGCCGCTGAGCTCCTGGATCGCCGCCATCACCGCGTCGGTCGCGTGCCGACGCGCACGGCCGGACGATGCATCGCCGAACCCGGAGAGGTCGATCGGGGCGCCGAACTCGATCGTGACCCTGGCGAGCTTCGGGACGCGGGACCCGACGGGCTGGACGTCCTGGGTGCCGGTGAGGGCGACGGGGACGACGGGAGCACCGCTCGTCAACGCCAGCCACGCCACACCGGTGCGCCCGCGGTACAGCCGGCCGTCGAGCGACCGGGTGCCCTCGGGGTAGATCGCGAAGGCCTCGCCCGCCTCGAGTCGCTCGAGCCCGAGGTCGAGGGCGTGCTGCGCCGCCGAACCCGCACCGCGCTCCACGCCGATCGCGCCGATGCCCTCGAAGAACCCGCGCGACACCGCACCGCGGAAGCCCGTGCCCGTGAAGTACTCCTTCTTCGCGAGGAAGAACACCTTGCGCGGGGCCAGCAGCCCGATGGTCGGCGAGTCGATGAAGGAGCGGTGGTTGCTCGCGAGGATCACCGGACCGTGCTTCGGCACGTTCTTCCGGCCGATGACCCGCGGTCGCCACACCAGGCGCGCGAGCGGTGCCACGAAGGCACGGCTCAGCGTCGTGTACTTCGACGAACCGGACACACGTACCTCCTCGTGACGGGAGTCTCCGAGTGTAGTGATCGCAACCCCGATCACATGCCCACCTCGGAATGTGTCACCGCTACTCCGCTCGGGCGACCACGTCGAGCACCGCGCGGCCGTACCGCTCGAGCTTCGCGCCGCCCACGCCGGAGATCTCGGACAGCTGGTCTTCGTCGGCCGGTTTCACGGCCGCGATCCCCCGCAGCGTCGCGTCGTTGAACACCACGTACGCCGGCACGCCCTGTTCGCGCGCCTGCGCAGCACGCCAGGCACGCAGCGCCTCGAACAGGCCGAGGGCCTCCTGCGGCATGTCGGTCACGACGGTTCGACGGTTCCGGGACGCCCGCGGGGCCTTGACGGGGTCCCGCCGCATCCGGACCTCGACCCGGCCGGCGAGGACGTCGGCGCTCGTCGGGCTCAGGACGACCGTGCCGAACCCGTCGCCGGACACCGCCGCGTACCCCTGCGCGAGGAGCTGTCGTGCGACGGCCCGCCACTCGGCCTCGCCCAGGTCGCTGCCGATGCCGAAGGTGGCGAGGGACTCGTGCCGCAGTTCCTGCACGCGCGGCGACTGCTTGCCGACGAGGATGTCGACGAGGTGCGAGACGCCGTAGCGCTGCCCGCGTTCACGGTCGAGCCGGACCACAGTGGACAGGAACTTCTGGGCCGGCACGGTGCCGTCCCACGACTCTGGTGGGGCGATGCACGTGTCGCAGTTGCCGCACGCGGTGGACTCCTGCCCGAAGTACGCGAGCAACCGGACGCGTCGGCACTCGATGGTCTCGCACAGGGCGAGCATGGCGTCGAGGTGCGCGCTGAGCTGCCGACGGTGCGCGGCGTCGCCCTCGGACTGGTCGATCATCCGCCGCTGCTGGATGACGTCGTTCAGGCCGTAGGCGAGCCAGGCGGTCGAGGGGAGCCCGTCACGCCCGGCGCGACCGGTCTCCTGGTAGTACCCCTCGACCGACTTCGGCAGGTCGAGGTGCGCCACGAACCGGACGTCCGGCTTGTCGATGCCCATGCCGAACGCGATGGTGGCGACCATGACGATGCCGTCCTCGCGCAGGAAGGCGGACTGGTTCCGTTCACGCACCTTGGCGTCGAGTCCGGCGTGGTACGGCAGCGCCGGGATCCCCTGCTCGGACAGCGCGGCGGCCGTGCGCTCGACCGAGTTGCGGGACAGGCAGTACACGATGCCGGCGTCACCGCTGTGCTCGGTGCGGATGAAGGTGAGGAGCTGCTGGAGGGCCCCGGTCTTCGGTTCGATGCGGTACTGGATGTTCGGCCGGTCGAAGTCGGCGACGAAGTGCGCGGCGTCGTCGAGGCCGAGCCGCGCGGAGATCTCGCGGTGGGTCTGCGGGGTCGCGGTCGCGGTGAGGGCGATTCGCGGGACGGTCGGCCAGCGTTCGTGCAGGACGCTGAGCTCGAGGTAGTCGGGCCGGAAGTCGTGGCCCCACTGGGCGACACAGTGCGCCTCGTCGATCGCGAAGAGGGCGATGCGGGCGCGGTCGAGCAGCGCCCGGGTGGACTCGAGCCGGAGTCGCTCCGGCGCGAGGTAGAGCATGTCGACCTCGCCCGAGACGACGGCCCGCTCGACCCGGGCTCGCTCGTCCGGTCCCTGCGTCGAGTTGAGGAACGCGGCCCGGACGCCGTTCGCCGCGAGGGCGTCGACCTGGTCCTGCATGAGCGCGATGAGCGGCGAGACGACGACACCGACGCCGTCCCGCACGAGCGCGGGCACCTGGTAGCAGAGGGACTTGCCACCGCCGGTCGGCATGAGGACGAGCGCGTCGCCGCCGGAGACGACCTGGTCGATGATCGACGCCTGTTCGCCCCGGAAGTCGTCGTACCCCCACACCCGGTGCAGCACGTCGAGCGCGGCGGCACGCGACGCGGACACGGCAGCGGGCGCGGGCGTGGTGCTCATGCGACGAGCCTACGGGCGACCGGAGACACCCACCGCACTGTCCACAGGCTCCGCCGACTCCTCGCCGGGCCCGGCCACGTCGTCCGGCCCGGCCGGCGCGTCCGCCCAGCCCGCGCCTCCTGGACGGAACCAGCGCGCGCCACCGGCCCAGACCGGCACCGGACCCCGGAAGCGGGGCGCGGGCGCCCCGGCGAACCGCCGGTCGAGCTTCCGCCACCACGCGAGGAGCTCGATCATGCCCCAGTAGGCGAGCGAGGTCCCGAGCGTCACGAGCCAGCCACCGATCGTGCCGTTCGCGTCCTGCGACGTGAGGTCGATCCGCGACCAGCCCGGTGCCTGCAGCACGAAGATCATGATGTTGTTGAAGGCGTGCTGCAGGACGGTGGCCTCGAGCCCGCCGGTGCGCAGCACGATGATCGCGGCGACGAGCCCGAACGAGCCGACGTCGAGGATGCCCCAGACGTTGTAGCCGTTCGGGATGTGCAGCAGCGCGAAGACGACCGTCGAGACCGCCACCGCGAGCACCGTGCCGATGCGCGCCGGGATCCACGAGCCGATGGTCTGCATGAGGAAGCCACGGAAGATGTACTCCTCTGCCGCGCCCTGGAAGGGGACGAGCACGAGGACGAGCACGATCGTGAGGGTCAGCGTGCCGAGGGACACGGTCGACTGGCCGATCACGGCGTGGTTCCACCCGAGCCCGCCGTCGGTGGTGAACATGCCGTCGGCCGAGAACAGCCCCGTCTGCGCGATGAACATCGCGACCGCGATCACGAGTGTCGGGAGCATGCACCACGCGGTCCAGCCCCACCGCACCCGGAAGCGCGTGGACGTGAGGATGCCCGCCGGCCCGATGCGCGCGATCTTCACCGCGAGCAGGATCCCCGGCAAGAGGACCACGAGCGAGACCAGGGTCAGCGAGAGCACCACCGGGTCGGTGGGGTCGAGCGCGCCGTCCTGCAGGGTGTCGAGCAGCCCGGTCAGGCCCGATTCGCCCTTCGTCGCCGCGATCGGCACGAAGTAGGCGATCGTGATCAGGACCTGCGAGGCGACGTACCAGCCCGCCAGGAACGCGATGGCCACCAGTGGGCGCCACCACCTCCAGCGTGCGTCGACGCGGGGCAGGCGGTGGTAGGGAACGCTCACGTCACGCAGGGTACCGGGCCGGGCAGGATGGGACCCGTGCTCACCGTCGTCCTCGGCCTCTCCGGCGCCCTCGTCTACGGGTTCGCCGACTTCCTGGGCGGCCTCGCGTCCCGGCGGGTCCGCGCGGTGACCGTCGCCGCGGTCGCCGCCGCGGTCGGTGTCCTGCCGCTCCTGGCCGGGCTCCTGCTCGTCGGGGGCGTGTTCGCGACCGAGACGGTCCTGTGGGGTGCGGCCGCGGGCATGTCCGGTGGGGTCGGCGTCCTCCTGCTCTACCGCGCGCTCGCGATCGGCCCGATGAGCGTGCTCTCCCCGCTGACCGCCGTGTTCGCCGCCCTCGTGCCGGTCGTGGTGGCGGTGCTGCGCGGGACGGCGTTGTCGGGCCTCGCGGTCGTTGCCCTGGTCGTCGCCGTCGTCGCGGTGGTCCTGGTGGCCGCGGTGCGCGACACGTCGGGAGCGCGGGTGACCACGGTGGGACTCGTGACGGCGGCGGTCGCGGGGTGCGGGTTCGGCGGGATCGTGCTCGCGTACGACATGACGCCGTCGGACTCCGGGGTCGTGCCGCTGGTCGTCGCGCGGGTCCTGCAGGCCGTGTTGCTCGGGACGGCGGCGGTCGTCGTCGCCCGGCGGGCGGCCCCGGTGCGGGGTCCTGGAGGCGCGGCAGACCCCGGGACGTCGGCCGACGTCGCGGGGTCTGCCGCGTCTGGCCGCATCCGGGTCGGCGGACGCTGGCCGGCCCGCCTGGTGTGGACGGTGGTCGTCTGCGGCGTCCTGGACGCGGCGGCGAACGTGTTCATCCAGGCGGGACTGCACTCGAGCGACGACCCGGCGACGCTCCCCGTGGTCAGCGTGCTCAACGCGCTCTACCCGATCGGGACGGTCGTGCTCGCCGGGGTCGTGCTGCGGGAACGGCTGACGGCCGTGCAGTGGACCGGGATCGTGCTCGCGTTCGGGGCGTCGGTGGGCTTGGCGCTCGCGTAGCGGGGCGCGTGCGCGGGCTGCGGCGGCGCTGGGTGCGGCGGCGCTGGCGGCTGCTGCGGCGCTGGCGGCTGCTGCGGCGGCGCTGGCGGCGTGGGATGGTTCGCGCTGCGCGACAGTTCACGGGCGATCGAGCGCGTGAGGTGTCGCTCAGCGCGTGGAGTCGTCCGGGCCGGGCGGCGCGCATCCGGGGTCAGTCGTCGGGGATGAGCCGCTTGCCGAGCGAGACCGCGTGGTCGTCGGCGTACCCGAGCGACTCGTAGAAGCCGATCACCCGCTCGTTGCCGGCGCGGACCTGCAGGCTGAGCTTCGGGCAGCCGAGGTCCGTCAGCAGTCGCTCGAACTCGGCCATGAACGTCCGTCCGAGGCCCGTGCCCTGCACGTCGGGCCGCACCGCGAGGTAGTTCACCCAGCCCCGGTGCCCGTCGAACCCCGCCATGCCGGCCCCGACCACCGGGCGTGCCGGATCGTCGACGTCCTCGGCCACGAGGAACAGCTCGGGCTGCACGGTCAGCTTGCGCGCGATGTCGCGTCGGGGGTCGTTCCAGGGACGGACCAGCCCGCACTCCTCCCACAGGGCGACGACGGCGTCGGTGTCGGCAGGGGCGAACGGTCGGAGGACGTGCTGCATCACTGCACCGTAACGGTGCTGTGGACAACCTCGTCTCCGGTTCGTCGCCGTGATCTGATAGACCTGTCCGACCACCCCATCCGAATCAGGAGCCCCGTGACCGCACACGAGACACTCTCGTCGCGCCGAGACCGCCGCGACGGTGCCGTGGGTGCTGCGCGTCGGGCTCCGCGGCGGCGTCAGACCGTGGGTGGCGCGATCGTCTCGCTCATCGCGGAGCTGCTCATCATCGCCGGCGTGGGGACCGGGCTGTACGTGGTGTGGACGGCGTGGTGGACCGACGTCGTCGCCGTGAACGAACAGACCAAGCTCGTCGACGGCCTCGGGCAACGCGACACCGCCGGCACCGGGACCGAGCACCGCGGGCCGGCACCCGTGCTCGCGGAGCCGCCGGCTGTCACCGACGTCTTCGGGACCATGCAGATCCCCCGGTTCGGCAAGGACTACGAGCGACCGATCGGCGAGGGTACCGACCGCGAGAAGGTCCTCAACACCATCGGCCTCGGTCACTACGTGGACACCGCCATGCCGGGCGCCGAGGGCAACTTCGCCGTCGCCGGACACCGGGTCACCTACGGCAAGCCCCTCAACCAGATCGCCGAGCTCAAGACCGGCGACGACATCGTGGTGCGGGTCACCGACGCGAAGACGAAGTTCGACGTCTGGTACGTCTACAAGGTCACCGACTCGCAGATCGTCACGCCCGACCACGTCGAGACCATCGCCCCGGTGCCGAACAAGCCCGGCGTCGAACCGACCGCCGACGACCGATGGATGACCCTGACCGCGTGCCACCCGATGTGGTCGGCCAAGGAACGGTACGTCACCCACGCCAAGCTCGACTACTGGATGCCCGCGTCGGAGGGCACCCCGAAGGAACTCTCGGAGACCGTGCAGTGATCTTCCCGTTCGTCTGGCGCATCCTGCCCGGCCCCACGGCGCTCAAGGTGATCGAGTTGCTCGTGCTCCTCGCGGCGATCGTGTGGGTGCTCTTCACCTACGTCTTCCCGTGGGTCGCGGCGGACATCCTGCCCCCGCCGGACGGCACGGTGGACGTCTCACCGTCGCCCTGACCCACGTCGGCGGGCGGCCCGTCGGCGTCGCGCGTCAGACGGTGGTGGTCACCCGCGAGCCGCCGTCGGCCGTGCGCCGCACCGCGATCCGCTCCGGGATCCGCTGCTTCAGTTCCTCGACGTGACTGACGATCCCCACCTGGCGTCCGCCCGCCGTCAGGCGCGACAGCTGCCCGATCACGTCGTCGAGGGTCTCGGGGTCGAGCGTGCCGAAGCCCTCGTCGACGAACAGCGTGCCGAGCGACACCCCGCCCGCCTCGGCCTGGACGACGTCGGCGAGCCCCAGGGCGAGGCACAGCGACACCGTGAAGGTCTCGCCACCCGACAGGCTGCGGGGATCGCGGACGGTGTCGGTTGTCTGGTCGTGCACCGCGAGTGCGAGCCCCGTCCGTCGCGACCGTGAGCCGGACTCCCGCTCGTCGGAGGTCTCGAGCGTGAAGCGACCCGCGAGCATCGCTCGCAGCCGGTCGTTCGCCGCCGCGACGACGTCCTCGAACCGGCGCATGAGCACGTAGGTGCCGAGGGTGATCCCGGTGGGGTTGGCCGAGGCGACACCGGCAGCGACGTCCGCGAGTCGCACGACGGCCCGGCTGCGCGCCGAGGTGTCGTCGCGCGCACGCACCGCCGTCGCCAGATCCACCGCGCACCGCTCGGAGGCGACCGCACGGTCGAGCGCCGAGGTGGCCGCGCGGACGGTGGCCTCGGCCGCGGCTGCGGTGGCGTCCCGCGCCGCCCGGGCGCCGTCGAGGTCGAGCGTCTGTGGGTCGTCGTCCGCCGCGGCGACCACGGCCGGTTCGGCGAGCCCGGCGTCGACGACCGCACGGGCCTGGTCGGCGCGGGCGACCTCGGCTCGGAGCGCCCCGGCCGTTGCCTGGTCGAGCACGTCGGCACGGGCGGAGGCGACGTCGTCGAACCCCTGGGCGCTGAGCACCCGGTCGACCTCGGCCGCACGTTCGTCGACGTCGGCCGCCGCCGAGGCCGCCCGGACGTCGGCCTCGACCACCGCGTCCAGACGCCCGACGAGCGCGTCGAGGGCCTCGACCCCGCGGCCGAGCGTCTCCGGAGCGGTACCGAGGTGCTCGGTGACCCGATCGACGGCGAGCGCCACCGCGGCAGTGTCCTGGTCGAGGCGTTCGGTGTCGGACGTCACCGCGGCGGCGAGCACGGCCCGTTCGGCGTCGACGTCGTTCCGCTGCCGTTCGAGGCTGCGTGTGGTGTCGTCGTGCGTCGCGCGCTGCTGTTCGAGCTCGCGCACGCGGACGGCGGCAGCGTGCGCAGCGGCCACGGCAGCGTCGGCCGCCGCGGCGAGGGCATCGACGGTCTCGTCGTCGGTGTCGCCGAGGGCATCGGTGAGCCGATCGAGCTCGGCCCGCTCGAGCGCGAGGGTCGTCGCTGCGTCGGCGAGCGACCGCTCCGCCCGACGGGCACGCTCGGCGGCGGCCTCGATCGCGTCGGCGGTGGGGTGGTCGTCCTGTGGGGTGGCGACGACGGGGTGTTCGGTCGCGCCGCAGACGGGACACGGGTCACCCGGCTGGAGCGCGGCACCGAGTTCCCCCGCGAGACCGGCGATGCGGCGCTCCCGCAGGTGCTGCTCGGCCCGGACGAGTTCGTGGGCGGTGGTGCGCGCGGCGGCGACGGCCTGTTCGGCGCCGTGCACCCTTCGCTCGGACCCGGCCCGTGCGACGAGTTCGGCCCGGAGCACGCGGACGCGGTCCACCTCGAGCCGCGCCGCCTCGGACCCGGCGGCCAGGGCGGCAGCGGCACGGGCGTCCTCGACGATCCGGGCGCGCTCGGCTGGGCGAGCGTCGAGCGTGGCGTCGAGTTCGACGAGCCGCTCGGCCAGGAGGGCCCCGCGGGCGACGGCGTCCGCTATCGAGCGACGCCGGCCCGGGACGGCGGCTTCGAGGTCGACGCGGTGCCGGACCGCGGCGAGACAGTCCGTCACGGCGGTCCGCCGTCGTGTGAGTGCGTCGTGGTCGGCGGTCAGACCGTGCTGGGAACGGAGGGCGTCCGTCGACGCGCGGGCACGGTCCGCCCGCGCCCGAGCGGCGTCGAGGCCGTCGGCGAGGACCGCGACCCGGCCGGCACGTTCGCTGGACGCCACTCGGGCCCGGGCGGCCGCGACGGCGTCGGCACCAGCATCGAGTTCGGCACGACGTGCGAGCAGGGCGGTCCGTCGCTCGGCCGCGGCGGCGCGGCCCGTGACCGACTGCTCGTGCGCGGCCGCGACCGCAGCGGCACGCGTCGCGTCGGCGCGCTCGGACTCGGCGGCGTCGGCCGTGGCACGGAGCGCGGCGACGGTCTCGGGCACGGCGGCCTCGTCCGGGTCGTCGGCACCCGCCGCCTGGGCGAACCGGGCGAGCGCGTCGCGGACGGCGGCGTCCGCACCCTCGACCTCGGCGAGGACGGCGCGGCGTCGGGCAGCGAGCTCGTCGGCCGTCCGGTCGTAGACCTCGGTGCCGAACAGCGACTGCAGCAGCTTCCGGCGCTCTTCGCCGGGCGACCGCAGGAACCGCGCGAACTCGCCCTGCGGCAGGACGACGGTCTGCAGGAACTGGGCCTTGTCGAGTCCGACGATCCGCGCGACCTCGATCGCGATCTCGGGGATGCGCGAGGACATCGGCTCACCGATCGCGTCACCGGGACCGGCGAGCCGGAACAGCTGCGCGGACGCCTGCTGCTTGACGGTGCCCGTCCCCCGCTGCTTCGGGCGGTGGTACTGCGGTGTGCGTCGGAGGCGGTACACCCCGGCACCGGTCTCGAACACGAGCTCGACGAACGGCTCGACCGCGGGGTCGGCGTGCTGGCTGTGCAACCGGTCGTCGCTCGCCTCGGCACCGGCGAGTCCGCCGTACAGGGCGAACACCACGGCGTCGATGATCGTCGACTTGCCGGACCCGGTCGGCCCCTCGAGCAGGAACACCCCCGAGGCGGCGAGCGCCGCGAAGTCGATCGACACGAGGTCCGGGTAGGGACCGATCGCGCGGAGGTCGAGTCGGTGCAGGTACATCAGCGGTCCCCCTCGCGCTGGAGTGCCGCGGCGGCGGCCTCGTACGCCTCGGTGAGGATCGCACGGTCGGCGTCGTCGGGGGTGGTGCCGGTCGCGAACGACACGAAGTCCGCCGCGACCTCGACCGGGTCGGAGGTCGCCGTGACCGCGCGTGCGGCGGCGCGCTCGCCACGGTCGGTGGGTTCGTGCGTGACGGCGAGTGCGAACGGGAAGCGGTCCTTCACCCGCGCGTACATGCGCTCGGGGTGCACGGTGTCCGTGACGGCGACCCGGACCCAGGCGTCCGTGGCGGCCTGGTGCGCCCCGGACTCGATCTCGTCGATCGTGGCGCGGACGTCGACCAGGCGGCGCGGCACCGGCGTCGGTACGAGCTCGGCCGTCACCCGGCCCGCGTCGTCGAGGTCGACCACGGTGACGGACTTCCGCTGGTGCCGCTCACCGAACGAGAACGCGAGGGGCGAGCCGGCGTAGCGGAGGCGGTCGTCGTCACCGACGCGCTGCGGACCGTGCAGGTGCCCGAGCGCGACGTAGTCGATGCCGTCGAACACGGAGCGCGCCACCCGGTCGACACCGCCGACGCGGATGTCCTGCTCGCTGTCGCTCGGTTCGGTCCCACCGACGAACGCGTGTGCGACGACGACGCTGCGCGTGCCCGGGCGTCCGGCGAGGTCGGCACGGACACGGTCCATCGCGGCACCGACCACGGCCTGGTGGGAGCGGGCGAGCGGTTCGTCGGGGACCGCGGCGAGGGCGTACCGCGTCAGGTCGGGGTGCAGGTAGGGGATGCCGTAGACGGCGACGGGACCGTGGGCGTCGTCGACGAGGACGGGCGTGGCGATGCCGGCGGGTTCGGCGAGGATCCGGACCCGCGCGTCCATCACACCGGCGCCGAAGCCGAGCCGGGCGGCGGAGTCGTGGTTGCCCGGCGTGACCACGACCGTGGTGGTCTCGGCCAGCCGTTCGAGCACCCGTGACAGCATCCGGACGGCGTCGACCGGCGGGACGGCACGGTCGTAGACGTCCCCGGCGACGACGACGAGGTCGACCGCGCGGGCGCGCACCTGTTCGACGAGCCAGTCGAGGAAGGCCGACTGGTGCGCGAGCAGATCGGCACCCAGCAGTGTGCGGCCGAGGTGCCAGTCGCCGGTGTGCAGGATGCGCATGCGGTCACGGTAGCGCCGGCCGGGGACATCGCCGGGTGCCTCGCGGCGGCCTGTGGAGAACTCAGGCGCAGCTGAGGCTCGTGCCGACGAGGGCGGTCTGGATCCTGGCGGTCGAGGTGCTCGTCGACGTCCAGTTGCCGAGGAAGTCCACGCGCACGACGACGGTGTACACCTGTCCCAGGTTGAGGAGACCGGAGCCGGTGACCCGCACGGGTGAGGTCGTCCCGGTGGCGAGGACGGTCGTCCCGCTGAGCACCGAGAACGAGGTCGCCGCGGGCCCCGGGTAGGTGAAGCCGATGTTCACCGTTCCGTCGCCGTTGGCGGTGCAGCCGAGGCCGGTGGCCTGCGGCACCGTCAGGGCACCGAACGAGGACGCCGTGGCGGTGGTCCGCGTCCACGGTCCCGCGACGGCCTCCGCGGGCAGCAGCACCCCGGCACCGCCGGCGAGGACGAGCACGGCTGCTGCGCCGCCGAGCCGGCGGGTGCGACGCATGCGACGGGCGGTCCGACGGACGGTGCGGCGCGATGCGACGGTGGACGGGTCGGGCGCACGGTGTCTGGCGGGGGTGCGCCGCGCCTCCTGGCCGTCGTCCCTGCCGGTCCGAGGGCCGGTGGCGGTGCCGTCGGCGTCGTCCGGTCCCGTGGGCGGGTCGTCGTCGGACGGACCGTCCGCGGGGTCGGTGTCGACCAGGCGGCGCAGCGATCCGTCGACGGTGCAGAGCGCGAGCAGCGCGACGAGGCCGATCGAGAGGATCCCGACCCTGCCCCACGCGCCCTCGCGGAGCCAGAGGATCGGGGTGCCGACGACGGGGACCCGCAGGAAGGCGACCCCGTGCACCGCCGACCGCTCGACGGGTGTCGAGTCCTGCTGCGGGTTGGCGTCGCCCTTGGTGACGATCGTGCCGTCCGGGCCGTCGTCGACGTAGCGGTGCATGCGCAGGTGGCCGGGCTGGTCGGGGTCGTCGGCGAGCAGGACCCTGCCCGCCCGGAGCTCGGCGGGCGCCACGGGGCGGGAGACCACGACGTCCCCGGGGACGAGCCGCGGTTCCATCGAGCCGGTCACCACGGTCGTCGGCTGCCAGCCGATGACGGCGGGCGCGGCGGCCCAGAGCGCGAGCCCGAGCACCGTCGCGACGACGCCGCGGGCGATCGTGGCGACGACGACGCGCCCCCAGTCGACGGCGTCGCGGAGCGCGTCGTGCGGTGCGGGTCCACCGTGCACTTCGATGCTGACCATGACTGCCTTCGACCGGGGGCGCGTTGATCGGGCGGTGACGGACGGGGCCGCATCGGGCCCGGTCCCGGCCGTCACGCTGGGCGGCGGCGGGAGCGCTCACGACGCTCCCGCTCGGCCCGCTCAGCTGTTCTGGGCCTCCCAGGTGAAGCCGAGGGCCGCGGTGCCGCCCTGCACGGTGTTCGGCGCGGTGCTCGACACGGTGTAGGTGAAGCGGAAGACGCGCGACTCCGAGCCGCTGCCGGTCGGCGCCCAGGTGCCGACGCCCGAGGCGAAGTTCGTCGAGGCCGAGCCGAAGCCCCCGACGGTGCCGCTGTAGAGCGTGCCGCTGGTCGACGCGGGGGTGAAGCCCGTGCAGGAGCCGAAGCCGCCGCCCGTGCCCTGCTCGACGGTGAGGTTGATGTTCGTCGCGAGGGCGTTGGTCGTCGCCGGGTTCGTGCCGTACAGCTTCACCGTCGAAGGCAGCGTGCCGGTCGAGGTGACCGTGATGCAGTTCGTCCCCGTCGAACCGGGCTTCAGGCCGGTCGCGGTGAAGAGCGCGGTGTTGTTGTCGTCGTCGGTGAGGGCGACGGTGCCGGCGCTCCAGTTGCTGGTGGGGTTGACCGTGGTGGCGGAGAACGCCGAGTAGGACGCGGTCGAGACGACGACACCCGAGGCCACGAGAGCGGCGGGGACGGCGATCCAGGCGGCGAGACGAGCGGCGCGAGGGGTGACACGGGACATGACGGAGCTCCTGATCCATGGTGTGCCGGGTCTGCGGTGGTTGGTCGCTCCGGCACGGTGGTTCGTACGACGATCAAGCTACTTGGCCGCCGTGTGACTCACAATGGAAGCTACACCCCCACAGTTGGGGGTAGTTCAATCGCTGAGATACTTGTTCAATGAGCATCACGGCGTCGTACCCCAGTCGTCCCACCGATCGCCCCGACGATCACCACCCGAGAAGAGCCGCCCGATGACGGACACCGTCCCCGCGCTCGCGCAGCGCCCGCACACCGCGCAGCTCCTCACTGCACCCGTGTCGCCGACGATCGGCGTCCCCGAGGGCGACCCGCGCGGGGACCTCGCGGCGCTCATGACCGCGTTCCGGATGCTGCAGACCCAGCACGCACGGGTCCTGCACCACGAGAGCGCCACCCACGGCCTGAACGCGACGGATTCCCGGTTCGTGTTCTTCCTCGCCTCGGCCGACGGCGAGGGCGTCACCCCCAAGCAGGCCGGCGAGTACCTCGAGCTCTCCACGGGCGCCATGACGAGCCTGATCGACCGGCTCGAGCAGCGCGGGCACATCGAGCGTCGGCCGAACCCCGCCGACCGGCGCAGCATCCTCGTGCACCTCACCGCCTCCGGCTCCGAGGTCGCCAGCGAGATCGGCAGCGTCTACACGGCCGCCTTCCGCGACGTCATCGCCCCCGGCGACCGTCGGCGGCTCGCCGACGCCTTCGACCGGCTCGGCACGGCGCTCGAACACCACTCGCGGAGCGTGTCGGTGGCGGCGACCGTCGCCGGCATCACCCCGTGACGAACGGGGTCGGTCGCCGCGCGTAGCGTGGCCGGCATGACCCCCTCAGAACTCCTCATCGAAGCGTTCTCGCGCGTGCCGGCGACCGTCGAGCGGGCCGTCGGCGGCCTGTCGGAGGACCAGTTGGCCGCTCGTCCGGCGGCGGGCGCGAACACCCTCGCCTGGCTCGCGTGGCACATCGCGCGCGGGCAGGACGCCCAGGTCGCGGACCTCGCGGGCACCGAGCAGGTGTGGACCGCGGACGGCTGGGTGGACCGCTTCGGGTTGCCCTTCCCCGCTGAGGCCCTCGGCTACGGCATGTCGCGCGACGACGTCGGACGCGTCCGCGCCTCGGCGGACCTGCTGGTCGGCTACCTCCGCGCGGTGCACGAGCGCACGGTCGCCTACGTCCGCACGCTCGACCCGGACGACTTCGACCCGGTGGTCGACGACGCGTGGGACCCGCCGGTCACGCGGGGCGCGCGACTCGTCAGCATCCTCGACGACTGCACGCAGCACGCCGGACAGGCCGGGTACGTGCGCGGGTTGCTCTTCTTCAACCGCTGACGCGGTCGCGACGGGAGGCACGGTGCCAGCCGGCACCGTGCCTCCCGTCGTGCGTCCGCTCGCGACTACCGCGCGGCGAGCTCCGCGACGATCCCGTCACCGGGTGCGGCGTCGACGAGGTCCGCCTCGATCTCCGCGTGCTCGAGGATGCCCTCGATCTTGCGACGACGGCTGCGCGGGACGATCGTGACGACGGTGCCCTCCTTGCCGGCACGACCCGTGCGGCCCGAGCGGTGCATGTACGCCTTGTAGTCGTCCGGGGCGTCGGCCTGCACGACCAGCGAGACGTCGTCCACGTGGATGCCACGGGCCGCGACGTCGGTCGCGACGAGGACGTTCACGCGACCGCTCGTCAGCAGCTGCAGGTTGCGCTGGCGCCGCGACTGGTTCAGGTCGCCGTGGAGCGAGGTCGCGCGGATGCCGGCGTCCTCGAACTGGTCGGCGAGCCGCTCGGCGTAGGCACGGGTCCGGGCGAACACGATGGTCTTGCCGTCACCCGCGACGAGCTCCTCGAGCAGCTGGTCCTTCTGGCGCTGCTCGACCACGAGCACGCGGTGGTCGATCGTCGACGAGGCCTGGTCCTCACCGGCGACCTCGTGGACGCTCGGTTCGTGCAGGAACTGGGCGACGAGCGACGCGACCTGGGCGTCGAGCGTCGCACTGAACAGGAGCTTCTGCGCACGGTTGCCCTGGGGCGTGACCTCGGCGGTGGCGGAGAGGATCTCCTGCACCGGCTCGAGGAAGCCGAGGTCGCACATGTGGTCGGCCTCGTCGAGCACGGAGATGACGACCTCGCTGAGGTCGAGCTTCCCCTTGTTCATGAGGTCCTGGACGCGGCCGGGGGTGCCGACGATGATGTCGACGCCGCGCTCGAGGGCGCCCTCCTGACGGCCGTACGGCACGCCGCCGTAGATCTGCGTCGTGAAGAGGCCGACCGAGCGGGCGATCGGCTGCACGGTGCGGTCGATCTGCAGCGCGAGCTCGCGGGTCGGCGCGAGGATGAGCGCACGCGGAGCGCGACCCATCTTCCGCTTCGTGCCGCCGCCGTGCTCCATGAGCTTCTCGACGAGGGGTGCACCGAACGCGATCGTCTTGCCGGAGCCGGTGCGGCCTCGGCCGAGGACGTCCTTGCCGGCGATCACGTCGGGGATGGTCGCCGCCTGGATCGGGAACGGGCTGGAGGCGCCGAGCTCGGCCAGGGCACGGGTGATGTTGCCGCCGATGCCGAGGTCGCCGAAGGTCACGCCCTCGACGTCGGCCGCGACGGTGGCCTCGGCCTGGAGCTTCTCGAGCTTGACGTCGTCCGCGGGGACGAAGTGCCCACGGGCGCTGTCGTCGCGGTCGAACGAACGACGCGGACGGTCGTCGTCGCGACGGGGTGCGCGGTCGTCACGGTCGAACCGACGCGGGGCACGGTCGTCACGGTCGAACCGACGCGGGGCACGGTCGTCACGGTCGAACCGACGCGGGGCGCGGTCGTCGTCGCGACGGGGAGCCCGGTCGTCACGGTCGAACCGACGCGGGGCACGGTCGTCGTCGCGACGGGGAGCCCGGTCGTCACGGTCGAACCGACGCGGGGCACGGTCGTCGCGGTCGAACCGACGCGGGGCACGGTCGTCGTCGCGACGAGGTGCGCGGTCGTCACGATCGAACCGACGCGGGGCACGGTCGTCGCGGTCGAACGAACGACGCGGACGGTCGTCCTGGTCGCGGCGCGGAGCACGGTCGTCACGGTCGAACCGACGGGGCGCTCGGTCGTCGTCGCGACGGGGGGCGCGGTCATCGCGGTCGAAGCGACGCGGGGCACGGTCGTCACGGTCGAACCGACGCGGGGCACGGTCGTCGTCGCGACGAGGTGCGCGGTCATCGCGGTCGAAGCGGCGGGGAGCGCGGTCGTCGCGGTCGAACGAACGACGCGGACGGTCGTCCTGGTCGCGGCGCGGCGCACGGTCGTCGCGGTCGAACCGACGCGGGGCACGGTCGTCGCGGTCGAAGCGACGGCCACCGCGGTCGTCGCGCTGCGGGCGGCCCTGGCCACCGTCGCGTGGCTCCCAGTTCGGCCGGCTCGGGCGCTCGCCCTGTGCCGCACGGCCGCGACGCTCTTCGGCGTCCCAGCGCTGCTTCTGCCGCGGAGCCGACGGGTCGGCGGCGCGGAACCCGCGGTGCTTGCTGCTGCGAGCGGCAGGGGTGCCGTTCGGGTGACGGACACGGTCGGAGGCGCGGTTGTCCGCGCCGCCCTTGTTGTACGGGGCCATGACTACTTCCTCGGGTGCGCAACGTACCGCAGCGCCCGGCAGCGACATCGGCGGGGGCTTGCGTGCGGAGAGGGGGTTCTTCCCGTCGCGGATCGACGTGAATCCAGCCCTCGAGCAACACACACCCAGAAGAACACTCCGTGATCACAATGTCACGGTGTCGAAGGCCGACCGAGTGAGTCTACGCGATGGACGCGTCGCTGGCCAGCCCACCGCCGGGCCGGGGCCGCGGGGCGAGGGCGACCCGTGCCTCCTGGACGGACCCCGGGTCAGGACTCGGCGAGCCGCTGCCGTTGCTCGGCCACGTCGAAGTCCGCTGCGGGCCAGGTGAGCTGCATGTCCTCGAGCGTGCGGAGCAGGAGCTGCTGCACGGCGAGCCGCGCGTACCACTTGCGGTTCGCGGGGACGACGTACCAGGGGTTCGTCGCGGTCGAGGTGCGCTCGAACACCGTCTGGTAGGCGGCCTGGTAGTCGTCCCACAGGAGTCGCTCGTCGATGTCGCCCGGGTTGAACTTCCAGTGCTTGTCGGGGCGGTCGAGCCGCTCACCGAGGCGCTCGCGCTGCTCGTCCTTCGAGATGTGGACCATGACCTTGACGAGGCTCGTGCCGGACGCGGCGAGCTCGTCCTCGAAGTCGACGATGGCCCCGTACCGGCGCTCGATCTCCTCGGGCGGAGCGAACGCCCGGACCTTCTGGATGAGGACGTCCTCGTAGTGGGACCGGTCGAAGACCCCGAGCTGGCCGGCACCCGGGAGCTGTCGTTCGATGCGCCAGAGGAAGTCGTGGTCGCGCTCCTCGGCGGTGGGCGCCTTGAACCCGGCGTAGTGCACGCCGTTCGGGTCCACCGCGCCGACGACGTGCGAGACGATGCCGCCCTTGCCCGCGGTGTCCATGGCCTGGAGCACGAGGAGCACGCGGCGCTGGTCGCCCGCGGTGGACGCGGCCCAGAGGCGCTCCTGCAGTGCGGACAGGCGGGAGGCGCCGGCGGCGAGCGCCTCGAGGCCGTCGATCTTCCGGCCAGGGAACCCCGGGGTGGCTTCCGGGTCCACCCGGTCGAGGCGGAACCCGTCCTCGACGCGGAGCAGCGGTTCGGGGTCGGCGTTCCAGGCCTTGCGACGGCTCACGGGTCCTCCTGCGGGGTCGCCCCCATCCTGGCACCGACGGGCGGGTTCGTCCGGCGGGGCCGGGGCGGGGTCGTCGGGGCGCGGGGTCGTCGGGGGCGGGGGCGTCGGTGGGGCGGGGGTGTCGGTGGGGCGGGGTCGTGTGTGGTGCGGGGTCCTCCCGTGGGTGGACGACGGCCCGTGGCGGCCGGGTTACCGTTGACCTGATGAGGTCAGGCCGTCGCACGCTGCTCGCGCTCGTCGCCGCGGTCGTGGCGCTCGGCGCGGTCGCGTCGTGCAGCACGGACCCGGTCGGGGACGACAACCGGACGGTGACCGCCGGACCCGTCATCTACCCGCTGTCGCTCCGGTACCACGGCATCGACGTCGTCGCGGACGTGCCGTACGGATCGGACCCGTTGCAACGGCTCGACGTGTGCCTGCCGGCGGACAGCGCGCCGGACACCACGACGACGCCGACCCCGGCCGCGTCGGCCTCGGCCTCGGCAGACCCGGATGCGGACGCGGTCGGCCTGCGGGCCGGAGACGCCGTCGCGGTCGATGCGCAGGCCCGAGACACCGGCGCGGGCGATGCGGCCGCCGGAGGCACCGTCGCGGGCGATGCGGTGGCCGGGGTCGCCGAGCAGGCGGCCGGGGGCACGCGGCCCGCCGTCCTGATGATCCACGGTGGGAGCTGGTCGCACGGCGACAAGGCGACCGCCGCCTACCGGTCCGTTTGCGAGTACCTGGCGTCCGAGGGCTTCGTCACCTTCAACGTGGACTACCGGCTCGCCCCGACGGACCCGTTCCCGGCCGGGCTCGACGACGTCCGACGGGCGCTCGACTGGGTGTTCCGGCCGTCGACGCTGTCCACGTACGATGTCGACCGGAAGCGGGTCGGGGTGTTCGGGGGCAGCGCGGGTGGGAACCTCGCGGCGATGCTGGCGGTGACGGACCACGACTCCACGGCGTACGCGCAGGGCGACCGGATCCGTGCCGTCGTCGACCTGAGCGGCCCCACGAACCTGACGTCCCGCTCGACCGAGGCGGACGGCGTCTCGGCGTCGTTCCAGCGGAAGCAGCTGCTGTACCTCGGCTGCCGGACCTACACGGACTGCCCCGCGGCGACCCGGGCGTCGCCGGAGTACCACGTCACCTCGGACACGGCGCCGTTCTTCATCGGGCACTCGACCGACGAGTTCATCCCGCTGTGGGAGTCGCAGGAGTTCGCCGCGACGCTCCGTCGGCACGACGTCCCGGTGACGTTCGTCGCGGTCGAGGGGTCGGCGCACTCGATCGCGCAGCTCGACGAGGCGATGAGCAAACGCGTCGTCGCCTTCCTGCACGCGCGCCTGGGCTGAGGCGCGGACACGCGACACGCACGCACGCGTGCACGCACGCGCCCCCGAGTCTCGGCTCGGCGGACGTTCCTCGGGCGCCGGCGGCGCGGAACTGTCCGCGGAGCCGAGACTCGGCACGGGCGGCGGCACCGGCACGGGCACCAGCCGCGGCGGCGGCGCCGGCGACGTGCCCCGGCCGGGTGGCACCCGGAGTCGGGACTGCCGCCCGACGCCCACGGCGCGCAGACTTCGGGGGTGACCGACACCTCGACCCGCTCTGCGCACGCCACCGCCTCCCGTTGGGAGCGGCACTCCTCGCTGCAGACGTTCGCCGAGCTCCTGCTCGGCCTGTCGTTCACCGCCGCCGTCGCCTTCGGCGGGTACGCGGCCGTCACCGGCCGGATGACCGTGCTGTCGCAGGGCGCCGGCGTGGTCTTCCTCGTGACGCTGACCTGCGTGCTCGTGTCGTGGTTCCGAGCGGTCGAGCGCGAGGACGCACCCGCGGCGGCGCGTCCCGTCGCCCCGGCGACACCGGCGCACCCGCTCTCGGCGATCGACGCCGAGTACCGCCGCTAGCCCGCGGACCCCTCGCCGGACGCGCCCCGCTCGAGCCGCGCGTCCCGCTCGGACTGCGCATCCCCGTCGAGCCGCGCCGCCCGCCGGTCGGCCCGCTTCTCGAAGAAGCCCTCGACGAGCGCGTACAGCGACGGCAGCACCACGAGGGTCAGCAGCGTCGACGACACGAGCCCGCCGATCACGACGAGCGCGAGCGGCTGCGAGATGAACCCGGACTTGCCCGTGAGCCCGATGGCCATCGGGAGCAGCGCGAAGATCGTCGCGAGCGCGGTCATCAGGATCGGGCGGAGTCGCCTCGTCGCACCCTCGATCAGGGCGTCGTGCACCCGGAGCCCTCGGCGTCGGTACTGGTTGACGAGGTCGATGAGCACGATGGCGTTCGTCACCACGATGCCGACGAGCATGAGCAGCCCGATGAGCGACGCGACCCCGAGCGGGATCCCCGTGACGATCTGCAGGAGCACCGCACCGGTCGCCGCGAACGGCACGGACACGAGCAGCAGCAGGGGCTGTCGGAGGCTCCGGAACGTGGCGACCATGATCACGTAGACGATCAGGATCGCGACGAGCATCGCGAGCAGGAGCTGGCTGAACGCCGACGACTGGCTCGACGCGACGCCGCCGATCTCCGCCGAGGCACCACGCGGCAGGTCGAGCGCGTCGACGGCCGCCGTCACGTTCTGCACCGCGGCGCCGAGGTTCGTCGAGTCGGGCGTGACCGTGATGGTCGCCGTGCGGACCGCGTTCGAGGTCGTGATCGAGGTCGGCCCCTCCGCCCGTTCGACCGTCGCGAGGTCGGACAGCGGCACCGATCCCGTCGAGGTCGGGACCGACAGCGACCGCAGTGCCGCGGCGGTCGTCGGCGGCGCAGGGTCGGCGATGTAGACGTCGAGGGTCGCGTCGTCGATCTCGATCGTGCCGGTGTCACGTGGCGAGACGGCCGCCGCGACGATCCCGCCGACCTGCGTCTCGGTCAGCCCGCGTTCGGCCGCCGCCTTCCGGTCGACCCGGACGGCGAGGTACGGCTCGGACGCGGCGAGGTTGCTCGTCGCACCGGTCGTGGCGTCGACCTTCCGCATCTCGCGCAGCACCGACGCCGCGGCCGTCCGGAGCTCGGCCTGGGTCGGCGCGGTGACGTCGACCTCGATGTCGCTCGAACCGCCGAAGCCGCCGCCGGCGGTCGACAGGCTCACCTCGCCGACCCCGTCGATCCGGTCGATGCGGTCGCGGGCGGTGGACTGGATGGTGGTCTGGTCGTCGCCGGCGTCGGTCGTGACGTTGTACTGCACGGACGCCGAGGCCCCGCCACCGAACGCCGCCTGGATCGACTGCCCGCTCGTCCCGATGGTGGTCTGCACGGTCTGGACGCCGTCGACGCCGCGGAGGACACGCTCGACCTTGCGCGCCGCGTCGGACTGCTCGTCGAGGCTCGTCCCCGGCTCGAGGTCCTGCGTGACCGTGAACGTGTTCTGCCCGGAGTCGCCGAGGTAGTTCGTCTTGACGAACGGCACCGCCGCCCCGGTGCCGCCGAGGACGAGGACCGCCAGCACCACCACGAGCGCCGGTCGGCCGACGGCCCAGCGCAGCACCGGCTGGTACGCGCGCCGGAGCCGGTCCGAGGTCCCGGCGTCGTGCAGGTCAGCGGCGGACGACAGCGAATCCGTCGCGGCGGAGGCGCGAGCACCGGACCCCGCGGAGCCCGCGGGAGCCTCGGGCGCCGCGGTGTCCACGGACTCCGCGGACCCTCCGGCGTGCCGGTGGGTCTTCGGCGTCCGGAGGAACCAGTACGCGAGCACCGGGACGATGGTCAGCGACACCAGCAGCGACGCGACGAGCGCCATCGTCACGGTGAGCGCGAAGGGCCGGAAGAGCTCGCCGACGAGTTCCGCGACGAACGCCACCGGCAGGAAGACCGCGACGGTGGTGAGGGTCGAGGCGGTGACGGCTCCGGCAACCTCGCGGACGGCGTCGAGGACCGCCCGGGTCCGGTCCACGCCGGGCTGCAGGTGCCGCTTGATGTTCTCGATGACCACGATCGAGTCGTCCACGACACGTCCGATCGCGATCGTGAGCGCGGCGAGGGTGATGACGTTCAGCGTGTAGCCCGTGGCTCGCATGCCGATCGCGGCGAGGAGCACGGACGTCGGGATCGAGATCGCGGTGACGATGGTCGACCGGACCGACAGCAGGAACAGCAGGATCACGACGACGGCGAAGCCGAGGCCGAGCAGTCCCTCCTCGGCGAGGGAGTCGATCGACTGCTGGATGTAGGGCGCCTGGTCGAACACCACGGTGAACCGGGGGTCGCCGGCGACCTTCGCCTCGATGCCGGGCAGGGCGTCCCGGACCGTCTTCGAGACGTCGACGGTGTTGGCCTCCTGCGTCTTCGTGATGGCGATCGTCACGGCCGTCTCGCCGTCGACGCGGCTGATCGAGGTGCGCGGGGACTCCTCGATCGCGACCTTCGCGACGTCGCCGATGGTGGTCGGCGTGGTCGCGGCGGTCGTGCCCGAGGCGGTGGTCCCGGAGGCGCTGCTCGCGCCCGTCGCGCCGCTCGCCGCCGTCCCTCCGGTCGCGCTGGTCGCGCTGGTCCCGCCGGTCGATCCCGGCGCGCCCGTCGAGCCGGTCGCGCCGGCGCCGGTCGCACCGGTACCGCTCGCACCGGTCGCCGAGGCCGTGGACCCACTGCCCCCGCTGCTCGACGACGCGGTCAGCGGCAGGGCCTCGATGTCGTCGAGCGACGCGATCCGCTCCCCCGTCTGCACCGACAGCGTCGTGCCGTCCTGCGTGATCGTGCCGCCGGGGACGAGCGTGCCGTTGTCGTCGAGCGCGTCGGCGATCGACTGCGTCGTCAGCCCCTTGGACGCCAGCTCGTCGGTGTCGGGCGTGATCACCACGCGCCGACCCGGGTTGCCGAAGACGTCGGCCTGCCGGACGCCGTCGAGCTTCTCGATGTCGGGGATCGCCGTCGCGTTCAGCCGATCGACGAGCTGTTCCTGGTCGCCCGTGCCGGACACGGCGAGCTGCAGCACGGGCAGGTCGTCGAAGGACCCGGTGACGATCTGGGTCTGCACGGTGTCCGGGAGCGACAGGGCGTTCACCGCGGTCTGGATCTTGTCCTCGGCGCTGGCGAGGTTCGAGCCGTAGTCGAACGACGCCGAGACGACGCTCTGCCCGGTCGACGACGTCGCACTCGTGGACTCGAGGTTCGGGACGACCTGGATCGCCTGCTCGATCTTCGTCGACACGTCGTTCGACACGACCTCGGGCGTGGCGCCCGGGTAGGCGCTGACGATGGCGACCTGGGGGAACTGCACGCTCGGGATGAGCTCCTGCTTGAGGCTCGTGAGCGCGATGCCGCCGAACACCGCGACGACGACGGTGACGAGCGCGATGAGCGCCCGGTTGCGGAGGCTGAAGACCGAGAGGAGGTGCACACCCCGATCCTTGCAGGGCGGAGCGCGACGCACTCAGCCGCCGAGGAGCAGGCGACGCACTCAGCCGCCGAGGAGCAGGTAGATGCCGAGCACCCCCACGGTCCCGAGCACCCCGGTCGCGAGCGCCACGATCCGGCCGGTCGGGGTCCGGGCCGCGAGCACCGCGACGACGAGCACGGCGACACCGACGACGATCTCCACGACCCAGGTCGTCGAGCCGGTGGTCGCCGCGACCTGCAGCAGTGCGCGGACGCCCTCACCGACGAGCACGGCGGCGGTCGCACCGAGCGCCGGCCCGCGCCACCGGACGTCCCGCGTCCGGACGGCCACCGCGACCGCACCGGCGAGCACCCCCGTGGGGATCCCCATCAGGACCCAGAAGTTCGTGATCGACAGCACGTCCGGGTACCCGCGCAGGTTCGTCGTGGCCCAGTAGCCGACGTGCATCAGCTCGAGGAGCACGATGCCGAACAGCATCGCGAGCGGCAGCGCCACGCGGCCGGCGCGGACCCCGGCGAGCAGGCAGAGGGCGGTCGCGACGACGAACCAGGGTCCGGCCGAGTTGGCGACGCTCGAGAGCCCCGGGACGGCCTGCCCGAACGAGGTCAGCACCCCGGCGAGCAGGGCACCCGTCAGTGCCATCGACACCCGGGCGGCCGCGGGCACCCGGTGCTCCCGGGCGTCGGCGGTGCGGACGGTCGTGCCGGCGTGCATGGTCGTCTCCATGGGACCAGGATCCCCGCCGAGTGGCGCCGGGTGCATCCCTCGGCAGGGCCAGATCGCGCGGTCGGCGTCACCCCCGAGGATGACCCGCCGGGCGACCCGGCCACCCGTCACACCACGGCGGCGAGCGATCCCCGCACCCCGGCTGCGTCGCCGCCGATCCGAGCCCACGACCGTCCGAGCACCTCGACGAGCCGGACCCGGTCCGCCGGGGACATCGTGAAGGGCACCCGCAGGAACCGCTCGAACCCGCCGTCCGGTCCGAAGACCCCTCCGGACGCGAGCACGACGCCCTCGGCCCGCGCGGCGAGCACCAGGGCGCTCGAGACCGGTCGCCCGAGCCCGACCCACGTCGTCAACCCGCCCGCCGGCGACGGTACGTCCCACTCCGGGAGCCGCGCGCGCAACGCCCCCACGACGTCGTCGCGACCCTGGCGCAGGTACTCGCGCCGCGCCTCCAGGACCGCCGCCGTGCGCGGGACGAGCTCCCGCGCGACCAGCTGGTCGAGCACGGGTGTGCCGAGGTCGCCCGTCGGGCGGGCGAGCAGCAAGCGCTGCAGGAGCTCGGGAGCGGCTCGGATCCAGCCGATGCGCAGGCCGCCCCAGAAGACCTTGTCGGCGGACCCGATCATCACGACCGACGCACCGGACGGGTCGGCCGCCGCCAACGGCAGGGACGGCGAGCCCTCGATCCGCAGCTCGCCCATGGTCTCGTCGGCGATGACCGTCGTCCCGGTCGACGCCGCCACGGACAGCAGCAGCTGCCGGGTCGACGCCGACATCGTCGCGCCGGTCGGGTTGTGGAGCTCGGGCATGACGTAGGCCACGGCCGGTGCCGTGCGGCGCATGGTCGTCTCGAGCGCCGCGGCGTCCCAGCCGGTCCGCGCGTCCACCGGCACGCCGACGAGTCGTCCGCCGGCCTCGCGGAAGGCCTCGTGCGCGTGCGGGTAGGTCGGGGACTCGACGACGACCGCGTCCCCGCGGCGGACGAGCACCCGAGCGAGCAGGGCGATGGCGTGCTGCGCCCCGATGGTCACGACGATCTGGGAGGGGTCGGTGGGCAGCCCCCGCTCGGCGTAGCGCTCCGCGATCGCCGCGCGGAGCCCGGGGTCGCCCACGGTGTCGTACCCGATGCCGGCGAGCGCGGCGGGCACGTGCCGCATCGCGTGCTCCACCGCCTCGGCGAGTCCCGGTGCGGCGTGCAGCGCCGCCTTGCGGAGGTCGAGCAGGTCGTCGTCGACCACCCCGCCGAGCCGTTCCGGGTCCGGTCGACCGATGAGCCCGGCCGGCAGGCGGACCACGCTGCCGGAGCCGCGGACCGACACCAGGAAGCCGTCGGAGCGGAGCCGGGAGTACGCGTTCGCGACCGTGGTCCGCGAGACGCCCAGCGCCGTGGCGAGGCCCCGCTCGGCCGGCAGCCGCACGCCCTGCGGGACCCGCCCGTCGATGACGAGCACGCGCAGCGCGTCGGAGAGCGCCTCGTACGCGGGGGCGTCGGTGCCGGCGCGCCAGTCGGTGAGGAGGAGCGCTGCGGACCGAGCGCTGAGCAGGACCGGGGTCATGGATCCACGGTAGCCGAATTGGCTCTCGACCAGCAGTCCAATTTCCACGACGATCGAGCCATGCCCCGCTCGACCGCCCTCACGCTCCGCTTCGTCCAGCTCTTCGTCGGCCTGTTCCTCTACGGGGCCTCGACGGCCCTGCAGGTCCGCGCCGTGGTCGGCGTCTCGTCGTGGACGGTCCTCACCGAGGGGCTCGAGCACGTGGTGCCGTGGTCGTTCGGCGTCATCACCGTGGTGTCGAGCGGCGTGATCCTGCTGTTCTGGATCCCGCTCCGCCAGAAGCCGGGCATCGGGACGCTGCTGAACGCCCTCGCGATCGGACCGAGTGCCGACCTCGTGCTGTGGCTCGTCCCGACCCCGGCCGATCTCGCGAGCCGGGTCCTGCTGTTCGCCGCGGGACTGGCGCTCCTCGCGGTCGCCACCGCGTTCTACATCGGCGCCGGCTTCGGCACGGGGGCGCGCGACGGCCTGATGGTCGGCCTGCACGAGCGGCTCGGGTGGCCGGTCTGGGTGGCGCGGACCGTCATCGAGGTGTCGGTGGTGGTCGTCGGCTGGTTCCTCGGCGGCGACGTCGGTGTGGGCACCGTGATCGCGGCGTTCGCGATCGGCCCGATGGTGCAGCCGCTCATGCCGCTGTTCCGTCGGTTCCCGTGGAGCCCGGAACGGACGCGTTCAACCGTCGCGGAGTCGTCCCGTCCGACACCCGGCCCGGAGGCGCGGGTCACCGGTTGAAGGACGAGTCCGGACGTTCAGGCTCGGCGAGGATGTGCGCCAGGGCCGCAAGTGTGTCGGCAGGCGTGTCGAGCAGCGATTCCCACTGCCCGGCGTACTGCGAGTTGGCAATGGGCCGACCGGTTCGGACAGCGAGTCGGACGAGGAACTTCTCGACTTCGATCGACCGGATCCGCTCGGGTTGCTCGAACCACGCGAAGCTGGCGCTAGGAGTGACGAAGTCGTACTCGAGGAATCGTGCGAATGCGCTTCGAGCATCCGAGACTTCCCGCTCCGCGTATCGCTTGACGATGAGTTCCTCCCGATCAGCATGTGCACGAGCGAGCTTTGCCGCGGCTTCCGCGATCGCAGCCCGAGCCTGATCGATGTCAAAGTCGCTGAGCCAAAGGTCGACGGAGACTGACGCATTCGCCGCGATCGTCGCAGTCCAAGCCGAGACCATCATCGGACGCCCCATTGGGCTCACGGTGACGAATTGGTCCAGCGGCCGCCCCTCGGCGCGCGAAGCCCAGACAGCCTCGTTTCGCGTCCGCGCCGAGGAGTCCTGCTTGCCGACGTAGACAACGTCCCCCGTCCCGCCCTCAGCGACCTGAACGTACAGGTGTGGAAGACCGGCAGTTTCTCCACCTTGGATGCTGAGCCGCACCCCTACACTCGCGGCAAGCGCGGTCATCTCGTCCAGCTTCACGTCACAGCCGATCTCTTGCGTCTGGCGAAACGCATCGGCGCTTTCTCTGTCCGCCCGGAATCGACCGCGCTGGTGCGCGGGACACGCTGCCACCCCTGCGCGTCGATCCGGGCTCGCCGTGTCCAGACATCAGGCAACCTCGGCAGCCAACGGAGGCTCTTCCTCGGCGAGCAGCCCGGTCGCGGATCTCGGCGGCAGCTCGGAAGCTCCGGCCTCTCGGTAGGCATCGAGCCACGACGACGCGTGCCGAGCCTGCTGTGTCGCCCGCAGTCCGGCGAGTGCCACCCCAGCGATGAGCAGGAGGCTGATGAACCCTGCTGACAGTCGGAATTCCGGGGGTGCCACGGACTCCGGTGCCGCCGCCAGAATCGCGTTCAGCGCCGCAACGACAGCCGCGACAACGGACAGCGCCGTGCCTACCGAGACCTCCTTCAGCTCCGCGAGCTCGCTGAGTACCTTCCGCCGGAGTTCACGGTTTTCAGCTGCCGCAGAAGCGAAGTCATCGGCCTGCTTCTGGCTGGGAACGCCTCCGTTACCAGGCTTCGGCATCCAACGCTTCCAATTCTGAGCTTCAGTGGGTGTCGTGTTCATAAATGAGATTCCTTTCGGTTCCAAGGTGCTCAATCGGACGCCGGGCGAGTTTCGTCGGTGAAGCACGAGAAAATCGTGCGATCAGTGAACTCGCGATGTATCGTGTCCTGCACAGACGCGATACATCGCGAGTTCGAGGAGGCAACATGGCCCAGGAGAAGTGGCTCGTCGAGGAGCCGAAGGTGATCGACACCGGGATCGTCCGCCGCTTGCGCGTCGGACTCGCCGGTGGTCAGGTCGACGTCGTCGCCCACGACGAGCCGACCGCGCGCATCGAGGTGCACAGCGTGTCCGGCAAGCCGATGAAGATCGAGCTCGACGGGGACACGCTCACCATCGACCACCCGCAGGTGCGCTGGGACGACCCGATCGGGTTCCTGAAGTCGTTCCACGGCAAGGCCCACGCCGACGTCAGCGTCCTGGTCCCCCGCGACGCGATCGTCACGCTCGGCGTCGTCTCGGCCGGCGCCCTGCTGTCCGGCACCAACCGCGGTGCGACGCTCAACACGGTCTCCGGCGACGTGGTCGTCGACGGCGTGGCGGGCGACGTGACCGTGAACGCGGTGTCCGGCACCACGACCATCCGCGACCTCGACGGCGCCCTCACCGTGCACACCGTGTCCGGCGACGTCGTGGCGACGGGTGCGATCCCGCGGTTCCAGGCGGACGGCGTCAACGCCGACGTCGTGCTCGACCTGCACGGCACCCCCGACCAGGCTCGCGTCAACACGGTGTCCGGTTCGGTGAGCGTCCGGCTCGAGGACGGCGTGCCCTACCGGTGCACCGTCAGCACGGCCTCCGGCAAGCTGCAGTTCGACGACTCGGAGATCCGCGGCGTGCGGGGGTCCTACGTCAAGCAGGGCGGCGAGCTGTCCGGACAGTGGCTCGACCTCAAGGTGAACTCGGTGTCCGGCGACATCGCGGTGCTGCACGCCCCGCCCGTCGCGGAACCGTCGGAGGGATCCGCCCTGACCACCCCGAGCACCCCCGCGGCTCCGACGACCTCGGTCACCGACAGCGAGGTGCCCGAATGAGCCCCGTCTTCGCGCACGGCCACCTGCGCCTCTACCTGCTCGTGCTGCTGGCCGACCACCCGATGCACGGGTACGAGGTCATCCAGGCCCTCGGCGACCGCTTCGGCGGCACGTACGTCCCGAGCGCCGGCACCGTGTACCCGCGGCTCGCCAAGCTCGAGGAAGAGGGACTCGTCACGAAGTCCGCCGACGGCCGGAAGACCGTCTACGCCATCACCGACGCCGGCCGTGCCGAGCTCGACGCCCGCGCCGACGAGATCGCCGCGGTCGAGAACGGCGTGAACGACTCGGTGAAGTCGCTGGCCGACGGCGTCCGCGCATCGGTGGGCGAGGCGATGCGCTCCCTCCGCGCCGACCTCGCGGCGAGCGCACAGGCCCCGCGTGGGCAGACCGCCGACGAGCCGGAGGACGTCCCGTCCGAGGGTGCACGTGCCCTGCGCGAGGTCGAGATGGCGCTGTCGTCGTTCCGGCAGCAGGTCCGCGCGGACCTCCGCCGGCGTGCGACGCGCGGCACGCTCGGCTCCGACACCGTCACGCGCCTGCGCGACGGCCTGGAGTCCCTGCGCAAGTCCCTCTGACGACCGACGGCCGACGGACGGTCACGACCCGCGCCTCCAGGCAGACCGCCAGGAGGCGCGGGTCGTCCGTCACAGGCCGCGGTCGGCCAGCGCGTGCATCGCGTCCCGCAGGGCGCGTGCCGCACCCGCGCCCGCCCACTCGTAGGCGTGCGTGAACCGCTCGTCCTGCACGTACATGTCACCGAGCGTGCGGAACCGGTCGGCGGTGAGCTCGGCCGGGGGCGTCGCCTCGGCGAGCCACGCGAACTGGCGCTTCGCGAGTGCCGCGCCGGCCTCCGATGCCGGACCCGCGCCCGACGCGGCGAGCGCTGCGGCGTCCTGCGCGATCGCGCGCTGTTCCGCCTGGAACGCCTCCTTCGCGGCGGAGTCCTTCGACTCCCACCAGCGTGCGCCGCGGTCCCAGGCGTCGGCGCCCCAGCGCTCCTCGACCTCCTGCCGGAACCGTGTCTGGTCGAACCCGTCGAACGTGTCCGTGGTGTTCATGTCCACTCCTTCCTCGATCCTCGTGATGGTGGTCCGCACGGCCGCGAGCTGCCGGGCGAGCCGGTCGCGCTCGCGTTCGAGCCACGCGACGTGTGCGGTGAGGGCCGTGACGTCGTCCTGCTCCCCGTCGAGGACCCGGCGGACGTCGGCCAGGCCGAGCCCGAGGCCCCGCAGCAGCAGGATCCGCTGCAGCCGCACGAGCGCCTGGTCGTCGTACCGCCGGAGCCCACCCTCGCCGGTCGCCGTGGCGGGCAGCAGACCGATCGCGTCGTAGTGCCGGAGCGTGCGGCTCGACACACCGGCGGAACGCGCCACCTCGGCGATCCCGTGCGGCGCTTTCGCAGCCGGACTGCCCGTGTCTGTCGAATCCCTCATGCTGGAGAGGCTAGAGGTTGACGCTGCGTCAACCGCAAGCCCGATCCGGGGTGCGAACCACCCGACCCGATGCGGACCGGGAATACCGCCGGATCCGCCCGTGTTGACTCGCGCCCGGAAATGAGTAGGTTTGCCGCTCGTGACGAACGAGATCCGGTCGTTGAAAGCGCGACTGATCGGGGATCCCCTCCCCTCCGAGAAGCTCGAGGGACAGCTCCTCCCGAAGCACCTGGCACTGCCCATCTTCGCGAGTGACCCGCTGTCCTCCGTGGCGTACGCACCGCAGGAACTCCTCATGATCCTGCTGCTCGGCGGCATGGCGTTCCTGACCTTCGCCCCCTGGGTCGCCGCCCTCGTCGTGCTGCTGCTCGTCGTGGTCGTCGCGTCCTACCGACAGCTCATCAAGGCCTACCCGTCCGGCGGCGGCGACTACGAGGTCGCCCACCGGAACCTCGGCGAGAAGGCCGGACTCGTCGTCGCGTCCGCCCTGCTCGTCGACTACGTGATGACGGTCGCCGTGTCGGTCGCCTCCGGCGTGGACAACATCATCTCGGCCCTCCCCGTCCTCAACGAGTTCCGGGTCGAGCTCGCCCTGCTCTTCGTCGTGCTGCTCGCGGCGGCGAACCTCCGTGGCGTCCGCGAGTCGAGCAAGGCGTTCGCGGTGCCGACCTACCTGTTCGTCGCCTCCGTCTTCGTGATGGTCGTCGTCGGGTTGGTCCGCGTCGTCGCCGGCGACGCCCCCGTGGCGGAGTCCGCCGCGTACACCGTGCAGAACGTCGAGCACACGACCCAGGCCGCGTTCGTCCTGTTGCTCCTCCGTGCGTTCGCCTCTGGCTGCTCGGCGCTGACCGGTGTCGAGGCGATCGCGAACGGGGTGCAGGCGTTCCGTCGACCGAAGGTCCGCAACGCGCAGATGACGCTGGTGTTCATGGGGTCGATCGCGATCGTCCTGTTCGTCGGGCTCATCACGCTCGCGCTGGTCTCCCGCGTGCACTACGCCGAGAGCGCCTGCGACCTGCAGGGCTTCGCGCAGTGCGCCACGACGCCGCAGCGTTCCCTGATCGCCCAGATCGCCGCGGCGACGTTCGGGAACAACACGATCCTGTTCTTCGTCATCCAGGCCACGACCGCAGCCGTCCTGCTGCTCGCGGCGAACACCGCCTTCAACGGGTTCCCGCTGCTCGGTTCGATCCTGGCCCGCGACTCCTACGCCCCGAAGGCGCTGTCGACCCGCGGCGACCGGCTCATCTACTCGAACGGCGTGATCGTCCTCGCGCTCGTCGCGGCCGCGCTGCTGATCGTCTACCGGGCCGACGTCACGAGCCTCATCCAGCTCTACATCATCGGCGTCTTCGTCTCGTTCACCCTCGGGCAGACCGGGATGATCGTGCACTGGACCCGGCTGCTCCGCGACGACCGGGCCGGGACCGCCGCCGAACCGGTCAACCGCGGGCAGGTCATCCGTTCCCGGGCGATCAACGCGACCGGCGCCACCTTCACCTTCGTCGTCCTCGTCATCGTCACGATCACGAAGTTCACGCACGGCGCCTGGCTCGTGTTCCTCATCATGCCGATCCTGTTCGTGCTCATGCTCGGCGTGAACCGGTACTACCGCGACGTCTCGCACGAGATCGAGGCCGACGACCAGACGCAGTTCGGTGCGACCGGCGACCACGCGATCGTCCTCGTGAACAAGCTGCAGAAGCCGGTGCTCAAGGCGCTCGACTACGCGATCGCCGCGAAGCACGCGAGCTTCGAGGCGGTGCACGTCGCGATCGACGACGCCGATGCCGCACGCCTCCGCGCGCAGTGGCAGGAGTACGGCATCGAGGTCCCGCTGACCATCGTGCCGAGCCCCTACCGCGACATCTCGATGCCGCTCATCAAGTACATCAAGGCGCACCGGATGGAGCACGGCTCCGAGGTGGTGACCGTCTACACGCCGGTCTTCGTCGTGGGGCACTGGTGGGAGACCTTCCTGCACAACCACCGCGGCCGTCGCATCCGGAAGAAGCTGCTGCTCGTGCACGGCGTCACCGTCGCGCTCGTGCCCTGGCTGCTGGACTCCTCCGAGCTCCTGTACGGCCGTCGCTCCCGCCCCCTCCCCGGGCAGGAGCGCCGCGGCGAGCCGATCCGGCCCGCGCTCCGCCGGTCACCGCACGGTGTCGTCCACCACGAGGTCGAGGACGACCGCCTGCTCCGGTCGGCCGAGCGGAACAGCCTCCAGCCCCGCCGAGCGACCCGGCCGGCCGGTCCCGCCGAGGGCGTCGACCAGACCCAGTGCACCGGCGAGATGCACGTGCTCGTCCCCTCGCCGCCGCGCACCGACGGTCGCTCGTCGTAGCATCTGACGTCATGACGATCTCCGACCTTCGCACGTTCGCGACGTTCGACGGGCACGGGGGCAAGGTCTCGAAGCGCGTCGAGGTGCTCGACCACGAGCCGACCCCCGGCGGTCCGCACGAGGGACTCGTCGCCGTCCGGGGCCCGCACCCCCTCGGTGCCCTCGACGAGCGGGCGGCCGACGACGAGACGCACCGGATCGGCTGGGTCGATCCCGCCACGCTCCGCGACTGGTACCGCCCCGACCGCGTGGTGGTGTCCCGCCTCGAGGCGCGTCGGTCCGGCATCGAGCCCGGCACCTACGCCGACTCCCGCGGTCGCGGTCGGGTCCGGATCGACGGACTGGAGGCGCGGCTCGCCCCCGACGGTCGGCCCGCCTTCCGCGCGCTGGCCGGTTCCGCGGACGCCCCGGTCGTGGACGTGGCGCTCCCCACCGACCAGGCGGTGCGGCTCGTGGTGGTCCGAGCGGTCGACGAGGGGATCGAGATCGTGACGACACCGGTTTCGCCGTTCCTGTCGCCCGGGCGGTACCCGGCCTTCGGTGACGACGTGGTGGGGCTGCCCCCGCGCGCAGCCACCGGGTCCGTGTCGGTCAGCGCTGCCGTCCTGATCGACGGCACCCTGCACGAGGTCGAACGGATCGACGAGCGGGCCGCGACGATCTGGATCCGCCGCGACGGCCGTTCGGTGCCGATCGCGGTGAGTTCGGTGGGGCCGGACCTGGTGCGGTACACCGCGGTCGCGGACTGAGCGCGCGGTCGTTCCGTCGCGTCGGGCGCGGGCGTGTGATGAGTCCTGCCGTCGGGTCCGTGTCGTCGCGGGTGTCGACGCGCGGGCCGGTGTCCGCATCGACGTCCGTGTCGTCGTGCGGGCCGGTGTCCGGGTCGACGTCCGTGTCGGTGTGCTGCCGGTGTCCGGGGGACGCCACCGTGGGCGTTCCGGTCGGCGGCGCGGCGTAGCGTCCGTGCCATGAGTGACGCAGACCCGACCGACGACCGCACCGAACAGCCCGAGACGCTCGGCGGAGCCCGACCCGACCCCAGCACCGACGCCAGCAAGGACCCGGAACAGTGGGTCACCGGCGACGAGCCCATGACCGGGCCGCAGCGCAGCTACCTCGACACCCTCGCCCGCGAGGCCGGCGAGGAACTCCCTGCCGACCTCACCAAGGCCGAGGCCTCGGAGCACATCGACCGCCTGCAGCAGCAGACCGGGCGCGGCGCCGACTCCTGACGGGACCGCCCAGGCCCGGGTCCGCGTTTCGGCGGACCCGGGCCTGGGCATGTTCTGGCGATGTCCGGGAAGTCCCCCGCACGGGGGTGAACGATGACGCGTCACCGGTTACGGTCGGCGGCATGCGAACGACAGCGACCTCCATCGGCCTGACCGCGCTCCGCATCGTCCTCGGCGTGGTGTTCGTCGCGCACGGCGCCCAGAAGTTCGCGCAGGGACTCGGCTCCGTGTCCCAGGGCTTCTCCGGCATGGGCGTCCCGCTCGCCGACGTCGCGGCGCCCCTCGTCGCCGGACTCGAGCTCGTCGGGGGCGTGTTGCTCGTGCTCGGTGTCCTGACCCGGGTCGTCGGCGTGCTCCTGGCCGTCGACATGGTCGTGGCCGGGCTACTCGCGCACGCGTCCGCGGGGTTCTACTCGCAGGACGGCGGGTTCGAGTACGTCCTGGTCCTCGCGGTGGCGTCCCTCGCGGTGGCGCTGACCGGGCCGGGTCGCTTCTCGCTCGACGCCGTGGTCCTGCGGGCCTCGCGCCGGCGCCGCGGCGTCGAGGGACCCCTCCCCGCCTGACGCGCCCGTGCCGGCGGCCCGCGGGCCCGCGTACCGCGTGCCGCGCGCCGCGCGGGCCGGCGGGTCGGAGGCCGCGCGGGGCCGCTCGTCACGCACCGTGCGCCTTCCCACATCCCGTGCGGCGTTGCCCGCCCGGTGCGGCGCTACAACCTCGCACCGATCGAGCAGCGCCGCACCCGGCCAACAACACAGCACCGTCCCCACCGCCACCGCGAGCCCGAACCACGCCCGCGCACCGTGCGCCCTTCCCCAACCCGTGCGGCGTTGCCCGCCCGGTGCGGCGCTACAACCTCGCACCGAGCGAGCAGCGCCGCGCCCGGCCAACAACACAGCACCGTGCGCACCGCCACCGCGAGCCCGAACCACGCCCGCGCACCGTGCGACCTTCCCCAACCCGTGCGGCGTTGCCCGCCCGATGCGGCGCTACAACCTCGCTCCGAGCGAGCAGCGCCGCGCCCGGCCGACGACACAGCACCGTGCGCGGCCATTTGGTGCGAGGTCAATCGGTGCGCGGCCAGGCCGTGCGTGATCAGTCGGCGTGCGCAGCCTGCCCGTCGGGGTCGTCCTCAAGGACGTCCATCACCTGCCGAGCGATCCTCCGGCCGGCCCGGTTCGCGCCGATCGTCGACGCCTGCGGCCCGTACCCCGCGAGGAAGAGCCGCGGCTCGTCGACCGAGCGCCCGTCTTCGACCACGATCCCGCCGGCGGCAGTCCGCAGGTGCAACGGCGCGAGGTGCCGCAGGTCCGCGCGGAACCCCGTGGCCCAGATCACGGCGTCGGCGTGCACGTGCTCGCCGTCGGCCGTGACGACACCGGTCTCGTCGAGTCGCGTGAACATCGGCGAATCCCGGAGGACACCGCGGTCGAGTCCCGCACGGATCCGGCGCGAGATCGGGACCCCGGTGCCGGACACGATGCTCGGCAGGGTCTCCCCCGCCCGGGCAGCCCGGTCTTGCTCGTCCACCGCCGCGACCGCGGACTCGACGTCGAGCGCCGCCGCTTCGGACCACACCACCGGGCGACGCGTGAACCACCGCGTCCGCGCAGCCACTCCGTCGAGCTCGAGCAGGAAGCCGATGGCACTCGTCCCGCCCCCGACCACCACCACGTCCTGCCCGGCGAACTCCGCCGCGCTGCGGTACTCCGTCGTGTCCACCTGCCGACCGCGGAAGACGTCCCGGCCCGGGTACCAGGGGACGAAGGGCGTGCCCCACGTCCCCGAGGCGTTCACCACGACGTCCGCGCCGATCCGGCTCGTCCCCCCGTCGGCACTGCGCACGGTGACGCACAGTCCCGCCGAGGATCCGGTGGTGTCCGCGATGCGCGACACGGAGGTCACCGCGACCGGCCGCCGCACGCGCAGGTCGTAGTACTGCTCGAAGCGTCGGTAGTACTCGCCGACGACGTCCCGGGCCGGCCGCGACCGATCGGCGTCGTCGAACCGGAGGCCCATCGCGTTCATCCCCGGCAGGTCGTGCACGCGGTGCGCGGCTCCGAGACGGAGGGCCTCCCACCGGAACTGCCACGCTCCTCCGGTCGCGGGCGCCCGGTCGAGCAGCACCAGGTCGCTCCCCGGCGTCAGCCCGAGCCGACGGAGGTGGTATCCCGCCGAGAGACCGGCCTGACCCGCGCCGATCACCACGACCCGGGCGTGCTGGTCGGCCGGGGCCTGCGCGTCGTCTGTCATCACTTCGATTCTGCTGTGGGCGGGGCCGTCGCGGCGACGTCCAGATCGGGGTACATGGTAGAGTGATCGGCAGATTTCAAACCACGAAACCGTTCGGTTCCCCGGGTGACTCCTCTCCCGCCAGGACCGGACCAGAGCCGATCACGAGGGGGTCACGCATGGGGCGCGGCCGTCAGAAGGCGAAGCACACCAAGGTCGCCCGGGAACTGAAGTACTTCAGCCCGGAGACGAACTACGGTGCGCTCGAACGCGAGCTCTCCGCCGGGCAACACTCGGATGAGAACTCCTACATCGACCGCTGGGCAGACCAATACGGTGATGACCAGCTCGAAGAAGACGACGAGTTCGAACCCCAACAGGACCAGAACAAGTCCGCCTGACCCAGGCTCGATGACGACGCCGCGCACCCTCCGGGGCAGCGCGGCGTTTCGTCGTACGTGCAGGCCGGTGTCACCGTGCCGCCCGCATCGATGCGCGAGCACGGTGCGACGTTGTCCGCTTCGATCGACCGGCGCAACGTCGGCTCGTGCACGCACATCGGATGCCGGCGCATCGTCCGACATCGCACCCGTCGATCGACCGGCGCGGTGTCGCATCATGCACACGCACTGATCCCGGGCGCTCCCCGAGGTCGCACGACGCGCCGCGCCCGTTCCACCCGGTCGCGCGAACTGCCGCCCGGAAGGAGTCCGGACGGCAGTTCGTGCGACCTCGCGCCCGCGTGGCGCGCGCCCACCCCGCACCCGCGCGGCGACGCCCGTCCCGCGCCAAACGTGGCGCGGCGCGGCCCACCCCGCGCCCGCCCGCCCCGCGCCCGGGACTCAGCCCTCGTACGCCCCCACGAGACGCACCGCGCCGCCGTCGACACCCTTCGCACCCTGCTCGAACCCGGCGAGGTCCTCGCGCTCCGAGGTCGAGATCGACCCGACCGCCCACGACGGCAGGCCGGCAGCGCCGAGCGACGCGATGACGTCCGACGCGGCAGCCTCCGAGACGACCGCGAACATGCCGATGCCGAGGTTCCAGGTGCCCTCGGTGTCCTCGATCGGGGTCCCGGCCATGTCGGCGAGGACCCGGAACACGGGCAGGGGCTGCCACGTGGAGCGGTCGACCTCGACCCAGGAGCCGACGGGGAGGACACGCGCCAGGTTCGCCGCGATGCCGCCGCCCGTGACGTGCGAGAGCGCGTGCACGGCACCCGGGTGCTGCTCGATGAGCGACAGCAGCGGCGTCGTGTAGAGGCGCGTCGGCTCGAGCAGGGCCTCCCCCACGAGCCCGCCGAGCTCCGGCAGGGAGTCGGTGTAGGCGACGCCACGCGACGACAGGATGTGTCGGACGAGCGAGTAGCCGTTGGAGTGCAGCCCGGAGGACGCGATCGCCACGACGACGTCGCCGTCCTGCACGAGGTGCGCGCCGAGCTGCGACCCGGCCTCGACCGCGCCGACCGCGGCACCGGCCACGTCGTAGTCGTCCGGCCCGAGCAGGCCCGGGTGCTCGGCGGTCTCGCCACCGACGAGCGCGGTGCCGGTCTCCGAGCAGCCACGCGCGATGCCGGCGACGATGTCCGCGATGCGAGCGGGCACGACGCGTCCGCACGCGATGTAGTCCGTCATGAAGAGCGGCTTCGCCCCGACCACGACGATGTCGTCGACGACCATGCCGACGAGGTCCTGGCCGATGGTGTCGTGCTTGTCGATCGCCTGCGCGATCGCGACCTTCGTGCCGACGCCGTCGGTCGAGGTCGCGAGCAGCGGTCGTGAGAAGTCCTTCAGGAACGAGACGTCGTAGAGTCCGGCGAAGCCACCGACGCCGCCCAGTACGGACTGGTTGTGGGTGGCCGCGACCGCGGACTTCATGAGTTCGACGGCCAGGTCACCGGCGGCGGTGTCCACTCCGGCTTCGGCGTACGGGTTGGGCATGCTGAGTCCTTCGCGGTGACATGGCAGACTTGTTCGGTACCCCCCGATTCTACGGTCTGGAGCACACCCGCGAATGTGCGGCATCGTCGGCCTCGTTGCACAGGGCCCCGCCAACCAATCCATCTACGACGCACTGCTCCTGCTGCAGCACCGCGGGCAGGACTCGACGGGCATCGCCACGGTCGAGGGCCACGTGCACCACATGCACAAGACCCGCGGGCACGTCCGCGAGGCGTTCCGCACCCGTGACATGCGCGCCCTCCTCGGCACCATGGGGCTCGGGCACGTCCGCTACGCCACCAAGGGCGCCGCGAGCAACGAGGAAGAGGCCCAGCCGTTCTACGTGAACGCGCCGTACGGCATCGTCCTCGTCCACAACGGCAACCTCACCAACACGCGGGAACTCACGCGTGAACTGTTCGACATCGACCGTCGACACCTCAACACGACGTCGGACACCGAGCTGTTGGTGAACGTGCTGGCGCACGAGCTGCAGGGGCAGGTCCGCGGCGCGAACCTCGACCCGGGCCAGGTCTTCGACGCCGTCGAGCGCGTGCACGAGCGCGTCGAGGGCTCCTACGCCACGATCGCCACGATCGCCGGGCACGGGCTGCTCGCCTTCCGCGACCCGTACGGCATCCGTCCGCTCATCCTCGGGCACAAGTTCGACGAGGCCGGGCAGCCGGAGTGGGTCGTCGCGAGCGAGTCACTCGTGCTCGAGTCCGGCGGATACGAGATCGTCCGCGACGTCGCCCCGGGCGAGGCCGTGTTCATCGAGATGAACGGTCAGATGCACGCCCGGCAGTGCGCGAAGAACCCGCGACTGGTGCCGTGCTCGTTCGAGTACGTCTACCTGGCCCGACCCGACTCGGTGATGAACGGCATCTCGGTCTACGACGCACGCCTGCGCCTCGGCAACCGGCTCGCCGACACCATCGAGCAGTACGCGCCGACGGGTGACATCGACGTCGTCATGCCGATCCCCGACTCGAGCCGACCGGCCGCCATGCAGGTGGCGCAGAAGCTCGGCATCGAGTACCGCGAGGGCTTCTACAAGAACCGCTACGTCGGCCGCACCTTCATCATGCCGGGGCAGGCGGAGCGCAAGCGGTCGGTGCGCCAGAAGCTCAACGCGATGTCGTCGGAGTTCAAGGGCAAGAACATCCTGATCGTCGACGACTCGATCGTCCGCGGCACCACCAGCCGCGAGATCGTCGAGATGGCCCGTGCCGCCGGGGCGAACGAGGTCACCTTCACGAGCGCCGCGCCGCCTGTCCGGTACCCGCACGTGTACGGCATCAACATGCCGACGCGCGCCGAGCTCATCGCGCACGACCGGAAGATCCCGGAGATCAACAAGGTGCTCGGCAGCGACCACCTGATCTACCAGGAGATCGGCGACATGCGCGACGCGATCATCGAGGGGTCCGACGTCACGGACCTCGAGATGAGCTGCTTCACGGGCGAGTACGTCACGGGCACCGTCAGCCCGGAGTACCTGTCCTGGGTCGAGGCGAACCAGCTCAGCTGAGCGACGGTCGCGAACGCGACCCAGCAACGGACTGGAGGCGCGGTGCCAGGCCGAGCCGCGCCTCCAGTCCGTCAGATGCGGACGACTACGGCGCCCGGTCGCCGTCCGGCCGAGCGTCGCCGTGGTCCTCGATCTCGCCGTCCACGGTCTCGGGCGGCAGCTCGACCTCGACGCGCTCCGCCGTGAGGCGGGCGGCCCGGCGCGCGAACACGCGGTCGAGCACCACGGCGACGACGGCGCCGACGAAGGCGCCGATCGTGACGCCCCACAGGCTGAAGTAGCCGACCAGGCTGCCGAAGCTCGCGGTCTCCTGCGTGTCCCCACGGTCGATGTCCATGGTGAGCGACACGACGACGAGCGTCGCGATGAAGCCGAGGACCGCACCGCCGACGATGAAGACCCCGAACTTCGGGGCACGACGGATCGTCACCTCGTCGGAGGAGGAGACGGCGTTCGGCGCCGGAGCCGGTCGTTCGTCGGGTCGGTCGGTGTTGCTCACACGTCCATTGTCCCCCACTGTGGGACGTGCTCCGGCCTGTCCGCCCAGGTGGATCCGGGAGAGGATGGTCGCTACCGATCGGTATCCCACGGCAAGGAGGTGCGGCAGATGCGCGAACGGACCACCCGCGGCGCCCGGACGCCGGCGCGGATCAGCTGGCCGATCCTGCAGCGTCGCGAGGAGGACCGGGCCGTCGCGGTCGTCGCCGAACACCGGTGGAGCGTCGCGCTCGTCGGGGCCCCCGGCCTCGGCAAGAGCTCCGCGGCCCTGCGGATCACCGACCGCGTCGCCGGTCGTGACGCCTCCGGCCGGACGCTCGTCGTGCCCATCACGGCCGTCGCCGCCAGCCGGTCGATGCCGTTCGGTGCGGCGTCGGAGCGCTTCGGCGAGCTGCCGGGCTCCCTCGCCGAGCTCGTCGGCGCGGGCGGGGCCGAGCAGCGCCTCCGCGAGAGCGAGGAGCTCACCGACCGCGACGTGCTGCTGCGCGTGGACGACGCCGACCACCTCGACGCGATCTCCGCACGCTACGTCGCGTGGCTCGTCCGCGAGCAGGGTGCCCGGCTGGTCCTGACCTGCCGCGACTTCACCGCACTCCCCGAACCGCTCCGGGCCCTCTGGCAGGACGACCTGCTCGAACGCATCGACCTCGAGCCGCTCGACCTGCACGAGACCTCGACCCTCATCGCGCGGGCGCTCGGAGCCCAGCTCGAGACGGCGTCGGCCGAACGCGTGCACCGGGCCACCGCCGGCAACCCGCTCTACATCCGCGAGGTCGTCCGGTCGGCGCTCGCCTCCGGGGCGCTCGACCACACCGCCACCGGGTGGTACTGGCGTGGCCGGGTCACCGCCTCGAACAGCCTCGCCGACATGTACCGCACCGAGCTCGGGTCGCTGCCGGAGGACCTCCGCGACGTCGTCGACATCGTCGCCCTCGCGGACCCGATCCCGCTCGCGCGGCTGATCGGGCTGGTGAGCGGCGGGGACGTCGACCGCGTCGTGGCGCTCGGCCTCGTCCGCATCGACGCCCTCGAGGACGGTGCCGCCGTCGTCCGCCCGTCGCACCCCCTCGTCGGCGAGGTCGTCCGTGCGCTCGTCCCGGTCGCCCGCCGCACGGCGCTCTTCGCCCGCGCCAACGCCTTCCGCACCGACCGGCCGGAGGGCGCGCCGCCCGCCGCCCGGCTCCGTGCCGCGCTGTGGTCGCTCGAGTGCGGCGTGCTGCCCCCGGTCGACCAGCTCCTCGACGCCGCCCAGGTGGCGGTCGGGCTGCAGGAGCACGAGAGCGGGATCGCACTGGCCTCGGCCGCCCTCCGCACGACGCTCAGCCCGTGCGAGCGGGTCGCCGCGCACTGCCTGCGGTCGCTCGCACACTCGTACAGCACCGGGCGCGAGGCCGGTCGCGCCGACGCCGAGGCCGCGTGGGCCGTGGTGTGCTCGGCCCCGACCGAGGTCGACGACCACGCCGTGATCGAAGCGTGCGAGACGCTCGCGAACATCCGGCAGTTCCACGACGACGACGTCCTCGCCGCGGTCGCCCTCACCGATGCCGCGTCGCGGCTCGTGGGTCCGGACGCCGCCGAACGGCTCCGCCTGCTCCGCCTGGCACACCTCGGCTGGGGCGGCCGCTTCGACGAGGTCCGCGACGAGCTCGAGCGCTCCGGCATCGTGCAGGCGGCGACGGTGCCGTTCGCGTTCCTCTGCCTCGCGCCGTGCGCCGTGATGGCCCTCGCCACCGCCGGTCGGCTCGACGAGGCCCAGGCCTTCGGCAGGGCGTGCCTGGCGACCGCGGTCGAGCACCTCGAGGACGCCCCGTGGAGCGTCGGCGAGATCGTGTCCGTGCTGCACCAGCTGCAGGTGTGGCGGGGCGACATCGCCGACCTCATCACCGAGGTCCCCGTCCGCCGGTCGAGCCCGTACCTGAAGTACGACTTCACGCTCGAGCTCATCGGCGAGGGCAACCTCGCACTCGCCCAGCGCCGGTGGGACGACGCCGTCGCGGCGTTCTCCGCGGCCTGCGAGCGCTACGACGTGGCCGATCACGGCGGCTTCGCGGCCTACCCGTGGGCACGGCTGGCGATGTCGTACGCCTACGCCGGTCGCGGCGAGGAGGCCTCGGCGGCGCTCGAGCGCGCCCGGGCGACGCCGCTCCGGGCGATGCGGATCATCGGCGACCAGGTCGCGGTGACGATCGCGTGGACCGAGGCGGTGCTCGGCAACCCGGCGGGCCTCCGGCACGCGGACGACATCATCGAGCGCGGGACGGCCAGCGGGTCGTGGACGCACGTGATGTACGCGCAGACCCTGCACTACACGAACGACATGCTGAACGGGCGCGACTCGGCGGCGTCCCTCCTGCGGATGCGCGACGCCGCCGCCCGCGTGGACGGCCCGCTCGCCGGAGCGATCGTCGAGTACGCCGAGGCGGTCCGCACCGACGACCGGACCCGGATCATCGCGGCCCAGGGGGTGCTCGCGTCGCACGGGATGGCGGTCTCGGCCGGCCGGGTGAAGCCGCCGCTGACGAACCGCGAGTACGAGGTGGCCGAACTCGCGTCCCACGGCCTGAGCAACCGCCGCATCGCGGAGACCCTCGGCCTGAGCGTCCGCACCATCGACGCGCACCTGTCCCGGGTGTTCACGAAGTGGGACCTGCACGCCCGCACGGAACTCGCCGAGCTGCTCTGATCGGTCGAGTCCGCGGGCCTTCCGGCGCCGCTGCGAGCCGCGGGTGGGTTGCGGAATGCAGCACGACTCGCCGGAACGGTTGACAGGATGTACGGAATGTCGCGTACCTTGGAGCCTGTCGCCGGGTTCGGACCCGTTCGGGTCGGGTCCGAATCCCGGCGACTTCTACGGTAGCCGCCGGGTCGGTGACGTCACATCAGTAGGTACTACCTAATTCGCTGAGGCCGTCTAGGTACCCGAGTCCTCCTGTCCAGGAGGCGCGGGGCGGGCTGGCACCGTCCCTCCCGTCCGACACACGCGCCCGTCTCGGATCCGTCTGCGATCCCGCGACCGCCTCGTCTCCGTGCCGTCGCTCGGCCGGCCGTCTCAGACGGCCAGGCGCACCGGCAGGAAGTCCGTGAGGTCCGCGCGGGAACCGGACGCGCTGACGCGCGACTGCGCGACGGCCTCGTCCCAGCGCAGCTCGCCGGTGGCGAGCGCGAGCCAGGTCGTCGCGTCCGTCTCGACCACGTTCGGCGGCGTGCCACGCGTGTGCCGGGGTCCGGGGACCGCCTGGACGGCCGCGAACGGCGGGACGCGCACCTCGACGCTGTTCCCCGGGACGTCCTCGGCGAGGCGCTGCAGCGACCACCGCACGGCGGTCGCGAGGGTCGGCCGGTCGGTGGCCCCCTGCTGCACGGCGGTGAGCGCGGCCCGTCCCGCTGCGTCCTCGATCCTCCTGGGTGGCATGTCCACAGGCTAGCCGCCGCATCGCAACGGGCGAGTCGGGATCGGTAGGGTGATCGGGTGCGAATCCTCGTCCTCGGTTCCGGTGCCCGCGAGCACGCGATCATCACGGCCCTCCTCGCGGAGCAGGCCGGTCACGTCATCACCGCAGCGCCGGGCAACGCCGGCATCGCGGCCGACGTCGAGACCGTTTCCATCGACCCGACCAACGGTGCCCTCGTCGCCGAGTACGCGCTCGAGAACGGCGTCGAGCTCGTCGTCGTCGGGCCCGAGGCGCCGCTCATCGCCGGCGTCGCCGACCCGGTCCGCACGCGGGGCATCCCGGTGTTCGGGCCGAGCAAGGCCGCCGCGCAGCTCGAGGGCTCCAAGGCGTTCGCGAAGCGGATCATGTCCGAGGCGGGCGTCCCCACCGGTCGACCCGTGTACGCCGGAACCGTCGACGAGGCCGTCGCCGCGATCGACGAGCTCGGCGCCCCGCACGTGGTGAAGGCCGACGGACTCGCGGCCGGCAAGGGCGTCCTCGTGACCGACGACCGCCAGGCGGCGATCGACCACGCCACCTACTGGCTCCAGCACGGGCGCGTCGTGGTCGAGGAGTTCCTCGACGGCGAAGAGGTCTCGCTCTTCTTCCTGAGCGACGGGCACGACGTCCGGCCGCTCAGCCCCGCGCAGGACTACAAGCGCCTCGGCGACGGTGACGTCGGACCGAACACCGGCGGCATGGGCGCATACTCGCCGCTCCCCTGGCTCGCCGACCGCTGGGAGTCCGAGCGGGCCTTCGTGGACGAGGTCACCGACCTCGTCGCGCTCCCCACCGTCCGCCGACTCGAGCACGAGGGCACGCCGTTCGTCGGCCTGCTCTACTGCGGTCTCATCGTCACCGAGCAGGGCGTCCGGGTGATCGAGTTCAACGCCCGCTTCGGCGACCCCGAGACGCAGGTCGTCCTCCCCCGCCTGGCGACCCCGCTCAGCGAGCTCATGCTCGCCGCAGCCACCGGGCAGCTCGGCTCCACGCCGGACCCCGTGTTCCGCGACGACGTCGCCGTCACCGTGGTCCTCGCGAGCGAGGGCTACCCCGAGAACCCGAAGACCGGCCGTCCGATCACCGGCATCGACCAGGCGAACGCCCGCGCGGGCGTCTCCGTCGCACACGCCGCCACCGGGGTGCTCGACACCGAGCTCGTCGCGACGGGCGGGCGCGTGCTGAGCGTCGTCGCCACCGGGGCCACCTTCGCCGAAGCCCGCGACCGCGCGTACGCCGGCGTCGGCGACATCGTGCTCGAGGGCGCGCAGTTCCGCACCGACATCGCCGCGAAGGTCGCCCGATGAGCGCGGCGCCCGTCCTCGACGGCTGGCAGCACGTCTCCTCCGGCAAGGTCCGCGAGCTCTACGTCCCCACCGGCACCGCCGACGTCGCGAGCGCCACCGAGCTGCTCCTCGTCGCGTCCGACCGTGTGAGCGCGTACGACTTCGCCCTCGAGCCGCCGATCCCGGGCAAGGGCGAGATGCTCACCCGGCTGTCCCGCTTCTGGTTCACCCGGCTGGCCGACGTCCCGAACCACCTCATCGCCCCGTCCGCCGGCGGGACCCCGGTGCCGGCGTCGGTCGCCGCGCGGTCCATGCACGTGATGCCGCTGACGATGTTCCCGGTCGAGTGCGTGGTCCGCGGGTACCTCGTCGGCAGCGGGTGGGCCGAGTACCAGCAGTCCGGCAGCGTGTGTGGCGTCCCGCTCCCCGACGGGCTGTCGAACGGGGACCGGCTGCCGGAACCGATCTACACGCCGGCGTACAAGGCACCGCAGGGCGAGCACGACGAGAACATCTCGTTCGAGCAGACGGTCGAGCTCGTCGGACCCGAGGTCGCGTCGCAGCTGCGGGACCTCTCGCTCCGCGTCTACTCCGAGGCGGCGGCGATCGCGCTCGACCGCGGGGTGGTGATCGCGGACACGAAGTTCGAGTTCGGGCAGGATGCGTCGGGGCTCGTCCGGATCGCCGACGAGGTCCTGACGAGCGACTCCAGCCGCTACTGGGACGCCCGGTCGGGGAACCGGACGGAGTCGTTCGACAAGCAGATCGTGCGCGACTGGCTCAGCGCGAACTGGGACCGGCAGGGGACGCCTCCGGTGCTGCCCGAGGCGATCGTGTCGCGGACGGCCGAGCGCTACCGCGAGCTCATCGAGCGCCTGGGCGCGTAGGGGTCGCCCCGCCGCGCCGCAGGGCCGTGGGGCCTCGCCGCCGCGGCCGGCCGCCCGTCACGCGACGAGCGGGCACAACACGCCGCTCAGGTCCGCCGAGGGAGCACAATGTGCCGCCCGCCGGCGCCGAGCGCGACAGATCGTGCACTCTCGGCGCACCCCCCGGCGCCGCGCCATGGGCCCGGCCGGCCGCGCGACCGCCGGGCGTGAGGCGCGAGGCCAGGCCGAGCCGCGCCTCCAGGCCGCCCGCGCGCCGGAAGCCGGCGCGAGCGGGCGCAACACGCCGCTCACGTCCGCCGAGGGAGCACGATGTGCCGCCCGCCGGCGCCGAGCGCGACAGATCGTGCACTCTCGGCACCCGCCGGCGCCGCGCGTGCCCGCGCCGGCCACGCGACCGCCGGGCGTGAGGCGTGAGGCGCGAGGCCAGGCCGAGCCGCGCCTCCAGACCGCCCGCACGCCGGAAGCCGGCGCGAGCGGGCACAACACGCCGCTCACGTCCGCCGAGGGAGCACGATGTGCCGCCCGCCGGCGCCGAGCGCGACAGATCGTGCACTCTCGGCACCCGCCGGCGCCCCGCGTGCCCGCGCGACCGCCGGACGCGAGGCCCGAGGCCAGGCCGAGCCGCGCCTCCAGACCGCCCGCACGCCGGAAGCCGGCGCGAGCGGGCACAACACGCCGCTCACGTCCGCCGAGGGAGCACGATGTGCCGCCCGCCCGCGCCGAGCGCGACAGATCGTGCACTCTCGGCACCCGACAGCGCCGCGACCCGCCGGCGCCCCCGCGACCCGCCGGCGCCGAGCGCGACAGATCGTGCACTCTCGGCGCACCCGCCGCCGGCGCCCCGCGCCGGCGCCCGCGCCCCCGCGCCGGCACCCGCGCGCCCGCGCCCGCGCGTCAGTCGCGCGCGACGACGACGACCGTCAGGTCGTCGCCCGGGTCGTGCGTCACCGCACGCGCCCGGATGCGCCCGAGGAACACGTCGAGCTCCGGGGCGTCCCGCCACATCGCCCCGAGCGCACCGAGGGACGCGAGCGTCGAGTCCCACAGCTCGAGGGCCCCGTCGCTGACGACGATGAGCACGTCCCCGCGCTCGAGGTCGAGCGTGCCCGTGACCCGCTCGGCCCCGACGGGGTGCAGGCCGATCGGCAGGTCGAACGAGCGCAGGACGCTCTCGGTGCCGTCCGCGTGCAGCTGCAGCACGAGGCCGTGGCCCGCGTCGGTGAACTCCATCCGCCCGGTGGCGGGCGTCAGGCGTCCGTGGAACATCGTCGCGAACGACTCGGCACGGCTGAGGTCCGGCCCGACCTGCGCCTCGAGTGCGGCCACGGCCCGGTCCGGGGCCTCGGAGCTCCGGGCGAGCAGGGCACCGCGGATGGTGGCGGCGAGGAGTCCCGCGGACATCCCCTTGCCCATGACGTCCGCCACGGTCAGCGAGAGGGTCGCGCCGTCGAGGTGCCAGTCGTGGAAGTCGCCGGACACGACGCCGTGCGGCAGCGACATGCCCCCGACGCGGTACCCGGGCAGCGTGACGCCACCGGGCTCGAGGCCGGCGAGCACGGAACGGAGCCGGTCCTCGTCGGCGCCGGCGGCGAGCTCGCGCTCCGCCCACACGCCGAGCTCCTCGAGCAGCGCCAGCTCGTCGTCGTCGAGCGTGCGCGGCGTCGGGTCGATGAGGCAGAGCGTCCCGACCTTGACGTCGGCGTCGCCTGCACGGAGCGGCACCCCGGCGTAGAACCGCACGTTCGGGTCGTCGACCACCATCGGCATGTCGGAGTAGCGGACGTCGGCGCGGGCGTCCGGCACGACGACGGGTCCGTCGACCGCGAGGGTCCTACCGCAGAAGGTGTCCTGCAGCGGGATCGTCGGGCCGAAGGCGGTGTCGCTCTGCTGCGACTTGATGAAGACGTCGGACTCGCGTGCGAGGTTGAGGAACGAGCCGGAGACACCGAAGGCCTCGCGCGCGATCCGTGTGATCCGCTCGAAGCGCTCCTCGGGCCCGCCCTCGACGACGTCCAGGGCTGCGAGCAGCGCCGCCCGCCGGACGGCGTCCGTCGCGGGGCGGTCGGAGACGGCGGGCTCGTGGTGCATGCACCCACGCTAACGCGCACAACGGACAGTGACCGTCCCCAGAACGGAGGACGTGTGTCGCCCGTGACAGATGTCACGCCGGATCCGTGACGCACCGCAGAGGGAGCGGGGACCACTCCCCGGCAGGCTCGGAGCCATGAACGACACACCGGTCATCCAGCTCCGCGACCTCCGCAAGCGCTTCGGCGCCGTGGCCGCGGTCGACGGCGTCGACCTGACGATCCGTCCGGGCGAGGTCGTCGCCCTCCTCGGCCCGAACGGCGCCGGCAAGACCACGACGGTCGACCTCGCGCTCGGGCTGTCGACGCCGACGACCGGCGAGGCCCTGCTCTTCGGCGAGGAGCCCCGCGCCGCGGTCGTCTCCGGCCGGGTCGGCGCGATGCTCCAGGGCGGCGCGCTCCTGCCGGACATGACGGTCCGCGACGCGGTCGCCCTCGTCGGTGCCGCGCACCGTCGCCCGATGCCCATCGACGAGGCGCTCCGCCGGGCGCGGTGCTCCGACATCGCCGGTCGTCGCATCGCGAAGCTGTCCGGCGGGCAGCTGCAGCGGGCCCGGTTCGCGGTCGCGGTGGTCTCCGACCCCGACCTGCTCGTGCTCGACGAACCGACCGCGGCGATGGACGTCGAGGCCCGGCACATCTTCTGGTCGTCGATGCGGGACTTCACCGACGCGGGCCGCACCGTCGTGTTCGCGACCCACTACCTCGACGAGGCCGACACCTTCGCCGACCGCATCGTCATCATGCGCAGCGGCCGGGTCGTCGCCGACGGCACGCCGGCCGAGATCAAGGCGATCGCCACCACCCGCACCCTCCGGTTCGCGGGTGTGGGCGCCGACGCGCACGCCGCGTTGCGCGCGCTGCCGGGCGTCGTGGGCCTGGAGGCGCGGCGCGACGCCGTCACGCTCCGCTCGGACCGCAGCGACGACACCCTTCGCGCCCTGCTCGCCGCCCACCCCGAGGCGCACGACGTCCAGGTGGTCGCCTCGACCATGGACGACGCCTTCCTCGCCCTGACCGCCGACCCGGCGCCCACCGCCACCGCTCCCACCGCCGCTCCCGAAGGAGTCCTCGCATGACCACCGTGACCACCTCCGGCCGGCTGCCGCTCGGCTACGTGTACCTCGAGACCAAGCGGCAGCTCCGCAACGTCCGCGCGATGGTGTTCACCTTCGCCGTCCCGGTGGTCATGCTGCTCGTGTTCGGCTCGGCGTTCGGGTCCGTGACGGACCCGACCACGCACCTGCAGTACCTCGTCGTCACGACCCTGCAGATGGCGTCCTACGGGGCGATGATGGCCGCGTTCAGCCAGGCGTTCGCCATCGTCAACGAACGGTCGATCGGCTGGAACCGGCAGCTGCGCGTGACGCCGCTGTCCGGGTGGGCGTTCATGGTGTCGAAGGTGATCGCCGCGATGGCCTTCGCCGCGATGTCGATCGTCGTCACGGTGGTCGTCGCGACCGTCGTGCTGCACGCGTCCCTCGACCCGTGGCACTGGCTCGCCGCCGGGTTCGGCATCTGGTGCGGCGTGGTGCCGTTCGCCCTCATCGCGATCCTCATCGGGCAGTTCGCGAAGCCGTCCTTCGCCCAGCCGGTGTTCATGGTGGTGTTCATGGGCATGTCGATCCTCGGCGGGCTCTGGGTCCCGCTGTCGGTGATGCCGAGCTGGATGGGGAGCGTCGCGCACCTCATGCCCTCGTACTGGCTGAACCGGATCGGACAGATGGGCGCCGGGGCGACCGGGTCCGCCGGCATGACCGAACCGGCGCTGGTCCTCGCCGCTTGGGCGCTCGTCCTCGGCGCGGTGATCGCGTGGCGCTACCGCCGCGATGCCGCACGAGCGTGACCGAGCGTCCTACGCTGGCACCGATGTCAGAGGCGACCAACACGACCGAGGTGCGTGGTGCGGGGAACGCACCGACGGGCTCGCGAGCTCGCCCGCGCTCGTTCCCGTGGGCGGTCCCGCCCGGCGCGAGCGACGACGACATCCGGATCGGCCGGCGTCGCTGGTACGCCGGGGCGGTGTTCGGCCTGCTCTGGCAGGTCCTCGAGGTCATCGCCGTCTGGAACGACGGCCGGAGCCTCCGGGCGCACGTCGTCTCGACGATCGCCCTGGCGGTCCTCTACGCGGCGTACCTGTTCGCTCCGGAGCTGATGTGGCGCCGGAGCCTGCGCGGCCGGGTCGTCGTCCTCGCGGGCGTCGCGCTGCTGGCCGGGCTGCTGCTGCTCGTCGTCGGGCCGCTCGCGATCTGGACGTGGCTGCTCGTCGCGGCACTGTCGGGCTTCGTCGCCGAACGGTTCTGGGTGGCGGGATCGGTCGTGCTCGCGATCGTCGGTGCGCAGTTCCTCGTCGCGCTGGGCACGGGGTGGGACCAGGCCGTGGACAGCGGCATCCTGTTCGCCCCCGTGATCACCGTCTCCGTCGGTGCATCGATGCTGTTCTTCGGACGACAGCGCGAGGCGGAGCAACGGCTGGGCGTCGCGCAGGACGAGATCACCCGGCTCGCCGTGGTCGAGGAGCGCGCCCGGTTCTCCCGGGACCTGCACGACGTGCTCGGCCACTCCCTGACCGTGGTGGCGATGAAGTCCGAGCTCGCCGCACGACTGGTGGACGTCGACCCGATCCGGGCCAGGACGGAGATGCAGGACGTGGAACGGCTCTCCCGCGAGGCGCTGCAGGGCCTCCGACGCGCCGTCAGCGGGTACCGCGAGGCCGACCTCGACGCGGAGCTCGTGTCGGCGCGGGCAGCCCTCGCCGCGGCCGGGACCGACGCGTCGCTCCCGCACGACGGCGACGCCGCGGCCGACGACGTCCGGAGCCTGTTCGCATGGGTCCTCCGCGAGGGCGTCACGAACGTCCTCCGGCACGCTGCCGCGAGCCGGGTCCGGGTCACCCTCACCCGGACGGCACTGACGATCGAGGACGACGGGACCGGGGTGCTCGAGGCGTCCGCCGCCGTGACCCCGGGGAACGGGCTGCGTGGGCTCCGCGAGCGGGCCGACGCCGTCGGGGCGACCCTGACCACCGGCACGAGCGACCTCGGCGGCTTCCGGCTGCGGGTCGAGAGGAACCGACGATGACCGACACCATCCGGGTGCTGCTGGCCGACGACCAGGCGCTCGTGCGCGGGGCCCTGGCGTCCCTGCTGTCGCTCGAGCGCGACATCGAGGTCGTCGCGCAGGTGGCCCGGGGCGACGAGGTGCTCGAGGCCGCGCGGTCCTCCGGCGCCGCGGTCGCACTGCTCGACGTCGAGATGCCGGGCGCCGACGGGCTAACCGCGGCTGCCGCCCTCGCCCGCTCGCTGCCGTCGTGCCGATCGCTCATCGTCACGACGTTCGGCCGCCCCGGGTACCTCCGCCGTGCGCTGGAGGCCGGGGCCGCGGGCTTCGTCGTGAAGGACACCCCGGCGGAGCAGCTCGCCGACGCCGTCCGCCGGGTCGCGGGCGGCTTCCGCGTGGTGGACCCGGTGCTCGCCGCGGAGTCCCTCGCCGCCGGCCCGTCCCCGCTCACCCCGCGGGAGACCGACGTGCTCATCGCCTTCCGCACGACGCCGACCGTGGCGGGCGTCGCCGGCTCCCTGCACCTGTCGGAGGGCACGGTCCGCAACCACCTGTCGTCGGCGATCGGCAAGACCGCCGCCCGCAACGCCACCGAGGCGCTCCGGGTCGCCGCGGACAACGGCTGGCTGCTCGGGTCGGCCTGAACCGCGGCGTAGCCTGGTGCCCGTGCTCCGACGTGTCCTCCCCGTGTTCGCCCTCGGTGCGGCCGCCGTCCTCACCCTCGCCGGCTGCGGCGCACACGACTCCACCGGCCAGGTGTCCGTCACGGTGTCGTCGAACGCGGCGGACCACGCCTACGAGGTGCAGGTCTTCACCGCCGAGACCGGCAAGCTCTCCGAGCACCAGCGGGTCTTCCCCGGTGGGACGGCGGACTTCGCCGGCGTGCCCCTCGGCACGGTCCGGGTGCGGGCGGACGACCTCTGCCCGCAGGAGACCACCGTCACGGACGGCGAGGTCGCGACCGTCACGCTGACGACGACGGGCTGCTGACGCACCGGAGGCGCGGTGCGGGTCGGACCCGCACCGCGCCTCCTGGACGGATCCCGGCCGTCAGGCCTCGGACCGGCCCGAGCGCCGGAGCGTCTCGTGCGGGCTCTCGCCGAACCGTCGCCGGTACGCCGCCGCGAACCGCCCGAGGTGCGCGAAGCGCCAGCGCCGTGCGACGTCGCGGATCGTCACGATCCCACCCCGTCGGGACGTGAGCTCGAGGTGCACCCGGTCGAGCCGGACCTCGCGCAGGTAGCGCATCGGCGTCACGGCGAGTCGGCGGCGGAACAGGTCCTGCAGCCCGCGCTCGCTGAGGTCCGCACCAGCAGCGATGTCCGCGACCTCGAGGTCTTCGCCCGCGTGCTCGTGCACGAAGCGGATCGCGCGACGGAGCCGGTGCTCGACGTCGGAGCGGGACCGGGTGAACGTCGAGAGCACGACCGTAGCCACCCGCCGGTCGAGCGCGGCCCGCTCAGCAGGGTCCAGGTCGGCGTCGAGGATGCGGTCGGTCACCTCGCGCAACAGGGTCAGCAGGGGCTCGACGCCCGGGTCGGCCGCGTCCGGTTGCACGAACTCGGACGGCTCCTCGGTGTCGCCGAGCATCGCGGGTGCGATGTGCAGGAGCGTCATCGCGGTCGCGTCGGTGTCGAACGCGTAGGCGACCGGTGCGGACAGCATCATCGGGCGTCCGGGTCCCACGTCCCACTCGCTGCCGTCGTCGGCGGTGAGGGTCGCCCGGCCGTTCGCGAGCACGAAGACGACGTGGTCCGGTCGTGGTCCGATCGTGCCGGACTGCGGGCCGCCGGTGCGGATCTGCCGCAGGGAGACGTGCTCGTCGCCACCGGACCGGTAGTCGAACGCCTGCTCGTCCGGGGCCGCCGGTCCGGACGCCGCCTGGTCGGACGCCGGGCGTTCGGACACGTCGTGGTCGGAGGACGTCACCCGTGCCTCCGTTCGACCTTCCGCGCGCCGGGTCCGGCGGGCCCTGGAACGCTACCGTGCCGCTCGTCCGTGCGCGAGGCCCCCGTCCGCGTCGCGCAGCTCAATGCGTCAGCACCACCTTCACGACGCCGATCACGAACGCCACGGCGGCGAGCACGATGCCGCCCCAGAGCCCGAGGAACGTCGGGCGCTTCCCGCTGAACCGCTGCATGAACACGCCGACCATGCCGATGCGGACGACGAGGATGACGAGCGCGGCCGTCTGCGCCCACGGCGCCGGGAGCCAACCGGCCCAGGCGACGGCGTAGAGCACGGCGGGGATGAGCCCGGACGTGGCGATCGGGTTCGCGTTCCGCACGATGGTGGCGACGGACTCCCGCCGGACCTCGTCGGACGCGTCGTCGTCCCCGAGTCCGTGCGCGACGAGGTGCGACAGCACGTGCGCGAGGTACGTGAGGACCGCGGTGCCGAGCACCGCCCAGACGGCGGAACCGTGGTGGATCGCCGTCGGGTCTACCGCGATCGCCGCGGCGAGGACCGTGATGTTGCCGTAGACGTACGAGGACATCCGGTCGCGCACCTGCTCGATCGGCAGGTCACGCCGGTCCGGACGGCCGCCACGGCGTCCGCCCGCTCGGTCCGGCAGTCGTCCTGTGCGTGGCATCTCCCCATCTTGGCCCCGGACGACATCGGCCCCGGCGGCGGGACACGCCGGGGAACGAACGCGGACGACCGCCACCGGGGTCATTTGGTTGACGCGTCAACCAAATGCGCGCACACTGGTCGCATGACCACGCAGGACCTCCTCGCCGCCGACACCTCGATGGGCGCCGTGACGCTCCGGGTCGCCGACCTCGACCGGATGATCGGCTACTACCGCGACGGCGTCCGGCTCACGCTCCTGTCGAACACCGGTGGCGTCGCCGTGCTCGGACGCGGCACGACACCGATCGTCGTCCTCGAGCACGCGCCCGAGATGCGGCACGCCGCACCGCGCGAGGCCGGCCTCTTCCACACCGCGATCCTGTTCGACACGAGGGCCGACCTGGCCGCCGCGCTGTACTCCGTCGCGACCCGGTACCCGCAGACCTTCACGGGCAGCGCCGACCACCTCGTGAGCAACGCCTTCTACTGCACCGATCCTGAGGGCAACGGCGTCGAGCTGTACTGGGACCGCGACCGCAGCGAGTGGTCGTGGACGCACGGCATGGTCGACATGGCCACCCTGTTCGTCGACCCGAACGCCTTCCTGCAGGAGCACCTCACGCAGGAGGCCCTCGACGACGCCGCGGCACGCCCCGGACGCGTCGGCCACGTGCACCTGTCCGTCGGCGACGTCACCACCGCGAAGGAGTTCTACGTCGACCGACTCGGCTTCGCGACGACCGCCGGATGGGGCGAGGCGCTGTTCGTCAGCGCCGGCGGCTACCACCACCACATGGCGATGAACACGTGGAACTCGCGCGGGGCAGGACGGCGCCAGCTCGGACTCGGACTCGGACTCGTCCGCATCGAGGTGCCCGGCGCCGACGACCTCGGCGCGCTCGTGTCCCGCATGCACGACACCGGCGTGCAGACCGCCGACGACGGCCGGACGGTGGCGTTCGAGGACCCGTGGGCGAACCGCATCGAGGTCACCGCTCCGGGACGGGGCTGATCCGGTACAGCCACCCGGCACCTCCGACAGGATGGGGTCATGACTGACGACATCCGGTGGGAGGTGGTCGAGGAGAGCACGCTGTCGCTCCCCGACCACGAGGCGATCGCAGCACTGCTCGCGCAGGCGTTCCCGGACTGGTCCCACTGGTACGTGGGCGGCCGCAGCTGGTCCGGCATGCAGCCCGAGCGGCGGGTCCTCGCCCGCGACCCGGACGGCGTCGTCCTGGCGCACGTCGGGATCCGCCGCATGTTCATCACGGTGGGCGGGCGCGACGTGCTCGTCGGCGACACCGGTCTCGTCGCCGTGTCGCCCAGGCTGCAGGGCTCGGGCAGAGGCCGGGAGCTCATGGAGCGCACGCACGCCGTGCTCGACGGGCTCGCGGTGCCGTACGGCTTCCTCGGTGCGGGCGAGAACCGCATCCCCTTCTACGCGAAGCTCGGCTGGCACGAGTTCCCCGAGGTCGTCGGCACCTTCTCGGCGTTCACCGCCGAGGGTGCCGGCATCACGAACACGGAGCAGGGCGGCTGGATGGTGCGGCCGGTGGCCGCGGCGCTCGAGGACTGGCCGGCCGGCCCGATCTGGCTGAACGGCCAGGAGGTCTAGAAGAGGACTGGGCACCTCCCCGAGGCGGCCCGACCTGGCTGAACGGCCAAGAGGTCGAGAAGAGGACTGGGCACCTCCCCGAGGCGGCCCGACCTGGCTGAACGGCCAAGAGGTCCAGGACCGGACCACGAACGGACGGGAGGCACGGTGCCAGCTGGCACCGTGCCTCCCGTCCGTCAGGTGGTGGAGCGGGGCTTACGCCTCGACCGCGACCTTCTCCGGGTCCTCGTTGGAACCCGGCGCGCTCGGCGCGACCGCCGCGCGCACGCGCGCGCCGAGGTCGGCGTCGACGTTCGTCCAGTACGCGAACACGCGCTCGCGCAGGTCGTCGCGCGTCACCTTCGAGACGTGCCCGGCGATGTTGCCGACCAGACGCTCGCGGGCGGCGTCGTCGAGGACCTCGCGGACGAGCGTGCCGGCCTGCCCGAAGTCGTCGTCCTCGGGGTGGAGGGTCGCGGCGGAGCGCTGCAGCGCGCCGTCGGACTCCCAACCGGGAGCCTCGTCGCTGGCGGCGGGGTCGGCGTGCGCACCACCGAGGGAGTTCGGCGCGTACACCGGCACCTCGGCCTTCTGGAAGTCGAAGCGCATGGCGCCGTCCTTCGAGTAGGAGTGCACCTCGTTCTTCGGGGCGTTCACCGGCAGCTGCGCGTGGTTCGTGCCGACACGGTAGCGGTGCGCGTCCGCGTAGCTGAAGATGCGCGCGAGGAGCATCTTGTCGGGGCTGGCCGCGATGCCCGGGACGAAGTTCGAGGGCGCGAAGGTCGCCTGCTCGATCTCGGCGAAGTAGTTCTCCGGGTTGCGGTTGAGCTCCATCGTGCCGACCTCGATGAGCGGGTAGTCGCCCTTCGGCCACACCTTCGTCAGGTCGAACGGGTTGAAGCGGTAGCTCGCGGCGTCCTCGTACGGCATGACCTGCACCTTGAGGGTCCAGCGCGGGAAGTCCTCGCGCTCGATCGCCGCGTGCAGGTCGCGGATGTGGAAGTCCGCGTCCTCGCCGGCGATGCGGTCGGCGTCCTCCTGCGTCAGGGTCTTGTGGCCCTGCTCGGTGATGAAGTGGTACTTCACCCAGAAGCGCTCGCCCGCTGCGTTGATCCACTGGTAGGTGTGCGACCCGAAGCCGTCCATCTCGCGCCAGCTCGCCGGCAGGCCACGGTCGCCCATGAGCCACGTGACCTGGTGCGCGGACTCGGGCGACAGGGTCCAGAAGTCCCACTGCATGTCGTGGTCGCGCAGGTGCGAACCGGGCAGACGCTTCTGCGAACGGATGAAGTCCGGGAACTTGATGCCGTCGCGGATGAAGAAGACGGGGGTGTTGTTGCCGACGAGGTCGTAGTTGCCCTCTTCGGTGTAGAACTTCAGCGCGAAGCCGCGCGGGTCGCGCCAGGTGTCCGGGGAGCCCTGCTCGCCGGCGACCGACGAGAAGCGCGCGAGCATCTCGGTCTGCTTGCCCGGCTGCAGGAACGCGGCGCGGGTGTACTTGCTGATGTCCTGCGTGACGGTGAACGTCCCGAAGGCGCCACCGCCCTTGGCGTGGACGACGCGCTCCGGCACACGCTCGCGGTTGAACTGGGCGAGCTTCTCGACCAGGTAGTGGTCGTGCAGCGCGAGGGGGCCGTCGGCCCCGACGCCCATCGAGTGCTCGTCGCTCGAGACGGGGGCGCCGGAGTTGGTCGTGGTGGTGGGGGTGCCGGACGGGGTGCCGGTCGTGTTCTGGTCGGACACGGTTCCTCCTTGGGTGGAACGGTTGGTTCGGTCAGGGGTGCTCGGGTTGCTCGTGGTCCCGGTTCGGTGCCGGGAGCGGGGACGACTGCGGATCGTCCCCGTGTCGGGGTGTCTGCGGTCGTCCCCGGGTCGGGGTGTCTGCGGTCAGGCCGGGACGGCCCCGGTGTCGTCGCGCTCGGCGGCGGCGCACTGCTCGCAGATGCCCCAGTAGGTGACCTCGGCCGTGGTGACGGCGAAGCCGTGGGTCTCGGACGGCGTGAGGCAGGGCGCGTGGCCGACGGCGCAGTCGACGTCCTCGATCGCGCCGCACATCGTGCAGACGATGTGGTGGTGGTTGTCACCGGTCCGCCGCTCGTACCGCGCGGGGCTGCCCGCCGGCTCGATCCGCCGCACCAACCCGACGCCGGTGAGCGCCGCAAGGACGCCGTAGACCGCCTGGTGACTGGTGGTCGGCAACTCGGCCGTGAGCGCGGTGACGATGTCGTCTGCCGTCGCGTGCGGCATCGTCGCGGTCGCCCGGAGGACCGCGAGCCGTGGCGTCGTGACCCGCAGGCCGGAGGCGCGGAGCAGATCGGCGTCGACGTCCATGCTGGGCCTTTCTTTTGCAGGAATCAAGACAACACCGTCACTGTACACCAGGCGGCCCACCCGGCCGGCGCGACCGCACCGCCCAGACGCATTCCCGGAGCGGAATACGATGTGTCACGATCCGGTCGCGATCACCTGCAACGCCCCTGGGAGTGCCCGATCCCGCGCTAGCGTCCCGCCATGTCCACGCAACAGGGCCTGCCGCAGCGGGTGAACCGTGCCGAGGACGTCCGGGGGATCATCGCGCAGCGGGACTTGGTCGTCGACCTCATCCGGACGGCCTGCGTCGTCCTCGTCGTCTTCGTGCACGTCACGATGGTCGGGGTCGCCGTGGGGGCGGACGGCATCGTGGTGACGAGTCCGCTCCAGGAGCTCCCCTGGTACGTCGCCGCGACCTGGGTCGGCCAGGTGATGCCGCTGTTCTTCGTGGTCGGCGGGTTCGCCAGCGCCGTGGGGTGGCGCTCCACGGTCGCGCGGGGCGGCGGCGCGCGCGACTTCGTCGCGACCCGACTCGTGCGGCTCTTCCGGCCCGCGATCCCCCTCTTCGCGGTGCTGGCGGTCGGCCTCGGCGTCGCCACCCTGCTCGGGACGCCGGCGGACCTGCTCGCCGAGGTGGCGTTCGGCATCGGCTCGCCGCTCTGGTTCCTCGCCGCGTACGGGATCACCCAGTGCTGCGTGCCGTTCATGATGCGCCTGCACGAGCGCGCTCCGTGGCGCACGCTCGTGGCACTGCTGGCCCTCGCCGCGGCCGTCGACGCCGTGCGCTTCGCCACCGGGACGGCCGAGGTGGGTCTGGTCAACCTCGGACCCGTGTGGCTCTTCGCGCAGCAGCTCGGGTTCCTCTGGGCCGATGGCTGGTTCGCCCGGCGCTCCCGCGTGCTGCTCGTCGCCGTCGCCGCGGCCGGGTACGGCGTGCTCGTGCCCCTGACGTCGATCGGGCTCTGGGCCCCGGACATGCTGCAGGACCTCAACCCGCCGATGCTGCCGCTCGCCGTGCTGGCGATCGCCCAGGCCTGCCTCGTCCAGGTCGTGCACGCACCGCTCGCACGACTCATGCGCACCCGGGCCGCACAGGCCACGGTGTTCCTGCTCGGCCGGGACGGGATGACGATCTACCTCTGGCACCTGCCGCTGTTCATCGCACTGAACGGCGTCGCCCTGCTCGTCGGCGTGCCGTTCCCGACGCCGGGCTCGCCGTCCTGGTGGGCGACCCGCGGCGTGGCCCTCGTCGTCCTGCTCGTGGTCGCGCTCGGCACAGCCCGCGCGCTCCGCCGCTTCGACCGGCCGCTCCCCCGGCTGGTCCCGGGCACCGATCGCCCGGCCTGGCCGGTGCTCGCCGTCGCGGCGCTCTGCACGATCGGTCCGGCCTTCGTGGTGATGCAGCTGCACCTGTCGTTCGGGGTGGCCGTGCTCGGCGCCCTCGCCGTCCCGGTCGGGGTCCACCTGTTGACCCGGACCGTGCCCGCTCGGAGCGCCGTCCGGATCTGAACCGGTTCTCACCGGCGGGGGACGGTCCGGGGCGCCGGGCGGGCGGAGGATTGTCGTCGGCAGCACGACCCGCAGGAGGCACCCCACGCCGTCGACACCCGAGTTCTGGAGCACGTGGCACCTCGATCCGCTCGCGGCCGTCCTCATCGCCGTGGCCGCGGTCACCTACGGCTGGTGGGTGGTGGGTGCCGCCCGTCGGGGCACCCGGTGGCCGTGGTGGCGGACGCTCGCCTTCGTCGGCGCGCTGGTCCTGTTCGGGATCCTGCAGTTCGGCATCGTGGGCATCCACGACCGGGACCTCCGGTGGGCGTTCGTGCTGCGGCTGGCCCTGCTCTTCTTCGCGGTCCCCACCTTCGCCGCGTTCGCCGCGCCCGTCTCGTTGCTCCGCTCGGGAGGCCCGGCTCGCCTCGCGCGCGCCGCCTCGGCAGCGCTCGCATCGCGTCCGGCGCGGTTCCTCGGCAACGCCATCGTGTCGCCCCTGGTCGCCCTCGCGCTGTTCTGCGTGCTGCTCACCCCGTTCTCGGCGACCATCCGCGAGTCCCCGGTGTGGGCGACCGCCATCACGGTGTTCGTGCCGGTGCTCGGGTTCGCACTGCTGACCCCGTTGTCCGAGCCGGGGATCCTGCGCTCGTCGACCTTCGTCACGGTGGAGTTCCTGCTCGCCTTCGTCGAGCTGATGGCGGACGCGATCCCGGGCATCGTGCTCCGGATCACGAACCACGTGCTCGACGGCTCGGTCACGCAGGCGGTCGGACAGCCCTGGTTCCCGTCGCCCCTGCGCGACCAGCACCTCGCCGGGGACCTGCTGTGGTTCATCGCCGAGGTCGCGGACGTCCCCGTGCTCATCTCGCTCTTCATCCGGTGGCAGCGGTCGGACCGCCGCGAGGCTCGCTCCGTCGACGCGCTCACCGACGAGGAGATGACCGAGCTCACCCGGGCGCACCTGCAGCGCCGCGGGTGACCGGGGCTCGACCGCGGACCGCCGACGCCGACGTCGACCGCCGGCGTCGACCGCGGACCGGCGGCCGCCGACGTCGACCGCGCACCGCCGGCCGCCGACGCCGAACGACGAGGTCGATGTCGTACGACGTCGAACTTGTCGCTTGCGGGCGGTCGCAACGATTGCGTTCGCGCACGAGCGACAACACCGCTGTCGTACGACATCGACGATGTCGCACCCGCACCGCCGCGCCGCCGCGCACCCGCACCGCCACACCGACACACACCCGCACCGCCGCACCGCCGAACTGCCGCACCGCCGCACCGCCCCGCACGCGCACAGGAGCCCCGCGCCGCACGGTGCGACGCGGGGCTCCTGCAGGACCCGGACTAGGCGTCCGCGTGCCGCCCGTGGTGGTCGGTCGCGGCGAGCTCGGCCTCGGCGGTCTCCGGAGCAGGGGCGGCGGCGTGCACACCGTGGCGCTGCTCGGCACCCGCTTCGTCACCCGCGGTCGAGGTCGAAGTGGACGACGCCGGCGACCCGTCGGACACCGCACCGCTCCGCTGCCACGCCACCGTCTGCTTCGGCTTCGCGAGGAACAGCGCGGCGACGATCGCGACCACGAGGACCACGGCCGGCAGGACGAGCGACTGCCCCATGGCGGTCGCGAACGGCTGCTGCAGGAAGCCCGGGAGCGTCCCGACCTGCTGCTCGGCCCCACCGGACGACCCACCCGCACCGGACGGGAAGTTCGCGGTGATGCGCGCCTCGATCAGGGCCGCGATGCCGGCCGAGCCGAGGACCGCACCGATCTGCCGCGTCGTGTTGTAGACACCGGAGCCGGCACCGGCGAGCTTCGGCGGGAGGTTCCGCGTCGCCGAGACCGAGAGCGGTCCCCACATGCAGGCGTTCGCGAGCCCGAGGAGCGTCGACGGCAGGAGCACCCAGCCCCAGTCGGCGCCGGAGGCCAGGAGCGAGCCGAACCAGAACAGCGCACCCGAGAAGCACGCGAGACCGAACGCCGCGACCCAGCGGAGGCTCCACCGGTTGAGGTTCTTGCCGACGAGCGGCGCGAGGCCGGCCGAGAGCACGGCCTGCGGCACGAGGAGCAGCGCCGCCTCGGTCGGGCTGAAGGCGAGCACGTCCTGCGCCCAGAGCATGATCGGCAGGGCGAACGACGAGATCGCGACGCCGACGGCGGTGATGGCGATGTTCGCGAGCGTGAAGTTGCGGTCCTTGAAGAGACCGAGCGGCAGGAGCGGCTCGCCCTTCTGCACACCCTGCCAGACCACGAAGGCGACGAGCACGACGATGCCGGCGATGATGAGCGACCAGACCGAGATGGGCCCGGTGATGGTGCCCCAGTCGTACGTCTCGCCTTCCTGGATGCCGAACACGAGCAGGAACATGCCGACGGCGCTCAGCACGATGCCCAGGGTGTCGAAGCGGTGTCCGTGCCGGTCGAACGTGGGGACGAACCGCTGCGCGAGCACGAACGCGACCACACCGACGGGGACGTTGACGAAGAAGATCCACTCCCAGCCGAAGCCGTCGACGAGCAGGCCGCCGACGATCGGGCCGACGAGCGAGGCGACACCGGCGACGGCACCCCAGAGGCCCATCGCGGCACCGCGGTTCTGCGGCGGGAAGATGCGGGTGATCACTGCCATCGTCTGCGGCGTCATCATCGCCGCGCCGAGCCCCTGCACGACGCGCGCCACGATGAGCAGCTCGATCGACCCGGCGAGACCGCACCAGAGGCTCGCGAGCGTGAAGACCACGAGGCCCGTCTGGTACATGACCTTCGGGCCGAAGCGGTCACCGAGCCGGCCGGTGATGAGCAGCGGCACGGCGTAGGCGAGCAGGTAGGCGCTCGTCACCCAGATGACGGAGTTGATGCTCGCGTCGAGCTTCGCGGCGATGGTCGGCGTCGCGACGGACACGATCGTCGAGTCGACGAGGATCATGAAGAAGCCGACGACGAGGGCCCAGAGGGCCGGCCACGGCTTCTTCTCGGTGGTGGTCGAGACGGAGGTCATCGAGTGGGTTCCTTGCTGTTCGTGGTGGTGTCTTCGTCGGTGGGGACGGCGGGGCCGTCCCAGGGGATGTCGCCGCTCGCGATCCGGTCGGCCGCGGCGTCGAGCCACTCGATCTGCGCGGTGAGCATGGCACGCACGTACGACACGTCGAGCCAGAAGCGGCTCGCGAGACGCTTGGCCTGGAGGCCCGTGGCGGCTTCGTCGTACTGCTCGCGTTCCGCGCGGAGCGCCCCGGCACGGGCCCGCAGGGCGGTCGCCGCGTCGGGTGCGCTCAGGTTGTCGACGTGCGAGAGGGCGAGCTGGAACTCGGGGTACTCGTCGGCGGGCTCGGCGATCATCCGGCGGAGGCCGTCCTCGAGCGCGGCACGCCCGTGGTCGGTGATCGCGTAGGTGGTGCGTTCGGGTCGGTTGCCCGCACGCGCGGTGCCGAGCGCCTCGGCGTACCCGAGGTCCACCAGACGACCGATCTGGTGGTAGAGCGTGCCGGGTCGGACCTTGACGTTCTGGTCCTCGCGGCGCTGCAGCATCGTCTGGAACATCTCGTAGGGGTGCATGGGCGCCTCGGCGAGGAGCCCGAGCGCGGCGAACGCGAGGGGCGTGAGCGACGCCATCCGTGCCTCCTGGGTTGGTCCGTACCGATTATTCCAAATGGAATGTACGCCTTCGACGACTTCTCCACAAGCGGTCGGGCGCGGCGCGCCCGCCGCTTAGACTGTTCTCGTCCCACCCATCCCCGAAGTGCTGGAGTGAACACGTGCCAACGATCGTCGTCGAGGTCATGCCCAAGGCCGAGATCCTCGACCCCCAGGGCAAGGCGGTGGGCAACGCGCTCGCCCGTCTCGGCAAGGCTGACCTGACCAACGTCCGCATCGGCAAGCGCTTCGAGGTGGCCGTCGACGGCCCGGTCGACGACCAGAAGCTCGCCGAGGTCCGCGAGATCGCCGCCGACGTCTTCTCCAACGCCGTCATCGAAGACGTCGTGTCGGTCACGGTCGAGGACGCGTGACCTCGATGCGGATCGGCGTCATCACGTTCCCGGGCTCGCTCGACGACCGCGACGCCCAGCGCGCCGTCCGTCTCGCGGGCGCGGACCCCGTCGCCCTCTGGCACGGCGACCACGACCTGCAGGGCGTCGACGCGATCGTGCTCCCCGGCGGGTTCTCCTACGGCGACTACCTGCGCGCCGGCGCCATCGCGGCGAAGGCCCCGATCATGGCCGAGGTCATCGACGCCGCCGGCAAGGGCATGCCCGTGCTCGGCATCTGCAACGGCTTCCAGATGCTCGCCGAGGCGCGGCTCGTGCCCGGTGCGCACACCCGCAACGCCCACCAGCAGTTCATCCGGCGCGACCAGAAGCTCCGCGTCGAGACGACCGCGACGGCGTGGACGAGCGGCTTCACCGCGCAGCAGGAGATCACCATCCCGCTGAAGAACGCCGACGGCCGCTTCGTCGCGGACGCCGACGAGATCAAGCGCATCGAGGACAACGGCCAGGTCGTGTTCCGCTACGTCGGCGTGAACCCGAACGGGTCGATCGACGACATCGCCGGCGTCTCGAACGAGCGTGGCAACGTCGTCGGTCTGATGCCGCACCCCGAGCACGCGACGGAGCCCGGGTTCGGCCCGGACACCCCCGCGGCGATGGCCTCCGGGACGGACGGCCTCACCTTCTTCACCTCCGTGATCGAGTCGACGCTCGTCAAGTGACGACGACTCCGACGACCACGACTCCAGTGACAGGGAACGACAACACCGTGACGACCTCCGTTCGCCCGAAGCCCGACACCGTCCAGGACGCCGCAGCCACCCCCGACAAGGAGCAGCCGTACGAGGCGCTCGGGCTGAAGGCGGACGAGTACGCGAAGATCCGCGAGATCCTCGGCCGCCGCCCCACCTCGGGCGAGCTGGCGATGTACTCCGTGATGTGGTCCGAGCACTGCTCGTACAAGTCCTCGAAGAACTACCTGCGTCAGTTCGGCAAGAAGGTCACGCCGGAGATGACGAAGAACCTCATGGTCGGCATGGGCGAGAACGCCGGTGTCATCGACGTCGGCAACGGCTGGGCGGTCACCTTCAAGGTCGAGTCGCACAACCACCCGTCCTACGTCGAGCCGTACCAGGGCGCCGCGACCGGTGTCGGCGGCATCGTCCGCGACATCATCTCGATGGGTGCCCGTCCGGTCGCCGTGATGGACCAGCTCCGCTTCGGTGCGATCGACCACGAGGACACGCAGCGCGTCGTGCACGGCGTCGTCGGCGGCATCTCGTTCTACGGCAACTGCCTCGGCCTGCCGAACATCGGTGGCGAGACCTACTTCGACCCGGTGTACCAGGGCAACCCGCTGGTGAACGCCCTCGCGGTCGGTGTCCTCCGCCACGAGGACCTGCACCTCGCGAACGCCTCGGGCGCCGGCAACAAGGTCGTGCTCTTCGGTGCCCGCACCGGTGGCGACGGCATCGGCGGCGCGTCGATCCTGGCGTCCGACACCTTCACCGAGGGCGGCCCGACCAAGCGCCCCGCGGTCCAGGTCGGCGACCCGTTCGCCGAGAAGGTCCTCATCGAGTGCTGCCTCGAGCTCTTCCAGCAGGAGCTCGTCGAGGGCATCCAGGACCTCGGTGCGGCCGGCATCTCGTGCGCGACGAGCGAGCTCGCGTCGAACGGCGACGGCGGCATGCACATCTCGCTCGACGACGTCCTGCTGCGCGACCCCACGCTCACCGCCGAGGAGATCCTCATGTCGGAGAGCCAGGAGCGCATGATGGCGGTCGTCCGCCCCGAGAAGCTCGACGAGTTCCTGCGCGTCGTCGGCAAGTGGGAGGTCGAGACCAGCGTCCTCGGCGAGGTCACCGGCACCGGCCGGCTCGTCATCGACTGGCAGGGCCAGGAGATCGTGAACGTCGACCCGCGCACGGTCGCCGTCGACGGCCCGGTCTACGACCGCCCGGTCGCGTACCCGACCTGGCTCGACGCGCTGCAGGCCGACTCGGCCGCGTCCCTCGACCGCCCGGCAGACGGCCCCGCGCTCAAGGCACAGTTCCTGCAGCTGCTCGGTTCGCCGAACCTCGCGTCGAAGAACTGGGTGACGAACCAGTACGACACCTACGTGCTCGGCAACACGGCGCTCTCCTTCCCAGACGACGGCGGAATGATCCGCGTCGACGAGGAGACCGGACTCGGCGTCACGATCGCCACCGACGCGAACGGTCGCTACTGCCAGCTCGACCCGAAGCAGGGCGCCCGCCTGGCCCTGGCCGAGGCGTACCGGAACGTCGCCGTCACCGGTGCCGTCCCCGCCGCCGTGACCGACTGCCTGAACTTCGGCTCCCCCGAGAACCCCGAGGTCATGTGGCAGTTCTCCGAGGCCGTCGAGGGCCTCGCAGACGGCTGCATGGAGCTCGGCATCCCGGTCACGGGCGGCAACGTGTCGTTCTACAACCAGACCGGCACCACGCCGATCCACCCGACCCCGGTCGTCGGTGTCCTCGGCGTGATCGAGGACGTCGCGCTGCGCGTGCCCTCCGGCTGGCAGGACGACGGCCACAACATCTACCTGCTCGGCACCACGAGCCTCGAGCTCGACGGCTCGGCGTGGGCCGGAACCGTGCACGGCCACCTCGGTGGTCGTCCGCCGGCGGTCGACCTCGCGCAGGAGAAGGCCCTCGCCGACCTCCTGCACGCCGCCGCGAACGAGCAGCTGCTGACGAGCGCCCACGACCTGGCGGACGGCGGCCTCGGCCAGTCGCTCGCCGAGTCCGTGCTCCGCTTCGGCCTGGGCGCGCGCGTGGTTCTCGACGAGGTCGAGGAGCGCGACGGCGTCGACACGGCGACCGCCCTGTTCTCCGAGTCGACCGGTCGCGTCATCGTGACGGTCCGGCGCGAGGACGACGTCCGGTTCCAGGGCCTCTGCGACGGCCGGGGCTTCCCGGTGCTCCGCATCGGCGTCACCGACGCCACGAGCGGGTCGCTCGAGGTCCAGGGCGCGTTCGAGGCGACGCTCGACGAGCTGCGCGGGACGCACGGTGCGACGCTGCCGAGCCGGTTCGGCGACGTCATCGTCGAGGACGTGACCGAGGGCTACGTCGGTCGGGGTCCGCTCGACGACCACGGCTCGTTCTCGCCGCGGACCGACTCCTGAACGGGTCGGACCGGAGCGCCACGACGACGGGCGTCGCCTGATGCCCGTCGTCACCCTGCCGTTCCGTGAACTCGTCGATCGCTTCGGCCCCGTGCCGGAGGGCATCGAGCTCGACGTGTGGGACGTCGAGGCACCGTACGGGCGCCCCGACGACGTCGCCATCGCGTTCCTGCCGTTCTACTTCGGTGGGCGGCACCGGTGGCCGTACGTGCACGACCTGCCGAACCTGCGGCTCCTGCAGCTGCCGAGCGCCGGGTACGAGCACGCGATCCCGCACGTCCCCGGGCACGCACAGCTCGCGAACGGCCGCGGGATCCACGACGACGAGACCGCCGAACTCGCGGTGGGCCTCGCCCTGACGTCGCTGCGCGAGCTCGGGGCGTTCCAGGCCGACCGTGCGAACGGCGTCTGGGACGCCCGGACCACCCGGTCCCTGGCGGACCGGCGCGTCACCGTGGTCGGCTACGGCGCCATCGGGTCCGCCATCGCGACCCGCTTCGACGCGTTCCGCACCGAGGTCACGGTGGTCGCGCGCACGGCACGCGAGCAGGACGGTCGGCAGGTGCACGCATTCGACGAGCTCCCGTCGCTCGCGGCGACGACCGACGTCCTCGTGCTCATCGCCCCGCTGACGGACGAGACCGAACGGCTGGTGGACGCCGACCTGCTCGCCGCGCTGCCCGACGGCGCCCTCGTGGTGAACGTCGCGCGCGGCAAGGTCGTCGACACCGACGCACTGGTCGCCGAGCTGCGCTCCGGACGCCTGTCGGCAGCCCTCGACGTCACCGATCCCGAGCCCCTGCCAGAGGGGCACGCGCTCTGGACCACGCCGAACACGGTGCTCACGCCGCACGTCGGCGGCAACACGGACCTCAGCGTGCCGCGCTCGATCGAGCTGATGCGTCGGCAGGTGGCCGCGCTGGCCGAGGGCCGCCCGTTCGAGAACGTCATCGACGCCTGACACACCGGCCGGTACCGGCCCGTGGCGAGCCGACCCGTGGCGAGCCGGCCCGGCCGGTGCCGGCTCGTGGCGAGCCGGCCCAGCGTGGTCGTCAGACCGGCACGATGCAGGTCGGCGTGCCGACCGCGATCTGTGCGACGGCCTCCCCCGGGACGCCGTCCGCACCGAGCGGCAGGACCGCGATCGCGTCGGACATCTGGTTCGCCACGAGGAGGAACCCGGGCACCCGCGCGAAGTGCCGGGGCCACACCCCGCCCGAGGACGCCGAGCCGACGACGGTCAGCCCGCCGTCGGACGCGTCGAGCACGACGACCAGGTCACGCCCGCGCACCGCGACGTACACGCGCCCGGCGTCGTCGACCTCGATGTGGCTGAGGAGCGACTCGCCGACCTCTCCGGTGAAGGTCGCCGCAGAGGCCAACGACACGAACGACCCCGACCCGTCGCGACGCAGGCGGTGGACCCGGCCGTCGAGTTCGCCGGCGACGAGGAGGTCGCCGTCGTACCAGGCGAGGTGCCGTGGCCCGACGCCGGGGGTGACGTGGTGGACGCGGACCTGCTCGATGCTCGGCGCGTCGGTGATCCGGAACTCGTGCAGCGCATCGCCGCCGAGGTCCGCCACGAGGACGGTGCCGTCGGGCGTCGCGACCGACTGGTGGGCGTGCGGACCCTCCTGCCGGTCCTCGATCGGGCCGGTGGTGTCCGGCAGGATCGCGGTGACGAGGGCGGAGACCGGCGCCGTCACCCGGTCGTCGCTGCCGTGCGGCACGACGACGTCGTCGCCGGCGTGGGTGCCGAGCATGCCGTCGCTGCCGAGCACCGACGCCGCGTGCGACTCGGCCGCCGCGAGTGCGACCGCCGTGACCGTCCCCGAGACGTAGTTCGTGACGACGAGCGTGCCGGACGGATCGACCCGGACGTGGCACGGGGCGTCCCCGCCGGCTGGCGCGTCCCAGAGGTGCTCGAGCGAGGCGCCGTCCCGGCGGAAGGCCGAGACACCGCCGTCGGCCGTCTCGGACACGGCGTAGACGCGGTCTCCCGAGACGGCGAGGAACGAGGGGTCGTCGATCACCGCGACGGTCCGAGCGGTCGGGGCGTCGCCGTCAGCGCCCCCGACCGGCCCGGCCGACACGACCGAGATGCCCGTCGCGTTCCCGCCGCCCGTGGCCGTGTACGAGCCGACGAGCAGGGTCGGGAGCGTGGCGCTCACTCGTCGCCGCCGGCGATCTGCTCGTGGTGGTGGATGACCTCGGCCACGATGAAGTTCAGGAACTTCTCCGCGAAGGCCGGGTCGAGGTGCGATTCGGCGGCGAGGGAGCGCAGCCGTGACACCTGGATCTGCTCGCGCCCGGGGTCGGCCGCCGGCATGCCCGCGGCGGCCTTGAGGTACCCCACGCGCTGGGTGTACTTGAACCGCTCGGCGAGCATGTGGATCACCGCGGCGTCGATGTTGTCGATGCTCTGGCGGATGCTGGCTAGTTCGGCGACGGCCGCCGGGTCGTACTGGGGCGTGGTGACGTCGTCGCTCATGTCACGAGCCTAACGGCCACGGCCGCGCGGAACGGCCCGGTTACGTGGGCGTCCGACGACCGCAACCTGAGGAAGACCTGAGCACGGCTTCGGAACTGCGAGAATGGAGTCCATGTCGGTCCTGCTCGTGATCTCGAGCGTGTTTGCGGTCCTCGCGGGCCTCGTGCACGTGTACATCTTCTTCCTCGAGTCCGTCGCCTGGACGAGTCCCCGGGTGCGCCGGATCTTCGGGCTGTCGTCGGAGACCGAGGTCCAGGCGACGCGCGCGATGGCGTTCAACCAGGGCTTCTACAACCTGTTCCTCGCGATCGGCGCGATCCTCGGTGTCGTGCTCGCGGTCACCGGCAACGGTGCCACGGGGTGGACGCTCGTGGTGTTCTCGACGGCGTCGATGCTCGGTGCCGCGGTGGTCCTGCTCGGGACGGGCCGCAAGTACCTCAACTCCGCGTTCTCGCAGGGGTCGTTCCCGCTGATCGCCCTGCTCTTCGCCTTCCTCGGCTCGACGTTCGGCGCCTGAGGCGGCAGCGTCCGGGCGGCCGGACGCCGACGCCGACTCGCGACGCGACCACACGACGACGGGAGGCGCGGTGCCAGCTGGCACCGCGCCTCCCGTCTGCAGTGTCGGCGTCAGCCGAGCTTCGCCTGGAACTCGTCCGGCAGCTTCTGCAGCGCCCACTCGATCGCCGCGGTGGTGCCCATCGAGAACGCCGAGGACACGTCGGGGTCGTCGAAGACGATCGCGTGCCCGGCCTCGACCGACGGCACCTTCTGGAACAGCGGGTCGCTCTCGGCCTTCGACGCATCGACGTAGATCGGCAGGATGAGCGTCAGGTCGGCGTTCAGCAGGTCGAGGTTCTCGTCCGACAGGTGCACCGAGAACGCCGTGCCGGCCTGCTCGTCGATCGCCTTCGGGATCGTGAAGCCGAGGTTCCGCATGAACGTCGAGCGGCTGTCGGTCGAGGCGTAGGCCCCGAAGCCCTCGGACGTGTAGGCGCCGACGACCGCCGACTTGCCCTCGAAGTCCGGGTGCGCCTTGCGGGCGGCGGCGTAGGCGTCGTCGAGACCGGCGAGGAGCTTCTTGCCCTCGGTCTCCTTGCCGAGCGCCTTCGCGATCATCGTGGTCTGCTGCTCGGTCGACGCGAGGTAGTTCTCGCCGCCCTTCGGGATCGCCACGGTCGGCGCGATCGCGGACAGCTTCGCGTACCGGTCCTTGTCGCCCGAGGACTTCACGTCGAGGATCACGTCCGGCTTGAGCTTGAGGATGTCCTCGTAGCTCGGCTCGAGCGTCTGGATGATCTTCGGCGACTTCGTGTACGCACCCTTGAGCCACGGTCCGACGCCGTCGCCACCGAACGCGAGCCAGTCACTCGCCCCGACCGGCTGCACGCCGAGTTCGAGTGCGGTCTCGGCGTCGCCCCAGCCGAGGGCGACGACGCGCTTCGGCTGGGAGTCGATCGTCGTGGTGCCGAGCGCGGTGGTGATGGACACCGGGAACTGGCCGTCCGCCGTCGTCGACGACGATGCGTCGTCGGACGAGGAGCCGGAACCGGAGGCGCAGCCGGCGAGGACGAGGGAGGCGGCGACGACGGCGCCCGCGGCAGCGAGCACGCGGCGGAGTCGGGAGGAGGAACGGATCACGTAGGTAAGGCTACCCTAAGACTTCTGCCGGTGGACCCTGGATAGGCTGACAGCGTGCACCTCTCCGAACCGCGTCGCGTCCGCCTCGCGGTGCTCGGCTCCCCCATCGCCCACTCCCTCTCCCCCACGCTGCACGCGGCGGCCTACGACGTGCTCGGGGTGCCGTTCACGTACGGGAGGCACGAGGTCGCGTCCGGTGGGCTGGACGCGTTCGTCGCGGGGCTGGGTCCCGACTGGCGCGGCCTGAGCCTGACCATGCCGCTCAAGCGCGAGGTCCTGCCGATGCTCGACCGGACGACGCCGCTCGTGGACGAGCTCGGGGTCGCCAACACGATCGCGTTCCGGACCGTCGGCGACACCGTCCTGCGGGAAGGCGCGAACACGGACGTCGAGGGCATCGTGCGCCCGGTCGAGGCGCTCGGACACCGACCCGGCGATGCGACGGTGCTCGGGGGCGGCGCGACGGCGGCCAGCGCCCTCACCGCTGCCGTCCGGCTCGGATCGTCGCACGTGCGGGTGTTCCTGCGGGACACCGCGAAGGCCGGACACCTCGTCGAGCTGGCCGTGCGGCTCGGGGTCCCGCTCGAGGTGCTCCCGTTGACCGAGCTGCCGGGGACCCGCCACGGCTTCGTCGTCTCGACACTGCCGGGCGGTGCGGCGGACGGGCTCGGCCTCGTGCCGTCGGGGCCCGACGCGGTGCTGTTCGACGTGGCCTACGAGCCGTGGCCGACCGTCGTCGCCTCACGGTGGGCGGATGCCGGCGGGCGCGTGCTGAACGGGCTCGACATGCTCGCCGAGCAGGCGCTCGGGCAGATCCGGTTCTTCCTGAGCGGTGACCAGGACGAGCTCCTGCCCGCCGAGGCCGACGTGCGGCGGGCGATGCGCGCCTCCGTGGGCCTGCCGGAGACCATCGGGGCCTGAGCGGCCGCCCGACCGTCAGCGACGGGACCGTGCCTCGGCGTCGAGCAGCGCGACCGACACGTCCCAGAGTCGCTCGGCGGCGGCTGGGTCGAGCGCCCACGGCAGCACGCCGTGCAGGCCGTCGGTGATGCGGTCGACGACCGTCGCCTCGTGGCAGTCCTCGAAGTACCGGCCGGTGACGCCGTCGAGCTCGGGCGCCGTCGCGAGCAGCACCGACGTCGCCGCACCCTGCTCCGGGGTCTTCACGACGTCCGCGGCCGAGGCCTTCGTCGCCGCGAGGACCTCGGGGTCCCAGTGCTTCTGCAGGCCGGTCCAGATCCCGCCGGGCATGCACGCGTTCGCGGTGATCCCGTCGTCGGCCCACCGGCGCCCGGCCTCGACCGCGAAGAGGACGTTCGCCGTCTTGGACTGGGCGTAGGCGAGACCGGGCACGTACGGGCGTCGCCGGAAGAACAGGTCGTCGAACACCACCGGCGAGCTGCCGTGACCGCTCGACGACAGCGCGACGATCCGCGCCCGGGGTGCGGCGGCGAGCGCGCCGTGCAGTCCGAGCGCCAGGGCGAGGTGCCCGAGGTGGTTCGTGGCGAACTGCGACTCCCACCCCGCCGACGTGTACGACTCCGGGCTGTCCATGACGCCGGCGTTGGCCACCAGGACGTCGAGCGGCCCGGACCACGCGGCCGTGAAGGCCTCGACGGACGCCGGATCGTCGAGGTGCAGCTCCGCCACGACGGGGGCGGCGCGTCCGGTGGTGTGCGCGATGTCCCGAGCGACCCGGTGCCCCGCCGCCACGTCCCGGACCGCCAGGGTGACGGCTGCACCCGCGCCGGCGAGCGCCCGGGCCGTCTCCACGCCGATGCCGGACGCCGCGCCGGTCACGACGGCCGTCCGCCCGCCGAGGTCGAGATCCGCCACGACCTCGGCGGCGGTGGTGCGGGCGCCGAAGGCGGCGAGGTCACGGTCCGGCACGGTGTGCTCCTGTCTGGGGACGCGCGCTCAGGCCACCGTGCCGTCCACGTAGGACCACCGGCCGTGCTCGCGCACGAAGTCGCTCGTCTCCTGGAGTGTGCCCCGCTCGTCGTCGGTCCGCCACCAGGCACGGAAGGCGACCGTGCCGCTGGCGTCGAACGGCCCGCCGGCCCGCGTCGACAGGATGTCCAACCGTGTCCAGCGCTGCGCCGGGTCGAGCTCGAGGGTCGCCGGACGGGTGCTCGAGTGCCACGTCTCCAGCAGGTACGCGGGTAGGCCGAGGGCGAACGCGCTGAACCGGGACCGCATGAGCCGCTCAGCCGTCGGAGCCGCGGCGCCGGCGTGCAGCGGTCCGCAGCACTCGCCGTACGGGTTGCCGCTCAGGCAGGGGCAGCGCGTCGCGTCCGTGACCACGGCAGGGACGCTAGTCGACGACGGACAGCGAGACGGTGATGTTGCCGCGGGTGGCGTTCGAGTACGGGCAGATCTCGTGCGCGCGCTCGGCGAGGCGCTGCCGCTGCTCCGGTGCCGCGGCCGGCGCGTAGACGTCGAGCTCCACCGCGAGCCCGAAGGCACCGTTGCCGGTGCCGCCGATGCCGACCTCGGCCGAGACCTCCGCGCCGGTGGTGTCGACGCCGAGCTCCTTGCCAGCGGCGTGCAGCGCACCGAGGAAGCACGCGGCGTACCCGGCGGCGAACAGCTGCTCGGGGTTCGTGCCCTCGCCGCTGCCGCCCATCTCCTGCGGCGGACGCGTGTCGAGGTCGAGGCGGTCGTCCTCGCTCCGCACGTGGCCGTCCCGGCCGCCTCCGGTGGCGTGGGCGGCGGCAGTGTAGACGATGTCGAGACTCATGACACGAGCGCACCGTGCGTTCCTGGACGATCCCTGGAGCGGCGCGGAACGGCGGGCGGTCGCTGCCCGCGGGTGTCGGCGCGTCGGGCGTGTCCGGGCCCTGCCGCTGTCAGCTTCGTGGAGTAGACGGAACCTCGTGTTCAGACTCGGGTGGCATGTGTACCGCCGCCGTCTGCCCGAGCTCGTCGACCGACGGGTGCACCGTCGTGTCGTGCGGGTCGGGATCGTCGTCGCGCTCGTCGCGCTGGTGGGGCTCCTGGTGCTCGCGGCGGTCTTCGAGCGGTCGAGTGGTGACGTCCCGGTGGCCGCCGGGATCGTCGTCGCGGTTTCGGGCGCGGCGGGCATCGGCTGCGTGGGCGCCGCCCTCACGCCGATCGGCCCGCGAGGGTGGACGATCCCGCCCGTACCCGGCATCGGGTGGCGCACGCAGGAGGCGATCGCCCGGTACTACCGGCACAGCCCGCCCCCGGTCGCGCCGGAGCACCGAGACGCGGTGCTGCAGGGCATGCCCGAGACCCGCGACCTGCTCGTCCGCTCGACGTACCGCTCACTGTTCCTCACGGGTGGGTGGATCGGCATCGTCCTCGGCACCCTGGTGTTGGACGTCGCATCCCCCGGGGACAGCGACGGCGTGATCCTGTTCCCGGGCGTCTGGCTCGTCTCCATCATGGTCACGACCGGCACCGGCATCATCGGCATACGGACGCTCGGGCGCCAGGAGCAGCTCCGTGTCGAGGCCGAGGCGCTGCCGCCGGTCCCGCCGGCACCGCGTCGCGGGCGTCCCGACGGTCCGAGCGGCAGCAAGCTGGCCCTGCCCGGCGAGTGACCGCGTGTCGGTGGCGCCGGGCACACTGGGCGCATGTGTGGAAGGTTCGTCGTCTCCGACACCACGGCCGATCTGCTGCCGGAACTCATCGGTGAGCTCGCCGATCGGACCGAGCACGTCGACGAGGACACCGGCGTGGTCGGCACCGGGTTGGTGCCGAGCTGGAACGTCGCGCCGACCGACCCGGTCTTCGCGGTCCGGCAGCGGCACGGGCAGCGCGAGCTCCCGCAGATCAGCTGGGGGTTCGTGCCGAGCTGGGCGAAGGACTTCCAGAAGCAGCGCCCGAAGCCGATCAACGCCCGCATCGAGACGGTCGCGACGAGCGGCATGTTCAAGCGGGCGTTCGCGACGAACCGGTGCATCGTCCCCGCGCAGGGCTACTACGAGTGGGTCGTGCGCGACGACGGCAAGGAACCGCACTTCGTGCACGAACCCGGCGGTGCCCTCGCGATGGCCGGGGTCGTGAGCGCGTGGCCCGACCCGACGAAGCCCGACGGCGACCCGGACAAGTGGCGGCTGTCGCTGGCGATCATCACGCGGGACGCCCACGTCGCCCCGGGCGAGGTGCACGACCGGATGCCGGCATTCCTCACCCCGGACGGCTACGACGCCTGGCTGGACACCGACCAGGGCGGTCTCGGGCAGGACGACCTGCTCGCCCTGCTCGACCACGAGTCACTGACGGTCGCGGCGGGCCTCGAACAGTACGAGGTCTCCCGCGCGGTGAACAGCGTCCGGAACGACGGCCCGCAGCTCATCGACCCGGTCGCGTAGTCACCGCGGTCAGCAGCTGTCGGACCGCGGTGTCGTCATCCCGAGCGTGACGTCGGACAGGTCCTGCGTCTGCAGCGTCCCGAGCGGCCCACGCGTCACGACCCGGAGTCCGGTCAGGTGCCCGCCGTGCGCCATGCTCACCGCCTGCATCTCGGCGACGACCCGGACGTCGTGGTGCGGTGCGATCACCGCGCCGTCCGCCCCGAGCACCCGGGCTCCCTCGATCACGTCCGCGGTGTTGCCGTAGATCGCACCCGTCCCGGAACCGCGGACCTTCTCCGCGAGGACGATGTGCACCGAGCGGATCCTGGCGTCCCACGTCGCGCTGACTCCCCGGAGCGTGACCGGACGGTCCATCGGGTTCCGGATCACGAACCCTGCGCTCATCCGGGTCTCGTCACGTCCGATCTCGTCGTCGGACCAGCCGCCGCACGAGCCGCTCGCACCGAGCGCGCGCAGCCGGTCCGGGGACGACGTGACGACCACGAGGCCGGCGAGCAGGACGAGTGCGGCGACGACGCACAGCGCGAGCACCGCGCGCGCCGACAGGCCGGTCCGCTCGCGGACGGTGGTGTGGTCGGTCGACGTCATGGTCCCCCCGGTCCGGACCGCCCATCGGTCCCTGTGGAGAGCATGACAGACAGGAGGCGCGGATCACGTCAGCCGGTGGGCTGACGCGATCCGCGCCTCCTGTCAGGGTCGTCAGATGCTGTCGTGCCGCACGTCCGGCAGGAGGACGTGGAGCCGCTCGGCGAGCCGCTGCTGCGCTTCCTCGAGCGACCGGAAGTCGCCGACGTACTGTCCGAAGGTGTCGGACACGAAGTAGTGGGCACCCTGCCGGTCGACCGTTCCGCCGTAGTAGCCGCCGTAGTTGGCCGCCCAGAGGCCGGTGTCCGGGCGAGTCCAGAGGATCCGCGGGTGGACGGGCTGGTCGACCGCGGTGTCGACCACGATCTCGGCGTGGTCGTCCATGCCCGTGATCGCGACCATCGTGGCGGTGTCGACGGTCACCTCGAGGTGCTGGTGGTGGTCGACGGGCGTGCTCATGGTCGTGCTCCTTCGTGGTGCGTGCTGCTGTGGTGCGGCGTGCCGTGGTGCAGGTGCTGGTGGTGCTGTCTGGAACTGGTGGTGCGGGTGGTCCGGAGACCGGTGCTGGTCGTGCCCGCGGTCCCGAGCGTCGCGCTAGTCGACCGGGCGGATCACGGACGGCAGCATCACGTGCAGCTGGTCCGCGAGCTTCGCCTGGGCCTGCTCGAGCGATGCGAAGTCGCCCACGACGAGTCCGAAGGTGTCCGAGGCGACGTAACGGTCGTCGCGCTTGTCCACCGAGCCGCCGAAGTACCCGCCGTAGTTGGCGACCCACTCTCCGTCGTCCTCCTGCGTCCAGGTGAGCTTGGCGCGGGCCGGGCGGGCGTGCGTCTCTGCCTGGGCCTCGAGGATCGCGATCGTGTCGACCGTCTCGGTGTCGAGCGTGACCTCGGCTCGGGTGTCGGTGCTGACGGTGGTGCTCATGTCGCTCTCCTTCGCGATCCGGGGTACATCTGCTGACACGAGAACGCTACGAGAACGACCCCTCCACCCGCCAGCGATGCCCGTCGATTCACGGGTTCCGCCAATGCACCCCTTCGGAGAAGCCCGGGTTTCCGGGGGGATGCGTCGCACATCCGGGGTACAGGGGACCGATCGGGGTACTCGTTCTCCGGCCATTCCGCCGGCGGGGCCGCGGGCGCCGGGGGCGGTAGGGCCGCGGGCTCTGCCGCGGGTGCGGGCGCGGGTGCGCGAACGGGCGTTCGATGTTTCGCGCCCAGCGACAGCTCACGGGCGCGCGACCGCGTGAAGTGTCGCCCAGCGCGTGAAGTCGACCACGCACCCGGGCCGCAACGGGAGCCCGCGCCTCAGCGCACGGCGCGCAGCGCGTCCGCGATCACCGACAGCGCCCCGGCGATCTCGTCGGCCACGCGCTCGTGCGTCGCCGTCGAGCGTCGGTACGGATCGTCGACATCGTCGTCGGCCGGGTCCGCGGGCGGCGCCACGGTCCCCCGGAGTCGGGCGACGAGTTCGACGAGCGCCGCGGGCGAGGACACCCCGGCGAGGTCGGCCGGAGCGAGGCCGTCGAGCACCCGGGCGAACTGCGTGATGGTGAAGGCACGCTTCGCCGCCCGGGGTGCGAGGGACACCACGGCGGACCGGTGGGCACGCTCCGCGGTCAGCACGAGGTCGGCCGAGCCCGCGATCGCCTCGGTGAGGTACCGGGCCCGGTGGTCACCGGGCACACCACCGAGCCGCTCGGACTGCGCAGCGGCGGCGGGGTCCATCGGTGCGCCGTCCTGGGCGATGGTGCCGGCGGACTCGACCTCGAACGCGGGTGCGTCCGGGCCGAGTCGCGCCGTGAGGACCTGTGCGCCGAGCGGCGAACGACAGATGTTGCCGCTGCAGACGAACAGGACCCGCATGCTCAGGAGGCGCCGAGCAGGTCGTGCCGCACGACGATCGCGTCACGCCCGGGGCCGACGCCGATCGCGGAGATCCGCGCGCCCGACATCGCCTCGACGGCGAGCACGTAGTCCTGCGCGTTCTTCGGGAGGTCCTCGAACGTGCGGGCACCCGTGATGTCCTCGGTCCAGCCGGGGAACTCCTCGTAGACGGGCTTGGCGTGGTGGAAGTCCGACTGGTTCACGGGGACCTCGTCCACGCGGACGCCGTCGACCTCGTAGGCGACGCAGACCGGGATCGTCGAGAGCCCGGTGAGGACGTCGAGCTTGGTCAGCACGAAGTCCGTCACGCCGTTGACGCGTGCCGTGTACCGGGCGATCGGGGCGTCGTACCAGCCACAGCGACGCGGACGACCGGTGGTCGTGCCGAACTCGAAGCCGTTCGCCCGCAGGAACTCCCCGGACTCGTCGAACAGCTCGGTCGGGAACGGGCCGGCGCCGACGCGGGTCGTGTACGCCTTGACGATGCCGATGATCCGCTCGAGCTTGCCCGGGCCGATGCCGGAGCCGGTCGCCGCGCCGCCCGCCGTCGCCGACGAGGACGTCACGAACGGGTAGGTGCCGTGGTCGACGTCGAGCATGGTGGCCTGGCCGGCCTCGAACAGGACGGTCTCGCCGCGCTCGAGTGCGCGGTGGATCTCGAGCCCGGTGTCGGCGACCATCGGGCGCAGGCGGTCGGCGAAGGACAGCAGCGACTCGACGACCTCGTCGGCGTCGATGGCGCGGCGGTTGAAGACCTTGACGAGCAGGTGGTTCTTCTGGTCGAGGGCCGCTTCGACCTTCTGCCGCAGGATGTTCTCGTCGAAGATGTCCTGGATGCGGATGCCGACGCGGTTGATCTTGTCGGCGTAGGTCGGGCCGATGCCGCGCCCGGTGGTGCCGATCTGCCGCTTGCCGAGGAACCGCTCGGTCACCTTGTCGATCGTGCGGTGGTAGTGCGTGATGACGTGGGCGTTCGCCGACACGAGGAGCTTCGAGGTGTCGACGCCGCGGGCCTTCAGCGCGTCGAGCTCCTGGAACAGGACCTCGAGGTCGACGACCACGCCGTTGCCGATGATCGGGGTGACGCCGGGCGTGAGGATGCCGGAGGGCAGCAGGTGCAGGGCGTACTTCTCGCCCCCGACGACGACCGTGTGCCCGGCGTTGTTGCCGCCGTTGAACTTGACGACGTAGTCGATGCGGGACCCGAGGAGGTCGGTGGCCTTCCCCTTGCCCTCGTCGCCCCACTGGGCTCCGATGATCACTGCAGCGGGCATCTGGTTCTCCTCACGTTGGCGGAGGACCTCACACGACCAGTCGGGCCGGTGGTCCACCCGAGTCTATCGGACGGCCACCGGCACGCTACCTGCCGGTCAGGTGCCGGCCCGGCGGACGGTCCCCCGGACGGACTGGAGGCGCGGTGCCAGCCGGCACCGCGCCTCCAGTCCCGCGATCGGGTCGCGATCCGGCGATCAGCTGCGGAAGAAGTCCTGGTAGGACGGGTCGCCCACCGGGGCCGCGTGACCCGGCTCGGCGAGGCGTTGCTCGATCATGGACTGGATGACGTCCGGCGGGGTGAGCCCACGGCGACGCCACTCCATCGGGTTGGCCCGGAGCTGCTTCAGGGTGGTCTGCGTCTGCATGCGGCAAGCCTCGCACTCGATAGGTAGTTTGTCTAACTACATGTCCTCTTGACGCACTGCGGGCCCCGTCACGAACGATGTGACGGGGCCCGCAGTGGTGGTGTGCGCTAGCGGCGTGCGACCTTGGCGGTCTGCTTCGACGTCGCCGTGCCGTCCTGGTAGCCCTTCGCCTTCGCGACGACCTTGACCGAGAACCGGTGACCGGCGTCGGACGTGCCGAGCTTGTACGACGAGCTCGTCGCGCCCTTCACGGCCTTGCCGTCACGGAGCCACTGGTACGAGTGCGTCACGCCCGAGCCGTTCCACTTGCCGTGGTTCGCCTTGAGCTTCGACCCGACCTTCGGCGTGCCGCTCACCGACACCCCGCTGCCCTTGACGAGCGTGAGGGTCGGTGCGACCCAGGTCGCCGCGGCGCTCTGGGCCTGGCTGCCGATCGCGTTGCCGAGGTGCAGCAGCAGGATCCGAGCACTCGCGACCCCGGAGCCGCGGGTGACCTGGAGCGCGCCCTTGTCGGCGAACAGCGTGCCGCCCTGGCCACCCTGCGCGAACGTGAGCGTCGGCTTGGCGAGGTTGAACTTCGCCGTCGAGGTCACGTCGACCACCGAGGACCCGCTGGTGGCCGCACCCGGCGCGTACGCCGACTCGGTCTCCACCCGGTACGAGATGGTCTTGCCCGCGGCACCGATCGCCGAGGCCGTCACCGGCAGCACCTTGACGGCACTGTCGAACGTGTTGACGTCCTGGCCGGGAGCGCCGCCGTTCAGCGGGAAGGCGTCGACGACCGGGTCGATGTCCGGGTCGTCGGCAGCCTGGGCGGCCTTGGCGAGGTCGATCGTCGTGACGAGCGTCGCGTCGACCACGGACGACTTCGCGTCGTACACGAGGTAGTCGTCCTTGCCGTCGCCGTTCGTGTCGATGAACACCTCGACGTTGGTCACGGCGCCGGGGTTGGCGTCGGGACCGGCCGTCTGCACACCGAAGGCGAGGGTGTCCGACGCCTTGTCGTAGCTCACGCCGTAGGCACGGACGTCAGCGGCCTTGAGCGACTGCGACGCCGAACCGGCCGGGAACGACTCCACGGCGTCCGTCCCACCGAGCACGAACGGCGCCACCGCGGCGTGGTAGCCCGAGGTCAGGCCGCCCTGGTCGACCGTGCGGCCGCTCAGTGCGAGGTTCGCGGTCTTCTGCGGGCCGGTGAACGTCACGCCCGAACCACGCACGGCACTGACCGGCTTCGGCGCGACGTACGTGCCGAGACGGAGCGGGTCGAGCGTCTTGTCGGTCGGGGTGAACGTCACGAGACCGGTGGCGGCCGTGACGAACTCACGCTGGTAGCCCTGCTGCACCGACTCCTGGGTGGGGTCGATGACGCGACGGAGCTGCGTGGGGTCGGTGACGGTGAACGTCAGGTCCACGACGGCACCGCGACCGGGGCCGACGGTGACGCGCTTCGTGCTGAGCGAGAACGCGACGCCCGGCTGGGCCACCTGCGGCTGGTAGGCCACGTCGTAGGTGTGGGCCGACGAGTCGGTGTTCTGGATGAGGAGCGACCGGGTCTGGCTGGTCTTGCCGGCGACCTCGACGACACCGAACGAGGCGGTGACGAGCTGGCCGTTCTCGACGCTCTTCACGGTGGTGTCCGCGGTCACGGCCTGCAGGGCGTCGACGCGACCGGTGCCCTGGCGCAGCAAGGTCGCCGTGCGGGAGCCGTCCTTGACGTCGTGCGTGGCCGTGTTCATGAGCGCGGCCTTGACGTCCGGCGCCGACCAGGTCGGGTGCGACTCGAACGTCAGCGCGGCGATGCCCGCCACGTCCGGCGTCGCCATCGACGTGCCGCTCATCGACATGCGGTCGTCACCGGTGCCGTTGGCCGCCGAGATCACGTTGACCCCGGGGCCGGCGATGTCCGGCTTCACGATGTCGCCGAACGAGCCGTGGACACCGCGGCTGGTGAACGACGCGAGCGTGTTCACGGCCTCGGGGTCGGTGGCGAGCTCGAAGCCCTTGAGCTCGTCGGCGAACTTGACGTGCAGGGTCCCCGCCTTGGCCGAGGCCGCGAGGCTCGTCACGCTGTCCTTGGTCAGCTCGGCACCCGGGATGGTCGCGTTGCCCGCGATGCCCGAGCTGAAGGTGTTGATCGTGCCCGCGAGGAGCACGCCGACACCGCCGGCTGCCTGGACGTTGTTGAAGCGTGTCCCGGACCCGCACTCGAGCGCGGCGTCGGTCCACTTCAGCCAGACGACCTTGCCGGAGACGGCCGCGGCGTCCGCGCCCGTGAAGGGAGTGCAGCCGTCGACGTTCGTGGTCGGGACGACGACGTCGCCCTCGACCGGCAGCGTGCCCTGGAAGTTCTGGGAGTACTGCGCACGGTACGTCTTCGCGACCGCGGACGGGGCGGTCACCTGGACGCCGTCGTAGAGCGACTGGCCGGTGGCGCTGGCGGCGACCGTCAGGGCGCCCTCGGCGTTGCCGGGCGAGCCACCGATGTCGGTGAAGTCGTCGGCGTTGCCCGAGGCGATCACCGGCAGCACACCGCGGGCGGTGAGGGCGTCGATCTTGGCGTTGTCGGGGTCGTCCGGTGCACCGTAGTCGGAGCCGAGCGACAGGTTGAGGACGTTGATGTCCTTGCCCTCGGTCAGCGCCTGGCCGACCCAGTCGAGCGCGGCACCGGTGAGGTCGGTCGAGCCGCCGCCGTCGCCGAACACCTTGAGGGCGTAGAGGCCGGCCTCGGGCGCGGTGCCCGGACCGATCCACATGTCCTGCACCTGCTGCGTCGTGAGCTTGGTGTAGTCGCCGTCGAAGGTCTTCTTGTCGGCGTCGAGCCCGTAGCCGGCGATCGTGCCGGACACGTGCGTGCCGTGGTCGCCGCCCTTGCCGTCGATCGGGTTGTCGTCCGGTGCGGGGACCGGCTGGTAGGTGTCCGGGTCGCTCGGGTCCGCGTTGTAGGTCGGACCGGCGAAGTCGTAGCCACCGAGGAACTTCTCGGGGTCGTAGGAGCCCGCCGCAGGTGCGCTCGTCGAGTCGAGCGCCGCCTGGTACGCGGCGGTGGTGCCGGGGCCACCGAAGTCCGCCTGGGTGTAGTCGAGGCCGGTGTCGAGCACGGCGACGTTCACGCCCTTGCCGGTGTGCCCCGTCTGCTGCCAGGCGTTGAGCGCCCGCGTGTAGACGTCGCTCGCCGCGTTCTTCGGGCTGACGCCGTCGGCACCCGGCTTCGCGAGACTCGGGTCGACGCCGGACGGGGCCGCCGAGGCGTCCTTGTTCACCGTCGGCTCGACGACCTTCTTCGGCGTGAGCGGGATGATGCTCGCGACGTCGGAGCGCTCCGCGACCTTGCGGAGCGCCTCGACGTCGGCGACGACGGCGATGCCGGGCACGGTGTACTCGGTCGAGTAGAGCTCGGTGGCCTTCGCGTCGGACTGCTTGACGGCGGCGCGGACGGCGGCGACGGTCGAGCCGATCGCCTTGACGCGCTGCTTGGCGGCCGAGGACTGCGTCTTCGACCGCGTGAGGTCGCCGCCCTTCGCCTTCGCGTCGACCTCGAGGGCCCCCTGGCCGGTCGTCCGCACGAACGCGGCGATCGTCTTCTGGGGCTTCGCGTCACGCAGCGGTGCCGCGATTTTCAGGTCGGCGGGCGAGAGGCCGGACGGGGCCGCGGACGCCGCCCCTCCGACGGCGAGCCCACCGCACGCGAGGGCCGCGGCGGCGATGCCGGCGGTCAGCACGCGTGCGATGCGATGCGGGTTCGGGTTCGGGTTGTCGTTCGGTGTTGCACGGTTCAAAAGGCGCACTCCTGGCTCCGTCCGTGTTCTTCATGGAATTGCTGTGAAGTTATGCGTTCGCTCTCAGGGTGCGCAGTCCGCACTTTGGGGGACTGCCCCCGAACGGGGGTGTCGGATCGAATAACTTGCACACACGTGTGCACGTTATTACGATGGTGCTCGTGACCACTCCCGACCAGTCCGTCCGCGCCCCCCGCAGGGACGCGACCGAGAACCGGGCCGCCCTGATCGAGGCGGCCAAGACCGCGCTGCAGGCCGATCCGGACGTCCCGCTCGAGACCATCGCGTCCGCCGCCGGACTCTCGCGACGTGCGGTCTACGGACACTTCCCGTCGCGGGACGACCTCGTGCGCGAGGTCGTCACGGCCGGGGCCGCGCGGGTCGCCGGCGCGATGCCCACCGCCGCCGACCTCGAGGCACTCCCCCCGGCCGCCCGGCTCGCCGCCATCGCGGTGACGCTCTGGTCCGAGGTGTCCCACGTCCGGTCGATGGCCCGGGTCGCGATCCGCAGCCCGTTCAGCGAGTCCGTGGCCGAGGTCTTCGCACCGCTGCGCGCCCAGGTCCGCGACGCCTGTGCCCTCGGGATCGCCGACGGCACCATGCGCGACGACGTCGACCCGGCCACCCTCGGCCGGCTCGTCGAGGGCGCGTGCATCGCCGTGCTCGACGAGGCCACCCGCTCCGGCACCTCCGACGAGGACGGACGCCGCATGGTCGTCCTCTCCGCGCTCGGGATGGCGGGCATCGACTGGCGCACGGCGTCGCTGTCCGAGCCCGCCGCGGCCGCGACCACCACGAAGGCCTCCCCAGAGAAGGACCGCGCATGACCCTCGAACTCGACCACGTCGGCATCGGCGAGGAGCCCGGTGCCGCACTGCCCGTCGTCTCCGCCGTCGCCGCACCCGGCCGTCCGGGCGTCGTCGCCGTCGAGACCGAACAGGCACCGGTGCTCGCCTCGCTCGTCGCCGGCGGTCGCATGCGTCCGGAGACCGGTCGGGTCCTGCTCGACGGGCACGACGACGCCGCCGCGGTACGCCGCACCTTCGCCCTCGTCGACACCCCCGGCGTCGCCGAACCCTTCCCCGTCCTGACCGTCAAGCGCGTCGTGCGCGAGGAGCTCGCGTTCGCCGGGCAGCGACCCTCCCGCGAACACGTCGACACCGTGCTCGACGAACTCGGGCTGCGGGAACACGCCGACACCCCGGTGCAGCGCGTCCCCACCGACGTGCGGGTCCGACTGCTCGCCGAACTCGCCCTGCTGCGGGACGGCGTGACCGGGCTCGTGGTCACCTCGCCCGAGCGGCACGGCGGCGCCGTGGAGGGGTGGTTCGCGGTCGTGCGCGACGTCGCCCGCCGCGGTGTGACCGTCCTGCTCGTGACCTCCAAGGCCGCAGCCGCGACCGTCGAACACCTGCTCGACACGATCGAGCCGCTCGACACCACCCAGACCGAGGACCCCGAGGACGTGGCCCGACCCGACGGAGACGACCCGCGCCTCCAGTCCGAGACCGACCACCTGCCCACGGAGGCGACCGCGTGACCACCACCTCGCTCGTCCGCGCCGAACTGGCGCGACTCACCGCGACCCCGCTCGCACGACTCGCGTTCATCGCGCTCATGGTCGTGCCGCTGCTGTACGGCGGCGCCTACCTCTGGGCGAACCGCGACCCGTACGCGAAGCTCGACCAGGTGCCGGCGGCCATCGTCGACCAGGACGCCGGCGCGACGCTCGACGGCGACCGGGTCGACTACGGCAAGGACGTCACGAAGGAGGCCATCGACGGCGCCGACTTCAAGTGGACGGAGACGACCGCGGCCGACGCGCGCTCCGGCGTCCGGAACGGCACGTACGACTTCGTCGTGACGATCCCGCACGACTTCTCGGAGTCCCTCGTCTCCGCACAGTCCGACGACCCGAAGCGTGCCGAGCTCGTGATGACGACGGCGGACACGAACTCCTACCTGGCGTCCACGATCGCCGAGCAGGCCGGCAAGACCATGCGCACCGCCGTCGCCGAACGCGTCGGCAAGCAGGCGGCGAAGACCCTGCTCGTCGGCCTCGCGGACGTGCGCGACAGCCTGGGCGACGCCGTCGACGGCGCGGGGCAGCTCGCCTCGGGCGCGAAGTCCGCCGCGTCGGGCGCGGCCACGCTCGCGGACGGCACCGGCAAACTCGCCTCGGGCGCGGCGACGCTCGCGGACGGGACCGCCGCGCTGCCGTCGCAGACCGCTGCGCTCGACCAGGGCGCCCAGCAGGTCGCCTCCGGGGCGGCGACGCTCTCCTCGGGGCTGCAGACGGCGAAGCAGCAGACCGCGTCGCTGCCCGCGCAGACCGCGCAGCTGAACGCGGGTGCGCAGCAGGTCGCGGCCGGCAACAAGGCACTGGCCGACCAGACCGATCCGGCGCTCGACGCGCTGAGCGGCCTCTCCCCCGACACCGTGACGGCGGCGATCACGAAGGCCGCCGCAGACCGTGGGGTGGAACTGACGCCGGAGGTGCAGGCGGTCATCACCTCCACTGTCGAGACGCAGCTCGGAGACGAGAAGACGAAGGCCGACCTCGCGAAGGCCAAGGCCGCGCTCGAGGGCGTCGACCAGCTGCGCGACGGGTCCGCCAAGGTCGCGGCCGGCACCGCCGCGCTCGCCGAGGCGGCACCGACCCTGGCGAACGGGGTCTCCTCGGCGGCGGACGGTGCGTCACGGTTGGCGTCGGGCTCGTCGCAGGTGGCGTCTGGCACCTCCCAGCTCGCGTCGGCGGCGCCCACGCTGTCGTCCGGCGCGGCGTCGCTGGCGTCCGGTGCTTCCTCGGCCGACGACGGCGCGGAGTCGCTGGCCTCCGGGCTCGTTTCACTGCGGGACGGCTCGTCCGAGCTCGCCTCGAAGCTCGACGAGGGCCGCACGAAGATCCCGGCCTCGAACGCCTCACAGCGCGAGGACCAGGCGTCGGTGATCTCGGACCCGGTCAAGGTCGGGGACGACAACGTCGCCGCTGCCGACAACTACGGAGCCGGCCTCGCGCCGTTCTTCATCTCCCTCGCGGCCTGGATCGGCATGTACGCGCTGTTCCTCATCCTCAAGCCGATCTCGAAGCGGGCGATCACCGCGGTGCGGAAGCCCCTCGCGGTGGTGTTCGGCGGGTGGCTGACGCCGGCACTGCTCGGCCTCGTGCAGATGGTGGCGCTGTTCTGCATCGTCCGGTTCGCCCTCGACCTGAACGTCGTGCACGCCGGGGCGACGATCGGGGTCATGGTGCTGGCATCGGCGACGTTCGCGGCGATCATCATGGCGCTCAACGTGCTGCTCGGCTCGGTGGGCCAGTTCCTCGGCCTGGTGCTCATGCTCGTGCAGCTCGTGACCGCGGGTGGGACGTTCCCGTGGCAGACGCTGCCGGGGCCGTTGGCGGCGCTGCACTTCGCGCTGCCGATGACGTACTCGGTCGACGCGATCCGGCAGACGATGTACGGCGGGAGCCTCGGGGCGGCGTGGTCCGACGCGGGCATCCTCGCGTGCTGGCTGCTCGGCGCGCTGCTCGTGTCGTTCGTCGTCACCGCACGGCAGACGCGCTCGCGGACGCTGCGCGACCTGCGCCCGAGCCTGATCGGGTAGCGGGGCGCCGGGCGGGCGCCGGGCGGGCGCCGGGCGGGCGCCGGGCGGGGCGCTGGGCGCCGCTGGGCGTCGCGCGGCTTCGTGAGCAGAAATGGTCGGGTGACCTCAGGGAACCCGACCATTGCTGCTCACGAAGTGCTTCGCCCGAGCGGCAGCCCGACCATTGCTGCTCACGAAGTGCTTCGCCCGAGCGGCAGCCCGACCATGTCGCCACCGAGGTAGCGGAGGTCCTCGGCGGGCAGGGCAGCACGGGCGTCGGGGTCGAGCACGCCCGAGGCGTCGTCGACCGGGACGAAGCCGATCCGCTCCCCCGCGGTGAGGTCGGCCGGGGAGCCGGTGTTCCGGGACAGCGCCCACACGACGTGGTGCCCGGGGTCACGGAGCGCGACCGTCGCCAGCACCAACCGCACCAGGTCGTCCGGCGAGCTCCACATCAGGAGCGCACGACCGGACGACGGCTGCTCGCCGAACGCCCCGATGCGCGCCGAGACGATCGACATCCCGAACCGATCGGCGAAGAGACTGCCGAGGAGTTCCATCCCGGCCTTCGTCACGCCGTAGTAGGTGTCCGGCCGGGGCAGCCGGTCTCCGGGCACGCTCCCCGGTTCGTCGAGCGGCTCGGGCACTCGGCCGACGGCGTGGATCGAGCTCGCCTGGACCACCCGGAGGACCCCGGCCGCGGCCGCTCGCTCGAGCACGTTCTTCGTCCCGGTGAGGTTCGCCGCGACGAGGTCGTCCCACGCGGCCTCGGTCGGGATGCCCGCCAGGTGGACGACGGTGTCGACGCCGATCAATGCGTCGTCGAGGGCATCGGCGTCGTGCACGGACCCGGGCACGAACCGCTCACCACCGGTCGGTGGGCCGTCCGGGGTGCGCTCGTCGAACAGCACGAGGTCGTGACCGGCCGCGAGGAGTCGCGGCCGGAGCGCAGCGCCGATGCGTCCGGCGGCCCCGGTGATGAGCAGCGTCGCCATTGCCCGGACGCTACCCCCGGCGCGTGAGCACCGACCGCAGGTGTCCGATGGCCTCGCCGAGGTACCGCGTGAGGTCCGAGCGCGACCACCGGACGACGACCCAGCCGAGGCGCTCGACCTCACGGTAGCGACGGAGGTCGCTGGCCCACTGCGCGGCATCCGTGCGGTGGTGGTCGCCCTCGTACTCGATCAGGACGCGGTGCCGCGGGTAGGCCATGTCGACCCGGCCGATGAAGGACCCTGCCTCGTCTCGGACCTCGACCTGCAGTTCCGGTTCGGGAAGGCCCGCGCGGACGATCGCGAGCCGTGCCCGCGTCTCCTGGGGCGAACCGGCACCGACCCGGACCAGCTCGATCGCCGTCCGCAGCTTCCGGACACCTGCTCGGGCTCCGGCCCGGACGAGTGCGCTCCGGAGGTCGTCGATCGTCGTGCGGCACCGTGGCTCGGTCACGATCGCGTCGCCGAGCACGATGAGCTCGTCGATCGTCAGCATCGCGCCGCAGTCGACCCACAGCGCTGCGGGAGTGCTCGCGGGCATGCCCCACCGCTCGACGACGTCCGCTCGGTCGGGCGTGATCCGGTGTCCGACCACACCCGTGCGACGCGGTTGGGCGGTCGGGATCGGACTCGTGACGTGCACCGGCGCGCCGTCGTCGACCGGGACGGGCAGCCCCCAGAGCACGGCGGCGGAGACGTGGCTGATGAACTGTCCGGGCAGCAGGACCGGCCGGAGGGCTCGGATCCGCTGGACGGCGTCGGGTGGGCGATCGCGGGGCCACCGGATCGACCGGGTGGGCCGGACGAGATCGCTCCGACGGAGTCGCTGTCGGGAGACTCCTGCGCGGTCCGCGGCGTGCACGTCGAACGCGCGGTTGCGGAGCGCGGGCGGAAGCGGTCGTGGTCGCATGCGGTCATGCTCGCGCCCCGTGCTCCCGCACCACCCCCGACCGGAAGCACTCGTGCAGAACTCGCACCGCGCCTCCCGTGTGGAGGAGTGACCACGCGCAGATCGTGAGCAGGAGATGTCGGGTCGGGACCACGCACCCGACCGTTTCTGCTCACGAAGCGGCCCAGCGGCCCAGCGGCCCAGCGGCCCAGGGCCGCGCGCGCCGCGCGCGCCGCCCCGAGCGTGCGCCCGCCGGCCCCCGCTACCATCGACGGGAGAGCCACGGAGGTCGATGCAGATCATGGGAGCCGGCAAACCCGCGACCATCTACGACGTCGCCGCGCGCGCCGGGGTCTCGAAGTCCCTCGTCTCGCTCGTGCTGCAGCGCTCCCCCCGGGTGAGCCAGCAGCGCCGCGACGCCGTGCTGAAGGCGATCCAGGAGCTCGACTACCGTCCCTCCACGGCCGCGGTCTCACTGGCCGGCACACGCTCCCGGACGATCGGCGTCGTGCTCGACGACTTCCGGAACCAGTGGTTCGTGGACCTGCTGACCGGCCTCCGCGAGTCGCTGCAGGACCAGGGCCACCGCCTCGTCGTCGCCGACCGGTTCCTCAACACCGGGCTCGACGCCTCGCCCGTCGAGGGCTTCCTGTCGATGCGCGTCGAGGGGCTCGTGATCGCCGGTGAGCCCGACACCGACCTGGCCGTCCCGGCCTCCACACCCCTCGTCATCGCCGGCGGCCGCGTCGCGATCCCCCGTGCGGACACCGTGGCGAACGACGACCGCGCGGGCGGGGCGATGGCCGCGGAGCACCTGCTCGCCCTCGGGCACGCTCGGCTCGGGTTCATCGGTGCCTCGTCGGCCGCGTCCGACGAGCGGCGGATCGGCTTCAGGGCCGGGGTCGACGGCCGCGCCGAGGTCGCCACGGTCGTGCTCCCCGGCGAGCCCACCGAGGAGGCCGGTTCCCGCGCGGTCGCGCAGCTGCTCGACGCGCACCCCGACGTCACGGCGGTGTTCGCCGCGAACGACGTGATGGCCCTCGGTGCCCTGTCCGAGCTCGCCGAGCGCGGGCTGCGCGTCCCCGAGGACGTGTCGGTCATGGGCTACGACGACACCCCGCTCGCGGCGACGCGGTACGTCGGGTTGACCAGCATCGACGACCGCAGCGTCGAGATCGGGCGCGGCGCGGGCGAACGACTCCTCGCCCGGATCGCCGACCCGAGCACGGCGGCGACCGAGGTGCTCGTGGAGCCGCGGCTCGTCGCGCGGCGGACGACCGCGGCGCGCTGACGCGCAGGCGGACGGGAGGCGCGGCTCGTCCCCGCACCGCCGGACCCGCCACGCGGGCGGCGCGGTCCGGCGACACCCGCGGTCCGGCCCGGCGACGCCCGCGGTCCGGCCCGGCGACGCCGCCGTCAGGGGAGCTCGGCGTGCTGGACCACCCAGCTGTGCATCACGATGGCCGCGGCCGCCGAGGCGTTGATGCTCCGCGTCGACCCGAACTGCGCGATCTCGAGGTGTCCGTCCGCGCCGGCGACGGCCTCGTCGGTCAGCCCGGGGCCCTCCTGGCCGAACAGGAACACGCACCGCTCCGGGATCGGCGCCGTCTCGATGCGGGACGCCCCGGGGGTGTTGTCGATCGCGATCACCGGACGGCCCTCGGCGCGCATGGCCTCGAGGAAGGCAGCGACGTCGGGGTGGTACCGGACGTGCTGGTACCGGTCCGTCACCATCGCGCCGCGCTTGTTCCAGCGCCGACGTCCGACGATGTGCACCGTCCCGGCGAGGAAGGCGTTGGCGCTCCGCACGATCGACCCGATGTTGAGGTCGTGCTGCCAGTTCTCGATGGCGACGTCGAACGCGTGCCGGCGGGTGTCGAGGTCGGCGACGATCGCGTCCATCGACCAGTACCGGTAGCGGTCGACGACGTTGCGGGTGTCTCCGGTCGCGAGGAGCTCCGGGTCGAGCCGCGGGTCGTCCGGCCAGGGTTCCGGGTGTGGCCCCACCCCGTGCGTCGTCCACTCGTGGGACGGTTCGGGGACGGCGGTCACGTCCCCAGCGTAGAGCCGGTCGTGGACGTCAGCGGACGCGGGCCTCGATCCCCGCGATGAGGACGTCGAGCCCGAGGGAGAACCGCTCCTCGTACGAGTGCGAACCGAGGATCTCCGCCACGAGCGCGTGCCGCTCCGGACGCCCGGCCGCGGCCGAACCCCGTCCGACCTGCACGCCCGTGTGCCCGACCACGAAGTCGTAGACGACGAAGAACGCGTACATCGCCTCGGCGTCGGGCAGGCCGGCGGACCGCAGCGCGCCGACGACCTTCGCCACGACGGCGTCGGACTCCGTCGAGACCAAGGCCCCGCGACGGCTGTGCGACTCGAGCACGAGGGGGTGGGTGAGCATGAGGTCGCGGAAGGTCGTGGCGAAGGTCCGCACGACCGCGTGCCACTCGTCCGGCCAGACGAACGTGGCGGTGAACTCGTCGACCGTGCGGCGCACGAGTTCGGCGTGCAGGTCGTCCAGGCCGCCGATGGTCCGGTGCACGGTCATCGGCGCGACGCCCAGGCGGACGCCGAGCGCACGGAAGGAGAGCCGGTCGAGCCCGTCCTCGTTCGCGATGGCGGTCGCGGCGTCGATCACCTGCTCGCGGCTGAGCACGTTGGGGCGGCCACGGCGTCGTCGCGGGGTCACCTCGGCCTGCTCCGGCGCCGAGGCGGGCCGAGGTGGAGCGGTCGGGGTTCCGGGTTCGACGAGCACGGTGCTGCCTCCTTGGTTCCAGTACGTGTCCCGAAAAGCCTAGGGCAAAGCCGACCGCTGTTCGGTGTCTCGACCATCCCGGGTCCGCGGCCTGCCCGCAAGGGCCGATCCGTTCCTCCCGGCCTTCTCCGAGCCGGCACCGAGCCGGGCCGTCACGGGCGCGCACTAGGGTGAGGGCATGGCATCCCGCGACGAGGTCGAGTGCTGGCTGACCGACATGGACGGCGTGCTCGTGCACGAGAACCAGGCGCTCCCCGGCGCTCCCGAGCTCCTCCAGCAGTGGCAGGACCAGGGCACCGAGTTCCTCGTCCTGACGAACAACTCGATCTTCACGCCGCGCGACCTCAGCGCCCGGCTGCGCGGCTCCGGCATCGACGTCCCCGAGGACCGCATCTGGACCTCGGCCCTCGCGACCGCCGACTTCTGCCGGTCCCAGATGCCCGGCGGCTCGGCGTTCGTCATCGGCGAGGCCGGCATGACCACCGCCCTGCACGAGGCCGGATTCATCATGACCGAGACCGCTCCGGACTACGTGGTCGTCGGCGAGACCCGCAACTACTCGTTCGAGGCGATCACCAAGGCCGTCCGGCTCATCCGCGACGGCGCCCGGTTCATCGTCACCAACCCCGACGCGACCGGTCCGAGCGCCGAGGGGGTCCTCCCCGCGACCGGCGCCATCGCGGCGATGATCGAGAAGGCCACCGGCAAGCAGCCCTACGTGGTCGGCAAGCCGAACCCGATGATGTTCCGGTCGGCGATGAACCGGATCGGTGCGCACTCCGAGAACACCGGCATGATCGGCGACCGGATGGACACCGACGTGCAGGCCGGCATCGAGGCCGGACTCCACACCGTGCTCGTCATGACCGGGATCAGCGACCAGGCCGAGATCGAGAAGTACCCGTTCCGGCCGAGCGAGGTCATCTCGGGCGTGCACGAACTCGTCCGCACCGAACCCTTCGAGGTCGAGATCTGACGATGCGCTGGGACCCCGCACGGTACGCCGCCTTCGCGGACGACCGCGCGCGGCCGTTCCACGACCTCCTCGCGCAGGTCGCGTGGCCGTCGGGTGCCGGCCAGGAGGCGCCACGTCGCGTCGTCGACCTCGGCTGCGGTCCCGGGGCCCTCACCGCCACGCTGGCAGCGCGGTGGCGTCGGTCGACGGTGGTCGGGATCGACAGCTCGGCGGAGATGCTCGCGTCGGCTGCGGCCGACCCGGCCCTGGCGGACGTGCCGAACCTGTCGTTCGCGCTCGGTGCGATCGAGGACTGGACGCCGGGCCCCACCGACGACGTGGTCGTGACGAACGCGGCACTGCAGTGGGTGCCGTCCCACGTGTCCCTGCTGCCGACGTGGCTCGACGCGATGCCGTCCGGTTCGTGGTTCGCGATGCAGGTGCCGGGCAACTTCGGGTCGCCGTCGCACGCGCTCATGCGGTCCGTCGCGGCCTCGGGGCCGTGGGCGTCCGCGCTCGACGGGGTCCTGCGCTCCGAGCCGGTGCTCGACCCGGCGGGGTACCTCGGCATCCTGCTCGACGCCGGGTTCGAGTCCCGCGCCTGGGAGACCACCTACGCCCAGCTCCTGACGGGCGTCGACCCGGTACTGGACTGGGTCCGTGGCACCGGGCTCCGTCCGGCGCTGCAGGCGCTCGACGCGGCGGACCCGACCGGCGCGACGACCTCCGCGTTCGAGGCCGAGTACGCCGCGGCGCTCCGGTCGGCCTACCCGGCTGGCGTGCACGGCACGGTGTACCCGTTCCGGCGGGTGTTCGCCGTCGGCCGCAAGCCCTGAAGCCCCGGCCCGGCCCGGCCCGGCCCGGCCCGGCTCGGCCCGGAACGAGGATCTCGCGGCGGCGTGACCGTTCTGGTTCGCGCATCCCGGGTCCTCGGAACCAGGACGGTCAGCCCGCGATCGCAACCTCCGGTCGAGCCTCCGGCGGTCGTCGCCGCCGCCGCTCCGCCCGCTACTCGACCGTGACGAGGGTGCCGAGCGGCAGCGCGTCCACCGCGGCCACCGCCTCGGCGTCGAGCCGGACGCACCCGTGCGACACCGCCCCCGAGGTCGTCGCGTTCCAGTGCAGCCCGATCAGCCCACCGTCGTGCCCGCCGTACGGCTCGTCGGCCGCGCTCGAGTGCAACGAGGTCAGCTGGATCGGATGGTCGCCGGTCCCCTGCGCCGGGTCGACGTACCGCTGCTCGAGGTAGCCGGTCACGCCAGTCGGCGTCGGGGTGTCCGCCGTGCCGACACCGGCATCGAAGCGCTGGTCGACGTGCCCTGCCGCGTCGACGATCGACACCGACTGGTCCGTCGTCGAGATGACGACGCGCCGGGTCGGGATCGACACCTCCCGGAGGGACGCCACCGGGACCCACGCCGAGGTCTGTGCCGCGGCCGTGCCCCCGGCCGCCGACGGCAGCTCCTGCCGCGCGGGGGTGAGGACGCGCTCCCAGTCACCGTCGCGCTCGAGCCCGACGACCGTCGTGGGCTGCCGGAGGAAGTCCGTGGCGGCGAACCGCGCGACGGGCGTGGTCCGCGCGGCACCGAACAGGGGTGCGTCGCCGCGGAGTCGGAAGACGGTGTCGGCGGTGACGGTCCGGTCGAACGGCATGAGACCGCCGATGACCGCCGAGTACTGCGCCTCGGGCAGCGCGGCGAGCGCCGCCGCCCCGACGTGCGGCACGGGTGGCGCCGCCGACGGGGTGGGCGTCGAGACGGTGGTGCCCTGCGTCGGTGCCGACTCGGCCGACGGCGAGCCGACGACGAGCGGGACGGCGACGGCTCCGGCGACGACCAGGGCGCCGACGACCGAGGCGCCGGCCCAGAGGGTGCGCTTGCGCATGGGGACTCCGAGGGGGGACGACCGGCCGGCGCACGGGGCGCCGGCCGGTCAGGGGTGGGTCAGCCGGAGACGACCGGCAGGTGGACACCGGTACCGGGGTCGACGGTCGAGCCGCCGGTGCCGGATCCGCCGGTGCCCGTGCCGCCGGCCGCGGGCGTCACGGTGATCGCGAGCGGTGCCACGAGCGTCGAGGCTCCGGAGGCGTCGACGGCGTCGATCGTGTGGGCGCCCGCGGGGGTGCCGGCGGGGATCCGCACGCTGCCGGACACCGTGCCGTCCGCCGCGACGGTGAACGTGCCGACCGTGACCGGGTCGGAGTGCAGCACGATGCGCAGCGAGGCGCCCGCGGTGAACCCGGTGCCGGCCAGGGCGAGGGATCCGCCCGCGGCGACCGTCGTCCCCTGCGGCGCGGTCAGCACGCCGGTCACGACGTGGGCGGTGCCGCCGGTGGCGAGGACCGTCGCGGTGCCGTCGGCCGAGACCGCGACCGTGGCGCTCGTCGCGGCGGCGAGGTCGAGCCGCTCCCACGAGCCCGCAGCCGAGCCGGACTGGTCGAGCGGGTACCCCGAGGCGATCTCGGTCTGCGCGAGCACCGCGGTGCGCTGGGCGTCGGTCAGCGTCGGGAACGCGGTCAGGAGCAGGTTCGAGGCGCCGGTCGGCACCGACGGGGCGAGGCCGGTCTTCCCGGTCGCGGCGAACCCGTAGGTCATCCGCTCGCGGTACACCGCTGCGGCCGAGGCGCGGTCGGTCACGACCTGCGCGCTGCCGCCCGGCATGGCCGCGCCGCCGTACGGGTCGTCGGAGTAGGCTGCCTCGTGCGCGATGCAGTTCGCGAGCGTGTCGCCGCACTGCTGCTCGAGGTACGACACGAGCTCCTTCCGCGCGGGCTCGAGGACCTCGGTGCGGTACTGCGTGTCCGACCAGCGCGCGGCGAGCGCCGCCTCGCCGTCGATGCGCCCGCCCATGATGTCGAGCGGGTAGTGCACGCCGAGCACGATGCGGTCGTTGCCGGCCTCCGAGGCGCGGGCGAGGAGCTCCGGCGCGAGCTCGGGCACGAGCGTGGCGAGGGTGATGCCCGCCTGGTACGCCGTCGTTGTGTGGCCGCTCGGGAAGGACCCGCCCGTGCAGATGCCGGCGGTCCCGTACCCGGCGTCGAGGACGACGTCGTTCGGCGAGAACTCGTGCGACGTGTCGGTGGTGGCGGGCACGCGGGTGATGTCGAGCGTCCCGTCCGCCGAGGCCCACGCCTTGCCCGCCCGGTTCGCGGCGAGCGACGACGCGTTGACCTTCGACGGTGCGCAGCCGGTCTGGTCGTCGGTCGCGGGCAGCGTCGCCGTGGTGGTGCCCGGCAGGTAGGGCCGGGGGTAGCTGTAGTGCGCCTTCGCGGTGCCCGTGCTGACGTAGGCGCCGCTGGTGCCGTTCGAGGAGTTCACCAGCGCCGAGGTCAGCGGCAGCTTGCCGGAGATGCGCCCCTCGACGTAGATCTTCTCGAGCGCCGGGCCGAGCCCCTGCGACACCGTCATCGACTGGTCGTAGGCGGTGTTCGTCGCGTTCTGGTACTCGGAGTCCTGCAGGGCCTTCCGCTGCTGCGCCGTCGTGGCGTGCTGGTTGATCCACGAGGTCAGCTGGTCGTTCTTCGCCAGCGTGGCCGGGTCGAGCACGGTGCCGTGCAGGTCGTTCGTGCCGCTCGACGTCCAGTACTGGTCGTATCCGTTCAGCAGCGAGACGAGGTCGGGCTTGTCGGTGTCGCTCGGGTACCCGGCCGCGGTGGCGGCGAGGGGCGAGCCGACGACGAGGGCGGTCGCGACGGCGGCGACCGTCAACCCGCGGAGTGCTGATCTGTGCATGCGCGGAACGCTAGGGACGGGTGGTGGCCGAGCGGGGAACGGTGCACCAAGCCGAGGTGAACCGGACCGCAGCCTGTGCGCACTCGCAGCACCGCGCCTCCAGGCGGACCATCGTCACCAGACCGTGGACGGGAGGCGCGGCTCGTCCCCCTGCACCGCGACGGCCCCCATGGGCGGGACCGCCCGCCACCGGCGCCGCAGGCGGCGCGGCCGGTCGTCCCGCCAGGCGACCACCCCGCCGGCGACGACCCCGAACGCGAGGACGACGAACGAGAACAGCCCGATCGCGCCGACGACGACGATCTGCGACGGGTCCCGCACGTCCGTCGTCGCCGACAGGCCGATCGATCCGAAGTCCCAGAACGCGTGCAGCAGCACCGGGAGGAGCAGGCTCCCGGTCACCCGACGCGCGACGTACAGCGTCGAACCGAAGGACGCCGCGAACACGACCTGCACCAGCGTCGCGCCGAGCCCGGCACCGGCGAGGGCGTTGAGCAGGTGCAGCACCCCGAACAGCACGCACGAAGCGATCCACACGCCGAACTCCGGCAGCCGCCGCCGCAGCCCGACGAGCAGCACCCCGCGGGTCATCAGCTCCTCGAACACCCCGACGAACAGCACCCCCACGGCGAGCAGCAGGAAGTACCGGACGGGGAGCGCCGACCAGTCCACGAGGGGCAGCCGCACGACGCAGACGACGGCGACGAGGATCGGCGCGACCGCGGTCCAGCGCAGGTGCGTGCGCGTCAGGTCGACCGTCGCGATGCGCCACCAGCCGAGCCCGGTCACGACGAGGCAGAGCGCGACGACGGCGATGCCCTCGGGGACGACGAGGGCCCGCACCACGCTGTCCACCGTCTGTCCGAGGGTCGGGTAGTCGTCGCTCGGCCGGGCCCGCCAGGCGCTGACCGCCGCGAACACCACGAGCGGCGCGAGGCCGATGAGCAGCGACGGCGGGACGGGCCAGCGGCGGCTCGGGGTGGGGGCGTCGTCGGTCACCTGCCGTTTGTACCATTGGGGCATGCGCTTGCCCTCCCTGTCCACGATGGCGGAGGACTACGTCAAGCTCGTGTGGAAGGCGAGCGAGCGCGGCGGGGAGGGCCTGGCCACCCGCGACATCGCTGCGGCCCTCAAGGTGTCCGCCTCGACGGTGTCCGGCAACCTCCGGAAGCTCGACCGCGACGGCCTCATCGAGCACACCCCGTACTACGGCGTCGTCCTCACCCCGCTCGGCCAGCAGGTCGCCGTGGCGATGGTCCGGCGGCACCGGCTGATCGAGACGTTCCTGGTGCAGCGCCTCGGCTACTCGTGGGACGAGGTCCACACCGAGGCCGAGGCGCTCGAGCACGCGGTGTCCGAGACCTTCCTCGATCGGGTCGACGCCGACCTCGGGCACCCGACGCACGACCCGCACGGCGACCCGATCCCGCGCGCCGACGGCACCGTGCCGGACTCCCCCGGCACCCTGCTCGGTGCGATCGAACCCGGGGCGTGCGGCACCGTCGACCGGGTGTCCGACGACGACCCCTCGTTGCTGCGGTACTTCGACGAGCTCGGCGTCGGGCTGGGGACACACCTGCGGGTCGAGCGGGTGCGGGACTACGCGGGCGTGATCGCGGTGTCCCGCCGGGGTCCGTCGGGCGAGGAGTCCCTCGTCGACCTGCCCGCGGCGGCGGCCTCCGCGATCTGGCTCGCCCCCGACGCCGACTGACGCCCCGCCCGCCCGCGCTGCGCCGCCGCGCCGCCGCGCGGCGCCGCGGTCGCACGACCCGCCGCTCACGTCCGCCGAGTGGGCACGATCTGCCGCGCAGCGACGCCGAGTGTGACGGATTGTGCCCGGTCGGCGCACAGCCGACGGCGCGTCACGCCCGCTCGACGGGCCGTCCCGACCGGCGGACGGGAGGCGCGCTGCCAGCCCGCTCCGCGCCTCCCGTCCCGACCGGCGGAACCCCCGTCCCGCCCACCTCCGCCGAGCGGGCACGACCTGACGCTCAGCTCCGCCGGACGGGCACGATCTGCCACACAGCGACGCCGAACGGGACAGATGTCGCCCGCTCGACGGAGCGGCGAGCCGAGCCGCTCGCCCCGCGCCGCCCGCCCCGCGCGCCACGCCGGGGCGACCGCGCGGGTCGACCGACGCGGGTCAGCCGCGCAGCACGGGGGACGACGCCCGTCGGAACGGTGCCGTCACCGTCGGCAAGATCTCGCGTCGGTTGATCCAGAACACGACGAGCGCCGCGACGAGGTGCACGATGCTGAGCACCCAGCGCCCGTTCGTGTCCGTCACGAAGAACTGCACCGCGAACAGCGCCGCGAGCGCGATCGCCGACCACCGGTGGAACCGGAGCGCGATGATGATCGCCACGCCGAGGACGGTCTGCGACGCGGTGAGCATGAACTCCTCGATCTGCCGGCCGTCGAGCGGGAGCCCGCCGGACGTCCCGCCGCCGAGCACGTGCGCGATCGGCAGCGAGCCGACGAGCAGCGACCACTGGTTGACCTTCGACGCGATGAGCGTGCCGATGGCCGCGCCGCCCATGCCGCGGAGCGCGAAGAGCGCGGCGACGATGAACTCCGGCGCCTCGGTGGCGAGCGGGGCGAGCCACTGCACGAGGAAGTAGCTGTCGATGCCGAGCGCGCTACCGGACTGCACGAGGGCGTCGGCGAAGGGCTCCGCCGAGGACAGGATCACCGCGGCCGCGACGACGAACAGTGCCGCGATCGTCCAGCGCCGGGCTCGCTGCGGCATCGAGGCGATGTTGCCCGCCATGCCGACGAGCTCCTCGTCGTCGTCGCCGTCCTCGACCTTCGAGGCCCGCCAGAGGTACCAGACGAACGCGGCGAGCAGCACGAAGCCGAACCACATCGGGATCGAGCCCATCAGCGGGATGAGGAACGCGACGAGGGCGAGGAGCGCGAGGAACCCGATGTCGAGGCGCGACGACCGCTCGAGCTCGAGGACCCGGGTGGCCGAGGCCGGGAGCGACCCGGTCCGGACGAACCGGCGCGCCACGAGCAGCGAGATGATCACGACGAGCGGCCACCCGAACCCGAGCAGCAACCGGTTCGACCCGGTCATGTTCGCGGCGGCGAACTGCTCGTACGAGGGGTCGTACCCGGAACGGAACGCGTAGTACAGGTCGACCGCGTACTCGGGGAGCACGGCGATGAGGGCGAGGATCGCGATCGCGAGCGCGCCGGCGATGTCCTTCTGGGCGGCCTCGGCGGCCCAGGCGAGCAGGAACGACGCGGCCACGACGGCGCCGCCGAACACGAGCAGGTCGACGAGGGCGTTCGGCGCGAACCCGCCGATGCGGAAGACGACCGCCGGCAGGGCGATGGCGATGCAGATCGCGATGCGGCCCCAGGCGCTCGCGCCCATGCGGGGCGGTGCGACGGCGGGCGGCGCGGGAGAGAGGGTGGTCGACATGGTGGTCCTCGTGGTCGAGCCATGACGCTGCACACACTCGAGCGGCTTCGGCCATGGCGGAACGGCCGAAGGTCTCGCTCGCCTCGTGCGCCCCGGTGCGGGACGGGCGGAGGTGGTGCACCGGGCCGATCATCGTGATGGCCAGTGTGTCGATGCACGCGCTGGGAGCTACTCCCCTTCGCACACCAGCTTGGCGCGCTCCGATCCCCGTCCGCAAGCCGATCGGGCCTGTTCGGCATCCCGAATCCCGGTGTTCCCCGGCCCGCCCCGGAACGGCCGGGAGGCGCGTGGCGGGCCCGCCACGCGCCTCCCGGCCGTCATCCGGTCACGCCCACCGCACTCACCCCGTCGCGGACCGCGTCCGGCCGAGCGCGACCTCGCGTCGGGCACGCTCGAGCGCGAGGCTGCTCGCGGCGTCGGGGTCCCGCAGTAGCCGTCGGACGTCCTCGACGTGCTCGCGGACGCCGTCGCCCTGACGCTGCTGCGCCTCGTCGAGCACGGGGGCGACGACGTCCTCGCCGAGGTCGACGAGTGCCCGGCCGAGGGCCAGGCGGGTCTCGCGGTCGCCGTGCCCGAGGTCCCGTGCGAGTCGTCGGGCGAGCGCGGGCCGTTCGTCGTCGGGGACGAGGCGGACCGAGGCGCGCCAGGCGGTGCGGACGACCCCGTGGTCGAGGTCGCCGAGGAGCTCCGCGACGGCCGGGTACACCGAGCGGTCCCCGATCTTCGACAGGGTGTGCAACGCCTGACTGCGTGCCTGCGGCTCGGGTCGTGCGAGCTGCTCGACGAGCCGCGGCACGACGAGCTCGGCCGGCAGCCGCACGAGCGCCCAGGTGAGCACCTCCCGCACCTGCAGGTCGGGTTCGATCGCGCACTGCTCGACGAGGACGTCGAGGTCGTCGGGGTCCGGGGTCGTGCCGGCCGTCATCACGGCACGGAGGCGGACGGACGGACGGGGGTCGCTGAGGGACGAGGTGAGCGTCGTCATGGTCCTTCCCAGGAGACCCCACGCACCTGGGAGCGGACCGGGCGAGCGGCATAGCGTGGGAGGGACCGCTCCAGTCAGCCCCGGAAGGACCCCCAATGCCCCGCATCGGTACCAGCGACCTCACCGTGTTCCCCCTCGCCCTCGGCGGCAACGTCTTCGGCTGGACCGCCGACGAGCAGACCTCGCACCGGGTGCTCGACGCGTACACCGCGGCCGGCGGCGACTTCGTCGACACGGCGGACGTCTACTCCGCCTGGGCGCCCGGCAACTCCGGCGGCGAGTCCGAACGGGTGATCGGCTCGTGGTTCCGGGCGTCCGGCAAGCGCGACGACGTCGTGATCGCCACGAAGGTGTCCCAGCACCCGGAGTTCCAGGGTCTGTCGGCGTCGAACGTCGCCGCGGCCGCACGCGCGAGCCTCGAGCGCCTCGGCACCGACCGCATCGACCTGTACTACGCGCACTTCGACGACGAGTCGACCCCGCTCGAGGAGACCGTGCGGGCGTTCGACCAGCTGGTGCGCGACGGCCTCGTCCGCTGGACGGCGATCTCGAACTACTCGAAGGAGCGTGCGGCGGAGTGGGTGCGCATCGCGCGGGAGCACGACCTCGCCGTGCCCGTCGCGATCCAGCCGCACTACAACCTGGTGACCCGCGAGCCGTACGAGTCGGACATCGCGCCGCTGGCCGCCACCGAGCACCTCGGGGTCGTCCCCTACTTCGCGCTGGCGGCCGGCTTCCTGACGGGCAAGTACCGCACGGCCGAGGACGTCGCCGGCAAGGACCGCGAGGGCCAGGTCTCGGGCTACTTCAACGAGGCGGGCCTCGCCGTGGTCGACGCCCTCGCGACGATCGCCGCGGACCGCTCGACCGAGGTCGCGACCGTCGCCCTCGCGTGGCTGCAGGCCCAGCCGGACGTCGTCGCGCCGATCGCCAGCGCGCGGAACACCGAGCAGCTGCCGGCACTCCTGGCCTCGGCGGAGCTCGAGCTCAGCGCGGACGAGCTCCGGACGCTCGACGAGGTGTCGTCGAAGGTCTCCGCCCGCGCGTGAGCCGCTGACCTCTGGCCGCTGGCCGCTGGCCGCGCCGGAACGACATCGTCGACGTCGTACGACGTCGGTGGTGTCGTTCCGGGTCGGCCAGTCCGCCGGGACCGCAGCCCCTAGGCGTTCGGCGCGACCGAACCCGTCATGGTGCCGCCCGACGACCGGGTCACGAAGCACGAGATGAACGTGTCGCCCTGGTCCCACGTCGCCTGGTCCGGCGCGTACGACCCCTGCACCTGCACGTCCCCGTAGGCCGCCGCGGCAGCCGTGTCGAGCGCCTCGGACGTCTGGCACCGCTCGGCCGCCTGGGACGCGAGGTCGTCCGGCCCCGGCCACTGGTTCGCCGACACCTGCAGGCGTGCGGTGAGCTGGGCGAGGTGCGGGCTCTGGCAGTCCACGACGGTGTAGGTCTGCGCCCACGCGTTGGTGAACGGTGACAGGCACTCGCCGCCCGCGAGGTCGGTCCAGGCGTGTTCCCCCGGACCCGCCGGGGTCGTGGCGAACTGCAGGGTCTGCAGGGTGTTCGACGACGGTGCCGCGGACGCCGGCGACGACGAGGCCGCCTTCGGGGACGACGACGCCGACGCGGCCGAGGTCGACGTCGGTGCCGGGGTGCGCTCCTCGATCGAGTTGCCGAGGATCCACTTCGTCAGGGCGAACACGGCGACGAGCAGCACGACGATGAGCGCGATCGACCCCCAGACGAGCAGCAGCTTCCCGCGTCGGCCCTCGTTCCGGAGCTTCGCGAAGCCCTCGTTGATGAAGTTGTCGCGGTCGCCACCGCCGTCGCCACCACCAGAGGACGCTGCGGCTGCCGCTGCGGGCGCCACCGGCGTGCGGCCCGGACCGGCTGCATGCGCGGGCGTTGCCCCGACGGCCGGCATCATGCGCGTGCCGGTGTCGTGCGGGTCGTAGCCGGTCCCGCCGAGCTGCCCGACCGCCTCGGTGCCGAAGAGGTCCTTGATGGCGCTCGTGTCGCTCGTCTCGCGGCCGTCCCACTCGGACTGGTCGAGGTCGTCCGGCGCGGTCGCCGGGAGCGGTGCCGCCTCGTCCGCGTGCGCCGTCGGCTCGTGGCCGCGGATCCCCATCACGGCGTCGAGGTCTTGCCCGACCGCCGGCGGCAGGTGCGCCGGGTAGGCGGCGGGCTCCGGTTCCGAGGTAGCCGGTTCGACGAGCGGCGGGGCCGCCGTCGGTGGGACGGTGCCGTCGGGCTCGGCCCACCACGGGGTCCCGGCGACGGGCAGTGCGGTGGTCGGCGCGTCGGACGGGAGGCGCGGGTCTTCCTCCGACCCGTCCGTCCGGTCGTCGAGGTGGCCCGGCACCACGGGGGCGGACGGCCCGAGGGCGGGCGGCGGTGCGGGTGCGGGAACGGGCGCGACGGTCGGTGCGGCAGCCGCCGCGCCGACGATGGGCGTCCCGTCGACCGGGGTCGGCAGCTCACCGGCGACGACGTCGTCGTCCGACTCGTCCGACTCGTCCGCCAGGCTCCAGCGACCACCGGCGAGCGCCGTGGTGTCGAACGCGTTCGTCGTCAGCGTCGCCGGGACCTCGCCGGGCTCGTCGTCCCGGATGGCCCAGTCGAACGGTCGTTCGTCGCCGGCCGTGCCCTCGACGTCGCCGCTGGCGGTCCGGAGCAGCTCGGTGAAGCTCGGCGGCTCGTCGGTGGGCGGCAGGACGTTCTCGACGCCGAGCGGTCGGGGTACGACCGGGGCTGCCGGGACGGCCGGCGCGGCGGTCGGCTCGGCGGGAACGGCCGTGCGCGGACCGGTGGCCCGCCCGAGCCAGTCGACGTCCTCGCGCCCGGCGCCGAACGGGTCGGTGCGGCGCCGTTCCTCGTCGATCGCGCGGTTCTCGGCGGCGCGCTCGTCGCGGTGCGACAGGGCCGTCGGCAGGCTGATCGACGAGGGGTGCGGCGCGTTGGAGGGCGGCGGGACCGGTGCTGCGGCGGGGATGCGGTCGGAGAGCGTCGCCCGTTCGTGCTCGGCCTCGGCCTGGGGGTTCTCGGACGGCGCCTCGAGCTGTTCGGGCATCGAGATCGCCTGGGTGGCGTCGTCCTCGTCGGCGGACGACGGCGTCGCGCGGACCTCGGGCTCCTCGGCGGTCACCGGCTCGAAGGGCTCCGGCAGGGGCGCGCCGGTCTCGCGCGCGGACTTCTCGGCCTCGCGGCGCTCGCGACGCGACGGCCAGTCGTCGGCACCGCGCGGGGCACCGAAGATGTCGGCGGCGCTGCGGAGACCGTGGAACGGAGCGTCCGGGGCGGAACCGCGCCGCGCCTCCAGTCCGTCGTCCCCGTCTGCGGGTCCGGCGGTCTGGTCGGGCTCGTGCGCGTCGTCCGGACGCTCCTCGGTCATGCGGACAGCCCCAGGTCGGCCAGTCCGATCGCGGCGAAGTAGGGGTACCCGGCGGCCTCGATCTTCTCCTTGGCGCCGGTGTCGCGGTCGACCACGACGGCCACGGCGGCGATGATCGCGCCCTCGCGCTCCAGTGCCTCGGCGGCCTTGAGCGGCGAACCGCCGGTCGTCGAGGTGTCCTCGAGCACGATCACGCGCTTGCCCGCGAGTTCAGGACCCTCGACCTGCTTGCCGCGGCCGTGGTCCTTCGGCTCCTTGCGCACGACGAAGGCGTCGTACGCGAGCCCGCGGGCGGCGGCCTGGTGGAGCACGGCGCTGGCGATGGGGTCGGCGCCCATGGTGAGCCCGCCGACCGCGGCGACGTCCGGGACCTGGCCGATGAGGTCGGTCATGACCTGGCCGATGAGCGGGGCGACACGGTGGTCCAGGCTCACCTTGCGGAGGTCGATGTAGTACGTCGCCTTCTTCCCGCTGGTGAGGGTGAAGTCTCCGTGGAACACCGCTTCGTCCGTGATGAACTGGATGAGCTGGTCGCGCGCGTCGGTCACAGCCCACAAGGGTAGCCGGTCGTCCCCGGAGCGCGCTGCCCCGCGTGGGTGGGGCGCTCCGAGCCTCGGTCGGTACGCTCCGGTCATGCCCTCCGACGCGCGCCCCGTCACCGAGGTGAAGCGCGGGACCGACGGCGCCGGGCGGCCCGCTCGGGGGCGTGCGGTCGGCCAGGAGGCGCTCGGTGCGCTGGTCGCGCTGGCCCTGTCCGTCATCGCCCTGCGTCACGTCGTCGCGACCCCGAGGGTCACCCTGCTCTGGTACGACGGCGACTCGGTGCTGCTGCCGCTCGTCCGCCGCTCGATGGAGCTCGGGCAGCCGTTCGAGTGGGCGATGTCCCCGGCGCTGTTCTTCTTCCCCGAGCTGCCGGTCTACCTCCTGTGCTCCCTCGTGACCGCGACGCCGCAGCAGGCCCTCGCGCTGAACGGCGTCCTCGTGCTGCTGGCCGTCTACGCCCTCGTGCGCGCGGCCGCGAACGAGCTCATGCCGGCCGCCCGGCGCTCGGCACGGATCGCGGTGTCCGCCGTGGCGCTCGGGTTCGTGACGCTCCTGGTGCTCACCGAGTCCTCGGCGACGGCGACCTCGCTGGAGCTCGCGTCCCTGCTCCTCACGACGACGTACTACTACGGGGCGGTCCTGGCGATGCTCGGCACCGCGGTCCTGGTGCTCCGCGCGGTGCGGACCGGGCGGGCGTCCGTGCCGGTCCTCGTCGTGCTGGGCCTCGTCGCCGCCTGCACGACCGCGTCGAACCCGCTGTACGTGCCCTGGTCGGCGGCGCCGGTCGTGGTGACGCTGGTGCTCCTCGCGCTCGCACGCCGACTGCCCTGGCGCCTGGTCGCGGTGCTCGCGGGCACGGTGACGGTGGGCTCGGTCGTCGGGTACCTGCTGCGGATCCCGCTCCGGCCGTTCGTCTCCCTCGACCCGTCGACCTACGTCCAGCCGTCGCGTGCCGGCGAGACCCTCGGGTTCTTCGCCGCGCTCACGGACGACCGCGCGGGGTCGGCCGCGGGGGACGCGGGTCTGCTCCTGCTGCTCGTGGGCGTCCTCCTGTCGGTCGGCGGGACCGTGTGGGCGTGGCGGGTCCGGACGTCACGGACGGTCCTCGTCGCCGCCGCGCTCCCCCTCGTCACCGTCGTGGCCGTGTCGGTCGGGGTGGTCGTCGCCGGTTCGGAGACCCCGCGGTACCTCGAGCCGATCGTGACGGCGCCGCTCCTCGCGCTGGTCGCGGTCGCCGAGCTCGCCCGCACCGCCGTCCGCCGCACCCAGGTGCACCGGCCGCGGCGCGGCATCCGGGCCGTGCTCGCCCTCGCCGCCGCCGGGGTCCTGCTCACCGGGGTCGCCACCGCGCCGAGCACCCTCCGCGCGGTCGTCGACGCACGCTCGGACCCGGCCGCCTGCCTGGACCGCTGGGCCGGTGGACGGGACGTCGTGGGCGTCGGGCAGTTCTGGACCGTCCGCCCCCTCGCGACCTACGCGTCCACGAACGTGCAGCTGCTGCAGGTGCGGGACACGTTCCAGACCTACCCGTGGCTCGTCGACCTCGGCGCGTACCGCGACGCCGCCCCGACCTTCGTCGTGATCGGGTCCGGCGACGTCTGGACGACCGCCGTCGAGGACTCCCTCGGGCCGCCCGCGACGATCACGCACTGCGCCGGGTTCGACGTCTACGACTACGCCGGGACGGCCGGGGCCGCCGTGCTGCAGCGGGACGTCGTCGACAGCGCCGACGCCATCCGGCGGGAACGCGGGTTCTGAACGCCCGCCCTGCGAAGTTCTCCACAGCCGCGCGGCGGCGACCCGTCGTGCCTGAACGGATGTATAGGCTCGGGTGCGTGACTCGTCCCCCAAGCCACCCGCGTCGCCGTGCCGCCGTCCGCCTCCGTCTCGCCGCCACCGCCCTCGCGCTCGCGGGCCTGGTCGGCACGGTGGTGCTCGACGCCCCGGTGGCGAGCGCGGCGACCTACCCCTCGTGGGACGAGGTGATGGCCGCGCGCGGGCAGGAGTCCGCCAAGCAGGACCAGATCACCGAGATCCGGGGCATCATCTCCGGGCTCTCCAGCAAGGTGAAGGCGGCCGAGGCCGAGGCCCAGCGCCTCGGCACCGAGTTCTTCGAGGCGCAGGGCAAGGCGCAGGACGCCGCCGAGAAGGAGCAGCGACTCCGCGCCGACGCCGACGAGCACACCGAGACCGCCGAGCAGAGCGCCGCCCAGGCGGGACAGTTCGCGGCGCAGATGGCACGGTCCGGTGGATCCGACGTCACGGCGTCCGTCATCTCCGGCGGCCAGGACGCCAGTGACCTCCTCTACAACCTCGGTGCGCTGAGCAAGCTCTCGGAGCAGGCCGAACGCGTCGAGGCGGCAGCCACGGCCGACGCCGCCGTCGCCCGCTCCCTCACCGACCAGGCCGACCGTGCGTCCGAGGCGCTCGCCGACCTCGCTGCCGAGGCCGAGCGCCGCATGCAGGCGTCCCAGGCCGCGGCCGACAAGGTGCAGGCCGCCTACGACGAGCAGCAGTCGAACAAGGCCCGCCTCGACGCCCAGCTCGCGACGCTGACCTCCGGCCGCGTCCGGACCGAGGCCGAGTTCGCCAAGGGCGAGGCCGTGCGCAAGGCGGCAGAGGAGAAGGCTGCGCGCGAGGCGTACCTGCGCGCGCTCGCCGCTCAGCGCGCGGCCGCCGCGGCGAACAGCGGTGGCGGCGGCGGCGGTGGCAGCACGGGCAGCAGCGGCTCCGGCGCCAGCGGATCGCCCGGTTCCGGTTCGGGCACCGGGTGGGTCCGGCCGGCGAGTGGCTACGTCATCAGCCCCTACGGGTACCGCGTGCACCCGATCTACGGCTCCGTCATCAAGCACGACGGTGCGGACCTGGCGAGCGGCTGCTCGACGCCCATCGTCGCGGCGGCCGCGGGCACCGTCGACTACGCCGGCTGGTACGGCGGGTACGGCAACTACGTCCGGATCAGCCACGGCGGCGGCGTGCAGACCGCGTACGGGCACATCGTGAACGGCGGGTTCCGCGTCAGCCCCGGGCAGCGGGTCTCGGCCGGGCAGCTGATCGCGCTCGTCGGCTCCACCGGCAACTCGACGGGTTGCCACACGCACTTCGAGGTGCACGTGAACGGCGCCACCGTCGACCCGGTGCCGTTCATGCAGGCGCGGGGCGTGGCCTTCTAGTCGTCCCGCCCGGCGGCCGTGTCGACGCCGTCGCTGACCGCCTCGACCCCGTCCGCTGACGTCTCGACGCCGTCGTCGTCCAGGTTCCACAGCGCCCGGTACCAGGCGGTCCGCTCCTCGTCGAGCGGGACTCCGTACGCCTCGTGGAAGAGCACCTCCCACCCGGGGCCGTAGTTCCAGCCGAGCGCCATCGTCGCCACGCCGAGGTCCGCCCACCGGTCGGCGATCCCCAGGGCGTCGAGGTCCACGTGCCCGGCGAACCGTCCGTCGGCACCGATCAGGGTGTTCGGCGTGCAGGGGTCGCCGTGGCACACCACGACGCGGTCCACGGCCGGCTCGGGGCCGAGCGCGTCCGGATCGGCCCCGGCGGCGCGGGCGCGTCCGGCCCGCTGCACGGAGGACCACTCGAACGGGCAGTCCAGCACGGGCAGCGTGTCGTGCAGTGCCCGGAGGCCCTCGCCGGCCGCGATGACGGCCGTCCGGGGCTCGTCGTGCCACCGCGGATCGACCGCGCTCCACCCGGGGAGTGCCCGCGTGCGCAGCCAGACCCCCTCGTCGTCGACGCCGTGGTCGAGGAGCTCCGGCACCGTCGCGTACCGGGACGCCCACGTCAGCCGGGCGGCCTCGCCGACGATCCACGACGCGTAGGCGTGCGGCAGGACCTTGACGTACTCCTCGGCACGCCCGTCCTCGCCGATGCGGAAGGTCCGGCCGCCGATCTCGTTGACCCACACGGCCTGCACCGGTCGCCCTCGCGCCGCGGAGCGGACGACCGACGGCACCACGACGTCACCCCGTGCACGGGTCAGCCCGTCGATCACCCGGGGGCCGCCGCTGCCCCGTCGTGCGGCACCGCCGACGGTGGTCACCGGGCGCGACCGCGGGTGGCGTCCGCGCCGTCGACGTCCCCGTCGAGCGCCGGGACCCACACGTCCGCGCCGTCGACGTCCCCGTCGAGGGCCGGGACCCAGACGTCGGTGACCACGACGTCGACCGACACGACCTCGAGGCCGACGAACTCGGTGACGGCGGTGGCGACGGCCGTCCGCACCGCCTCGGCGACGGCCGGGATCGGCCTCGGGTGGTCCACGACGATCGTGAGCTCGATCGCGGCGCGCTCGTCGCCGACCTCGACGCGGACGCCCTGTCCGAGCGCGCTCGACCCGGACCCACCACGGCCGAGTGCGCTCGATGCGATCGCGTCCCGGACCGCACCGAACGCCCGGGTCGCGGCGCCGCCGAGTGCGTGGACCCCGGGGACGGCGGCGGCGGCGATGCCGGCGACCTTCGCGACGACGCTGTCGTCGATGATGGTCCGTCCCTCGGTGGCCGCCCGCGTCGTCGTGGCCGTCGCGGACCCCGCCACGCCGGTCGTCGTCGTGGCCGCGGTCCTCGCCACGCCGGCCCGCGTCGTCGCCGCGGACCCCGCCACGCCGGCCCGCGTCGTGGTCGCAGTCCCCGCCACGCCGGTCGTCGTCGATGCCATGCGTCCCTCCGGAGGGGTCTCGTTGTGCTCGTCGTGTCCGTCCACCGAACACCATCGTGCCGTGCCCCGCCCGCCCCGTGGCCCCGGCACGCGGACGGCGCCCGGCTGGCCCACGGTAGGTTCGGACCCATGCGCGTGGCGACCTGGAACGTGAACTCCGTCCGCACCCGGGTGGGTCGGATCGTCGACTGGCTGGTGCGCGAGGACGTCGACGTCCTCGGCATGCAGGAGATCAAGTGCAAGCCCGAGCAGTTCCCGTTCGAGGCGTTCGAGGCTGCCGGCTACCAGGTCGAGGCGCACGGCTTGAACCAGTGGAACGGCGTCGCCTTCGCCAGCCGGCTCCCGCTCGAGGACGTCACCCGCGACTTTCCCGGCCAGCCCGGCTTCCTCAAGGGGCACGAGGGACCCGACCTGCCGGTGGAGGCCCGTGCCATGGGCGTCACGGTCGACGGCGTCCGGCTGTGGAGCCTCTACGTGCCGAACGGCCGCGAGCTGGGCGACCCGCACTACACGTACAAGCTCGACTGGCTCGGACAGCTCGCCGACCGCACGTCCGAGTGGCTCCGTGCCGAGCCGGACACACCGCTGGCGCTCATGGGCGACTGGAACGTGGCGCCGCTCGACTCCGACGTGTGGGACGTCGCCGTGTTCGAGGGCCACACGCACGTCAGCGAGCCGGAACGTGCCGCGTTCCGGGCGTTCGAGGAGCGTGGGCTGCAGGACGTCGTCCGCCCGATCGTGCCCGACGGCTACACGTACTGGGACTACAAGTCGCTGCGCTTCCCGCGCAACGAGGGCATGCGCATCGACTTCATCATGGGTTCCGAGGCGTTCTCGGACGTCGTCACCGACGCGACCATCCACCGCGACGAGCGGAAGGGCGACGCGCCGAGCGACCACGTCCCCGTCACGGTCGACCTGGACCTCGAGACCTCACTCGACGACGACCGGCCGATGATCTTCTGACGCCGTCTGTTACTCCCCGCGTCCGTCGGCGTTGAGCGCGGCCGACCGGCCGACGTAGCGTTCCTGCACCGAACCCCTTCGAGAGCAGGTGAAGCCATGTCCCGCACGACCCCGTCGACGATCCTTCCGATCCAGCGCGTCATGGCCGACGCCACGCCTCGTGCCTGGCGTGACGGCATCGTCCTCGAGACCCGTCCGGCCGACCTGGTGGTCGCGTTCCTCGACGGCGACGTGACGCAGCTGCGGGTGGCGGACGCCGACACGCTCGTGTCGGTGGGCGCACCGGTCGCCCACCACCCCGCCGCGGAGATCCTCAGCGCGGGCGGTCGGAAGACCACCGCGCGCGTCGCGTGACGCGTCAGGCGGTCATCGAGGCCAGCATCGCCTCGCACTTCGCGACCATCTCGTCGCACGCCATCGCGCAGTAGCGGCACGTCTCGTCCATGTCGGCGTGCTTCCGGCACTCGGCAGCGCACATCGTGCCCATCGCCGTGACCGTCGTGAGCATCGCCCGCATCGACTGCGCGTCCATGCCAGCCGGACGCATCATCATCCGCATGCCGGTGTCGGCCATCATCGCCGTGTTCGAGCACATCGCGGCGCAGGTGGCCATCTCGCCGCCCGCACGCATGTCGCTCGCGGAGCACATCGTCGCGGCCATCGACGCGGCGTTCATCGCCATCATCGTGTCCTGCATCGCCTCGGCGTCCATCTGGACGGGCACGTCCGTCATCGACATGCTCTTCATCATCGCCATCGTGTCCATCGGGGACCTCCTCTTCCGTTCGGTGGCGCCCACGGTACGCGCCGACTTGCCAGGACACACCGCCCGTTCCACAGGCCCCACGGGACGGACGGGAGGCGCGGATCCGGCCCGCCCCGCGCCTCCCGTCCGTCGTCGGGTCCCGACACGGGCCCCGAGCGGGCAGGACACACCGCGCACCGCCCCGCGACCGGGCAGGACACACCGCGCACCGCCCCGCGCCCGGGCAGGACACGCCGCGCACCGCCCCGCGACCGGGCAGGACACACCGCGCATCGCTCCGCGACCGGGCAGGACACGCCGCGCGTCGCTCCGCGACCGGGCGGAAAGCGCCGCTACCCGGCGGCGATCGGGACGTTCTCTGCCCGCTCGCGCGGCGTCGTGGCCTCGGCGCCGGCGCGGGCGCGGCCCCGGCCGACGCGGCCAGCGCGCGGCTACGGGTGGAGCAGGGCGGCCACCGCGACCAGCACGGGCACCGAGCCGATCGTCGAGACGAGCACCACGTCGCGCGCGATCGGCACCGCCGCCCCGTACCGCTGCGCGTAGTTGAACACGTTCTGCGCCGCGGGCAGTGCCCCGAGCGTCGTGAGCACGAAGACGTCCTGGTCCCCCAGACCGAACGCGTACCGGGCGAGCACGAACGCCACGGCCGGCATCACGACGAGCTTGATCACCGACGCCACGATCACGTCCGCCCGGATCGCGGGGTCCCGCAGCGGGGTCGCACCGTGCAGGCTCATCCCGAACGACAGCAGGACGACGGGCACCGCGGCCGCGCCGACCAACGAGAACGGCTCGAGCACCGGCGTCGGCAGGGCGGTGCCCGTCGCCGAGAACACCAGGCCGACGAGCGAGGCGATGATGATCGGGTTCCGGAACGGCCCCGAGACACGACGCGCCCAGCTGCCACCGGCCGAGGTCGCGGTGTCCAGGATCGTGAGCGCGATCGGCGCGAGCACGATGAGCTGGAGCAGGATGACCGGCACGACCGCGGTGGCCTGCCCGAGGACGTACACGGCGACCGGCAGCCCGATGTTGTTCGCGTTGACGTAGCTCGCGGCGAGGGCCCCGACCGTCGTCGTCGCGAGGGGCCGACGGAGCACCAGCCGGAACACGACACCGGCGCCGAGGGCCACGACGACCGCGCTGAGGAGCGACACCGCGAGCATCGGCGACAGCAGCACGTGGATGTCCGCCGTGGCGATCGTGTGGAACAGCAGGCACGGCATCAGCACGAAGAACGCGAGCCGGCTCATCACGAACTGGGCGTGCTGGCCGAGCAGTCCGGTGCGTCCGACGGCGTACCCGGCGGCGATGATCGCGCCGATGATCGCGAACCCGGTCAACACGCCACCCATCGCCCCCCATCCTTGCACCATGTGACGTTGCTCAGGCCGGAAATGCGGACGCATCGAATACCGTTGACGCCACCATGACCTCGACGAACTCCACCACGCTGACGCGTTCGACCGACTCCAGCCAGCCCCTCGTCCCGCTGCTCGAAGAGCGGTGGAGCCCCCGTTCCTACGACGAGACCGCGACGATCTCGGACGAGCAGTTCGACGCCGTCCTCGAGGCCGCACGCTGGGCCGCGTCGGCCATGAACTTCCAGCCGCGCCGCTTCATCGCCGGTCGTCGGGGCACCGAGACCTTCCGGAAGATCAACGAGAACCTGCTCGGCTTCAACGCCGCGTGGGCGTTCCGCGCCAGCGCGCTCGTGGTCGGCGTGCTCGAGACGGTGACCGAGGACGGCGACGAGCGTCCGTTCGCGCAGTACGACCTCGGCCAGTCCCTCGCCGCCCTGACGGTCCAGGCGCACGCCGAGGGCCTGCACGTGCACCAGATGGCCGGTATCGACGCCGAGGGCCTCCGCGCCGCGTTCGACCTGCCCGAGCGCTTCCTGCCGTACACGGTCACCGCGATCGGCACCGTGGCGGACCCGTCGCAGCTCGACGACAAGGCCGCGGAGCGCGAGGTCGCCCCGCGCACCCGCCTCCCGCTCGACGAGGTCGTGCTCGTCAAGGAGTAGCCCTTCCCCACCACACGCGGCCGCATCCCCACCGGGGTGCGGCCGCTGTCGTGTCCGGGCCCCGTCGTGCCCCGCGCGCGACACCGCACACATCGCGCACCGCGGCACGACGAGCCCGGTCGTGCGGCGTCCGTGCCGTCGGCTCTGGCAGGATCGGGGCATGACCACGCCCCGCCTCGTCGCCTTCGACCTGGACGACACCCTCGCCCCCTCGAAGTCCGCGCTCGACCCCCGGATGCTCGAGACCTTCGCGTCCCTGCTCGAGGTCGTGCCGGTCGCGGTGATCTCCGGCGGCAACTTCCAGCAGTTCGAGCAGCAGCTCGTCGCACCCCTGCGCCGCCGGGACGGGCTCGTGCTCGACGACCTGCACCTGCTGCCGACCTGCGGCACCGCCTACTACCGGTGGGCCGGTGACGACTGGGCACTGCAGTACGCCGAGGACCTCACAGACGACCAGAAGACCCGTGCCCTCGACGCGGTCGAGGCCGTGGCGAAGGCCGCCGGGTTCTGGGAGTCCGAGACCTGGGGACCCATCCTCGAGGACCGCGGGTCCCAGATCACGTTCTCCGCGCTCGGCCAGTCGGCTCCGGTCGACGTCAAGAAGCAGTGGGACCCGACGGGCGCCAAGAAGGACGAGCTCCGCCGTCTGGTGCAGGCCGAGCTCCCCGACCTCGAGGTGCGCTCCGGTGGCTCGACCAGCGTCGACATCACCCGGAAGGGCATCGACAAGGCCTACGGCATGCAGCGGCTCGCCGAGATCACGGGGGTGCCGCTCGACGCGATGCTCTTCGTGGGCGACCGGCTCGACCCCGAGGGCAACGACTACCCGGTGAAGGCCCTGGGCGTTCCGTGCCACGCGGTCGAGGGCTGGGAGGACACCGACGCGTTCCTCACGGAGCTGATCCCGACCCTGCGCTGACGCGCGACCGCGGTCGGCCAGGAGGCGCGGCGTGCGCCGTCAGGGGATGCTGCGGACCGCCTCGACGAACGCCCGGATCTTCGCGGCGTCCTTGACGCCGCGCTCGGACTCGACCCCGCTCGACACGTCCACCGCGTCCGGGTCGAGCGACTCGATCGCCGCCACCACGTTGGCCGGGGTCAGTCCGCCGGCGAGGATCCACGCCTCGTCGACCTTGCCGGTCACCGCGCCGGGGTCGATGAGCCGACCGCTGCCCGGGACCGCCGCGTCGAGCAGGAGCAGGTCGTGGTCGTACGACGCGCGCTGCTCGGGCGTCTCGCGCAGGTAGTCCTCGGCCGCGACCGCCCGGATCGTGAAGAAGCCGGCGTCGCGGGCCCGGGCGAAGTCGGTCGCCGATTCGCCGCCGTGCAGCTGCAGGGTCGTGAGGCCCACCGCGGAGGCGATGCCCACCACCTCGTCGATCTCCTGGTCGCGGAAGACCCCGACGGCGTCGATGCCGTCCGGCACGCGTTCGACGAGCTCCTTCGCGAGGTCCGCCGTCACGGTCCGGGGGCTGCCGGCGGCGAAGACGAACCCGACCGCGTCGGCGCCCGCGTCGATGGCGGCGTCCACGGTGTCGGGCGTCGACAGGCCGCAGATCTTGATCCAGCGCTGGTCGGTCATGCGGTCCATCCTGCCAGGGACCCCGGACGCGCGGGCGACCGGCGGTGCGCACGGCTCGGGGCCGCGCGCCGGACGCTAGTGCAGCGCGCCGGCGACGTAGGACGCGGCGCAGGCGACGAGGACGCCGAAGGCCGCGAACGACCCGACGAGGACGTTCCGGCGACGCCACCGACGCACGGTCACGAACGTGCCGCGCTTGGCGTGCCGGTGCGCAGCGCGGTGCAGTCGGTGGTCGCGCTTGTGCTTGACGCGCTGCGGTCCGAGCGGCACCGGACCGGTGATCTGCGTCGAGCCACCGCGCAGGGCGTTCGCGATCGCCACCGCGGTCGGGCGTCGGTCGGGGTTCCGAGCGGTCATCTTCGCGAGGAGGTCCCGCCACTCCGGCGCGATGTCGTCGGGGATCTCCGGGTCGTGCCGCAGGCGTGCGAGGGCCGCCTCGATCAGGGTGCCGGAGTACTCCTGCTTGCCGGTCAGGGCCTCGAGCAGCACGAGGCCGAGCGAGTAGACGTCGGTGGCGAAGCCGATCGGCTCGCCGGCGACCTGTTCGGGGCTGAGGTAGGCGGCCGTCCCGATGATCGTCCCGTCGTTGGTCAGGCGGGACCCGTCGACGAAGTGCGCGACGCCGAAGTCCGTCAGCTTCACGGTGCGGGCGAACCCCGACGAGCCCTCGTCGCTGATCAGGATGTTCGCCGGCTTGACGTCGCGGTGGACGATGCCGCGCGAGTGCACGTACGCCAGGGCGTCGGCGAGCTGGGCGCCGAGGTCGGCCACCTCGTAGTTGTGCAGGGCGCCGCCCGCGAGTCGGCGCAGGAGCGTCGTGTCGGCGATGAGCTCCATCACGATGAAGCGGTGCGGGCCGTCCTCGAAGTCGTGGGTGCCGGCGTCGTACAGCGGGATGAGCCCCGGGTGCGACAGCATGCTCAGGAGCCGGATCTCGCGTTCCTGGCGGACCCGGTCGGCCGTGGTCATCGACTCGGGCGTCGCGAAGAGCTTCACCGCGACGGCGCGGTAGGTGTGCTCGTCACGTGCTTCGTAGACCGACCCCATGCCACCCGTGCCGATGAGCTTCACGAGGCGGTAGCGGCCCGCGAGGACCGTCTCCGCCCGAGTGACGTTCAGCAGGGTCATGGTTGATGTCGTTCCGTCCGAGAGCCGGGTGATCCGGGGCAGTTGCCTCCGCGGTGGCTCATCCAGTACGGTACGCGTCCCACCGGCCTTTCGGGTACGTGTTATGACATCGTGATGGGGGACATTTCTTCCGTGACTTCCCCGAGATCATGCGGATGCATCGGGGTACGTTCGGCCCTTCCACGGGTGAGCGATCACTCGACGTCGACGTCAGGAGGACGCCATGGCACTGTCGAAGGGCGAGAAGGTCCACTGGAAGACCTCGCAGGGCACCACGACCGGGAAACTGGTCGAGAAGAAGACGAAGGACTTCCAGTTCGACGGGCAGTCCTTCAAGCCGACGGACGACGACCCGTACTGGATCGTCGAATCGGAGAAGACGGGCAAGCAGGCCGCCCACAAGGAGTCCGCACTGACGAAGGCCTGACGGCTCAGTCGCCCGCGGCCTCGGCACGACGTCGGCCGCGGGCGGTGCCGTCGGCCCGTCCGGTGACGGTGCGTCCCGCGCGGTCGGCACGGATGCGGCGCACCCGGCGGACCACGAAGGTCACCACGACTGCGGCGATCGCCACGTAGAGGACGCGGTCGATCCACTCGGTGTACTGCTCGACCTTGTCGTACTGGGTCCCGAACGCCGCGCCGAGGAGCACCAGGGCGCTGTTCCAGATCCCGCTCGCGATGATCGTGAACACCGAGAACGTCCCGAGGTGCATCCGGTCCGCTCCGGCCGGCAGCGAGATGAGGCTGCGGACGATCGGCACGAACCGGCCGAAGAAGACCGCGCTCCGGCCGTGCCGGTGGAACCAGTCCGCCGCCTTGCGGAAGTCGTCCTCGTCGACGAGGGGCAGCTTGCCGAGCCAACGCGTCGTCCGCTCGAAGCCGATGACGGCGCCGAGCCAGTACAGCACCAGTGCGCCGAGGTAGGAGCCGAGCGTCGCGAGCAGCAGGACGAGCACGAGGTTCATCCGACCGGCTCCGGCCAGGAACCCGGCGAGCGGCAGGATCACCTCGGACGGGATCGGTGGGAAGACCGTCTCGACGAAGAGCATCAGGGCGACGCCCCACTCGCCCAGGGCGTCGATGAGCTGCAGCACCAGGCCGGACAGTCCGCCCATCTCCTGGTCGCTGGCGGAGTCGCCGGCGGCGACGGTCATGGTGTGGGCAGGCGCAGCCACGGCAGTCGTCATCCACCGATCGTGCCTGAACGCCCTGTCAGGACCCGGCACGCTACCTGGACGTCAGCCGAGTCCCATGTGCGACGTCCGGACGTGGGTGAGCGAACGCGCCAGGGCACCGCGGGCGACGGCGTCGCGGCCGACCGTCGACGGGACGATCTCGACGGGGTGCCGGAGCCCGGGCGTGACGAAACCGGTCAGCGCCTCGCAGAACACCTCGGCCGCCGGCAGGACCTCGCCGCCGACGACCACGACCTCGGGGTCGATGGTCGCGATGAGCTGGACGACCCCGGGGGCGACGTCCTCGGCGAGCGCACGGACCGCCGCGGCCGCCGCCGGGTCCCCCTGCCCGGCCGACGCCATGACGGACTCGACATCGGTGCCGGGGGCGATCCGCGCCTCCAGTCGGGCGGGTGCGTCGGGCCATCCCGTCGATGCCAGGCCGCCCATCTCGCCGGCGGCTCCGCGCGCACCGCGTGCGAGCGAGCCGTCGACGAGGTAGGCCGCACCGATCTGGCGACCCATCACGAGGTAGAGGCCGTCCTGCACCCCGCGGAAGCGTCCCCACATCGCCTCGGCCGTGGCGGCGAGCTTCGCGTCGTTGTCGAAGAACGTGGTCGACGTGGGGAAGAGGTCGCCGATCCGGCCGGGGACGCGTCGCTCCACCCACTGCGGGACCGCGACGGTGTAGTCGATCTCGCCGGAGCGGTCGACGACGGCGGGGACGCCGAAGGTCGCGGCGAGGAGCCGCGACGGGTCGGTGCCCTCGACGAGCCGCCGGACGACGTCCTGCACGCTCGCCCACGCCTGCTCGGCGGAGGCGAGGTCGGTGTAGACCTCCTCTACCCGGGCGAGCTGGCGGCCGCGCAGGTCCGAGCGGAGCCCCACGATGCCGTGCAGCCCGAGGTCGACGCCGAGCACGGACCCGGCCGCGGCGTCCGCACGGAACCGCTTCGCCCGGCGCCCGGCCTTGTTCGGCGTCGCGATGGCCTCGGCTTCGGTGACCCACCCCTCGTCGACCAGGTCGGCCAGGGCGGCCTCGACGGTGGGGCGGGACAGTCCGACGGTCCGACCGAGCTCGGTCACGGTGTGCGAGCCGTCGTCGCGGAAGAGCTCGGCGAGGATCGCGCGCGAGTTGATGAGTCGGAGCATCCCCGGAGCGCTGCCGACGACACCGTTCGGAAGCGTTGACACGGTCTCGTCCACGGCCATAGCCTCCATATTACGAAAGATCATTGAGGAATGGTGGACTCCGACATGCTCATCCCACGGCCGCGCCGCACCGAACCGGGTGTCGGCGCCTTCGCGATCACCCCGTCGACCCGCATCGCCGCAGACGCCGCGAGCGAGTCGGTCCGACTGTACCTGCAGCAGACGCTGCGGGGTTCGACGGGACTGCCGGTGCGCGACGCCGCGGATGACCCGGGGGCGACGGCGGACGTGATCGCGCTCCGTGTGGCCGAGGACGACTCGCTCCCCGCGGGCCCGGGCGGTGACCGCTCCGAGTCCTTCCGACTCGTGGTCGCCCCCGACGGCGTCGAGGTCACGGGCGGCGGCCCCGCCGGCGTGTTCTACGGCGTCCAGGCACTCCTGCAGTCCCTGCCGGCCGACGTGTACCGCAGGGGCCGGGTCGGCGACGGCCCGTGGACGGTCCCGGCGGTCACGGTCGAGGACGCTCCGGCCTTCGCCTGGCGTGGCGTCATGCTCGACGTCGCGCGGCACTTCCGGACGAAGCACGAGGTCATGCGGGTGGTCGACCAGCTCGCGGCCCACCGCCTGAACCGCCTGCACTTCCACCTCACCGAGGACCAGGGGTGGCGCATCGAGATCCGGAAGTACCCGCGCCTGACCGAGGTCGGCTCGTGGCGGAAGGAGTCCCAGGTCGGAGCGCACGTCGCCGACGCCGACGGTGTCCTCTGCCCGGCGTCGTTCGACGGTCGCCCGCACGGCGGCTACTACACGCAGGACGACATCCGCGAGATCGTCGCCTACGCGAGCGACCGGTTCGTCACGGTCGTCCCGGAGATCGAGACCCCCGGGCACGTCCGCGCCGCCCTCGCGGCCTACCCGTCGCTCGGCGTCTCGGGCGACCCGGTCGACGTGTGGACCGAGTGGGGCATCGCCGAGGACGTCCTCAACGCCGAGGAGTCCACGATCGCCTTCTTCCAGGACGTCCTCGACGAGGTCGTCGCCCTGTTCCCGTCCGAGTACATCGGCGTCGGCGGGGACGAGTGCCCCAAGGTGCAGTGGCAGGACGACCCCCGCACGCAGGAGCGCATCCGCGAGCTCGGCCTCGCCGACGAGGAACAGCTGCAGGCGTGGATCATCGGCCGGCTCGCCGCGCACGTCGAGTCGCACGGGCGGCGGGCCTTCGGCTGGGACGAGATCCTCGAGGGCGGCACGCTCTCGAAGTCGGCGACCGTGCTGTCCTGGCGCGGCCTGACCGGCGCCCGGACCGCGGCGAAGCGGGGGCACGACGTGATCTCCGCGCCGGACGACCAGGTGTACCTCGACTACCGGCAGAGCGACCTCGTGACCGAGCCGATCCCGGTGTCGATCGTCCTCACCGTCGACGACGTGTTCGCGTTCGACCCGGTGCCGGCGGACCTCACGGACGCCGAACGCGCGCACGTCATCGGCGGCCAGGGCAACATGTGGACCGAGCACGTGGACACCGCCCGCAAGCTCGACTACCAGCTGTTCCCCCGCGTCGCGGCACTGGCCGAGGCCCTCTGGTCGGCCGACGTCACCGGACCGCGGGACGTCGCGGAGTTCCGGGGGCGCCTCGCCGAGCACACGGCCCGGCTCGAGGCGATGGGCATCGAGTACCGACACGACGCCGGGCCCTTCCCGTGGGAGCAGCGTCCGGGCGTGCCCGGCCGTCCGCACTCGCGCGAGGAACGCGCCGCCTACATCGACGCGGTCACGGCGAACATCGCCGACTGACGAGCCGAGCGGGACGCCGGGGCCACCGTCGGCACCGAGAACGGGCGGCGCGTGGTCGCTCAGCCGAAGGTGGGCACCGGCCGGACCTGCTCGACCTCGTGCCCGACGTCCGAGGTCCTCGCCCCGGTGACGACCGCGCAGCTCATCGACAGGCTCCAGAACGAGGTGGGCTCCTGCCGCGTCGGCGGACCCGGGGTGTCCTGCTGCGTCTGCGGCGCACTGCGGATCCGGATCGCCCGGTCGGCCGGGAGCGTGCGGCAGGCTTCGCGGGCGGCGGCCACCGCAGCCGTGTACCGCGGACCGTCCGTGCGCAGGACCGGCCCCAGCGGCCGGAACTGCACGACCACGAGGACGAGCAGGACCACGGCGACGGTCGACCGCACCGCCGTGCCGAGTGCGGGACGGCGGGGAACGCGCCGGGGCCGCAGCGATCGTCGCGACGGATCGGCAGACGCGGCCGCCGCCGCCCCGACGGCGCTCCGGGTGCGACTCCAGCGTCGGGGCGTCACGAGCGCGAGCATGACGAGCACGAGCCCGGCGGTGGCGGGGAACACCCCGTACCGGCTCACCCACGCGTACCGGAGGAACTCCGGCGACATGCTGGCGTAGGCGTAGGCGGGCTTCGGGTTGAGCACGACCGCCGCGCACCAGAGCACGACGGCGTACAGCGCGAGGACGACCGCGAGGGTCCGTTGCGTCCGGTCGCCGCGGACGAGCACCCAGACGAAGGCGACGACGAAGGGCACCAGGAAGAGCAGCCCCGCCCAGGGGCCGACGGCCGCGAGGAACTCGCCGGACGCGGCCCGCGAGAGGAAGGTCGTCATCCCGGCGTTCAGACCGAACCCGTCCGCGAGCGACGCGAGGTCGATGGTCGCGCGCCCGACCTGTCCGCGGTGCCGGTCCGAACCGAGCCACACGGCGAGCTGCAGACCGGCACCGGCGAGGAAGGCGGCCCTGACGGGCCAGGTCCGACGAGTCCTGAGCCCGAGGACGAGCAGCGGCGCGAACACGATCGCCTGCGTCTCGGTCAGGGCGCCGAGCAGGGTCACGACGGCCAGCCCGACGCTCGACGCCCAGCTGCGTGCCCGGTGCAGGAGCACGAACGGCATCATCCACAGGAAGTACGCGTGCACGTTCGCGAGGTTGCCGAGGACCTCGTTCGTCGCGATCGGGACGAGCACCACCGCGAGGGCGATCCCCGCCCGAGCGGCGAGCGCGGCGCCCGGCGTCAGTCGCGCGGTGGCGTCCCGCGTGCACACGAAGACCACCGCCGCGACGAGGCCGGTCCCGACGACGGCTCCGAACGCGATGCCGGTCGCCCACCCCTCGACCGGCAGCACGTGCTGCACGACCCCCGCCACGAGCCGCGGGTACTGGTGCAGGTACCCCGCGTAGCTGCGGGTGAGCGTCCCGAGCGTGCCGTACTGCACGCCTTCGCCGAGGAACGTCCGGCCGTCCTCCGCCCAGAGCACGTCCCGCACCGCCGCGGGCATGCGCGACCAGGCGAGGACGACCGCGAGGACGAAGACCCCGACGGCACCGGCCCGCTCCCAGCGGCCGACGCGGGACCCGTCGTCGCGGATCGGCGCATCGGGGGCGGGTGCTGTTCGCATCGGATCCGTTCGTCTCTCGGTCGGCGACCAGCGTACTGGGCGGTGGAGGACGCCGGGCAGAGCGCCCGCGGCTGCGCGGCGTGCAGTGCAGCACGCCGTCACGACGAACGTTGTTATTTCACATACGAGGTGTTACCGTGGGATGGTCGATCGAAACCGTCCCGAGGAGCGCCATGTCCGATCCCCTGTCCCAGCCCGACCTCCACGGTCTGGACCTGCACGACCTCGTCGGCACCACTCCGACCCCGACCGACCTCGACGGCATGGCGGACCTCGTCCGCGGGCGCCGCGTCCTCGTGACCGGCGCGGGTGGGTCGATCGGCAGCGAACTGTGCCGGCAGCTCGTCGCGCTGGCCCCTCGCGAGGTCATCATGCTCGACCGCGACGAGACCGCCCTGCAGCAGGTGCAGGTCTCGGTCGCCGGGCACGGCCTGCTCGACACCCGTGACGTCGTGCTCGCCGACATCCGCGACGCCGAGGCGATCGACCAGGTCATGCGGACCCGCCGCCCGGACGTCGTGTTCCACGCCGCGGCCCTGAAGCACCTCCCGATGCTCGAGCAGTACCCGGACGAGGCCTGGAAGTCGAACGTGCTCGGAACCCGGAACGTCCTCGCGGCCGCGGTCGCCGCCGACGTCCCGACGCTCGTCAACATCTCCACCGACAAGGCCGCGAACCCCACGAGCGTGCTCGGGTACACGAAGCGGATCGCCGAGCGGCTGACGGCGTGGACCGCGGCCGAGACCGGTCGACGCTACGTGTCGGTCCGGTTCGGCAACGTCCTCGGCAGCCGTGGGTCGATGATCCCGCTCTTCGCCGACCTCATCCGCGCCGGACGCCCCGTGACCGTCACCCACCCCGACGCCACCCGGTACTTCATGACCATCCCCGAGGCCTGTCACCTCGTGATCCAGGCCGCGGCGATCGCCGAACCGGGCGAGGTCCTCGTGCTCGACATGGGCCAGCCCGTCCGGATCCTCGACGTCGCGACGCGGATGATCGACGTCCTCGGTGGCACGTCCGACATCGTGTTCACCGGACTCCGCGCCGGCGAGAAGCTGCACGAGGAACTCATCGGCGCCGGCGAGGTCGAGCGCCGCCCCGTGCACCCGAAGATCTCGCACGCGTCGGTGCCGCCCCTCGCGCCGAGCGAGCTCGACGCCACCACCGATCCCCGGACGGCGCCGATCGAGCTCGCCGTGGCGGCCTGACACCCGGACACGAACAGGAGGCGCGGTGCCAGCCGGCACCGCGCCTCCCGTCAGCAGGTGGTGACTAGACCGCCACCGCGACCCGCTCGTCGGCCGTGACCACGGCGTCCTCCGACGCGGCCGGGGCTCGTCGGACCCACTTCTTCAGCCCGACGAGGACCAGCGCCGACACCACGGTGCCCGCCAGGATCGCCACGATGAACATCGCCACGTCCCCGATCGCGAAGAAGACGAAGATCCCACCGTGCGGCGCCCGCGAGGTCACACCGGCGGCCATCGAGATCGCACCCGTGACCGCGGCACCGATCATCGACGCCGGGATGACCCGCAGCGGGTCGGCGGCCGCGAACGGGATCGCACCCTCCGAGATGAACGACGCACCGAGCAGCCACGCGGCCTTGCCGTTCTCGCGCTCCGGCTTCGTGAAGCCCTTGCGGTAGAGCACGGTCGAGGCGAGCGCCAGGGCCAGCGGCGGGACCATGCCCGCGGCCATCACGGCGGCCATGATCTCGAACGGGACGACGTTCGTGGCGGAGCCGGCACCGAGACCGGCGACCGCGAACGCGTACGCCACCTTGTTCACCGGGCCACCGAGGTCGAACGCCATCATCAGGCCGAGGATGATGCCGAGCAGGATCGCCGAGGCACCGGACAGCGAGTTGAGCCACGCGGTGAGCTGCGTCATGACCCAGGCGATCGGGCCGCCGAGCACCAGGAGCATCAGGCCCGAGGCGATGATCGACGCGAACAGCGGGATGATCACGACCGGCATGAGGCCACGCAGCCAACGCCAGGTCGGGATGCGGCCGATCCAGTAGGCGGCGCCACCGGCGATGAGACCACCGACGAGACCACCGAGGAAGCCGGCGTTCATGAACACGGCGATCGACCCGGCGACGAAGCCCGGTGCGATGCCCGGACGGTCGGCGATGGCGTACGCGATGTACCCGGCGAGCGCTGCCACGAGGAACCCGAGGGACACGCCACCGATCTGGAACGCGGCGGCCCCGAGGTAGTACGCCAGGCCCTCCGGCGGCAGGTTCAGCAGCGTGTAGTTCGTGAGCGTGTAGACCGCGTTGTTCTGCCCGGAGTCACCGTGGGTCAGCGCGATGCCGTACCCGGCGAGCAGGAAGCCGAGCGCGATGAGGAGCCCGCCGCCCGCGACGAACGGGATCATGTAGCTGACACCGGTGAGGAGCCAGCGCTTGAGTGCCTGCCCGAAGTGCTCGTCCTTCGCGGTGCTGGAACCGGCCTCGGCAGCGGAGCCGTGCACGCGTGCGGCGTTGGGGTCGTCGGCGGCGCGGAGCGCCTCGGCGATCATCTTGTCCGGTTCGTCGACACCGCGCTTGACCGGTCCGGCCACGAGCGGCTTGCCGGCGAAGCGACCGCGGTCGCGGACGTCCACGTCGACGGCGAAGACGACGGCGTCGGCGCGGGCGATGAGCGCCGGGTCGAGGGGCTCGACCTGCGAGGACCCCTGCGTCTCGATGTGCATCTCGGCACCCGCGCGCTGCGCGGCGGCGACGAGGGCGTCGGCGGCCATGTAGGTGTGCGCGATGCCGGTCGGGCAGGCCGTCACGCCGACGAGCACCTTGCGGGCGCCGGTCGCGGACCCGGCCGCGGCTCCGTCCGCAGCGTTCGTGGCGGCGGCGGGTCGCGCCTCCTGGCTGGTCGCGGTCGCACTGGAGGCGCTGCTCGCGGTGCCGACACCGGCCTGCGCGACCTCGCCGCTCACCTCGCGGTCGACGAGGTCGACGATCTCCTGCGGGGTGGTGGCGGCGCGGAGCGCGGCGGTGAAGTCCTCGCGGATGAGCGCACGGGCGAGGGTCGAGAGGACCGTGAGGTGGTCCTTGTCGGCCCCCTCGGGCACGGCGATCATGAAGACGATGTCGGCGTCGCCGTCCGGGGCGCCGAACGACACCGTCCGTGCGAGGCGGCTCATCGCCAGGGTCGGCTCGGAGACCGATGCCGACCGGGCGTGCGGGATCGCGATGCCGCCGGGGACGCCGGTGCCGACGCTCGCCTCGCGCTTGATCGCGTCGGCGGCGAGGGACGCCCCGTCCGCCGCGCGGCCGGTCGCGGCCACGCGGTCGGCGAGGACGCGGATGACGTCGCTCGACGTGGCGCCGAGGTCCTCGTCGAGGCCGACGAGCTGGACGCTGATGAGGCGTGGACTCGTGTTGACGGACATGGGTTGCTCCTTTGCAATGGCGCGGGGGGCGCGGGTGCTGCGTGTGTGCGGGTTCGGTGGGAGGGGCGGGCGGCGTGTGCCGTCGTTCGGTGTCAGGCGGGTTCGGGCGCTCGGTCGAGCGCTCGGACCTCGATGCCCGACGGGTCGGTGTGGTCGAGGGCGGGGACGTCGCTGCCGGGGAGTGCAGCGGCTGCGGCTCCGGTGGCGACGGCCTGGGCGAGGCGCTGCTCGGGCGGGTGCCCGGCGACCTCGGCGAGCAGGTACCCGGCGAGGGAGGAGTCCCCCGCGCCGACGGTCGAGCGCGCCACGATCCTGGGTGCGGCGGCGGCGTAGCTCCCGTCCTCGGTGACGAGGACGGCCCCGGCACTGCCGAGGGTGAGGAGCACGGTGCCGACGTTCTTGTCACGGAGCCGTTGCGCGGCGAGCGCCGCGGCGTCCACGTCCCGCTCGAACTCGTCCGGGTCGCCGCCGACGACCTCGGCGAGCTCCTCGGCGTTCGGCTTCACGAGGTCGATCCGCTCGCCCGACTGCAGCAGGGCGGTGAACGGCACGCCCGACGAGTCGACCGCGATCCGGACGTCGTCGCCGTGGCGCTGCCGGACGGCGCGGACGAGGACCGCGAGGGCGTCGTCGGGCAGCCCCGGGGGCAGGGAGCCGGCGAGGACGACCCAGCGGGCAGCCGGTCCGGTCGCGGTGGCGCCGGCGGCGTCCGCGACGAGGGCCGCGAGGTCGTCGAGGCGGCCGGCGAGCGACGGCCCGGGCTCGTTGAGCTTCGTGGTCGTCCCGGTCGGCTCGGTCACGGTGACGTTCGAGCGCAGCGGGGCACCGATCGGCAGGGCGGCGGTCGGGATCCCCCGCGTCGCGAGACCGAGCAGCACCGGGTCGAGCTCGTCGCCCGGGAGCACGGCGATGGTGTCGCCCCCGCTCGCGACGACGACCCGGGAGACGTTGACGCCCTTGCCGCCGGGCTCCGCCGTCGAACGGGTGGCGCGCTGGACGGCGCCGCGCTGCAGCTCGCCGGCGAGCTCGATCGTGCGGTCGAGGCTCGGGTTCGGGGTGACGGTGACGATGCGGGTGCTCACGATGGAGCCCGGCTCGGCGCTGGTGTTCGGGGCTCTACGACTGTTCGAGGTCACGCTGCTGTTCGGGGTCATGCGACGACCACCTCGACGTCGGCCTCGGCGAGGGCTCCCGCGAGGTCGGCGGGCGGCGTCTGGTCGGTGACGACGGTGTCGATCTCGTCGAGCCGGGCGAACCGCATGAGCGCTTCGACACCGTGCTTGGCGGCGTCGGCCAGCACCACGCTCCGGCGGGCCGCGAGGACGTACGCGCCCTTCACCCCAGCCTCGTACTCGTCCGGCGTGCTCAGGCCGAAGCCCGCCGACAGCCCGTTCGTCCCGACGAAGGCGATGTCCGGACGCAGCGCGCCGATCTGCTCGACCGTGGCGGTGCCGACCGCGGCGCTCGTGATCCCGCGGACGCGTCCGCCGAGCAGGTGGAGCTCGACGTGCTCGCTGTGCTGCAGGGTCGCGGCGATCGGGACCGAGTTCGTGATGACCGTCAGGGTCGCGCCGGCCGTGGCGGGCTCCCAGCGGACGAGCTCGGCGGCGACGGCGGCGCAGGTGGTGCCGGCGTCGAGGGCGATGGAGCCGGTGAAGGTCGGCGGGACCAGGCGCATCGCGGCCCGGGCGATGGCGGACTTCGCGGAGTTGTGCTGGACCTCGCGCTCGGCGACGGTGAGCTCGACGACGCTCGACCGGCCGACGGGGACCGCTCCCCCGTGCACGCGGCGCAGTCGGCCGGCGGACTCGAGGGCGTCGAGGTCACGGCGGACGGTCTCGGTCGTGACGTCGAAGTGCTCGGCGAGGTCGGCGACGGAGACCCGTCCTGCCGACTGCAGCGCGGCGGCGATGGCGTCGTGCCGCTCGGTTGCGTACATGCCCGAACTCCTTCGTTCCCGTGGGTTTCGAGAAGAGTACGTCCGGATGCCACAGAAACGCAACCGTTTCAACGCGGAACCAACACGTTCGCAGGTCGCGGTGCGTCTGCGGCTCGCCGAGCGCTCGCCGAGCGGGCCTTTTTCGTCCCGTTCGCCCGCCCCAGGCAGCGAGTTCCGCCCGCTCGACGAACGCGAGCCGCGTGTTCCGCCCGCTCGTGGTCGTTCCGCGACCGACCGTTCGGCGCCCCGCTCTGCGCCCGCCCGTTCGGCGCCGTGCCTGCCCGTGGTGGTCCTGCATCCGCCCGTGGTCGCACGAACTGTCGCGTGGGACCTCCGCCCGGGCCGCTGGTCGCACGAAGTGTCACGCGGGACCTCCGCCCGGGCCCCTGGTCGCACGAAGTCCCGCCGCCCCGCAGCCCGGACGGCACTTCGTGCGACCAACTCACCACGCACGCGGCACGTCGTGCGACCAACCGGCCACCGACACCGCTGGTCGCACGAAGTGTCGCCACCCCGCGGCCCGGGCGGCATGTCGTGCGACCAACCCGCCACGCACGCGGCACGTCGTGCGACCAACCGGCCACGCACGCCGCTGGTCGCACGAAGTGTCGCCACCCCGCGGCCGGCCGGCATGTCATGCGACCAACCCGCCACGCACGCGGCACGTCGTGCGACCAGGTGGCACGAGCGCGCATCGCCGAGCGCGACGCCGAGCCCGGGCACGACGACGCCCCGACCGCCGGAGCAGGTCGAGGCGTCGTCGTCCGGAGCGCCGGGGAGCGTCAGCCCTTGACGGCCCCCGCGGTCATGCCGCTCACGAGCCGCCGCTGCACGATGAGGAAGAACACCACGACGGGGATGGAGAACAACACGCTCGCCGCCATGAGCCCGCCGAAGTCGGTGCCCTTGTCCGTCGAGAAGCCCGCCAGCCAGACCGGCAACGTGTACATCCCCTGGTCCTTGAGCATGACGTAGGCGGTCAGGTAGTCGTTCCACGCTGCGATGAACGCGAAGACGCTCGTGGCGATCACCCCCGGCATCACCAACGGGAACAGCACGCTCCACAGGATCCGGAAGGTCCCGGCGCCGTCGACCTTCGCGGCTTCCTCGATCTCGACCGGGACGGCGACGAAGAACCCGCGCATCACCCAGATCGAGAACGGCAGCACGCTCGCGACGTAGGCCAGGATCAGCCCGATGTAGCTGTTCAGCAGTCCGAGCGACTGGAACGACAGGAACAGCGGGATCAGCAGCGCACCCGACGGGATCATCTGCACGAAGAGGATCGCCACGAGGATCGTCCGCCGGCCGCGGAACCGGAAGCGCGACAGGGCCGCCGACGCCAGGAAGCCGACGACGATCGACAGCAGCACGGCGGCCACGACGACGATCGCGGAGTTCCGCAGGTACACGAGGAAGCCGTCCTGCGTCAGCGCCCGTGTGAAGTTCTCGAGCGTCGGTCGCAGCGGCAACCAGATCGGCGTGAGCGTCGTGACCTCGTCGGCGGGCTTGAAGGCGGTGTTCACCATCCAGTAGATCGGGAACACCCAGACCAGGCAGAACACCACCGCGATGGCGTTCGCCACCACGCGCGGCTTGCGTCGCCGGGCACGGACCGGCGCGACCGGCGCGGTGGGCCCGGAGGCACGCCCCGCTCCGGTCACGTCGGGCTGCGCTTCGGAGGCGGTCACCCCGGTCACCCCGGGGGTGGTGGTGGTCGTCACAGGTCTTCCTCCCCGCTCCGGACGAGCCGGCGGATGTAGTAGCTGGTGAGCGCCCCCAGGATCAGCGTCGAGATGACGGCGATCGCGGCTCCCTGCCCGTACGCGTTCGACACGAAGGACTTCACGAACGTCCAGATGCCGAGCGTGAGCGTGGTGTCCTCGGGACCGCCCTTGGTGAGCAGCCAGATCTGGTTGAAGACGTTGAAGTCCCAGATCACCGAGAGGATCGTCACGAGCAGCAGGGTCGGCACGAGCGCCGGCAGCGTGATCGCCCGGTACATCGCCCACGCGGACGCCCCGTCGAGCGCGCCGGCCTCGTAGTACTCGGGCGCGATCTGGGACTGCGCGGCGTAGAGCGTCAGGGCGACGAACGGCACGGCCTGCCAGATGACGAGCGAGAGCACGATGGTCAGGGCCTGGCCGGGGCTCGACGCCCAGTTGTCCTGCGTGTGGTCACCGAACACGCCGAGCTGGGTGATGAGCCAGTTCAGCACGCCGTAGAACGGCTGGAAGAGCCACTGCCACACCAGGCTCGAGGCGACGTTCGGCATCGCCCACGCCAACACGAGCACGACGCTCACGACGGTGCGCATGACCACGCCGAGCCGGGTGAGGAGCTGGGACACCGCCATGCCGATGCCGATGGTCCCGATCACCATGGCCCCGGTGACGAGCACCGTGCGGAGGATGACCGGCCAGAAGCTGGCGTCGGTGAGGACGTTCGTGTAGTTCGTGAGGCCGGCGAACCCCGCCTGTCCGGTGAAGATCGCCCGCAGCCCGTAGTCCTGGAAGGAGATGACCACCAGGCGGACGAGCGGGTAGACGACCAGCGCCAGGAGCAGGAGTGCGGCGGGGGCGAGCAGGACCAGCGGCGCACGCGAGGACGTGACGGACCGGCGTCGCGCCGCAGGCCCCGGACCCTTCCCGCCCCCGGGACCCGATGCCGTGCCCGACCCGGTGGTCCGACGCCGTCCGAGGGCCCCACGCCGGGCCCCCGGCTCGGCCTGAGCCGAACCGGGGACCCGCTCCGTCGTGGAGGTCATCGACTACTGCTGCGCGTTGAGCGCGGTCGTGAGGTGCTCCGAGAAGCCCTCGGCTGCCTGCTGCGGCGACTTCCGACCGGTGGCGATGTCGGCGAACATCGTCTGGAAGGTCGAGTCGCCCTCGATCGTCGCCCAGCCCGGGGTCGCGGGCGTCGGACGGCTGGTCGACGCAGCCTCGAAGTACGGCTTGTGGAGCTCGTCCACGTCACCGGCGACCGCGTCGAGGAGCTCGGTCGAGTTCGGTTCCCATCCGTCGACCCCGAAGACCTGGTCCTGCTGGAACTTCTTCGACGTGAGGATCTTCATGTAGTACAGCGCGAGGTCCTGGTTGGCGGACTTGGACGGGATGCCGAGGTCGGAACCGCCCAGGAACACCGGCTGCGTCTTGCCCGCGGTGCTCGACGGCATCGCGAACGTGCCGATCTGGTCCTTGAGCTCGGGCTTCGCCGTGGTGATCGACCCGATCTCCCACGCGGAGCCGAGGATCGCCGACGTGTTCCCCTGCGCGAAGACGTCGGACTCTGCCGGCTTGTCGGTGTTGATGTCCTGCGTGGACTTCGCCGAGTACGCGTTCTGGAAGTCCTTCCACGCGGTGAGGCCCTTGACGGCATCGTCCGAGTCGATCGCGCCCTTCCACTTGCCGTTCTTCTCGGTCGCGATCTGCCCACCGGCGTCCCACACCCACTGCAGCCCGCCGTACCAGTACTGCCCCGGCATGTAGAACGCCGAGAAGTCCGCCTGCGGGTTCTTCGCCTTGACCTTGTCGAGGTCGGCGGTGAGCTCGTCGTAGGACTTCGGGACGTCGGTCACCCCGGCGTCGGCCCACATCTTCTTGTTGTAGATCACCGCGCGATTGCCGGCGAAGAGCGGGGCTCCGTACAGCTTGCCGTCCACCGTCGCCGGGCCCTCGAGCCCGGAGAGCCAGGTCTGCCCGTCCTGCAGCTCCGACTTGTAGGGCGAGAGGTCCATGAGGCCCCCGGTCGCCGCGTACACGGGCACCTGCGTGTTGCCGAGGTCCACCACGTCCGGGGCGTCCTTCTGAGCGAGCGCCGTCGTGAGCTTGGTCGTGATGCCGTCCCACTGCTGGAGCTGCAGCTTCACCTTGGCGCCGGTGGCCTTCGTGAACTGCTGCTCGGCGACGTCGAGGATCTTCGGGCTGAGGTCGCCGTTCATGATCCAGACGGTGATGGTCTTGCCCTTGCCATCGGGTGTGCCGATGGACTTCGTGCCACCGTCGGAAGCTCCGTTGCTTCCGGCGGAGCACCCGGTGAGGGCGAGCGCGCCTGCGAGGGCGAGCGCACCGAGTGCGGCGAAACGCGTGCGTGTCACGTTGACTCCCTTGGTCCGACCTTTATGAAAGGACGTTGCGTAATGGTGAGTAAAGACCCATCACGCAGGGATGTCAACCACGGAAACGAAGGCTGTGGACAATCGCGATCCGCATGTTTCCGCGGGATCACGGATGTGGAACGGATGATCGACGACGCTTGACGAACTGGTCATGACCAGGCATGATCAGCACCCGCACTCAGGCGTCGAACGGCACCTCTCCGTGCCGGCTCACACCGGCCCGCTGCCGGTACGCGAGGTGTCCGCCGAGGTACCCGCCGACGCCGACCACCGCGAGACCCGCGAAACCGAGGAGCTTGCCCGCGCCGTGGTTCCCGCGCTTCCGCTGCATCCACGACAGCCCGTACAACGAGATGCCCACCCAGTTGACCGCCTGGTGCACCCAGCCCGTCCGGAGTTGCGCACGGTCGAGCTCGGACCAGTCGACGTAGCCGGCCACCGATGCGCTGCCGGACGACACGAGCCCCACGCCGACGAGGGTCTTCGCCGCACGCGCGTTCCCCTTGCCGCCGATCAGGTCCAGCACCGCCGCCGAGGTCCACGCCCCCAGCGGCACCTGCACCAGGAGCGGGTGCAGCGGGTGCCCGAACGGCACGCCGTGCAGCAGCTGGCGCAGTGCCTTCGGCTTCGCGAAGGCGTTCACCACGGAACGATCGACGTCGACCGCCTTGTCGAGCACGCTGGCGTGCTCGACGGCGTCGGTGAGGCGACGGAACACTCGGATCTCAGGCATGCCCTGGACCGTAGGCCGGGCGAGACCGGAGCGTTCACAGCGCGCCGGCGCTCAGAACGCTCCGGTCTCGCCGGGCGAACCCGCGAACCCGCGAACCCGCGAACCCACGACCGGCGAACCCACGAACCGGCGAACCCGCGAACGAGGCGCCGCCCCAGGAGCCGACACCGCGCCTCCTGTCCAGGGGTCCGGCCCGTCCGCGTCTACTCCTCGACGATCTCCGCGAGCTCGAACGGCTCCACCGTCAGCTCGTTGCCGCCCGGGGCGACGTCGACGCGGACCGTGTCCCCGTCGCGCACGTCACCGGCGAGGATCGCCCGCGCGAGCCGGTCGTCGATCTGGCGCTGCATGAGCCGACGGAGCGGACGCGCGCCGTACACCGGGTCGTAGCCCCGCTCGGCGAGCCAGGTGCGGGCGTCCGGGGTCACGGCCAGTTCGAGGCGACGATCGGTGAGGCGGCGGGCGAGCCGGTCCACGTAGAGCGACACGATCTGCCCGAGGTCCTCCTCCGTCAGCGCCTGGAACACGACGATGTCGTCGAGCCGGTTGATGAACTCGGGCCGGAAGGCCTGCTGGACGAGCTCACGGACGGCTTCCTCGCGCTGGACATCGGTGATCGACTGGTCGGTCATGAACTGCGACCCGAGGTTCGACGTCAGGATGAGGATGGTGTTCCGGAAGTCGACCGTCCGGCCCTGCCCGTCGGTCAGCCGGCCGTCGTCGAGGACCTGCAGGAGCACGTCGAAGACCTCGGGGTGGGCCTTCTCGATCTCGTCGAGCAGCACCACGGAGTACGGGCGACGCCGGACGGTCTCGGTGAGCTGCCCGCCGGCCTCGTACCCGATGTACCCGGGCGGGGCGCCGATGAGCCGCGCCACCGAGTGCTTCTCGCCGTACTCGCTCATGTCGATCCGGACGAGGGCCTTCTCGTCGTCGAAGAGGAACTCGGCGAGCGCCTTGGCCAGCTCGGTCTTGCCGACGCCGGTGGGGCCGAGGAACAGGAACGAGCCCGTCGGGCGGTCCGGGTCGGAGATGCCGGCGCGGGTGCGGCGGACGGCTTCGGACACCGTCGAGACGGCGGTGCGCTGCCCGATGATCCGCCGACCGAGCTCGTTCTCGAGGTGCAGGAGCTTCTCGGTCTCGCCCTGCAGGAGGCGTCCGAGAGGGATGCCGGTCCACTGGGCGATCACGGCGGCGATGTCCTCGTCGGTGACGCTGTCGTTCACCATGCGGTCAGCGGACTCGGCCTGCTCGGCCGCGGCGAGTTCCGCTTCGATGCGCGGCTTCTCCCCGTACTCGAGCCGACTCACGGTCTCGTAGTCGGCCTCGCGCTGCGCCCGCTGCGACCGCACGTTGAGGTCGTCGAGCTGCTGCTTGAGCTCACCGATCCGGTTGAGCGAGGCCCGCTCGGCCTGCCACCGCGTTTCGAGCTCGGCGAGCAGCCCCTCGCGGCTCGCCAACTCGGCACGCAGGGTCTCGAGGCGCGCCTTCGACGCGTCGTCCTTCTCCTGCTTCAGCGCGAACTCCTCGACGCGCAGCCGGTCGACGGTGCGCTTGAGCTCGTCGATCTCGACGGGGCTGGAGTCGATCTCCATCCGGAGCCGCGAGGCCGCCTCGTCGATGAGGTCGATCGCCTTGTCCGGCAGCTGCCGCCCGGAGATGTACCGGTTCGACAGGCTCGACGCGGCGACGAGCGCGGAGTCGTTGATCGTGACCTTGTGGTGGGCCTCGTACCGTTCCTTGAGCCCGCGCAGGATCGCGACGGTGTCCTCGACGCTCGGCTCCCCCACGAAGACCTGCTGGAAGCGGCGTTCGAGCGCGGCGTCCTTCTCGATGTACTCGCGGTACTCGTCGAGCGTCGTCGCCCCGATGAGTCGGAGTTCGCCGCGCGCGAGCATCGGCTTGAGCATGTTGGAGGCGGCCACGGAGCCCTCGCCCCCGCCGGCGCCCATCAGCGTGTGCAGCTCGTCGATGAAGGTGATGACCTGCCCGTCGGAGTCGTTGATCTCCTTGAGCACGGCCTTCAGCCGCTCCTCGAACTCGCCGCGGTACTTGGCGCCGGCGATGAGGGCGGACATGTCGAGCGAGACGAGGCGCTTGTCCTTGAGCGAGTCGGCGACGTCGCCCGCGACGATGCGCTGGGCGAGTCCTTCCACGACGGCGGTCTTGCCGACGCCGGGTTCCCCGATGAGCACGGGGTTGTTCTTGGTGCGGCGCGTCAGCACCTGGGAGACGCGCCGGATCTCGGCGTCGCGGCCGATCACGGGGTCGAGCTTGCCGTTGCGAGCGATCGCCGTGAGGTCGACGCCGTACTGCTCGAGGGCGGTCTTCTGTCGTTCTTGCGAGTCAGGAGCGCCCTGGAGGTTCGCCATGCGTTCCGTCCTTTCGTTGCGGTGGTCCTGAGGTTGAGTCTACTCCACTCAACTTGCGTCCGCGGCGGCAGATTCCCGCCGCGGGTTCCGGATACCGACGGCACTCACGAGGGCACCGGCGAGGAGCAGGAACGCCATCACCACCATCGCGCGGTGCAGTCCCCCGACGCTCACCGCACCGCCGAGCACGATCCCCGCGAGCGCGACCATGACGAGCCCGGCGATCCGAGCGACGGCGTTGTTCACCGCCGATCCCGCTCCGGCCTCGGACTGCGGGACGGACCCGAGGACCGCGCTCGTCAAGGGGGTGACCATCAGGGCGATCCCCGCACCGATCAGCACCAGCCCGGGCAGGACCGACCACCAGTAGCCCCGTGGATCGTCACCGGCGGCGAGCATCAGGAGCGCCCCGCAGGCGGCGATGGCGGGGCCCGCGGCCATGAACCACCGCGGCCCCCAGCGGCCGGCGAGCGCACCGACCGTCGTCGAGAGGACGAGGAGCATCACGGTCGGGGGCAGCGTCGCGAGACCGGCGAGCCAGGCCGGGAAGCGCCAGACCTCCTGCAGGAAGAGCGTCACCACGAAGAACACCATCCCGAGGGCGCCGTAGATGGAGAGCGTCGCGAGGTTGCCCACCGTGAAGTTCCGCGCCCGGAAGAGCTCGAGCGGGACGAGCGGCGCGCCGTGCCGACGGGTGACGCGGAGCTCCCACGGCACGAAGGCAACGAGCGCCGCCCCGCCGAGCACCAGTGCGGTGAAAACGACCGGCGCGCCCCACCCGAGGCGCTCCTGTTCGATGAGCCCGAGCACGACCCCGCCGACGCCCACGACGGCCAGCACCGCGCCCACCACGTCCACGTGGGCCCGCGGACCGACCCGGACGTCCGCCGAGATCCGCGACACGAGTGGGATGGTCACGGCGATGGGCACGGCGGTCAGCACGAAGATCCACCGCCAACCGATGCCGTCCACGACGAGCCCGCCAACGACCGGCCCGAGGATCGTCGCCGCACTCGACCACGCCGTCCACGTCCCGATCGCCTTCGCCTGCGCCGCACCACGGAACGCCGCAACGATGAGCGCGAGCGCACTCGGCGTGACGAGCGCCCCGCCGACGCCCTGCAGCGCCCGGGCGACGATGAGCACCTCGCCCGTGGGCGCGACGGCACACACGACCGAGGCGATCCCGAACACCACCAGCCCCCACGTGATGATCCGGACACGGCCGAACAGGTCGGACAGGCTGCCGGCGACGAGGATGAGCGACCCGAGCGTGACGAGGTAGGCGTCCACCGTCCACTGCTGGACGACGAGTCCCCCGCCGAGTTCGTCGCGGATCGCCGGGAGCGCCACGTTCACGACGCTCGAGTCGAGCCCGACCACGAAGGACGACAGGATCGCCACGACCAGCACGACACGGCGGTCGTCGCGGAGCGGAGCGGTGGCCGCAGGGGCAGGGGTCGTCATGTGCTCATCCTCCGCCACCCGGCGCGGTCCCGCCTGCCCTGGGGACGACCTGTGGACGACTCGTCCGACGTGCACGACGAAGCCCCCGCGACCGGTGAGGTCGCGGGGGCTGCCGACAGGACGGGGCTGGGGTCCTAGTTCCTGGAGTCCGAGTTCGGCTGGACCGACGGGCCGGGGTTGACCACCGGCTGCGGGGCGGGCTCGGCCGCGGTGTTCGTCACCGTGGTGTTCTGCGCGCCGGCGTCGGTGCCCTTGGCCTTCTTGTCGTCGTCACCCATCTCCTTCTTGAAGATGTTGATCGACTGCCCGAGGCCCTTGGCGAGCGCCGGGAGCTTGGTCGCACCGAACAGCAGGATGATGATCCCGAGGATGATCAGCAGGTGTACGCCACCGAGGTTTCCGAGCATCATGACTCCTTGGTATCTGGATCTGGTCGCCGTCTCCGAGTCACCGTCGACGCGTGCGGCGGAAGTCCGTCGTGCACCCATCGTAACTCGCACCGGTCAGGAAGCCCAGGCGGGCCCCGGAACGAACACCGTTCGCACAGGCAGGAAGGAAGGCAGGCGTACCGGCGGACAGACAGACGGCAGGCAGGGACGCGGTCAGTCCGTCAGCGTGCGAGCACCGCGTCGAGGGTCCAGGCCACCGGCGCTGCCGAGAGCGCCGGGACGTCCGCCTCGGTCAAACCCCGCAGGCGGTACGCGACGCGCTCCCCGGGCAACAGCGTCATGAAGCCCCGGTCGACGGTGCCGCCGGCAGCGACCCGGTCCGGCTGGAAGAGCAGGTCGCGGACGAGCCCCTCCGCCTCGACGACGAGGTCGAGCCCGTCGCCGTCCGCCGCGGGGGTGAACGCCGTGCGGTAGCGGGCGGGCTCCCAGCGCATCTCCTTGTCGGGTGCCGGCGTCCAGACCGCACGTCGCCAGTCCATGTCGGCGACGACGAGTTCGTTCGTCGGGTCGTCCACGACACCGACCGACTCCGGCAGCGCCACGACGGCGACCCCGGCGGCGGACAGGTGGACGGGCAGCGAGACCTCGGCGAGGACGGTGCCCGCCAGGGTGATGCGCCGGACCCGGACGACGCTGTCGTGACCGGACCGGGTCGAACGGACCGCGATCTCGATCGGCGAACTGCCGAACGCCCCTGGCGACACCCCGAGGGAGAGCGTGTCCGCCAGGTCGCCCAGATCAGCCGTCTCCCCGACGGCGGCCGACGAGGCGCCGCGATCCGCGCCTCCCGGCTGCTCCGACCCGTCCATCGAACCGGACCCACCCGCCTGGCCGGACCCGACGCCGGACCCGACCGCCTGGCCAGAGCCGACACCGGAGCCGACACCGGACCCGACGTCGGACCCGACGCCGTCACCGACCGCAGCCGCGACCGACGAGGCCGGACGGATCGTGAGCAGCACGTCGTCGTAGAGCCGCCGCAGCTCGTGCGCGAGCGGCTTCAGCCGCCCGGCCGAGTCGATCGCCGACCACGACGAGACCGGCCACAGGTCGTTCAGCTGCCACACGACGACACCCGTGTTCCGGGGCCAGTGCGTCCGCCAGTGCTCCACGCCCGTCGCGATCGCGCGTGCCTGCTGGAGCTGCGTCAGGTAGTGCCACCGGTCGAACTCGGCCGGGGCGACGGAACCGAACCGGGGTGCGAGCCCCCGCTCGAGCTTGCCCATGCCGTCCGCCGCCTTCTGGTGGTGGACGACGCCGGGCGAGTCGACGGCGAGCGGCGCGTCCCGCACGGCGTCGCGGAGCGTCCGCCAGGCGGGCGGTGCCTGCCAGCCGAACTCGGACACGAAACGCGGCACCGACTCGCGGTAGGCGGTGTCCGGCAGGCGGTTCCAGACCTCCCACGAGTGGTGCGTCTCGTGGTCGACGTCGTTCGCGAAGAGCGACTCGGAGCCCGACCACGGCGACGCGACCGTGTAGAAGCGGGACGGGTCGACCGCGTCGACGATGGTCGGCAGCAGGTCGAGGTAGTAGTCCAGGCCCCAGCCGCGGTCCCCGAGCTCGGCGGCCCAGCCGTCGACCTCGTGCAGCCAGATGTTCTCGTTGTTCCCGTTCCAGAGCACGAGGGACGGGTGCCGCGAGAGCCGGGCGACGTTGTCCCGGGCCTCGGCGATGACCTCGCTGCGGATCGGCTCGCCCTCGGGGTAGGCCGAGCACGCGAACGGGAAGTCCTGCCAGACGAGCAGTCCGAGCTCGTCGCAGACCTCGTAGAAGTCGCGCGACTCGTAAACGCCGCCACCCCAGACGCGCACGAGGTTGACGTTGAGGTCGGCGGCGGCGCGCAACCGCCCCTCGACGCGGTCCCGGGTGACCCGCGAGACGATCACGTCGTCCGGGATCCAGTTCACGCCCCGGACGTCGACGAGGGTGCCGTTGACGTGCACGTTGAACGGCTTCCCGACGCGGTCCGACGTCGTGTCGATGCGCGTCGAGCGGAAGCCGGTGCGGAAGGTCGAACGGTCGAGGACCTCGCCGTCGACCGTCTGCAGCTCGACCACGACGTCGTAGAGCTCCTGTGCGCCGTAGCCGCGCGGCCACCACCGCTGGACCTCGGGCACGCGCACGGTGACGACCGTCTCGTCGTCCTTCGGCGTCAGCTGGGCGCGGGAGCGCTGCCGCGTGGTCCCGCCGTCGGCCGTCCCGCCGCTCACGGTGACGACGAGCACGAGGTCGTCGTCCTCGCCGTCCTGGTCGAGGTCGTTGAGTCCCGAGCGCTCGACGGTGATGTGCGCGTCGAGCACGCCCTCCCCCGCCTCGACGTCGACGAGCGGCCGGACGTCCCGGAGCCTCGCCGTGGACCACCGCTCGATCGCGACCGGTCGCCACGGACCGCTCGTCACCGCCGTCAGTCCCCAGTCCCAGCCGAAGTTCGACGCCATCTTGCGGATGTACGGGAACGGCTCGTCGTACGGACCGGGCATGCTGCCGGCCTTCGCGGCGACGCGTCCGGCCTCGCGGTAGGGCGACTCGAACAGGATCTCGAGCGTCTTGCTGCCGCGGCCGACACCGCCGGTGGCGTCGCGCGCGTCGAAGCGGTACCGCCGGTGCATGTTCCGGGTGGTCCCGACCACGACGCCGTCGAGGCTGAGCTCGGCCACGGTGTCGAGTCCGTCGCACACGAGGTCGACCCGTTCGAAGCCGCGCGGGTCGACGTCGACGGTGCGCTGGTACGACCAGTCCGCTCGTCCCACCCACTTCCCCGCGTCCTCGTCGCGGTCGAACGTCGGGTCCGCCAGCAGACCCGCGCGCTCGAGGTCGGTGTGGACCTGCCCCGGCACGGTCGCCGGGATGACGCGGCCCGCGACGCCGTCCGGCGCACCGGGGCCCTCGGCCAGGGTGACGGTCCAGTCGTCGCGGAGTTCCTCGCGTTCGAGGGTCATGCGGGTCCTTCTCTTCGGCGGAGGGGTCGGTGTCCGCCACGGTCGGGGCGCCGGCCGGCGGCCCGCCCCGGGGCCGGGGTCTCGGCCTGGAGGCGCTGCACCGGTCGGCCGGGCGTCGTCGCGTCGCGCGCGCGGACGCTGGTGCGATCGCGCGTGGGGGTGCCCGGCGATGCTAGTACGGCGACCTTGCAGGACCGCGAGTGGCAGGCTGGGGAGCGTGATCAGTGTTGCACTCGCCACCGCCCTGCGTGACGCCGGACTCCGGTGGCACCCGACGACGGGCGACCGGTTCGTGATCGACAAGCCGGGCGTGGACGACGACGTCTACACGGTGTCCGAGATGACCGTGGAGCGGCACGACTACCCGTCCGGCACGGTGCTCGGGTTCAACGGCACGACCGAGTGGGCACTCGACTCCGTGGACGCCGCCGAGTCGCTCTGGCTCCCGCGCGAGGACCAGCTGCGCGAGCTGCTCGGGCCGGCGTTCGTGTCGCTGTCGGCCGGCTTCACGGTGGTCGCGACGATCGACGGTGCTGATCGTTCGTTCACCTCGGACGACGCCGCCGAGGCCTACGGGCTCGCGCTGCAGGCGTACATCACGGCCGCACTGGCCTAGCGGGGTACGTCGGACGGGCGACGGCGCGCCCGGCCTGAACGTTCCCGGAATGCGGGCTGGGCGCGCTTTGGTTGACTCGGACCATGACCGTTCCGAACATCACCCTGAACGACGGCAAGACCATCCCGCAGCTCGGCTTCGGGGTCTTCCAGATCGACCCGTCGGAGACGAAGGACGCCACGCTCGCAGCGCTCGAGGTCGGCTACCGCCACATCGACACCGCCGAGATGTACGGCAACGAGAAGGAGGTCGGCGAGGCCATCGAGGCGTCCGGCATCCCCCGTGAGGAGATCTTCGTCACGTCGAAGCTCAACAACGGCTTCCACGACCCCGAGGCGGCGCTGGAGAACGGGAAGAAGTCGGCCGAGCTGCTCGGCGGCTACACCGACCTCTTCCTCATCCACTGGCCGCTGCCCACCAAGTCGGACTTCGTGCCGACGTGGAAGGCGATGGAGGAGCTCTACCGCGGCGGCACCGCCCGCTCGATCGGCGTGAGCAACTTCCAGGCCCACCACCTCAACCGCCTCGCGGCCGAGACCACGATCACCCCGGCCGTGAACCAGATCGAGGTGCACCCGTACCTCACGCAGGACGAGCTCCGCGCCTACGACCGCGAGCACGGCATCGCGACCGAGGCCTGGTCGCCGATCGCGCAGGGCCTCGTCCTCGACGACGAGACCATCACGCGCATCGCGGGCAACATCGAGAAGACCCCGGCGCAGGTCGTCCTGCGCTGGCACATCCAGCGCGGCGACATCGTCTTCCCGAAGTCGGTCACGCGCGCCCGGGTCGAGGAGAACTTCGCGATCTTCGACTTCGAGCTCTCGGACGACGACATGACCGCGATCTCGTCGCTCGACAAGGGCCACCGCACGGGTCCGGACCCGGACACGTTCGACTACATCCCGGCGTAGGCGGGCAACGAGAGCGGGGGCGGTCGCGCGAGCGACCGCCCCCGCTCTCGTGTCCGGTGTCCGCGTCCCGCGCGATGCGTCCGGCGCGATGCGTCAGGCGCGAGGCGTCAGGCGCGACGGGACGCGGTGACCGTGAACTTCGGCGTGCGGACGACCTGCCTGGTCGTCCCGACGAGCCGCTCCAGGACCGGCCGGTAGCGCAGGTGCGAGTTCCAGACGCACCACAGTTCACCGCCGGACTGGAGGATCGTGGCCGCGTTCCGGAACATCGCCTCGGCCGCGTCGGTGGACACGGTGGTGTCCTCGTGGAAGGGCGGGTTGCAGAGGACGAGCTGCGCGGACCCCTCGGCGAGTTCGTCGCCGGCGTCCGACCGGACCACCTCGACCCGGTCCGTCACGCCGTTGGCCCTGGCCGTGGCGATCGTCGACGCCACCGCGATCTTCGAGACGTCCGTGGCGACCACCCGGATGCCCGGACGACGCCGGGCGAGCGCGGTGGCGATCACGCCGTTGCCGCACCCGAGGTCGACCGCCGTGCGGGCGGTGGGCACGGCGCCGTCCATCGCGTCGAGCAGCACCCGCGTGCCCTGGTCGAGCGAGGTCCCGGCGAACACGCCACCGTGTGCGACGAGGGTCATGCCGAGGTCGTCGACGTGCACGGACCGCGGCCAGGGGTTCGTCGCGTCCGCCCGTGTCGCCTGTGCGCGGAGCGGGTCCTGCGCGATGAGCAGCCGCGACTTGCCCCGGCCCCGGGACGCCGTGACCTCGCCGAAGTACCGGCGCAGGACGTCGTTCTGCGAGAGGTTCATGTGCTTCGACACCCCGCCGCACAGCAGCACGACGTCGGGCGCGGCGAACCTGGCGACGGCACGGGCGAGTTCGTCGAGCCGGTCGTTCGACTTCGACAGCCGGAGCAGGACGAGTCGCACGTCCCGGAACGCCTGCTCGAGCGAGCCCGGGTGGTGGAAGCCCCGCCGACCGAAGGTCCCGGCGTTGGCCTCGAGCGCGCGCACGCCGACCAGGGAGTCCTGCACGACCCGGACGTCCGAGGCGCCGTGCAGGGTGATCGCACCGAGCGTCAGCACGCCGTACCGGTCGTCGACCACCGCGACCTCGCCCGGCTGCCGGAGCGCGTCGCCGTGCACGTGCGGCGCCTCGTCGAGGATGAACCGGTCGGTGCCGTCGATCGCGATGAGGTCCGGCGCGTCGTCGTGACGGCGGCGGAAGAGGTCGGCGAAGTCGGGTGGCACGGCGCCAGCGTACCGGTCCGGCTGTTGCCAAGCGTTGCCAAGACTTTCACATACGGTGTTCCACATCGATATGTTGCTGAGGTCCTGTTCGACTCCGAAGGAGCCTCATGCAACTCACTGTCCCCACCGCCCGCGCGCGCTGGATCGCGGTCGGCGTCTGCGTCACCGCAGCCATCGCCGCCGGCGGCGCGACCTCGGCGTCCGCCGCGACGACCCAGGCCGACGGCGACCAGGTCGTCGGCCCCCTCGTCACCGAGACGTCGTCCTTCCAGGGTGCGCCGGCGTTCGCCGCACCGCTCCCCGGCGCCGCCGGTCAGGAGATCGCCGCGAACCGTGCGGCGACGCTCGCCGGAGCCCTCGACCGCGCCGTCGACTGGTACCTGCCGGCGCCCGGCACCGTCGGCCCGGTCCGCCCGGTGTCCGCGCCCGACCTGTGCCTCAGCGCCGCGACCGCGACGGCCGGCATCAACTCCCGCGTCACGCTCGAGTCCTGCGTGGACGGCGCCGTCGAGCAGCGGTTCTCGCTCGCGAGCAACCAGGGGTCGAACAACCCGATCGGCACCGGTCTCCGTTCGGAGCGCAACGGCGGCTTCCTCGGGCTCTACAACAACGACCCCGTGATGCGACTCCAGGTCAAGGAGATCGCCGACCGGCTGCCGAACGTGGCGGACTTCCTGCCGGCCTTCGACGCCCGGATCGACCGCATCGACACCCTGGCCCGCACCGCGTTCCTCAGCGGCCGCGGCACCCCGAACGCGCAGGTCCTCGTCGACGGCGCGAACGCGGTGTCCATCGGCACCGACGGACGGTGGACCGCGGTCGTCACCGGCCTGGCGTTCGGCACGAACACGATCCGCCTCGAGCAGTACGTCGGGCCCGACCGCACCGGGTCGACCACCCTCACCGCCGTGCTGGCCGCCGACGAACTGACCTTCACGACGACGTTCTCCCCGATCCGCGACACCCCCGTCCAGGCCGCCGGTACCGCCCACCCGGGCGCGACCGTCCAGCTGCGGGACGCCGCCGGCACCGCGCTCGGCGCCCCGGTCACGGCGAACGCCACCACCGGACGCTGGTCGACGACCATCCCGGCACCGAACGCGGCCGGCACGTACGCCGTCACGGCGACCCAGTCGCTCGCCGGCCTGGTCGACTCGGAGCACGCGGTGACGCGCGACGTCGACTACGGCGCGGGCGTCGCCGTGGAGACCCCCGCCGACGGTGCCGCGCACACGGGCGGTCCGGTCGACATGTCCGGCACGGGCGAGCCCGGGTCGACGATCGAGGTGCACGACGTCACCGGCGGCGCCGACCGCATCGTGGGTCGCAGCACCGACGTCGTCGCGCCGGACGGTCGCTGGACGCTCACGACCGACGATCTCGACCGGGCCGAGCACGTGCTCCGCGTCGTGCAGTCCTCGCGCGGCGCGAACACGACCACCGCCCAGGTGACGATCAACCCCGGCTCGAACGGCAGCCTCGCGCCGGTCGTGCTCACGTCGCCCCGAACGGTGACCCCCGGACTCTCGAACACGTTCCGCGGCACCGCCGAGCCGGGTGCGACCTACCGGGTGCTCAACGTCTCCGGCACCCAGATCGTCCCGGGCACGCTGACCGTCGCCGACGACGGCACGTGGGAGTTCGAACGCGTCGTGTCGACCGGCGCCACGTCGTTCCAGTTCGCGATCGAGCAGACGAAGGACGGGCAGACCGAGACCTCGGAGCTGTTCTCGATCGACGCGAACCAGGGGGTCGCCCCGGTCGTCGTGACGACGGACGCGGTCCTCCCCGGCTTCGTGAACACGTTCGAGGGCACCGGCCCCGCCGGCGCGACCTACGAGGTGCTCAACGCCTCCGGCACGGTCATCGTCCCCGGTCGCCACACCATCGGTGACGACGGCTCGTGGTCGTTCGACCGGACGGTGTCCGCCGGGTCGCTCCGCTTCGGCTTCAAGCTGCGGGTGACCGTCGACGGCTCGACCTACACGACGCGGCTCTACGACCTGCCCGCCGCGACGCGGTGACCCGCTGACGGCCTGACACGACAGCGGGCTCCGGGACATCACGTCCCGGAGCCCGCTGTCGTCCGGTCGTCAGCGCGGAGGCCGCCACAGCACGATCTGCGTGTTCCGCTGCGGCCGCACCCCGGCGCGGAGCGGCACGGCTCCGCCGGTGGCCGAGGCCGCGAACACGCGCGCACCCGGTCGGTTGATGAGCTGGTCGGCGAGCGCCGTCTCGAGCTCGGAGATCCGTGATCGCAACGCCCGGTTCTCGTTCTCGAGCTCGAGCACTCGACGGATGCCCTCGAGCGAGACACCCTCGGACCCGAGCTGTGCGATCTCGCGGAGCTGGGCGATGTCCCGCATCGAGTACCTGCGGGACCCGCCCCGGGTCCGCCCGGGGACGACCAGACCGAGCCGGTCGTACTGCCGCAGCGTCTGCGGGTGCATCTCGGCGAGCTCGGCCGCCATCGCGATCGCGAAGACGGGCGAGTTCTCGTCCATGTCGGTCATGGCGTGTTCCTTCCGTCGTCCGCGTGGTGGTGGAAACCAGCCTGGAGGCTCGGCGAGCGTCCGTCAGGAAGCCGCGCCGAGCCTCCAGGCCGGGTTCATCGCTGTTGTTGCGTGACGCTAGTCGCGCGCCTTGGCGAGGAGGTCCTCGCGCGGGTTCTCGTCGGGCAAGACGTCGGCGAGGGCCTCGACGGCCTCGCGCTGCTTGTCCGACAGGTGGGACGGCACCGCGACCTGGACCGTCGCGAGCAGGTCGCCCGTGCCGTTCTTGGTCGTGACGCCGCGACCCTTGACGCGCAGGACGCGACCAGACGGGGTGCCCGGTGCGACCCGGAGCTTGACGGTGGAACCGCCGAGCGTCGGGACCTCGATCGTCGCGCCGAGGGCCGCCTCGACGAACGTCACGGGGACGTCCAGCCGGAGGTGCTGCCCGTCACGCTCGAAGACCGGGTGCTTGCGGACCGTGACGGTGACCACCAGGTCGCCCGCCTCGCCGCCGTCGGGCGACGGTTCCCCGCGCCCGCGCAGTCGGATCTTCTGCCCGTCCGCGACGCCCGCCGGGATGCGGACGTTCACCGGACGGCCGTTGCCCTGCGAGAGCTTGACGGTGTCGCCCGCGATCGCGGTGGTGAAGTCGAGGGTCGTCGTCGCCGTGACGTCGCGACCCTTCGTCGGCCCACCGAAGCCCCGGTAGCCGCCGCTGGACTGGCCGAAGCCACCGCCACCGCCGGCTGTGCCTGCTCCAAACATGCCGCCGAGGATGTCTTCGAAGCCGCCGGCTCCGCCCTGGCCGAAGCGGACGCGTTGCCCGCCGCCGCCCTGGCCGAACATGCCGCCGAAGACGTCCTCGAAGCCCCCGCCCTGGCCCGGGCCACCCGCGGTGAAGCGGGCACCCGAACCCATGGCGCGGACCTGGTCGTACTCCTGGCGCTGCTCCTTGTCGGAGAGGACCGAGTAGGCCTCGCTGATCTCCTTGAAGCGGTTCTCGGCGGCGGCGTCGCCCGGGTTGGAGTCCGGGTGGTACTGCCGCGCGAGCTTCCGGTAGGTCTTCTTCAGCTCAGCGTCGCTCGCCGTCTTGTCGACGCCGAGGACCTTGTAGAAGTCCTTGTCGAACCAGTCCTGACTGGCCATGAATCCCTACCTCCTCCCCGCGCTCAGGCCGGGACCGCCACCGCGACCTTGGCCGCACGGAGGACCCGCTCGCCGAGCTTGTAGCCCGGCTCGACGACGTCCGCCACGGTCTGGCCGGTGGCACCGGGTGTCGGGAGCTGCACGATCGCCTCGTGGATGTTCGGGTCGAAGGACTCGCCCTTCTCGCCGATCTGCACGAGCTTGAACTTCTCGAAGCCGCCGCGGATCTTCTGTCCGATGACCTGCATGGGGCCCTCGGCGAGGTCACCGTGCGCCTCGGCGCGGGTGAGGTCGTCGAGCGCCGGCAGCAGTGCCCGGACGACCTCGGCGATGGCGACCTCGCGGTTGGCCTCGCGGTCGCGCTCGACGCGCTTCCGGAAGTTCACCAGCTCGGCCTGCGCACGGAGCATGTCCGCACGCATCTCGGCCACCAGGTCGCGGTCCTCGGGGCTGAGCTTGTCCTCGGCGATGCCGCGCGCGGCGTCGGCGAGGAGCGCTTCGTCCTCCGGCGAGAGGTCGTTCTCGGCGTCGGCGGCCGGGCCGCCGGCGGCGGGGCCGTCCGTCGGGAGTTCGACGTCGGGCCCCTCCGCCTCGATGAGGTCCTCGGGCTCGGCCGCGTTGGTGGCGTCGCCCTCGACCTGGGGTTCGTCCTCGTTCGGCACGTTGTCCTTGGGGTCCGTCATCTACTTCTTGTCCTTGTCGTCCTCGTCGTCCACGACCTCGGCGTCGACGATGTCCTCGTCGTCGGCCGGCTGCTCGCCAGCGGGCTGCTCGCCACCGGCGGCACCGGCTGCTGCGTCCTGCTGGGAGTAGATCGCCTGGCCGAGCTTGCCCTGCGACTCGTTGAGCTTGTCGAAGGCGGTCTTGACAGCCTCGTCGTCCTCGCCGGCGAGTGCCGACTTCAGGGCGTCGACGTCGGCCTGGACCTCGGACTTGACGTCCGCGGGGAGCTTCTCGTCGTTCTCCTTGATGAGCTTCTCGATCGAGTAGACGAGCTGCTCGGCCTGGTTGCGACGCTCGTTGGCCTCGCGGCGGGCCTTGTCCTCGGCCGCGTGCTCCTCGGCTTCGCGGACCATGCGCTCGATGTCCTCCTTCGGCAGCGACGAGCCGCCGGAGATGACCATCGACTGCTCCTTGCCGGTGCCCTTGTCCTTCGCGGACACGTGCACGATGCCGTTGGCGTCGATGTCGAAGGTGACCTCGACCTGCGGGACGCCGCGGGGAGCCGGGGCGATGCCGGTCAGCTCGAAGGTGCCGAGCGGCTTGTTGTCACGGGTGAACTCGCGCTCGCCCTGGAAGACCTGGATCGCGACCGACGGCTGGTTGTCGTCCGCGGTAGTGAAGGTCTCGCTCCGCTTGGTCGGGATCGCGGTGTTGCGGTCGATGAGCTTCGTCATCAGGCCGCCCTTGGTCTCGATGCCGAGCGACAGCGGCGTGACGTCGATGAGGAGGACGTCCTTGCGCTCGCCCTTCAGGACACCGGCCTGCAGCGCGGCGCCGACGGCCACGACCTCGTCCGGGTTGACGCCCTGGTTCGGGGACTTGCCGCCGGTGAGCGACTTGACGACCTCGGCCACGGCGGGCATGCGGGTCGAGCCACCGACGAGCACCACGTGCGCGATGTCGTTGACCGAGACACCGGCTTCCTTGATGACGTCGTTGAACGGCTTCTTCGTGCGGTCGAGCAGGTCGGAGGTCATCTGCTCGAACTGGGCGCGCGAGATGGTCTCGTCGAGGTTGAGCGGACCGTCGGCCGTCAGCGTCAGGTACGGGAGCTGGATGCTCGCCGACATCTGCGACGAGAGCTCCTTCTTCGCCTGCTCGGCGGCTTCCTTGAGGCGCTGCTTGGCGATCTTGTCGGTCGACAGGTCGACGCCGTGCTCGTCCTTGAACTTCTTGACGAGGTAGTCGACGATGCGCTGGTCCCAGTCGTCGCCACCGAGGCGGTTGTCACCCGAGGTCGCGCGGACCTGGATCGTGGAGAAGTCGTCGTCCTTGCCCACCTCGAGCAGGGAGACGTCGAACGTGCCGCCACCGAGGTCGAAGACCAGGATGAGCTCGTCTTCCTTGCCCTTGTCGAGGCCGTACGCCAGCGCGGCGGCAGTCGGCTCGTTGATGATGCGGAGGACGTTGAGGCCGGCGATCTCACCGGCGTCCTTGGTGGCCTGGCGCTCGGCGTCGTTGAAGTACGCCGGCACGGTGATCACCGCGTCGGTCACGTCCTCACCGAGGTACTGCTCGGCGTCGCGCTTGAGCTTGCCGAGGATGCGGGCCGAGATCTCCTGCGGCGTGTACTTCTTGCCGTCGATGTCCGTCGTCCAGTCGGTGCCGATGTGGCGCTTGACGCTGGCGATGGTGCGGTCGACGTTCGTGACGGCCTGGCGCTTGGCGGTCTCGCCGACGAGCACCTCGCCATCCTTGGTGAAGGCGACGATCGACGGCGTGGTGCGCATGCCTTCGGCATTCGCGATGACCGTGGGCTCACCGCCCTCGAGCACGCTGACGACCGAGTTGGTGGTTCCGAGGTCGATGCCTACTGCACGTCCCATGTGTGGGTGCTCCTTCTGTTGGTACTCGTGGTGCTGAAGTCGTTGGACTTGCGTCCGATGGACTCAACCTTACTCCGGTGCACCTGGACGTCAAGATGACAGCCTCGGAACTTGCCATGAGTCGGCTCAAGTCGGTAGCGATCGCAGATGTTGTATTTCAGCGTTAGGTTTGATATTCTGGTACGGCAGCGGGGTCTCCCGCGAACATCCCACCGCGAGCCGCCGACGGCCCGATCGTCCGAGCGAGAGCACGCGGCCCGACCCCCTCGAAAGGGATCACCAACCATGTCATCCAAGAAGAAGCGTCTCGCGAAGGGCCTGGGCGCCGGTGCGCTCGCCGTCGCGACGATCGTCTCCGGTCTGTCGTTCGGTGCGGCTTCCGCGTCCGCCGCGGAGACCAACCAGGTGCTCGGCACCATGAAGTTCGTCTCCGGCACGTCCGCGATCATCGCGAGTCCGCAAAATGACGAAGTCATGGCAATGTGGAAGACCTACACGACTGCACAGGCGGCAAAGCAGAGCGCGACAGCGTACGACATTCTGTCGACGTCGGACGCGGGCGCATTTCTCTTCCGTTCACCTACAACGGGCAAGTGCCTTTCTTTCATCTGGCCCTCCAACATCCCGATGCTCCGCGAAACGACCTGCGACTCACTGCGCTCAAGGTTTCGCTTCGAGAACGGTTCCTTCGTCACACACAACTGGAATCAGATCGGTTCGGACACTATTGCGATCAGTGCAGAGAACCAGCTCTACGACGGATCAGTGCGCAACGTGGGGGTCCGCGGCCTTCTCGGATCAATCGGTAACACCCGCTGGGACGACCTTCCTTCAGTGATCGTAGGTTGGGACCAGCTGACCGCGCAGGGGTCGTTCGACACGGACATCGCGAAGAAGGCGACCGTATCGGGTACCGCCGAGCCGGCAGCGACGGTCACCCTGAAGAAGGGCGCGACGACGCTCGACACGACGACCGCGGCCGAGGACGGCACGTACTCGTTCGACGTGGATGCCCCGAACAAGGGTGGCGCCCTCGCCCTCACCGTCACGCAGACGATCGACGGCAAGGACGGCGGTTCAAAGGACATCAGCCTCGACTACGGCAAGGCCGTGGCGATCACCGGTCCGGAGGACCACGAGCACGTCCCCGCCGGGTCCACCGCGATCACGGGCCAGGGCGAGCCCGGGTCGGCGGTCCAGGTGTTCGACAACCAGGGCCGCACCCCGGTCGTCTCCGCGAGCGTCCGGGCGAACGGCACCTGGTCCGGTACCGCGACCCTGACCGACGGTGAGCACACGCTCGAGGCGAAGCAGATGTCGAAGGGTGCGAACACCACCACCTCGACGGTGGTTGTGAACCCCGGCGAGTCGGCGCTCCGCGCCCCGTCCATCACCACCGACGAGTACACGCCGGGGCAGCGCACCACGTTCGCCGGTACGGCGACCGCCGGCGCGACCGTCGACATCCTCGACGGCAACGGGTCCGTCATCGTCGGCGGCGTGCGCGTGGCCGAGGACGGTTCGTTCTCGTTCCAGCACACCCCGGCCGCGAACAGCACCGAGTTCTCCTTCCGCGTCCGCCAGACGCTCGGTGACGCCACGCGTACCGACGGTCCGTTCACGATCGACGCCACGGTCGACGCGTTCGCTCCCGTCACCGTCAGCCGTCCGGCGACCGTGACCGCGGGTGTCGAGAACGTCTTCTCCGGCACCGCGACGCCGAACGCGACCTACCGGGTGCTGAACGCCTCGGGCAGCCAGATCGTCCCGGGCACCTTCACCATCGACGCGGACGGCAACTGGACGTTCCGTCGTGCGGTCTCCACCGGCGCATCCAAGTTCGACTTCAAGCTCGAGCAGACGCTGAACGGTGAGACCCGTACGTCGCAGCTGTTCAGCATCCGCGCGAACGCCGGTTACACGGTCACGAACACGACCCGCTCGGTGCGTCCGGGCGTGAACAACACGTTCACCGGTACCGGCCCCGCCGGTGCGTCCTACCGCGTCCTGAACATGTCGGGCACCCAGATCGTCCCGGGCACGTTCGACATCGACGGCCAGGGCAACTGGACCTTCGACCGAGTGGTGTCGCTGGGCGCTCCGAACTTCAAGTTCAAGCTCGAGGTCACGACGGCGGACGGGGCAACGTTCACCTCGCCGCTCTACACCGTGAACGCCGCCTCGCTCACCCCGGTGACGGTCGACACGACCGAGGTCTTCCCCGGTCGCCAGAACACCTTCGAGGGCACCGGTGAGCCCGGCGCGAGCTACACGGTGCTGAACATGTCCGACACGGTGCTCGACCCGAGCATCGAGAGCACGTTCCGCGTCGGCCAGGACGGCAAGTGGGAGTTCAAGCGAGTCGTCTCGATGGGGGCTGCGAACTTCAAGTTCAAGATCCGTCAGACCCTCAACGGCCAGACCACGACGAGTGACCTGTTCACCATCGACGCCGCCACCTTCCAGGCCCCGACCGTCGACAACGAGTACGTGAACGCCGGCATCTGGAACACGTTCACCGGGACCGTCACCCCCGGCGCGACGATCCGCGTCCTGAACACCTCGAACAACGAGCTCTCGGGCGTCACCGACCTCGTGGTCGGCGCGGACGGCAAGTACTCGTTCAAGCGGATCGTCGGTGCGACGAGCACCAAGCTCGACTTCCGCATCGAGCAGACGCACCTCGGCAAGACGATGATCGGCGACACCGTGACCCTGCAGGCCCGCACCGCGGACGTCACCATCGACAACACGACGGTGACCCCGGGTCGCGTGAACACCTTCACCGGCACGGCCACCCCGGACGCGACCTTCCAGGTGTTCACCGTGGGCAACGTCGGCGACGCCCCGCTCGCGAGCGGCACCGTGTCGGCGCAGGGCCGCTTCGCCTTCGACCGCACGGTCGGCGCCGGCGCCACCTCGTACGCCTTCAAGATCGTCCTCACCAAGGACGGCAAGCAGAGCGTCTCGGCTCCGTTCACCATCACGGCCAGCACCCGCTGACCGAACCCCACCACGGCGACGGCGCCGCGGGACCCCCGTCCCGCGGCGCCGTCGCGCACGCCCGCAGCACCACCCGAAGGACCAGATCATGAACTCGACCGCAATCCGCACGCTCGCCGCCGCCTCCCTCGCGCTCGTCGCCGCCGTCGGCCTCAGCGCCTGCACCGCGAACTCGTCCGGCGGGGACCAGAAGCCCACCGCTACCGCCTCGGCATCCACGAAGGTCGCCGAGACGCAGTACAACGACTGCATCGACGGATCCCTGCAGATCTTCGACGACAGCAAGGACGCCAAGCCCGCCACGTTCGGCGACTGCGCCGGCGCCAGCATCATCTCGTCGGGGCGCACCATCACGCTCGGGACGGTGCCGACCCTGACCGTCGAGGGGCAGAAGAACACGGTCGACGTGACCGGCGTCAAGTCCCTGACCGTCCTCGGCAACGAGAACACCATCACGTACCACGGCACCGCGCCGAAGGTCGATGACCAGGGCAAGGGGAACGCCATCAAGCCGGCCGGCTGATCCACCGATCACCGGCATCGAAGGGCCTCGCACGTGCGGGGCCCTTCGTCATTGTCATTGCTCATGTGATGTATTACACTGAGTACGTCAGCCCGAACGAAGGACCGCCATGAACGCCTTGATGATCGCCCGAGCCCTGCTCCGCAGCTGGTGGATCCTCGCCACGTGCGCCGTCCTCGGCGTCGCAGTCGCGGCCCTGAGCAGCGCCACCACGACTCCGACCTACCGCGCGTCGACCTCGTACTACGTGTCGGTCGCCGGCCAGGACGCGTCGACCGCCGGCGAGATCGCTCAGGGTTCGACGGCAGCCCAGCAGAAGATCAAGTCGTACGTGCAGCTCGCCTCGTCCCCGCGGGTGCTCACGCAGGTCATCGACGAGCTCCACCTGAAGACCACCCCTGCCGAACTCGGGCAGCGGGTCACGGCGAGCGTCGGGACCGGCACGGTGATCATCTCGATCGCCGTCACGGACACGGACGCCGAAGACGCCGCCCGCACCACCGAGGCGATCGGCTCGACCCTCGCGTCGGTCGTCAGCCAGATCGAACCCGAGATCTCCGCGAAGACCCCGTCGGTGCGACTCGAGGAGATCACGCCGGCGACCACGCCGAGCTCCCCGGTGGGGCCGAAGACCGCGGCGAACATCGTGCTCGGCTTCGCCGCCGGCCTCGCCGTCGGTGCAGCGCTCGCCCTCCTGCGGAGCGGGCTCGACACCCGGGTCCGGACCGCCGACGACCTCGAGGAGGTCGGCCTGCCGCTCCTCGGAGACATCGCCTTCGACAGCGACGCCGCCGCGCATCCACTCATCGTCCGCGACAACGCCGGGAGCGCTCGCAGCGAGGCCTTCCGGGCACTCCGCACGAACGTCCAGTTCCTGCGGTCCGACGGACCTCGGACACTCGTCGTCACGAGCGCCCGCCCCTCCGAGGGCAAGACCACGACCACGGCGAACCTCGCGGTCGCGATGAGCCAGGGCGGCCTCCGCGTGGCCGTCGTCGACGCGGACCTGCGGCGTCCGAACCTCGCCAACGTCATGGGCGTCGAGGGTGCTGCCGGCCTCTCCGACCTGCTCGTCGGTCGCGCCGAGCTCGAGGACGTCCTGCAGGAGTGGGGCGAGGACGGACTGCACGTGCTGCCGGCCGGCACCATCCCGCCGAACCCCAGCGAGCTCCTCGGGTCCGAGGCGATGGAACGCGTCCTCGACGTCCTCACCGACCGGTTCGACGTGGTTCTCCTGGACACCCCGCCGGTCCTCGCCGTCACGGACGCCTCGATCCTCAGCGCGCTCGTGTCGACGACCCTCCTCGTCAGCGCAGCCGGTCAGACGAAGCGCACCGAGGTGCGACTCGCGACCGAGGCGCTCGAACGAGTCGGACGACAGGCCAGCGGCGTCGTCCTCACCAAGACCAAGCACGCGCGACGTCAGGGCGGCTACTACCGCTCGGAGTACGCAACCGTCACCACCCCGTCCGCCTGACACGCCACCCGACAACCCGACAACCCGACAGGAGCCACGACCATGAACCACGACCGTCGTACGCGCTTGATGCGCACGAAGCGGATCCTCGACGTCTGCGGCGCCGTCCTCGGACTCGTCATCGCCGGACCGGTCATGCTGGTCGTCGCGGCACTCGTCGCGATCCGGCTCGGCCGCCCCGTGATCTTCCGGCAGGAGCGACCGGGCCTGCACGGCTACACCTTCACGATCCTGAAGTTCCGGAGCATGCTCGAGGTCGACGAGGCCAAGGGCATCACGACCGACGAACAGCGGCTCACCCGGTTCGGCCGGCTCCTCCGTTCGACGAGCCTCGACGAGCTGCCGAGCCTCTGGAACATCCTGCGCGGCGACATGTCGTTCGTCGGCCCCCGGCCGAGCCTCTGCCGCTACCTCGACCTCTACACCGCCGAGGAAGCGCGTCGGCACGACGTCCTCCCCGGCCTCACCGGGCTGGCGCAGGTCCGCGGACGGAACGAGCTGCCGTGGCCCGAGCGGCTCCGGTCGGACGTCGAGTACGTCGACTCGATCAGCCTCGGCCTGGACCTCCGGATCCTCCTGCGCACCGTGGTCGTCGTCCTGCGCCGCGAGGGCATCACCGCCCCCGGCCACGCCAGCTCCGACGTCTTCACCGGCACGGACCGGATGACGGGGTCGACGGCATGAGGACGGTCTGGGTCGTCAACCACTACGCCCACCACCACCTGCGGGACGGCCGTGCGACCCGGCACCAGTCCCTCGCCGAGCACCTCGCCGGGCTGGGCTGGCACAGCGTCGTCATCGCCGCCGGGACCGACCACCCCACCGGCCGCTCGCACCTCCGCGGCTCCCGTCTCCGGCAGCGCTGGTCCGGCGCCGGACACGAGTTCCTCTGGCTCCGCGGCGTCGACTACCGCGGCGCGGGCATCCGGCGGACGATCCGTCGCGCCGCGGACATCCTCCTGTTCACGCTCCTGCTGCTCGCCCCCGGGACGCTCTCCGGACTCCCCCGGCCGGACGTGATCGTCGGCGGGTCGTTCCACCCGCTCGCCGCCTGGGCGGCCGCCCGCCTGGCGAAGCGGCACGGGGTCCCGTTCGTCTTCGAGCCCCGCGACCTGTGGCCCGAGTCCGCGCTGGGCCTCGCCGGCATGACCGAGCGGCACCCGGTGATCCGTGCGCTCCGCCTGCTCGAGCGGAGCATCGTCCGACGGAGCGACCACATCGTCTCGCCGCTCGGCGGGGTCGGGCGCTACTACGCCGACCGCGGGTACACCGGTGACTTCACCTGGGTGCCGAACGGCGTCGCGGTCGAGGAGCTCCCGGGCGAGCAGTCCGATGCGGTGGCACCGCGCGGCACCGGCGGCCCGTTCACGGTCACGTACATCGGCTCGATGGGTCCGGCGAACGCGCTCGAGACCGTCATCGACGCATTCGACCGTGCCGCGACGACCGCCGCGGCACGCGGGACCGGGCCGCTCGCCCTCCGCCTGGTCGGGGACGGCGCCGACGTGACGGCGCTTCGGGAACGCGCGTCGCGCCTCCCGTCCGCCGCCTCGATCTCGTGGGACGGCCGCGTCTCCCAGGGGGACGCCCGCCGGATCGGCCGGCAGGCCGACTGCCTCGTCGTCAACATGCACGACCTGCCGCTCTACCGCCACGGCGTCTCGATGAACAAGCAGTACGAGTACATGCTGCTCGGCCGGCCGCTGCTGGTCGGTGCCCCGGTCCCGCTCGAGTCGGTCGAGGCGTCCGGGTGCGGCGTGCACGTCGCCGCCGACGACGTCGACGCGATGGCCGACGGCATGCTCGCGCTCGCCGCCATGCCCGCCGCGGAACGTGACGCGATGGGCGCTCGGGGCCGCGACCACGTGCTCCGCGAGCACGACTACGCACGCCTCGCCCGCACCTACGCCGGAGCCCTCGACTCCGTCACCGACCGCCCCTGACCCAGCATCTCCTCGCCGCAGACCCGAACGGATCCGCCCATGCGCTACGACATCGTCCACGTCTCCTCCGCCCACCCGTGGGTCGACAACCGCGTCCACCTGCGCGAGGCCGCCGCGGGTGTCGCCGCCGGACGACGCGTGCAACTGATCGCCGTCGAGAGCGACCTGCGTGCGCCGCGGACCGGGGTCGACGTCGTGTGCATCCCCCGCCGACGTCGGGTCCGACGCATGGTCCTGTCGACCGTGCAGGCGCTGCGACTCGCGCTGCGCTCCGGAGCGCGAGTGGTGCACCTGCACGACCCCGAGCTCATCTGGACGATCCCGGTGCTCCGCCTCGCCGGCCGTACCGTCGTCTACGACGCGCACGAGGACCTCCCCGACCAGGTCTGGGGCAAGGACTACCTGTCGCACCGACAGCGTGCCGTGTTCGCGGCGCTCTCGCACGTGCTCCTCCGGGTCGCCGGGACCGCGAACCGCGTCGTTGCCGCGACCGAGTGGACCGGACGTCGGTTCCCGGCGGACCGCACCGTCGCGATCCACAACTTCCCGCTCGAGCGCGCCGAGGACTCGGCGCAGCGCCCCCTCGCCGACCGCGCACCGATCGTTGCGCACGTCGGCGTGCTGAGCCGTGACCGGGGCATCGACGTGATCAGCGCGGCCGCGGTGCACGATGCGTTCCCCGCGGACTGGCGCGTCGAGATGGTCGGTTTGATCGACGCCGCGACCGACACCTCCGTGCTCCGCGGCGCCGAGGCGACCGGCCGCGTGCGACACCTCGGCATGGTCGGGCCGATGGAGGCGCGGGACCTGCTCCTCGACGCGCGGATCGGGGTCGTGCCGTTCCGACGGACCCCCGTGACCGACCAGATCTTCCCCACCAAGCTCTTCGAGTACCTCGCCGCCGGCCTCGCCGTCATCGCCACCGACGTGCCGCTCTGGCGCCGGCTGCTCGACGGCGTCGGGTGCGTGACGTTCGTGCCGGCCGACGACCCCGGCGCGATCGCCGCCGCCGTCCGTCGGTACGCCGAGGACCCGGAGCTCCTCGCCGCGCACGGCGCCGAGGCCAAGGCCGCGGCGGCGCGGTTCTCGTGGGCACGGGAAGCCGACCGGCTGACCGCGGTGTACGACGAGCTGCTCGCGACGACCGGCAAGGCCTGACCCGTGGACCCCGTGCAGGCATCGAAGCGGTCCCGTCGCACCGCCCCCGGGACGATCGTGGTGCTCCGACGCGTGGTCTTCGTCGTGGGTGCGGTCGCCGCGCTCGCAGCGACCATGAACTGGATCTCCGCGGTCCTGGTGGCGCCGTTGTTCAGCTACCTCGGCTACACCTACGTCGGGGCGTCGCCGATGGTCATGCTGGCGGCGGTCCTGCTGACGAGCGCGGTCGCGCTGGCGCTGCCGGTGCGGATCACCCGTCCCTCACACGTCGTGCTGTGGGCCCTCTTCGTCGTGTGCGTCGCCCCGACGATGCTCATGGGCGTCTCCGCCGGCTACCTCTCCGCAGGGACGGCACTCCTGCTCTCAGCCGCCGTGGGCACCGCGTTCGTCCTCGTCGCGGCGGGCATCCCGCGGTCCGCCACCGTCGGGCGGTCGACACCGTCGGACGTCCTCCGGCTCGGTTCGCTCGCGATCCGGCGCAGCACGCTGACCTGGACGGTGTGCGCCGTCTACTCGCTGTTGACCTACGGGATCATGGCGGCGACCGTCGGGATCCACGTCCGGTTCCTCGCCCTCGACGACATCTACGACGTCCGCGCCGACTACACGGCCGACGTCGGCTCCGGCGGCACGCTCGGGTACCTGCTGACCGGTCAGGCCTACGTGGTGAACCCGCTGCTGCTCGCCCGTGGCATCTTCCGTCGACGTCCGTCCCTGATCGTCCTGGCGCTGGTCGGACAGTTCCTGCTGTACTCGAGCACGGGCTTCAAGGCCGTGCTGTTCTCCTTCGTCGCGGTGCTCGGCATGGCCCTGCTGTTCCGCGGACGGTCGACCAAGGGGTCCGCACCGTTCCTCGTCGCCCCGCTCGCGATCATGGTCGTCTCGGCCCTGGCCGACGAGGCACAGGGTGGCATCACCTGGACGTCGGTCTTCACCCGGCGGTTCATGCTCGCCCCGGGACTGCTCTCGTCGGTGTACGTCGACTACTTCAGTCAGAACCCGGTGGCGATGTACGCCTACTCGTTCCTCGACACCTGGTTCGACTACCCGTACGACCTCGCGCCGCCGAAGCGCATCGCCGACTACCTCGTCCCCGGATCGACCGGGTACGCGAACGCGAACCTCTTCGCCGACGGCTTCGCGAACTTCGGCTGGCTCGGCATCGGGATCGCGGCGTTCGCCCTCTGGGTGTGGCTGCGCGTCGTCGACCGGGCCGCCCACGGGCTTCCCATGCGCGTGGCTGCCATGGCGCTCGTGATGCCGAGCATCATGCTCTCCAACACGTCCGTCTTCACCGCGATGTTGTCACACGGGTTGCTGTTCGGCACGATCATCCTCGCGATCTGCCCGCGGACGGGATGGGAGCCCGAAGCCCCGGGGAGCACGACGCGAACGGAGCGGTCCGGAGCGCCGGCCTCCGCGGCCTCGCGGGCGCGACGTGTCGCCGTCGGGGCGGACCGGGTCCTGCGCGCCGCCCACCGGTTCGACGCCGCCCGGGCCGGTGCCGGCTCGGTTCGAGCGGCGTACCGTCTCGCGGGGCGGACCGCGCGACACTCCCGCGCACGGTCCACTGGTCGCCACAGTGCGCATCCGGTCGGCAGCGGCCTCCGCGTCGCCAGGTAGGTCGGCCGGGTCAGGGTCGATCACGAACTCGCCGCGCGCTCTGCCCGGCCACCCGTCGGACGCTCCGGGCCTTCCGTCGGGTGTCGCATCCCTGGTCGGCCAGAGGGCCGGGAGAACGATGGACGCGAACCGGCCGAGCCCGGACCCAGCCGACCAGGCCGGGTCGGCCTGGTCGGCCTGGTCGGCCCGGTCGGCGTGGTCGGGGCTGGTCGGGGCTGGTCGGGTTCGGCCCGGTCGGCCGGGTCGGGCCTGGTCGCGGTTCGGCCCGATGAGCCGGGCTGGGCCTGGTTGGGGCTCGGCCCGTCGGCCCGTCAGCTCCGTCGGCAGAACACCGCATCACCCGTCGAGGAACCGCAACACCGAGTCGCCGGCGGCCACCACGGGATCCATGCCCGCTCCGCCCCAGGTGTTGGCGACGCTGAGGAGCGCGTTCGGCGCCAGTCGGCACTGCAGCCCCACGTCACCCACCGACACCCGGTTGGCCGCCACGATCCCGGAGTTGGCGGTGGCGACGACCGCGATCCCGACGCTCCGCGCCGCCCCGAGCCGTTCCAGCCCGAGCACGGAGTTGCGTTGGACCGCCACGTCCGCGTTGGAGTGGTAGAGCGAGATGGCCCGACCGAACCCCTGCAGTTCGTTGTCGGCCACGATGAGGTCCCTCGTCAGGTACACGAGGATCGGCGCGTCCCGATCGGCGTCGCCGTACCCGGACACCGCGTTCCGCAGCAGGACGCCGGTGGCACGCTCGGCCGGCGAGTCGACGGTCTCCCCCGCTCCACGCACCACGATCCCGGACCCCGCTCCCCGCGTGGACCGGGTGACGCTGTTGCCGATGACCGCGCACGAGAGCGGCGCGTACTTGGTCTTCGACGCATCCGCTTCGTCCTTCGACGGGACGAGGGCGATGCCGACACGGCAGTCCTCGACCCGGTTGCGGAGGATGACGATCTCCTCACCGCCGTGCGTGTCGATCCCTTCCCAGGACCGCACGCCCCGCACCAGGTTGTCGCTGATGGTGATGCGCGCGCTGCGCGGGAACCGATCGGTCCCCGCGGTCGTCGCGCGGACCGCCTCGATGCCGTACGAGTTCACGTACGGGCTCGGCTGGTGCACCTCGTCGATCCGGTTGCCGCTGACGGCGCCGTCCGTGCACGAGAACATGAGGATCCCCGCGTACCCGACGCCGCTGATCGTGACGCCGCTCACGGTGAACCATCCGACGTGCTCGAGCAGCACGCCGTCGTGCGACTGGCCGCTGATCGAGCCGCCTCGGATCTCGATGTTCCGCAGCGGAGCGTCCGGTGTGCCGGCTGCGTGCACACCGCGACCGAGCCCGGAGACCGTCCCGTCGCGACCGCGGAGGACGGGCTCCTCGATGCGCACGTCGGAGGAGCGCACCGTGATGACCGCGATGTGCGCGTCGGTCGAGATCGACCCGCCCGCGAACCGCAGGGTGATCGGCGACGTGAGGACCAGCGACTCGGTGACGACCCAGTCCCGGGTGATGGTGACCGTGGACCACGGGGCCGCCGCTTCGACGAGTTCGTGCAGCGACGCCGCGTCGACGTCGTCCACGGGGACCGCTGCCGCCGGAGCGGGCGCAGGAGTCGTCGCCACCCGCGCGAGCGTCGGAGCCGCGCCGAGCGCCGACGCCGTCGCGCTGACCGCGATCGCTCGCAGGGTCTGCCGCCGCGTCACCACGGGAGGCTCCCGAGGTGCGTCCGGCCGACCCGGGTCAGCGAACGGGGAGTGCGGTCCCCGGAGGAGCCAGGACAGTCGAAGTCGCGACGATCCGGTGCGCCCGGACTGCTCGCCGCACCAGGACGAGGACGACGGCGTAGGCGACGACCATCGATGCCGACAGCGCGGCGACCGTCACCCCGGGGCTCGCGCCTGCAGCGGTCGTCACGAGGACTGAGCCGGACGTCAGGACCAGTCGACCGCCGTCCCACCACAGTTGCGTCAGCTGTCGGCCGAGCAGGGAGAGCAGCTGGGTCACCGGCGACGCGACGACCTGCACGGCGAACGCCGGCACGAGGACCTGGGCGTAGGTGCCCGACAGCGTCCACTGCGAGCCGAAGACGACCGAGAACGCCGTCGGTGCGAAGACGAGGACGAGGAGTGTCCCGGCGGCACCCGCGACCGCCAGCCGCAGCACGATCCGTCTGAGCAGCCGGTCCACCGGTGTGCCGGAGCGGACCGAGCGCCCGAACACGCCGCCGGACCACTGCGCGACCGCGTCCGCCAGCATGCCGACGGGTGTACCAAGCACACGCATCGTGAGGGCGACGTACCCGGCCGACGTGCTGCCCAGGGCGAGGGCGATGAGGACACTGGGTCCCTGCTGCCCGAGGACGTTGAGGAGCGCAGACCAGGGCGTCACGAGCAGGAACCGCCGGTGTGCGCCGAGCGTCGCCGCCATGCGGTCCGACCGCGACACGGACACCGAAGCGGGTGCCGACGCCGACGCCGACGCCGACGCCTCGAGCATGCGGCGACGGGATCCTGGCAGGGAGCCGAGCACCCCCGCCAGTCGGCCCACCGACAGGCCAGCGAGCAGGCCGACGGGTCCGAGCGGTGCGGCGAGCAGGTTCCACGCGGTCTGTGCCAGCCCTTGCACCGCGTTCCGGGTGGCCAGGTCGGTGTAGCGCTGCCGTCGCGCGACGGTCGCGCTCACGATCCGGAAGGCACTGATCGCGACGGTCGTCAGGGGGAAGAGCCACCAGAGCTCCGCGAGCGACGGGGCGTCGAAGCCCGCGGCGAGGGCGTTCCGGAAGGACCAGGCCGCCGCCCCGACGGCTCCCGCGACGACGGCTGAGGTCATCAGTCCGAAGAGCACGAGGTGCCGCACCGCGCGATCCGTCGGGGCGACCATCAGCGCGCGGTCCGTCCCCGTGGTGGCGAACGCGCCGAGGATCGAGCACAGGGCCGTGATCACCGCGAGCGCGCCGAAGTCCGACGGCCCGTACGCGCGCGTCAGCAGTGGCGACACGGCGATGACGGTCCCCTGCCCGATCAGCGTGCCCGACAGGATCACCGCGACGGCGGGCAGTCTCCGTGCCGTGACTCGGTGCGTCCTGATCCGGCGCATGGGTCGACCTTCCGTCCTCGACCATCGTTGCGTGGCCGTCGAGATACAGAATATCACATGCCATGCGAAAGACCTCCGATCGGGTCCGGGAGGCCCAGGCGGCGGTAGACCCCTGTGAGCCGCCCCGACTCGCGTCCCCAGTGCAGCCGGGTGCGAGCGGCCTCGGCCGCCGCACGACCGTGTCGGTCGAGCAGCGCCGGATCGTCGTCGTACGCCTGGACGGCACGGAGGATCGCCTCCGGGTCGTCCGCTGGGACCCACGTCACACAGTCGAAGCCGTCGACGAGCGCACGCCAGGCGGGGACGTCGGTCGCGATCACGGCCAGACCGGCCGCGAGGTACTCGAGGAGCTTCGTCGGGATCGAGGTCCGGAACGCCGGCGTCGGCAGGAGGGGGACGATCCCGATGCGCGCATCGAGCAACACGTCGCGTGCCGCGTCAGGAGCGAGGACGCCGGCGTAGGCGATCCGCCCGGTCGCGATCTGTGCGTCGAAGGCGCGGCGATCGACGGCCGCATCGATCTGCCCGGCGACGACGAGCGACCACCCGGGCGCCCGGTGCAGGGAGCCGGCGAGCGCCGTCACGACCGACAGCCCGCGGTCACGGTTCAACGCACCGAGGTAGGCGATGCGTCGTCGGCGCTGGGACGGCGGGAGCCCGTGGTCGACCGCTCGGAGCCGGGGGAAGTTCCGGACCACCTCGGTCGACCTCGGATCGAACCGTTCCGCGATCGTCGGGGTCGCCGCGACCACGAACGAGGCTCGGCGTGCCACGGCGATCGCAGCGTGCGCGATCGGCACGGCGAGCCGTCGACCAGCCCGGCCGAGGTACTCCTTGCCGGCGACCTGGGCGGGGAGGTCTTCGTGCGCGTCGTAGACGACCGCGCGACCGGCCGCACGCAGGAGCGGTACCGACCAGAGGAGTTCCGGGTCGTGCAGGTGCACGACCCGGGCACGGGACGACCACGCCGCTCGGACGGCCTGGGCGGTCGAGAGCGTCACCCGGGCAGCGCGTCGTCGCCGTCGGAGCCGTCGGACGTAGACGCCCGTCGTCGGATCGGGGTCGTCCCAGTCACGATCGGCGCGGCCGTCGGTCGAGACGGCGACCAGAGCGGTCCGGTACCCGGTCGCGGCCGCGGTGGCTGCGGATCGGAGGTGCACACGGTTGTCCGTCCACGGATGGGCGCTCGACACGTGCACGATGTCGAACGGACGGGGCCTGGAGTCCATGACCGCAGGCTAGGTGCGCAGGACTCCTGGACGGCAGTTCTGCACATGTTGCATGTCAGTTCGCGGCAGGTGCCCCGATGGCGACGACGACGCAGTCCCACTTGGCGGTGTCGAGGACACGTCGACCGTCGACGACGGTGCGGACGCCCGGCAGGGAGCCGTGGTCCATCGTCCGGTACTCGGCGTGGTCGGCCTGGACCACCGCTGCGTCGACCGGTTCCCCCGGCACGTGCGCCGTGAAGCCGAGCCGCTCGAGCTCCGACGAGGAGTACAGCGGGTCGGAGACCGTGACCGTCGCCCCGCGCTGCTCGAGCGCGGTGACCGTGCCGTAGACCCCGGAGAACGCGGTCTCCTTGACGCCCCCGCGGTAGGCGGCACCGAGCACGACGACACGCTGGCCCGCGAGGTCGCCGTGGAGGCGCGCGAGGAGGTCGACCGCGTGGTCGGGCATCACCTGGTTCCGCGCACGGGCGGCGCGCACCACGGTGGCGTCCGGGTCGTTACAGAGGTACAGCTGCGGGTAGACCGGGATGCAGTGGCCGCCGACGGCGATGCCCGGCTGGTGGATGTGGCTGTAGGGCTGCGAGTTGCAGGCCTCGATCACCTTGGCGACGTCGATGTCGTTCCGCCCGGCGAACACCGCGAACTCGTTGGCGAGCGCGATGTTGACGTCGCGGTAGGTCGTCTCGGCGAGCTTCGCCATCTCGGCGGCCTCGGCGGACCCGAGGTCCCACACGCCGTTCCGGCGCGGCAGGTCGGACCGGTCGTCGAACTGCAGGACCGCCCGGTAGAAGTCGTCGGCGAGGTCGGCTCCGGCTCTGGAGAGCGCACCGATGAGCTTCGGGTAGCGCCGGAGGTCCGCGAAGACCCGCCCGGTGAGCACCCGCTCCGGCGAGAACACGACGTGGAAGTCGCGGCCCTCGGTGAGCCCGGAGGCGCGCTCGAGCATCGGCGCCCACCGCGTGCGGGTGGTGCCGACCGGCAGCGTGGTCTCGTAGGCGACGAGCGTGCCGGGGCGGAGGTGCGCGCCGATCGACTCCGTCGCAGCGTCCATCCAGCCGAAGTCGGGGGTGCCGTCACCGCCGACGAAGAGCGGCACGACGACCACGACGACGTCGGCCGTCGGGATCGCGTCGGCGGGGTCGGTGGTGGCGCGGAGCATCCCGGCGGGGACGACCTCGGCGAGGCCGGCGGCGAGCCCGTGCTCACCGGGGAAGGGTTCGACCGCGGCGTTCACCGACTCGACGACGGCGGGTGCCACGTCGAGTCCGGTGACGGTCGCGCCCGATCGGGCGTACTGGACGGCCAGCGGGAGGCCGATCTTGCCGAGGCCGACGACGACGACGTTCATGGTGTGCTGCTCTCTCCGGCGGGGCCGGGACGGGTTCTGGTGGTCCGGTGCGGACGGGTGCGGACGGGTGCGGACGGGTGCGGACGGGTGCGGGCGGGTGCGGTCAGGCCGCGAGGTGGAGTGCGGTGCGGGTCTGCGCGGAACGGAGCACGGCCTCGGCGACGGCGACCGTGCGGGCACCCTCGGCGAGCGTCACGATGTCGTCTCCGCGTCCGAGGACGGCGTCGCGGAACGCCTCGTGCTCGACGAGCAGCGGCTCGCGCTTCTCGATCGCGAAGCGGGTGCTCGCCCCCTCGGCGACCCCGCGGAAGGCCGCGACCTGGTCCCAGGCGGTGGCGGTGGTCCCGTTCTCGTGGAACGTGAGGTCGGCGTGCAGCGTGTCGGCGACGAAGGCCCCGCGCTCGCCGGTCACGACGATGAGCCGCTCCTTGAACGGCGTCAGCCAGTTGACCAGGTGCGAGGTGACGGTGCCGTCCGCGAGCTGTCCGGTGACGGTCACGAGGTCCTCGTGCGGGCGACCGCTCTTGGTGCAGGCGAGCGCGCCGACGTGGACGAACGGCGACCGGGCGATCCACGCGGTCGCGTCGATGTCGTGGGTCGCGAGGTCCTTCACCACGCCGACGTCGGCGATGCGTGCCGGGAACGGCCCCTGCCGACGGGTCGCGATCTGGTAGACCTCGCCGAGCTCGCCGGCGTCGAGCCGGGTGCGGAGTGCGCGGAGCGCCGGGTTGTAGCGCTCGATGTGTCCGACGGCGCCGACGAGTCCGGCGGCGTCGAACGCGCTGACGAGTCGCGCGGCGGCCTGTTCGTCGACCGCGACCGGCTTCTCGATGAGGGCGTGGACCCCGGCGGCGGCGAGTTCGAGCCCGACCGCTTCGTGGAAGGCGGTGGGGACGGCCACGACGGCCGTGTCGATCCCGAGCGCGACGAGCTCCTGCACGGTCGCGACGACGGGCGCGCTCCCTGCTGCGCCGTGGCGGTCGCCGAGGGCATCGGCGGCGCCGACGAACTCGACACCTTCGACCGACTGGAGCACGCGGGCGTGGTGGCGGCCCATCATGCCGAGACCGATCACGCCGGCCCGGAGGACGCGGGCGGTCATCGGCCGGCTCCCACGAGGGTGTTGACGCCGTCGACGATGCGGTCGAGCTGGGCGAGCGTGAGCGTCGGGTAGACCGGCAGCGCCAGGACCTCGCCGGCAGCGCGCTCGGTCTCGGGCAGGTCGAGCTCGAGGCCGAACGAGGGCAGGCGGTGGACCGGGGTCGGGTAGTACACGCCGGTGCCGACGCCGAACTCCGAGCGGAGCGCCTCGGCCAGGCCGTCGCGGTCCTCGGGGACACGGACGATGAACTGGTGGAAGACGTGCTCGGCGTCGGGGTGCACCGTCGGCACGACCACGCCGCGGAGTTCACGGGCGAGGTAGGCCGCGTTGGCCTGGCGCTGCGCCGTCCAGCTGAGCACCTTGCCGAGCTGGACGCGGCCGATGGCGGCGTGGATGTCGGACATCCGGGCGTTGAAGCCGATGACCTCGTTCGCGTAGCGCTGCTCCATGCCCTGGTTGCGGAGGAGTCGCAGCGTGCGGTCGACCTCGGGCGAGGTCGTGGACACCATGCCGCCCTCGCCCGCCGTCATGTTCTTCGTCGGGTAGAGGCTGAAGGCGCTGGCGTCGGACGTGCTGCCGACCCGCCGGCCGGCCCAGCGGGCGCCGTGGGCCTGGGCCGCGTCCTCGACCACGAGCAGGTCGTGCTCGGCGGCGATCGCGGCCAGGGCCGTCATGTCGGCCGGGTGTCCGTAGAGGTGCACCGGCATGAGGGCACGGGTGGCGGGCGTGACCGCGCGGCGGACGGCGGCGGGATCGACGCAGTAGGAGACCGGGTCGATGTCGACGAAGACCGGGGTGGCACCGACGAGCCGGACCGCGTTGGCGGTGGCCGCGAAGGTGAACGAGGGGACGATCACCTCGTCGCCGGGACCGATGCCGAGGGCGACGAGCGCGAGGTGCAGCGCCGCGGTGCCGCTGTTGACGGCGACGACGGAGCGTCCTTCGACGAGCACCTGGCCGAACTCGCGCTCGAACGCGGCGACCTCGGGACCCTGGGCGAGCCCGCCCGAGGCAAGGACGGCATCGACGGCGCGACGTTCGTCCTGGCCGATGAGCGGCTTGGCCGCGGGGATGAGGTCGGGGGTGGTGCGGAGCGGTGCGGTGGTCTGCACGGGGGTCATCGGGACACCTCGATCTGGTCGCCGGCTGCGGAGAGCCGGAAGCGGTCGCCCGTTGCGGGGCAGGTCAGTGCGTCGCCTGCGGCGGCGACGAGTCGGGCACCGGTGCGTCCGACCCAGCCGATGCGGCGGGCCGGGACACCGGCGACGAGTGCGTGGTCCGGGACGTCGTGGGTCACGACGGCACCCGCGGCGACCATCGCCCAGCGGCCGACGTGGACCGGGGCGACGCAGATCGCGCCGGCGCCGATCGACGCGCCGTCCTCGACGACGACGGCGGTGGGCTGCCAGTCGGACGCGTCCTGCTTGGTGCCGTCGGGGTTGACGGCGCGGGGCACGTTGTCGTTCGTGAGCACGGCACCGGGGCCGACGAAGACGCCGGCGCCGAGGACGGCCGGGCCGTAGACGAGGGCGGCGTTCTGGATCTTGCAGCGGGCGCCGACGACGACGCCGGCGCCGATCGTCACCCCGCGACCGACGAGGGTCTCGGCGCCGATGACGGCACCGGCCTCGACGTGCGAGCCGTCCCAGACGCGGACGCCGTCGCCGAGCGAGGCGGTCGGCGCGATGGTCGCGGTCGGTGCTGCGGAGGCGTTCGGGTTCGAGGGCATCTGCTGTTCCTGTCTTTCGTGACTGCCCTCCAAGATTACATATCGGTATGAGAAATATCACGTGCGATTCCAAAGCACGTGTGATGCCCCTAAGGTCGACGTGTGCGATGGAGTCGAGTTGGCTGGCCCGCCGTCGGGTACGTCTCCCTCGAGGACGTCGACGGCTACCCCGAGCACCTCGCGCGCCTGGTCATCGACGCACCGCCCTCGATCGCCGCGCTCGCCTCGGTGACGTGGAGCGAGTCGCGCGTGCAGAGCTGGCGGATCGAGGAGGCCGGTCGACACGGGGACGCCGGCGTCGACGCGACACCGACCCACACCGTGCACGCGGTCTTCGTCGTGCGCAACGACGAGGTCCTGGACACCCCGGACGGCCTCTGGCGGCGCTGGAACCACGCGCGGGTCTCGCTCCGGTTCGACCGGGCCGTGCTCGACCCCGGCGACACGGACGCACTCGACCTGCTGGCCGGTGACGTCCACGTCTCACGCGGCGAGATCGCGCACGTCGACGCGGACGTCTGGGAGCTCCGGCTGCTCGTGTCCCCGACCGGCGAGCTCGCCGTCCACTTCCGCGACGTCGTGATCGAGGTCCGGCCGGTGGACGAGGCGGTCTGGTCCGACCTCGAGCGCCGCCCCGTGCACGGCTGGCGCGGCCCGGTGCCGGACGGCTGGGTCGAGTGGGCGACCCCCGCGGTGCGTGCGGCAGCGCACGGCGACGTCGGCGGGCTCTCCCTGGCGCTGGACGGCATCGGTCAGGACCCGGCCGGGATCGACGAGGTCGACCCGCGGTGGGGCTTCGCGCCGTTGCACGCCGCGGTGTGGTTCGACAACCGCGGCACGACCGAGGCGCTGCTGGAACGCGGGGCGGACGTCCGGGTCGAGGATGCCGAGGGGCGGACCGCGATGGACATCGCCCACGAACGAGGTGCGCGGAAGGCGGAGGAGGTCCTCCTGGCCTGGTTCGACCGGCCGGCGCACGACACGGACCAGGGCGACTAGGACGAGACGGGAGGCGCGGTGCCAGCTGGCACCGCGCCTCCCGTCCGCTGTCCGGTCGCTGCTCAGACGGTGAGCGCGTTGGCGGCGGCGACCCGCCCGTACCAGTGCGCCGAGTCCTTCGGCGCGCGCTCGAACGTCTCCGGGTCCCAGGCGACGAGTCCGAAGGTCGGGCGGAAGCCCGACGCCCACTCGTAGTTGTCGAGGAGCGACCAGTGCTGGTAGCCGAGGACCTCGATGCCGTCCTCGATGCAGCGGTGGATCCCCTCGAGGGCGCCCTGCGTGTAGGCCACCCGGCGGGAGTCGTCGGCGGTGGCGATGCCGTTCTCGGTGATCATCAGCGGGACGTGGCCGGAGAGCTCCCACGCGCTGCGGAGTCCGTCGGCCGAGGCCTCGGGGTAGAACTCCCAGCCGGTCAGGGTCGTCTCGACGTCGTCGGCGACGGGCAACGGGCCGGACGGGCCGATGAAGGTGCGGGTGTACGCCTGGACGCCGAGGAAGTCGTCCCCGGCGGCGTTCTCGAGGTACCAGTCGTCGCGCGGGTACCCGTACTCGCGGAGCATCTCGTCGGCACCCGGCTCCCCGTTCGAGCGGAACGCCTGCGTCGCGATCGTCCAGCCGGACTGCAGGCCGGGCACCTGCGAGAGGACCTCGCGCGACCGCTTGTGCGAGGCGAGCAGGGCGTCGGCGACGCCGAGGTCCGGGTTCGGCAGGCCGTAAGCGACGAGGTTCCGGGCGTCCTCTCCCCCGGCGAGCATCGCGGCGATGTTCGGCTCGTTGATCGTGCAGACGTAGCGCACGCCGTCCTGGACGACGGGGAGCGCCGCCTCGGTGTAGCGGGCGAACAGGTCGGCGGCGTCGGGGGCGCGCCAGAAGCCGTCGCGCTCGAACCAGCGGGGAACGGTGAAGTGCATGAGCGTGACGATCGGCTCGATGCCGAACTCGTGGCAGGCCTCGACCATGCGGCGGTAGTGGTCGATCTCCGCGCGGGAGACGAAGCCCCGCTCCGGCTCGATGCGCGCCCACTCGATGCTGAACCGGTACGAGTTCAGGCCGAGGTCGGCGGCGATCCGGATGTCCTCGCGGTAGCGGTGGTAGCTGTCCGCCGCGTCCCCGGAGGGTTCGACGATGGTGGTGTCGGGCTCGTGCTCGTGCACCCACCAGTTGCTGTTGACGTTGTTGCCCTCGATCTGGTGGGCGGCGGTGGCGGCGCCCCAGAGGAAGCCGTCGGGGAACTGCAGCGTGGTGATGATGGTGCCTTTCGGTGCGTGCTCGGTCAGGTCAGTGCTGACTCATGAAGGTGTCGAAGACCGCGAGCGTCGCCGTCGGGTTCTCGACCTGGGGACCGTGGTAGCTCTCCGGGATGACCTCGTAGGCGGCGCCCGTGTCGAGCGCCATCTGCCGCTGCCACGGGATCGGCCAGGCGCCGTCCCACTCGCCGTGCGTCACGAGCACCGGCAGCCCGGTGGCGCGGAGCTCGGCGGACGAGTCGGTGTGGTCCTCGAGGATGTGCCCGCCGGCGCCGACGCTCGCGGGGTCGTGCGCGTCGAAGCGGTCGCGGACGAAGCGGGGGTCGTCGGGGAGCTCCTCGTCGGGCCGGTACGCCCAGAGCGGGTTCGTCGAGTCGAAGAGCTGGCGGAGGTTGCCGGCGGTGTCGTGCAGGATCGTCAGCTCGGTCACCTTGCGGTAGGGCCAGCCGTACGGACCGGAGCAGAACTGCACGACGTCGCGGAACGCGCTCGGGTCGGCGATCGCGGCCTCGCGCACGATCACGCCGCCGAGCGAGTGGCCGATCAGGTGCACCGGCGCGCCGTCGTCGAGCAGCCGTGCGACCCGGACGACGTCGGCGGCTTCCTCGTCGAGCGTGTAGCCCGCGGGTCCGGACGCCCGCGCCGAGTCGGCCTGCCCGCGCCGGGTGATCGCGACCGCGGTCCAGCCGGCGTCCCGGAGGAGCGGCATGAACGTCCGCCAGTCCTCCTTCGACCCGGTGTACCCGGGGACGACGAGCACGACGCCCTTGCTGGGCCCGGACGGCACGACGCGGTAGGCGGTGAGCCGACCGACGGGGAGGTCGATGCCGACGACGTCGACGCCGTCGGGGGTGGGCAGGTGGCCGAACGGCGGGACCGTCGGGAAGTCGTGGAGGGTGCTCATGCCAGCAGTGTCCTCCGCGGGTTCGGCACGGCGTCGAGCAACGCCACGGTGTAGTCGTCCTGCGGGTGCTGCAGCACCTCGGCCGTGTGCCCCCGCTCGACCACGGCGCCGTCGTGCAGCACCATGATGTCGTCGGTGATGAGGCGCGCGCTCAGCAGGTCGTGCGTGATGTAGAGGAGCGAGACGCCCCACTGCTCGCGGAGGTCCTCGAGCAGGGCGAGCACCCCGGCGCGGAGCGTCACGTCGAGCATCGAGACCGGCTCGTCGGCGATGATGACCTGCGGGTCGCTCGCCAGCGCCCGGGCGATGACCACGCGCTGCCGCTGGCCGCCCGAGAGCTGGTGCGGCAGCTTCTGCGCGAACTGCTCCACCGGGGTCAGGCCGACGGTCTCGAGCAGCTCGAGCACCCGCCGACGGGCATCGCGTCCACGGAGGTCCGTGAAGTTCGCGATCGGCCGGGACAGCGTGTACTCGACCGTGTGCAGCGGGTTGAGCGCCGAGTACGGGTCCTGGAACACCATCTGGACCTCGGAGCGGAGGTCCTTGAGGCCGCGGCGCCCGAGCTTCGCGACGTCCGTGTCGCCGAACCGGACCGTGCCCGACGTCGGCTTCTCGACGCCGGTCAGCAGCTTCGCGATCGTGGACTTGCCCGAGCCGGACTGCCCGACGAGGGCGAGCGACTGCCCGGGCTCGAGGGTGAATGACACGTCGCGCACCGCCTGCACCGGCTGCTCGCCGCGGCGGGGTGCCGGGTACGTCTTCACGAGGTGGTCGACGACGATCGGGTTGCGTGCCGCACTGCGCTCGCGGGACCCGACCGTGCTGAACGAGCTCGTCGTCTCCTGGCGCGTCGCCCCGTCGGACGAGCGCTGCGACCGATCGGGGAACCCGGGCAGGCTCACGACCTCGGCGCGCGGGTCGGCGTAGTGCGACAGCAGCATCTTCGTGTAGTCGTCCTGCGGGTCGCGCAGGATCTCCTTCGAGCCGCCGTCCTCGACGATCCGCCCCTCGTGCATGACGAGCACGCGCTCGGTCGCCTCGAGGACGATGCCGAGATCGTGGCTGATCAGGATGGCCGTGAACCCCTCGGACTGCTGCAGCTCGATGATCGTGTCCATCACGGCGTGCTGCACGAGGACGTCGAGCGCGGTGGTCGGCTCGTCGAACACCATGAGCTGCGGTTCCAGCGACAGCGCGAGGGCGATCGAGACGCGCTGCCGCATGCCGCCGGAGAGCTCCCCGGGGAACCGGGCGAGCATCGACGTCGGCAGCTTCACCTTCTCGATGAGCTCCTTCATCCGGGCGTCCCAGCGGTCCCGCGACACGTGGCCGTGCGCCTTGAACACGTCGATGAAGTGGTTGCGGATGGTCCGCACCGGGTTGAGCGCGTTCATGCCGGACTGCAGCACCATCGCGAAGCCGCCCTGGCGCTGCTGCCGGAGGGCTTCCTCGTCGAGGTCGCGGATGTCGTGTCCGCCGAAGACGATGCTGCCGCCGTTCGTGCGCGCCGGCGGTTTCTGCAGTCGGGTCAGCGCGTAGCCGAGGGTCGACTTGCCCGAGCCGGACTCGCCGACCAGGCCGACGAACTCGCCCTTCCGCAGGCTGAAGGACACGTGGTCGACGGCCTGGACGGCCTCCTGGCCGGCCGATTCGTACACGACCGACAGGTCGCGGACGTCCAGCAGGACGTCCTGCGTCACGCTCGTGGCGCGGTGCGGGTCGGACGGGAGGCGCGTGGCGGCGCCGTCCCGCGCCTCCAGGCCGTCCGATGCGTGCGTGGGTGCGCCGCTCATGCGGTGGCCTCCTTGCGCTTGCGACGCGCGCCGTCGCGCAGTCGCGGGTTGGACACGGCGTCGACGCCGAAGTTGATCAGGGTCAGGCTCATCGCGAGGAGGGCGATGCAGAGACCCGGGGCGAACAGCAGGATCCACTGGCCGGTGAGCAGCGCGTTCGAGTTCTGCGCCCAGTAGAGGATCGTGCCCCAGCTGACGATGGACGAGTCGCCGAGTCCAAGGAACTCGAGGCCCGCCTCGGCGAGGATGGCGCTCGTCGCCGCACCGAAGAACGAGCCGACGATGAGGCTCGTCATGTTCGGGAGGATCTCGCGGAACACGATGCGCGTCGCGCCGTCGCCGGAGAACTGGGCGGCGGTCACGAAGTCACGACCGCGGAGCGACTGCGTCTGGCTGCGCAGGACGCGCGCGCCCCATGCCCAGCCGGTGACCACGATCACCGCGATGATGACCGCGATGCCGCCGTTCTGCAGGTACGCCGCGATGACGATCATGAGCGGGAGGCCCGGGATGACGAGGAAGAGGTTCACGATGAACCCGATGACCTCGGCGATCCAGCCCCGGACGTACCCCCAGCTCAGGCCGATCGCGACCGCGACGAGCGTGGACAGCAGGCCCGCGACGGCGCCGACGAGGACCGAGATCCTCGCGCCGTAGATGATCTGGGAGAGGACGTCCTCGCCGGCGGCGGTCGTGCCCATCCAGTGCGCCCAGGTGGCGTCGGCGCTCCGGGCGAACCCGTTCTGGCTCGCGCCGTAGGGGGCGAGGAGCGGGGCGGCGAGCGCGACCACGACGAAGACGCCGAGGATGATGATGCCGATCCGGGCCTTGGTGTTGCTCCAGACGACGCCGAACTGGCGGGCGGCGGCCTTGAGCTTGGACGGGGCGGTGGGTTCTTCTTCTTGCGTGCGAACTGCGATCGTGGTCATCGGCGCGTCCTCGGGTGGTGGTTGTGGGCAGAGCACGCCGCCCATCGCGACGTTGTGGTCATCGGCGCGTCCTCGGGTCCAGGACGCCGTACAGGACGTCCACGATGAAGTTGGCGATGAGCACCGACACGGTGATCATCAGGAAGAGGGCCTGCATGAGGGGGTAGTCCTGCCCGATCACGGCGTTGAACAGCAGGTAGCCGATGCCCGGGTAGCCGAACACCTGCTCGACCAGGACGGACCCGCCGACCACGCCACCGAGCGCCAGACCGAAGCCGGTCAGGTTCGGCAGGATCGCGTTGCGCGCCGCGTACCGGACCGCGACCGTGCGCCCGCGCAGGCCGTTCGCCTCGGCGAAGGTCACGTAGTCGTCGCCGAGCGTGTTGATCATGGCGTTGCGCATGCCGATGATCCAGCCGCCGAGGCTCGTCACGAGGATCGTGACCGCCGGCAGGACCGCGTGCTGCAGCGCGTCTCCGAGGAACGCCCCGCTGAGGCCAGGGGTCGTCGTCGCGGAGTAGGCACCCGTGGTCGGGAACCAGTGCAGGACGTAGCCGAGGAAGAACAGCAGCAGGAGCGCCGTCCAGAAGTAGGGGAACGTCGACATGAACGATCCGGACAGCGTCGGCAGGGAGTCGAGCCAGGTGCCGCGCTTCCACGCTGCGCCGACGCCGATGAGGGTGCCGAGGACGAAGGCGAGGATCGTCACCACGCCGACGAGGATGAGCGTGTACGGCAGGGCCTGGGCGACGAGGTCACCGACGGGCTGCGGGTAGAACGTGTAGCTCGTGCCGAAGTCGAGGGTGATGACCTGGTGCAGGTAGCTGACGTACTGGTCCCAGAGGTTGCCGCTCGGGACGCCGAGCTGCGCCTCGATGGCCTTCTTGGTGGCGTAGGTGACGGGCCCGTTCTGGCTGAGCTTCGCCAGCGCGGCGTCGGTCGGGCTGCCCGGCATGAGTCGCGGGAGCACGAAGTTCAGCGTGACCGCGGCCCAGAGGGTCAGGACGAAGAGGACGAGTTTCTGGAGGATGTACTTCACTGCTGGTCCTCCTGGGCCTTCTGCTCCTGCAGGATCTGCTTGCCCGCTGCGCTGTCACGGAGCCGCAGCTTCGAGAAGATCAGCAGCGGAGCCGAGTCGTAGTTCTGCGGTGCCATGTACGGGTCCTCGGCGCTCGGCCAGCCGACGAACTTGCCGGTGTTGAACAGGCCCCAGAGTCCGCCGTAGTACATGCCGATCACGGGCAGGTCGTCGTACACGATCTCCTGGAGCTGGTCGAGGATCTCCTGCTGCTTCGCGGTGTCCGTCGTCGCCTTGTACTCGTCGAGGAGCTTCTGGGTGTCGGCGTTCTGGTACCGCTCGTAGTTGTTCACCGTCGACTTGCCGACCGGCTGGTAGAAGTCGGAGCTCAGCAGCGAGTTGAACGCCTGGTAGACGTCGCCGTTGCCCATGCCGCCCATCGCCATGTCGAACTGACCGTTGTTGAGGTTCGACTGGTAGCCCGCGGGCTGCGGCGCCTGGATCGACACCTTGATGCCGATCGCCGTGAGGTTGCGCTGCACGGTCTGCGCGGCACGGAGCCAGTCCGAGTAGCCGTTCGCGGTCATGATCGTGATGGACAGCTGCTTGCCGTCCTTCATGATCTTGCCGTCCTGCTCGGTCCAGCCGGACTTCGCGAACGCCTGCTTCGCGGCGTCGACGTCCTGCGCGATCATGCCCTGGTCGGGGATGTCCGGGTTGAGGTACTTCTCCTGGTTCGGCAGGATCAGGCCGGTCTGGCCCGCCGCCGCCAGGTTGCCCTCGGACGCGGTCTCGGCGATGTCGTCGCGGTCCAGGGCGAGCGAGATGCCCTTCCGGACGTTGACGTCGTTGTACGGCGCCTTCGTCAGGTTCGGGATGAGACCGATGACGCCGCCGGCGGGGAACCACCAGGTGTTGGTCTTCGAAGCCGCCCCCCAGGTGCCCTTCACGTCGGAGATGAAGGAGTACGCCCAGTCGTAGCCGCGCGTGACCGTGTCGAGCTGCGTGTTCGTCGCCGGCAGGATGAGGTGCTTGATGGCGATCTTGTCGGCCTGCCAGTACCGCGGGTTCTTGTCCATCGAGTACTGCTGGTCGGTGTAGTTGCCGAGCACGAACGGGCCGGTCCCGACGGGGTTCGGGTCGCGCCACGTCGTCGGGTCCTGCACGCCGCCGTAGTGCTTCGCACCCAGGATGTACGTCGCGCCGATGATGTTGAGGCTCGGCACGTCGTCGCTCTTGAGGTGGAAGACGACGTGGCCGTCCTTGCTCTCGATGCGGTCGATGTGCTGCCAGGCGCCCTTGACGTCCATCGCCGGGAACTTCTTCAGCAGGTCGAACGTGAAGACGACGTCCTTCGTGCTGAACGGCGAGCCATCCGACCACTCGACGCCCTTGCGGATCGTCATGTCGATCGTGCGGGCGTCCGGCTGGCTCCAGCTGCTCGCGAGCCACGGGGTGCCCTTGCCGTCGAGCGGGTTGATCTCGATGAGCGGCTCGTACATCCACTTGCTCGCCGTGCGGGCGTTGGCGATGTACGGGTTGAAGTTGCGGTCGAACAGCGGGTTGCCGTGGTCCGCGTTGATGAGCATGGTGTCCTTGCCGATGCTCGGGTCCGGCTGGGAGCGGACCTGGATGCTGCAGCCGGTGGCCGCGAGGGCCACGACCGCGATGCCGGCGATGGCCGCGATGAGGCGGCCTCGCCGTCCCCGGCGGGTGCCCGGGGTGCGCGCTGGGACGCGCTGTGGGGGAAGCGTCATTGCTCGGTCGACCTCCGTGTCGAGTCGGTACGGAGACAATGTATGCGCTTACATCGCAGCGCGCAACCGTGCGGGTTGTTTCCCGGGGCGGTACGGGTGCGGGGCGGAGGTGGCGGACGCGGGGCCGGGTGGGTGCGGGGGTGGGTGGGTGCGGGGCGGGCGCGGGTGGCGGGCGCGGGTCCAGCGCGAGGCCGGGTGGGCGCGGCGCACCGTGCGGGCTCCATCGGCCGGTGCGAGGTTGCACGCTGTGTGCGGCGCGACAGGGCCTCACCCAGCGGGCAACGCCGCACGGGATGAGCGAGGCGGCACGGTGCGGCGAGCGCGAGAGGCACGAGGCCGCGATGGGTGGACGGGTCGATCGAGACGCGAACGGGCAGCTCGGGCCAGGAGGCGCGGTGCAGCCCCGACTCGCACCGTGCGCGGTTGCGGGGTCGAGTGGCGCGGCGCCGGTGCGGGCTTCGTCGGCCGGTGCGGGGTTGCGGGGGCGGTCGGTGCCGCGCACGGTGCGGGACTCGCCGGCCGGTGCGGGGTTGCGCGCTGCGTGCGGCGCGACAAGTTCGCACCGAGCGGGTAACTGCGCACCGGATGACCAAGGCGGCACGGTGCGGCGCGCGGGAGGAAAGGCGAGCAGCACCCAGCGGCGCGCAGGAGGAAAGGCCGAGCAGCACCCAGCGGCCAGCAGGAGGACCGGCCAGCGGGAGGACCGGCCGGCAGGAGGCGCGGGAGGAGCGGCGGGCGGGCGGACCCGGCGGGCTAGAGCGCCGGGGGGCAGCTCTCCCGCAGCAGCACCTCGACCGGCAGTCGCACCGCCCGCGGCGGCCCGTCGCGCCGCTCCAGCCGGTCCACGATCGCCCGCACCGCGGCACGCCCGAGCTCCCCCATCGGCTGGTGCACGGTGGTCAGCCGGGGCGACGAGAACCGCCCCGCGTCGATGCCGTCGAAGCCGGTCACGACGAGGTCGTCCGGCACCCGGACGCCCCGCGCCCCCGCGGCGTCGAGCACGCCGAGCGCCGACTGGTCGTTCGAGCAGACGATCGCCCGCGGGACGGCGTCCCCGTCGAGCAGCTGCGCCGCGAGCTCCCGGGCCCGCGCACGCCCGAAGTCGCCGTGCACGACGCGCACCGACGACGCCGGGACCCCGTGGTCGTCGAGCGCCTGCCGGAACCCAGCCGAGCGCTCCATGTCGTCGGGTGAGTCGATCGGCCCCGCCAGGTACACGAGCGACCGGATGCCGAGCCGCCCGATGACGTGCGCGCCGAGCGTCCGCATGCCCGCGGCGTTGTCGACGCTCACCGAGTCGAAGCCGTGCGAGCGCCGGTCGTCCGCGAGCACGACGACCGGGATCCGGCGGGCGACGTGCTCGAGCAGGTCGTCCGGGACCGTCTGCGCGAGGACCGCGAGTCCGTCGACCCGGCCGGCGACGTCGTTGACGATGACGTCCCGGGAGGAGCCCCGCCCCGCCGCCACCATCAGCGCGAGCCCGCGCTGCCAGGCCTCGGTCTCGGCACCGCGCAGGACCTCGTCGAAGTACAGGTTGGAGGAGAACGGCTGCGTCACGTGCCGCCGGTCGTCGACGACCCGGACACCACCGTCGGTCACCAGGTCCGGCCGCTCGTCCGGCACGACGTCGAACCCCGGCAGCAGCAGACCGACCACGCCGGTGCGCTTGCCCGCGAGCGCGCGTGCGTTGCCGGAAGGGACGTACCCGAGCGTCCGGATGGCCGCCTGGACGCGGTCGCGAGTGCCCTCACGGACGGCGTCGGGCGTGCGGAGCACGCGCGACACGGTGGCGATGGAGACGCCCGCCGCGGATGCCACGTCGTAGACCGTGGGAGGTGCGGTGCGCTGCTCGGCCAAGCCGTGCCTCCCGTCCGACGTCCGCTGCTCGCGTGCCGCGAGCCGCGCGGCCGGACCATCCTAGGCATGGAGCCCACCGGGACTTTCCCACATGTGCCGGAAACCCCTTGCGCGATCCGGACAGGGCGCGCCACACTGTCACGACCTCAGCACGTCCCGTGAGGAAGCGCACCGCCACGGTGCCCACACACACAGGAGAAGACGCGATGTCCCAATCGACACGGTCCGGCAGCAAGAGCGCGATCCGGCTCACCACCGACGAGGCCGAGGTGCGCGACGCACTGCTCGACCACTCCGACGGCGGCAACGCCTGGATCTTCGACCAGATCGACTCGGCCGAGGACGGCGCGACGAAACCGTAGCGGTCCGCGGAGGCGCGGTGCGGGTCCGCCGCGCACCGCGCCCGACCGGTCGGTCGCGCCCACGGCACGTCCGTCGCGTCAGCGTGCGGTCGGCAGGTGCGTCGCGTCAGCGCGCGGTCGGCAGGTGTGTCGCGTCAGCGCCCGGCCGGAAGGTCCGTCGCGTCACCGCCCGGTCGGCACGTCCGTCGCGCCGGCGGGCACGTCCGTCGCGTCAGCGCCCGGTCGGCATGTCCGTCGCGCCGACGCCCGGTCGGCGCGTCAGCGCTCGGTGCTGCCCACGATCGCCATCCCGGCACCCCGCAGCCGCCGGCGCTCCTGCGCGATCCACGCCAGCAGTCGATCGTTCGTGCCCGCGACGTGTGCCGCCAACAGCTCGGCCGCGCGGTCGGGGTCGCCCGCGCGCACGGCGTCGATGATGGCGCTGTGCTCCTCCCACGCCGCGTCGCGTGCCTCGGGTGTGCGCACCTCGATCCACCGCGTGCGCTCCAGGCGGGTGAGCGCGTCGGCGATGGCGTCGGTGATGAACCGGTTGCCGCCGAGCGCTGCGAGGTCGAGGTGGAACGTCGAGCCCATCCGGATGCCGGCCTGCCGGTCCGGGGTCGGTCGGAGGCTGTCGAGGTGCGCGCGGACCTCGTCGAGCTGCGCCGCGGACGCCCGCGCCACGGCGAGCCGGGCGGCGGCGGGCTCGAGGACGCCCCGGAGTTCCGCGAGCGACGCGATCTCGTCGAGGTCGATCGGCGTGACCGTCCACGAGCGCCCCTCGTGCAGGATGAGCCCCTCGCGCTCGAGCCTGGAGAGCGCCGCTCGGACCGGGGTCCGCGAGGCGTGGAACCGCGCTTCGAGCCCGCGTTCGGAGATGCGCTCCCCCGGGGCGATCTCGAGCGTGAGGATCGCGGCACGGAGGTTGTCGTAGAGCTGGCTCGTCTGCGACACGGGCGCTGGTTCGGTCGTCTCGGTCACGGCGATCCAGCCTAGCGGCGTTCGGGCCCGGATGGTATACCGTTGTGGTATACCAATCAGTTCCACGACGGGACGATCCGTGACCTCCACCTCGCGCGCCTGGACGATGCTCGCCCTCGGCGTCGCCGCCCAGGCGGCCGGCACCCTCGTGGTGTCCGCACCCGCCCTGCTCATCCCGTTCCTGCACGCGCACGGCACGCCGCTCGCCCTCGCGGGGCTCCTCGCCGCGGCACCGACCTTCGGCATGGTCCTCACGCTCATCGCGTGGGGTGCGGTCACCGACCGCATCGGCGAACGCGTGGTCATCGCGGGCGGGCTCGTCCTCACGACCCTGGCGGTCGTCGGCGCCTGGGCTGCTGCGGGCAACCCCGTGCTGCTCGGCCTGGCCTTCCTCGCCGCGGGCATGACGAGCGCCTCGACGAACGCCGCGAGCGGCCGGGTCGTCGTCGGGTGGTTCCCGAAGGAGCGGCGCGGACTCGCGATGGGGATCCGGCAGATGTCGCAGCCCCTCGGGGTGACGCTCGCGGCGGTCACGGTCCCGCAGCTGGCCGAGGCGGTGGACCTCCGTGCGGCCCTCGTCCTGCCGATCCTGCTGTGCGCCGTGCTCGCCGTCGCCTGCGCGATCTGCATCCGGAACCCGCCGAGGCCGTCCCGCGCCGACGCCCCGGTGGCGCACGTCGCGAACCCGTACCGCGCGGACGGTTTCCTCTGGCGGATCCACGCGGTGTCGGTCCTGCTGGTCGTGCCGCAGTTCACGCTGTCGACCTACGGGCTGGTGTGGCTCGTCGGCCTCGGCTGGTCGACCCCGGCCGCCGGGCTGCTCGTCGGCGCCTCGCAGTTCGTCGGGGCGATCGGCCGGATCCTCGTCGGCGCCTGGAGCGACCGCGCCGCGTCCCGGGTCGGCCCCCTGCGGATCGTCGCCGTGAGCGCCGCGGCGGTGATGGGGTTGCTGGCCCTGGTGGACGCCACGCACCTCGCCGCCGCCGCGGTGTTCCTGGTCGTCGCGACGAGCGTGACCGTCGCGGACAACGGCCTGGCCTACACGTCGGTCGCCGAGGCTGCCGGGCCGTTCTGGTCGGGACGCGCGCTCGGGGCGCAGAACACCGGGCAGTTCATCGCGGCGAGCGCCGTCGGCCCCGGGATCGGTGCGCTCGTCGGGGCGGTCGGGTTCGCGGCGTCGTTCGGGGTCGTCGGGGTGCTGCCGCTGCTGGCGCTGCCGCTGGTCCCCCGGCGCGACCGGTCCCTGCAGGACTGAACCTTCCCAGAACGCTTGCGATGGGGAGCCGGAACGGGCGTACCGGGTCGAACGGATCGACCAGGGACGCCCGTTCCTGCCAGGGACGCCGGTTCCGACCAGGTACGCACATTCCGACCGGGCGCGCTCGGGACCGGGCCCGCCCCGGGCCGGGATCAGGCGGGGACGGCCGGACCGACCGGCCACCGCAGCAGCGCGGCCGCGGCGACCCCGCCCGGCAGCGACGCGGCGTTGACGAGCACGAGCTCCGCGTCGGTCAGGACGGCCGCGCGGACGAGCGCGCACACGGCCGGTACCGCCCCGATCACGGGCGTCCCGCCGGCCTGCTCCGGCGCGGTCGCGACCCACGGGGCTCCGGCGAGCGCGAGGAGCGTCTTGTTCCCGACGGCCACCGCGTCGAGCGCGACGACCGCGCCCTGCGCCTGCTGCAGCGCCCCGACGACGGCGCCGAGCCCCGTCACGGCGAGGTTGTCACCACGGCCGACGTGGGTGCGGAGCAGCTGCTCGAGGTCGTGCCGTCGGGTGGCCACCACACGGGCGAGAGCGGTCTCGACGTGCTCGACGAAGGCCTGCTTCGACGCGGCGTCCGCGCGGGGGTCCCCCGGGAAGACGGAGGTGAGCCCGCGGGCCTCCGACGACAGCGCCTTCACGAGGAGCTCGCGTGCGGTGACGTCCCCGGCCACCACGACGAGCCCCGGCCGGAGGGTCCGCACGGCCTCGTCGACGGCAGCCGCGGTCTCGGCGGAGTTCTGCTTCCAGATCTCCTCGGTGTGCTGCTGCCAGTGCGGCTGCTTCCAGCCCGTCCCCGCCTTGGCGTAGTGCAGCGTGTCGTTGTGTCCCTGCACCTGCTGCTCGTCGTGCGACACCGGTGCGTGGCCGAGTCGGTAGGCGCGGAACGCCCCGCCCTCCTTGCCGGCGCGGACCACCAGGAACGGCAGGTCGACCGGACGGTGGGCGACCAGCGGGACGAGGTCGGGGACGTCGCCGACCCCGACGGACTCGGGGCCGTGCAGCGTGCCGGGGAGCACCTCGCTGATCACGAGCGTGCCGTCGTGCACGAGGACGTACCGGGTGACGGGTGACGGGACCCCCGGTGCCTGTTCGAACTCGCCGGCGACGAGGTCGACCACGTCGTCGGCCGCGCCCTGCTTCCGGAGCGCCCCCTCGACGACACGGAGCCGCAGCGCCGCCTGCCGTCTCGGGTCGTCCACGTTGCCGGAGACGTCGGCGTACGCCCAGGCCCAGGTCCCACCGCCCTCCAGCCGCTGTCCCAGGATCTCGTGCAGTTCACTCGTCGCGTTGGTCGACGTCATGGCAGCTCCTCTCGGACGGTCGCCGGGGCTGTCACGAACCCCGACGTTTCGTGTGCGCCCACACTCCACCCGTTCGGCCCTCGTCGCCCACGGCCCGGAGCGAACACCCAGAGTCTGCGTGAAAGTACAGCCCTGCTCGGTTTTGTGGTTGGGTGGAGGGCACCCCGATCGACGACGAACCGGAGTCCAGGCAATGCGGCCACAAGCGAACCGAAGCGCGATATCGAGACGACAGCTGTTGGGCTTCGGCCTGGGCACCGCTGCCGCCGGACTCCTGGCCGGGTGCGCCGTGCCGGGCTCCACCAACGTGAACAAGGCGGCGCTCATCCCCGCCGCGGCGAGCGGGCAGAAGGTCGAGCTGACCTACTGGGCCTGGCTCAAGGACCTGCAGAAGGTGTGCGATGTCTGGAACGAGTCGCACCCGGACATCCAGGTCACGGCCAACTGGATCCCCGGCGGCAACAGCGGCGGCTACCAGAAGATGTACTCGGCGCTCGCGGCCGGCGGTGGCCCCGACATCGGCCAGGTCGAGCTCCGGCAGATCCCCGAGTTCATGCTCGCCAACGGCCTCACCGACCTCGCCCGGTACGGTGCGAAGGACTTCGAGTCGAAGTACGACGACGCGGCCTGGGCGCAGGTGTCGTTCGTGGACGGCATCTACGGCATCCCGCAGGACACCGGCCCGATGGGCTTCTACTACCAGACGGCGATCCTCGAGCAGGCCGGCGGCGAACCCCCGACGACGTGGGACGAGTGGCGCGACCTCGCCGAGAAGGTCCGGTCGACCGGGGCCCAGAACTACCTCGAGGTCTTCCCCGTCGCCGACGCCTCCCCCTTCGCCGCGTACGCGCAGCAGGCCGGCGCCCGGTGGTTCAAGGTCGACGGCGACGAGTGGGTCGTCGACATGACCGACGACAAGACCATGATGGTCGCCGACTTCTTCGACGGCGTCATCGACGACAAGCTCGTCGACACGAGTGCCGGTGCGTACTCCCCCGGCTGGTACGCCGCGGCGGCGAGCGGCAAGATCGCCGCCGTCACGAGCGCGAGCTGGGGCGACGCCCTCATCGAGTCCGTGCAGGGCGGCGAGGGCAAGTGGAAGGTCGCACCGATGCAGAAGTGGGGCGACACCGGGTTCGGGTCGAGCGCGATCGGCGGCTCGACGGCCGCCGTGCTCGCCAACGCGAAGCACCCGAAGGAAGCGCTCGAGTTCATCACCTGGATGACCACCTCGAAGGAGGGCATCGACGCGATGATCAAGTACTGCGGCATCGGGTGGTCGCCCGCCAAGGACTACATCGGCAAGCAGCGTGAGCAGCCGAGCAAGTGGTTCTCCGGCCAGAACTACAACGAGGACGTCTTCGTGCCCGCATCGCAGGAGCAGAACGTCGACTGGTCGTGGTCCCCGGTCACGCAGTCGGCGTTCACGAGCCTGCAGAACCAGTTCCGCCGCAAGCTCACCAGCGGACTGAAGCTCACCGACGCGGTGGAGCTCGCCCAGAAGGAGATCGTCCAGTCCTTCAAGGACAAGGGCCTGAGCGTCAGGACGGCACGATGACCACGACACAGCCGAAGAACGGCTTCCGCACGAGCACGAAGGCCACGGTCGCCCAGAAGCGGGCCCCCTGGATCCTGCTCGCACCCTTCCTCGCCCTGTTCCTGCTGACGTTCATCATCCCGATCATCAGCGCGCTGTTCCAGTCCTTCACGACCGTCGACCGCGAGGGCCTCTTCGGCGAGGACGGCGTCGTCGGCCGGTTCGCCGGGTTCGACAACTACGCGATCGCGCTGCAGGACTCCGGCTTCGTCGCCTCGATCGGCCGCATGCTGCTGTTCGGCGTCGTGCAGGTCCCGGTGATGATCATCGCGTGCACGATCCTCGCGCTGCTGCTCGAGTCGGCGAGCGCCCGCTGGCCAGGGTTCTTCCGTGCGATCTACTTCATGCCCTACGGCGTCCCCGGGGTCATCGCGACGATCCTGTGGTCGTTCCTGTACGTGCCGGGCCTCTCGCCGATCGTGTCGCTGCTGCAGGGGATCGGGCTCCAGCCGGACTTCCTCGGCGCGAACAGCGTGCTCTGGTCGATCGCGAACATCGTCACGTGGACGTACACCGGCTACAACATGCTCATCATCGTGGCGCAGCTGAAGTCCATCCCCGGCGAGGTCTACGAGGCCGCCAAGGTGGACGGCGCGAACGCGTTCCAGGTCGCCTGGCGGATCCAGATCCCGCTCATCGCGCCGGCACTCGTGCTCACGACGGTGTTCTCGATCATCGGCACGCTGCAGCTCTTCGCGGAGCCGCAGATCCTGTCCACGGTCGCCCCCGCGATCGACACCGAGTACACGCCGAACTACGCCGCCTACACGAACGCGTTCGCGTTCAACGAGTACGGCGTCGCGAGTGCGCAGGCGGTCATCATCGCGCTGGCCGCGTTCATCCTGTCGTTCGCGTTCCTCGCGTTGACGAACCGTCCGCCGAAGAACGAGCGGGACCAGAGGAAGCGCGCCAAGCGCGACGGCCAGGAGGCGCGGCGCGCCCTCCAGACGCGCGTCGCCACCGCCGACGGGTCGCGACCGGCGACCGGCGTCGCGAACCGCAGCACGACCACCGGGGCCGCACCGCGCCTCCGGGCCGAGGGGGACAACCGATGACCAGCGAAGCCGTCCAGGCGCCTGCCACCGCGAAGACCGCGGTCCCGGTCGACACCACGTCGATCTCGGCGCACCAGCGCCGCAAGCTCGACCGCTCCGGCAGGTCGCAGATCGTGGTGACGGGCATCCTCGTCATCGTCGCGATCTACTTCCTGGTCCCGCTGTACTGGGTGGTGATCGCCGCGACGAAGACCACCGGGGCCCTGTTCGCCACGAACGGGTTCTGGTTCGGCGGCGACTTCGCGCTCTTCAGCAACCTGCAGCAGGTCTTCACGTACGACGGCGGCATCTTCGTCCGCTGGATCGCGAACAGCATCCTGTACTCGGGCGTCGGAGCGGTCCTCGCGACCTACTTCGCGGCCGCAGGCGGGTACGCGCTCGCGAAGTACGAGTTCCGCGGTCGGCAGGTCGTGTTCGGCACGATCCTCGGCGGCGTGCTCGTGCCGGGGACCGCGACGGCGCTGCCGCTGTTCCTGCTGTTCTCGACGCTCGGGCTGACCGACACGTACTGGAGCGTGCTCATCCCGAGCCTCGTCTCGCCGTTCGGCCTGTTCCTCTGCCGCGTGTACGCCGCGGCGTCGGTGGACACGGCGCTCCTCGAGCAGGCCCGCATCGACGGTGCCGGCGAGCTCCGGATCTTCCACACGATCGTGCTGCGGCAGATGACGCCGGCGCTCGTGACCGTGTTCCTGTTCCAGGTCGTCGGCATCTGGAACAACTTCTTCCTGCCGCTCATCATGCTGGCCGACCAGAAGCTCTACCCGATCACCCTCGGGCTGAACAACTGGCGCTCGCAGGTCGACCGGCTGCCGGAGTTCTACCAGCTCACCACCGGCGGGGTGCTCGTCTCGGTCATCCCGCTCGTCATCGCCATCATCGTCCTGCAGCGCTTCTGGCGCGGGGGCCTCACGGAAGGATCGGTCAAGGGTTGACCATCGCCGCACTCTCCTCCACCGCACCCGGCTCCGACACCCGGCTGGCCCCTCGGGCCTGGCTGCACACGGACGCTCCCACCCTGTCGCTGAACGGCGAGTGGGACTTCCGGTGGTCACCGGTCGCGGACGTCCCGGACCCGGGTCCGGAGGACGAGTGGGGCACCATCCCGGTGCCGTCGCACTGGGTCCTGCACGGGCACGGCGCGCCGAGCTACACGAACCTGCAGTACCCGTTCCCGATCGACCCGCCGCACCCGCCGGAGGAGAACCCGACCGCCGACCACCGCCGCACGTTCACGGTGCCGTCGTCGTTCGACGCCGCGGACCGGGTGCTGCTCCGGTTCGACGGGGTGGAGTCGCACTTCCGGGTGTGGGTGAACGGCGTCCTCATCGGATGGTCGACCGGGTCGCGGCTCGCGACGGAGTTCGACGTCACGTCCGTGCTGCGACCGGGGGCGAACGAGGTCCGCGTCCGCGTGCACCAGTGGTCGGCGGCCTCGTACCTCGAGGACCAGGACCAGTGGTGGCTGCCGGGCATCTTCCGTGACGTCACGCTGGTGGCGCGTCCCACCGCGCCGGTCGACGACGTGTTCGTGCGGGCCGGGTGGACCGCCGTGCTCGGGGACGCGGCGAGCGCCGGGACCGCGGCGTCCGGCCGGCCGTCCACCGGCACCGGGACGATCTCCTTCCCGACGATGGACGCGGCGTACCCGGTGCGGTTCGCGGTGCCGTCGCTCGGCGTGGACGTCGTGTGGGCGGGTCCCGACGACGTCGCGCCGATCGAGGTCGACGGCGTCGAGCCGTGGAGCGCCGAGCTTCCGCGGCTGTACGACGCGACCCTGTCGACCGGGACCGCTGCCGGTGGGAGCGCCGGCGGTGAGACCGTGTCGCTCCGGCTCGGCTTCCGCACCGTCGAGATCGTCGGCGACCGGTTCCTGGTGAACGGCGAACGGGTCGTGTTCCACGGCGTCAACCGGCACGAGACGCACCCCGTGCGCGGGCGGGTCTTCGACGAGGAGCACGCGCGCGCGGACATGGCGCTCATGAAGCGGAACAACGTCAACGCGATCCGCACCTCGCACTACCCGCCCCACCCCCGCGTGCTCGACCTCGCCGACGAGCTGGGCTTCTGGGTTGTCCTGGAGTGCGACCTCGAGACGCACGGCTTCCTCTTCACCGACTGGGTCGGGAACCCGTCGGACGACCCCGACTGGCGCGACGCGTACCTCGACCGCATCGCGCGGACGGTGGAGCGCGACAAGAACCACGCGTCGATCGTGATGTGGTCGCTCGGCAACGAGTCCGGGACCGGCCGGAACCTCGCCGCGATGGCGCAGTGGGTGCACGACCGCGACGACGAGCGTCCGGTCCACTACGAGGGCGACTACACGGGCGAGTACACCGACGTGTACTCGCGGATGTACCCGACGCTGCAGGAGACCGAGTCGATCGGCGGCGGTCCGGCCACGCCCCTGCTCGGCTGCGGCCCGGCCGAGGCGGCCCGGCAGCGGTCGAAGCCGTTCATCCACTGCGAGTACGTGCACGCGATGGGCAACGGTCCCGGGCAGATCGCCGAGTACGAGGCGCTCGTGGACACGTACCCGCGCCTGCACGGTGGGTTCGTGTGGGAGTGGCGGGACCACGGGCTGCTGGCGCACACGCCGGACGGACGGCCCTACTACGCGTACGGGGGCGACTTCCACGAGGTCGTCCACGACGGCAACTTCGTGATGGACGGCCTCGTGCTGCCCGATGACACCCCGACGCCGGGGCTGGCCGAGTTCGCCGCGGTCGTGGCGCCGATCCGACTGTCCGCGTCGGACACCACCGTGCTCATCGAGAACCGGTACCACTCGGCGTCGACCGCGGGACTGCGGTTCCACTGGACCCTGTCGCGGAACGGCGTGGTCGAGCACGAGGGTCGGTTCGCCCCCGGCGTCGTCGCGGCACGCTCGTCCGCCACCGTCCCGGTGCCCGACGCCGTCCTCGACGCCCGTGCCCGGACGCTGGCTCCCGGCGAGGAACTCTGGTTCGACGTCACCGCCGAACTCGCCGGCCCGACGGCCTGGGCGGACACCGGCCACGTCGTGGCACGCACCCAGACGCTCGTCGCATCGCGCGCGGCGGACGTCCCCCGCGCCTCCCGTCAGGGGTGGGACGGCGACCGACTCGGCGACGGGACCTTCTCGGCACGGGGCGACCTGGTGTCCTGGAAGGGACACGAGGTCGAGGGTCCGCGCTTCGAGCTCTGGCGCGCACCGACCGACAACGACAGCCTGGCGTCGCAGGGCGGCTACGAGACCGCCGACCCGGTGCTGACGCACGGCGTCGGCGACCCGGACGCGCCGGCCTCGGCGACCCGCTGGCGCCAACGCGGACTCGACCGGCTGACGCACCGGCTCGTGTCGGTGGACCGGACCGCCACCGGCCTCGAGCAGCGGGTGCGCGTCGCGGCGGCGAACAGCGGCTGGGGCGTGGACGTGACGCACCGCTGGACCCGGACGGACGAGGGGCTGCTGCTGCAGACCGACGCCGTCCCGTTCGGCGCGTGGGACGTCACCTGGCCGCGCATCGGGGTGCGGTTCGACCTGCCGACCGCCCTGACCGACCTGGACGCCACCTGGTTCGGGACCGGGCCCCTGGAGTCCTACGCGGACTCGTCGCACGCCGCACGGGTCGGCCGGTTCACCGCACCGGTCCGGTCACTCGGTGTCGAGTACTCGCGCCCGCAGGAGAACGGGCACCGTCCGTCCCTGCGGTCGCTGTCCGTCGGCGACCTGACCGTGTCCACCGTCGGGCGACACCGCGCGGGGTTCACGCTGACGCCGTGGACCGCGCAGCAGATCGACCGCGCGGAGCACCCGTACGAGCTGCCGGCGTCCGACCACCTGTACCTGTACCTCGACTTCGCGCAGCACGGCCTCGGGTCACGCGCGTGCGGCCTCGACGTGCTCCCGGAGCACCAGCTCTGGCCGCAGGCGTCCTCGTGGAGCGTCGTCCTCGGCTGATCGCAGTCCGGAACTCACATATCTGATACATATTCCTTGCGCGCCCCGCGGGCGTCGGGAAGGGTCGTCTCCGCACCACAGCAGAGAGGACCCCATGCACAGCACTCCGAGGCGCGCCGTCGTGAACGCCGCCCTGACCGCCATCGTGGTGGTCGGCGGCGGCCTCGCGGCGACGGTCACCACACCCTCCCCCGCGCACGCGGTCGCGCCCTTCCCGGTGTCCGACCCGTTCGCCGGGTTGCCGCTCGGCACGACCATGCCCGCCGGATGGACCCGCATCGCGTCCGACGACGACCAGGCGACGATCGTCGACCACGGCGCGGCCGGGCGGTGGCTGCGACTGACCGACGACACGAAGCGGGTGAGCTCCGCGGTGTTCGACGAGTCGCCCTACGACTCCAGCCAGGGGCTGAGCGTCGCGTTCGACGAGCGGATGTGGAGCACGACGGACACCGGGTACGCCGACGGCATCGGGTTCTTCCTGCAGGACGCCGCCGTCCCGCTGGAGTCGATCGGCCCCGTCGGCGCCGGCCTCGGTTACCACGACGGGACCCGACCGTGCGCCGACGGCCTCGACGGAGGCGTCGTCGGGGTCGGCTTCGACCGGTTCGGCAACTTCGCCCGGCCCGACGTCGTGCCGAACGCGGTCACGATCCGCGGGGCCGAGCGCGACTGCTACCCCGTCCTCGCGACCACCGGGGACCTCGGCGAGGGGTTCCTCGAGGACCGTGAGACCACCGCAGCGGCCGCGACCCACCGGCACGTGCAGATCGACGTCCTGCCGACCGACGCGGACGGCATCCGGGTACGGGTCGCGATGTCCGACCCCGTCGCCCCCGACGCCGCCCCCGGAGCGCTCCGCGAGATCGTCACCGCCGAGCTCCCCGGGACGTCGCTGCCCGACCGGCTGCGCTTCGGCTTCAGTGCGTCGACGGGCGGTCGGTCGCAGTTCCACGAGATCCGGGGGCTGCGGGCCACGCAGCCCACCGACGTCGTGACGACCGCCCGGACCCTCACGGACCAGCCGGTCCGCGCCGGCGCGGACGCCGTGTTCGAGGTGCGGTCCGAGAACCACGGCCCCGCCACCATCGGCGGCGCGGCCGACGCGCTCGCGCGCACCGTGGCGGTCACCGCCGGCGTGCCGCTGACGGACGTGCGGTGGACGTGTCGCGCGGACGCCGGGGCGACGTGCGCGTCCCCGAGCGGCACGGGCGCGGAGGACGCCGACTGGGCGGGGCCGCCCGGGAGCGGGATCACGCTCACGGTGCGGGGCACGGTGCCCGTGACGACCCGCTCGGGACGGTGGACGCTACCGGTCGAGAGCGTCACCGACTTCGACGCCGGCCGGCTCGACACGGCACGCTCGGCGATCGCGCTCGACGGGTCGGTGAGTGACGTCGACCTGACGAACAACGCCGACACCGCCGCGTTCGAGGTGGTCCTGCCCGAGGCCGTCGCGGTCGACGACGAGGGCACCGCGGAACCGGGTCGGCCGCTGACGATCGACGTCCTCGGCAACGACCCGCTCGACGGGAGCGCAGCGGACCCCGGCTCGCTGCGGTTGAGCGGCGACGGGATCGACGGGGCGGAGGTCTCGGCGGACGGCAAGCGGCTCCGGGTCCCCGGCGAGGGTGTCTGGACCGTCGGCGCCGACGGACGGGTGACCTTCACGCCGGAGCCGACGTTCTCCGGATCGGCCACCCCCGTGCGGTACCAGGTGACGACGGACGCGGGGCAGACCGTCGTGGCGACGATCCGGGTCGCCGTGGAGTCAGGCGGTTCGGTGGTCGTCCCGCCGACGCCGTCGTCGACGCCGACCGTGGTGCCGTCACCCTCGCCCGGAACCGGGTCCGACGCGGGTACCGGTTCGGGCACGGACACCGGCGCGGCGGGAGCCGGTGCGGGGACCGGGTCCGTCGTCCGAGGGGCGGCTGAGCCCGCGGGTGCCCGGAGTGCGCTGGCGTACACGGGGGCGTCCGGGCGGAGCGTCCTCGTGGTCGGCGCGGTGGCGGCGCTGCTGCTGGCGGCGGGCGGGTGGATCTCGGTCGCGCGGCGGCGGCGCGCGGCGGCGGCCGGGCGCTAGCGGCTGCGGCCGGCGGCGGCGCGCTGCGTCCCGGGGCCGCGCGCCCCGGGTGCCGCGCGCTCCCGGGGCCGCGCGCTCCGGGAGCCGCGCGCTCCGGGAGCCGCGCGCTCCGCACAACGCAAGTCACCCCGAACCAGTCGGAAACGCGGTTCGGGGTGACTTGCGTTGTGCGCTGGTCGCACGCACCAGCGCGGCGCGGCAGCGCGCGGCGCGCGAGCGCCGGCGGCGCGGCGCTACGCGCTCAGCGCCGGGATCGCCGCCGGGTCGGACGCATCGAGGAACGCCGTCAGCCGCTCGGGCTCGCCCGGCTCCTCGATCGCCTCGGCCGCTCGCCGCAGCGCGAACAGCGCCCGCAGCACGCCCCGGTTCGGCTCGTGCGACCACGGGACCGGCCCGGCACCCCGCCACCCCGCCTTCCGCAGCGCGTCGAGGCCCCGGTGGTAGCCCACCCGGGCGTAGGCGTAGGACTCGAGGGTGGCCCCGCGCTCCCACGCCTCGTCGGCGAGCATCGCCCACGCCAGGCTCGACGCCGGGTGCGACACCACCACGCTCGCGACGGGTGCGTCGGCGGCGAGGGCGGCGGTCACCTCCGGTTCGGCGGGGAGGAGCGTCTCGGGGTTCGCGGTCGGGTTCGGCAGCAGGTTCTCCGGCATGCCTCCAGCCTGTCACGGTCCGGGGGTCTTGCGCGGCGCGCGGCTCCCGGCGTAGCGTGATCGGGTCCTCGTCGTCATCGCGAGGCCACCGGTGCGGGACGACCGACCGGCGGTCCGGATGGCGGTCACGCAGGGCTCCCCGACGGAAGTGGACGAATTGCTGTCGATCACCGGATCTGCTCAGCCCTCGCGCTGACACCGTGATCGTCGCGCCCCGTCGGGCGCTCCGCCCTCCCGTGGCGGGTCCGGTGTCGTGCGCCCAGCATCGACCACCGGGGAGGCACCCGTATGCCCATCAGTCCGTCCGTCGTCCTGAACGACCTCAGTTTCGCCTGGCCCGACGGCACCGTCGCGCTGAGCCACCTCACCACCGCCTTCGGCCGTGGCCGGACCGGCCTGGTCGGGAGGAACGGTGCCGGCAAGTCGACGCTGGTCCGGCTGGTCACGGGTCGGCTCCACCCCACGTCGGGCTCCGTCACGACGTCCGGGCCGGTCGACCATCTGCCGCAACGCCTGCAACCGCAGAACGACGACGCGGTCGCCGACCTCCTGCGCATCCGCCCCACCCTGACGGCACTCCGGGCGATCCTCGGCGGCGACGCCGCCCCGGAGCACTTCGACGTCGTCGGGGACGACTGGGACCTCGAGGAGCGTGCGGCCGCGGCGCTCGACGCCATCGGGGTCGGTGCCGCCCTCGGCTCGGACCGGGACGTCCTGGAGCGTCCGGTGCACACGCTCTCCGGTGGACAGGCGGTGCTCGTCGCCGTCGCCGGCATCCGACTGCGAGGGCTGCCGATCGCGTTCCTCGACGAGCCGACGAACAACCTCGACCGCCGCGCCCGTGCGCTGCTGCTCGGCATGGTCGACGACTGGCACGGCACCCTCGTCGTCGTGAGTCACGACCGCGAGCTCCTCGAGCACGTCGACGAGGTGGCGGAGCTCCGCGCGGGCGGCATGTCGGTGTTCGGCGGGACGTTCAGCGCGTTCGAGGAGCACCTCGCCGTGCAGCAGGCCGCCGTCGAGCGCGAGGTCCGGGTCGCCGAGCAGCGGCACCGCACCGAGAAGCGGCAGCGCATCGAGGCCGAGACGAAGATCGCCCGCCGGGCCCGGTCCGGGGTGAAGGCCGCCGAGGGGATGCCGAAGATGTTCGCGAACGAGATGCGCAAGCGCGGCGAACAGACCGCCGGCCGACTCCGCACCGGGTACGCCGAGGACGAGGCCGCCGCACTCGCCACCAAGCGCGAGGCCGAGGGGCGGCTGCGGGCGGACGAGTCCATCCACGTGACCCTCCCCGATCCGGCCGTCCCGGCATCCCGGCAGATCGCGACGATCCGGGTGCGGGGCCGCGAGTCGATCGTGCAGGGTCCCGAACGCGTCGCCGTCACCGGGGACAACGGCGTCGGCAAGACCACGCTCCTCGAGCAGCTCGTCGGGGTCCCCGGTGCGCGGACGCACCCGTTGCCCGACACGACTGCGGTCCCGCACGTCGACCGCGTCGGCTACCTGCCGCAGCGGAAGGACTCGCTCGACGACGCCGTGTCGGTCCTCGACAACGTCCGGCGTGACGCCCCGCACGTGCCACCGGCCGAGGTGCGGAACCGCCTCGCGGAGTTCCTCGTCCGCGGGGACACCGTGGACCGGCCGGCCGGGGCGCTGTCCGGCGGCGAGCGGTTCCGCGTGGCGCTCGCGAGCCTCGTGCTCGCGGATCCGCCGCCGCAGCTGCTGGTGCTCGACGAGCCGACGAACGACCTCGACCTGACGAGTGTCGACCAGCTCGTGGACGCGCTCCGGGCGTACCGCGGGGCGCTCGTGGTGGTGAGCCACGACGAGGACTTCCTGGACCGACTCGACCTCACGACCCGCATCGAGCTGGCGTGAGCCGTCCCGTCAGCGGCGACCCGTGCGCGGTCTCATCAGCGGCGACCCGTGGGCCGTCCCGTCAGCGCCGCCGCGTCGGCCGGATCGCCAGGGACTCGATCGTGCCGCGCTCCGGCAGGTCGACGACGGTCCGGACGGCGTCGGCCACGTCAGACGGCGCGAGGTAGTACGCGGTGTCGTAGTCCTCGCCGAGCTTCTGGGTGAGGGCACGCTGCATGTCGGAGTCCGTCCGGCCCGGGTGCACGCTCGAGACCCGCACGCCGTTGCCCCGCTCCTCCTCGCGGAGGGCGTCGGCGAAGGCCCGCAGCGCGAACTTCGACGCCGCGTACACGCCGCCGCCGGGACCCGCGGTGAACCCGGACCCGCTGTTGATCGGCACGACGATGCCGCGCGCGGCCCGGAGTGCCGGGAGCGCGAGCCGGGTCAGCTCGGCGACGGCGAACAGGTTCGTGGCGAAGACCTGCTCCCAGACGGCGCGTTCGGTGTCGGCGATGGTCGTCCCCTGCTCCACCCCGGCGGAGTGCACGAGGACGTCGAGGCGCTCCGGCAGCGGCGGGACCGCACCCGCGCCGAGGTCGCCCACGAAGGGCGCCGCGCTCGGCAGCTCGGCGACGAGCGCGTCGACCGCCGCGGCGGTGCGGCCGCCGACGAGCACGTGGTGCGTCCGGCCGAGGTCGAGCGCGATCGCCCGGCCGATCCCACGGGTCGCGCCCGTGACGAGGGCGGTCGGACGGACGGGAGGCGCGGTGTCGGTCATGCGTCCCACCCTACGGAAGCCGTCTGCCCAGGCCGAACCGCGCCTCCTGGCCCGTCGAGCGCATCACCGCGACGCCGCGAGGCGCGACGCCGCGAGGCGCGACGCCGCCGCGGCGACGCACCGGGTCGATCAGCTGCGGTCGGCGCCCTCGCGGATCTTGATGCCGTCGAGGACGTCCTGCGCCCGCTTCTCGTCCTGCTTCTCGATCTGCCGGGTGTCGCGCTCGGGGAGCTGGATGTCCTCCTCAGCGCGGATGCCGGCCTGCAGCTGCCGACCACGCTCGAGCTCGGCGTCGAACTCCGCCCCGAACAGCAGCGCGTTGTTCGTGATCCACACCCACAGCAGGAAGACGATCACCCCGCCGAGCGAGCCGTAGGTGGCGTTGTAGTTCGAGAAGTTGGCGACGTAGAACCCGAACCCGACGCTGGCCACGACGAGGATGAGGATGGCGAGGATCGACCCACCGCTCACCCACCGGAACTTCGGCTGCTTGACGTTCGGCGCCCAGTAGTAGAGCACGGCGACGACGACGATCGCGATGACGAGCAGGATCGGCCACTGCACGATGCTGAGGACCGTGGCGGCGACCTCGCCGAGACCGATCACGTCGCCGAAGCTCCGCGCGAGGGGGCCGGACACGAGCGCGAGCAGGCCGACGACGAGCAGCACCACGGTGAAGAGTGTGACGCCGAGCATGGTCGGGCGGAGCTTCCAGATCGGGCGACCCTCGCGGACGTTGTAGATCCGGTTCATCGCCCGGCCGAAGGCACCGACGTACCCGGAGGCCGACCAGAGCGCACCGATGACACCGACGACGAACGTGATCGGTGCCGCGGGCGACCGGACGAGTCCCTCGATGGGGTCGCGGAGGAGCTCGGCGACCTGCCCGCCGCCGATGCCCGTGACGATGTCGAGCAGGGTCTCGACGGTCTCCTTCGGGTCGGAGACGAGCCCGAGGATCGACACCACGGCCAGCAGCCCGGGGAAGAGCGCGAGCACCGTGTAGTACGTCAGGCTCGCGGCGAGGTCGGTGCACTGGTCGCCGGAGAACTCCCGGAGCGTCTTCTTCAGCGTGTAGACGAGCGTCGGCTTCGTGAGGTCCGACGGGCTGTCGGGCTTGCGGGGGTCGTCGGCGTCGGGCTTCTGCTGCTCGCGTGCCACGGGACTACCCCCTCGCCTTCAGCGCCTGCTTCGAGCGCTTCGCCGCCTGCTTGCGGTTCTTCGCCGCACGCCGCTGCACCGCGGCGATGCCGGCGCGCTGCTTGACGCGGGCCCGGTGCTGCGGGTCGCGTTCGAGCGACTCCTCGGCGGCCTTCGCACGGGCCTTGCGCCCCTTGCGTCCTGGCTGGCTCTGCTCGACCGCACCGGGGCCGTCGCCGCCGCGGGCACCGAACGGCAGCAGCGCGGTGAAGGCCGACGACGCGGGCGGCCGGGCGAGGTGCCCGGCGGGGTCGTTCCGGATCGCGATGCCGACGATGATCGCCGCGACACCGGCGGCGGCGGTCACGCCCATCGCGACGAGCGGAGTGGGGTCGCGGTGCCAGCGTTGCTTGGTCTTCGCGATCGCCAGCCGGGTGCGCGCCGGGATGTCCGCACGACGACGGATCTCGGTCACGGTGTCCGTGATGCCCTCACGTGTGCGGACGTTCGCGAGTTCGAGCTCGGGGAGACTGTCCTTGGCCATTCCCCATTTCGTACACGCACGAGCCGGGGTCTCGCCCAGTCCGGTCGTCCCCTCGCGCGCGTCGGACGATGCTGCCGCCGACGCGAGCGGGCTTTCGCGCTGGGCGACAGTTCACGCGCGCACGACCGCGTGAACTGTCGCTGTGCGCGTGAGGACGCGCCCGTGAGGGCGCGCGTGCGTGCGGGTGCGCGCACGGGACGGGAGGCGCGGGGCGGGGCCGCACCGCGCCTCCCGTCCGCCGGGTGTCAGGACGGGACGACGACGTCCTCGGGCAGGCCGGAGGCCGCGGAGCGACCGGCCGCCTCCATGAGCGCCAGGCTCCGCAGGTTGTCCCGCCCGCTCGTCGCCGGGGCCGGCCCGCCCTCGACGGACCGTGCGAACGCCTGCAGGCCGCCCTGCCGGTCGGTGTGCGGCATCGTCGGCAGCTCGACCGTCTCGGCGTCGTCGTCCTGGTTCCGGCGGACGGTCACCCGGTCGCCGGCCACCGCGTTCGGCTCCCCGGAACGGCTGGTGAACCAGACCTCGCCGTCCTCGCCCTGGATGCTCCACTCGCCCGCCCACGCCGTGCGGGGTGCGCGCGAGAGCCAGCTGCCGCGGTAGCTGACCACGAGCCCGTCGTCGAGCTCGATGATCATCGACGCGACGGCCTCGTCCTGGTACTTGCTGTACGACGGGTACGACGACTTCGCGAACACCCGGACGGCCTCCTGACCGGTGATCATCCGGAGGAGGTCGAAGTGGTGGATCGCCATGTCGTTGATCATCGCGTGCGGGAACCGGTAGTGCGGGTGCTCCTCGAAGGCGAGGTCGTTGTCCCACTGCCGGAAGTCGATCGAGATCGCCGAGAGCTCCCCGACCGTCCCCGCGGCGAGCAGGTCGGTGACCACCCGGGGCGCCGGGTACCAGCGGTAGTTCTGGCTGACCTGCAGCACCAGCCCGAGTTCCTCGGCGCGACGGACCGCGGTGACGGCCTCGTCGGTGGAGTTCGCGAACGGCTTCTCGACGAGGACGTGCTTGCCGGCCTCGAGCGCCTCGAGCGCGAGCGGCACGTGCGTGACGGCGGGGGCCGTGATGACGACGGCGTCGGCCTCGACCCCGGCGAGGGCCTCGGTGAGGGACGCGAACGCCGCCGATGCCGGCAGCCCGAGGTCCGTCCGGACAGCGTCGAGCGTCGCCGCGACCGGGTCGACGATCCCGACCACCTCCACTTCGGTGACCTCTGGGATGGCGGTGCGGGCCCAGTTGCCGCCCCACCCTCCGAGACCGACGTGGATGATCCGGACCGTCATGCGTGCACTCCTTCGTGGCTGGGGCGCCACGACTCCCGCGGCGCGTGCGTCCAGTCTGTCAGGGTGCGACGTCAGTGCGTGAACGCGTAGGCGATGAGCGCCATCGTGACGATGAAGCCGGCCAGGTAGTTGATCCAGAGGAAGCGCTTCCACCCGGCGTTCGCGGACTCGGCGCCGTCGTCGGTGACGTTCCACCACGGCAGCACGTTCAGCGCGTACGGGATGACGACGACCGCGGCGATCGGCCCCGGGAACGCCGAGAACAACAGGGCGACGCCGGCGACGAGGTACGCCACGAACGCCAGGCGCACGGTGGCCCGGGCGCCGATGACGGTCGCGACCGAGCCGATCCCGCCCGCGCGGTCGGCGAGCACGTCCTGCACCGCACCGAACGCGTGCGACGCGACACCCCACAGGAAGAACGCCACGCACACGGCGACGAGCTGCCCCGTCCAGTGCGGGCCGGCGAGCGCCAAACCGTAGATCGCCGGCGACACGAAGTGGGTCGACGAGGTCAGCGAGTCGAGGAACGGCTTCTCCTTGAAGCGCAGCCCCGGGGCGGAGTAGGCGATGACCGCGAACACGCTGATCGCGAGGACGAGCCACGACCACGGCCCGTTGCCGGACACCGCGCCGAGCACGACGAGCGCGACGAGGAAGGGCACGTTCGTGACGACGACCGCCCAGAGCGTGGTGCGGTGCACGCTCTTGTCGAGCAGGGCGCCCTCGACCCCGCCCTTGCGCGGGTTGCGCAGGTCGGACTCGTAGTCGAAGACGTCGTTGATGCCGTACATCGCGAGGTTGTAGGGCACGAGGAAGTACACGACCCCGACGAGGAACGCGACGAGCGAGAACCCGCCGCCGCCCTCGACGCCGACCCCGCTGCCGAGCAGGTAGGCGGCGCCGAACGGGTACGCGGTGTTCACCCAGCTGATCGGGCGCGACGACACGAACAGCGCGCGCACGGTCGAGGGCCGGGAGGCGGTGCTGGCGTTCATCGGGTCGGTTCTTCTTCCTGGGATGGCCGGGTGGGGCGGGCGAACAGGACCCACAGGCTCGGCAGCAGCACAATCGCCGCGATCGAGTACGCGAGGTCCTCGATCGGGATCGCGCCGAGCTTGACGCCGCTGATGAGTGCCGGGTCGTACGCGACGATGCGCAGCGTGACGATGACGTTGTCGAAGACGATCGTCATCACGAGCAGGGCGACACCGGCGGCCAGCCCCGTCACGAGGGCGATCCGCCGTCCGGTCGCGGACCGTCGGCCGGCGGCACGGGCCCGTCGTGCGGCGACGATCCCGGCGACGACGGCGACCACCGCCACCGCCGCGAAGAACGGGAGCGCGAGCAGCGCGTACGCACCGGACCCGGTCACGAGCCGCCTCGCTCGGACCGCCGGAGGCCCCGGGCGACCAGCGGCTGCACGAAGCCGACCAGGTTCATCGTCGTGTAGCAGAGCAGCAGCAGGAAGAAGAGCTCCTCGAGCGGGACCTCGGGGGCGAGGAGCACCCCGGTCAGCAGGTTCTGCGGGCCGATGAAGAAGATGCCGAGCGCGACCCCGAGGACGTCCCACAGCATGAAGAACGCGACGCCCACCACCATCACGGCGGCCGCACGCCACGGCGACCGCCAGAAGAACAGGTGCAGGCGGGCGTCGAGGACCGTCATGCCCACGAGCGACACGAGCAGCCCGGCGAGGTACAGCCCGGGCATCAGCCGGGGGTGCCGGGCCGCGGCAGCGGTACCGGGAGCGGTTCGGTGGTGGTGTCGCCGTGGATGCGCTTGAGGAGCACCTCGGCGCTGATGAGGCACATCGGGAGCCCGATGCCCGGGATCGTCGAGGCGCCGGCGTAGTAGAGCCCGTCGACCTTGGTGGACGCGTTCTTCTCGCGGAAGAAGGCGCTCTGCTTCAGGGTGTGCGCCGGGCCGAGCATCGAGCCGTTCCAGGCGTTGAGGTCGTCGGCGAAGTCGCGCGGTCCGATGGTGCGCCGGACCCGGATGCGGTCCCGCAGGTCCGGCACCCCGGCACGCTCCGCGACGACGTCGATGGCGCGGTCCGCGATCTGCTCGACCTGGAAGTCGCCGGCGCCGTCGATCCCGCCCTTGCCGATGGACAGGTCGGCGGGCAGCGGCACCAGGATGAAGAGGTTGCTCGAACCCCGCGGTGCGACGGACGGGTCGGTCTCGGACGGTGCGCAGACGTAGATCGACGCCGGGTCCGGCACGTGCCGGTCCTTGCCGAAGATGGCGCCGAAGTTCGCCTTCCAGTCCTCCGTGAAGACCAGGGTGTGGTGCAGGAGCCCCGGGGTCGGGCCGTCGATGCCGAGGTACACCAGGACCGCGCTCGGCCCCGGGTCGCGCGTCTTCCAGTGCTCGGCGCCGTGGGTGCGGTGCTCGCGGTCGAGCAGCTGCATCTCGGTGTGCTGCAGGTCGGCGGCACTCACCACGAGGTCGGCGGGGGCGGTGTGCTGCACGCCGTCCCGGTCGCGGTGCACGACACCGGTGGCGACGCCGTCCTCGACGACGATCCGCTCCACCTTCGCACCGGCGATGATCTTCGCGCCCTCGGCACGGGCGACCCGCTCGACGGCAGCGATGACCTCGGTGATCCCGCCCTTCGGGTAGAGCACCCCGTCGGCGAGGTCGAGGTGGCTCATCAGGTGGTACATGCTCGGCGCGGCGTACGGGCTGGTGCCGAGGAACACTGCCGGGTACCCGAGGATCTGCCAGAGGCGACGGTCCTTGACCGCCGTGCTCGCGAACGCCGACAGCGGCTGCAGCAGCAGGCGTGCGAGCTTCGGCAGGCGCCGGAGGACGTCGGGTGCCGCGAGCTTCGTGAGGTCCTGGAACGTCGTGTACAGGAAGCGGCGGACGGCCATCGCGTAGGTGTCCTCGGCCGACGCGAGGTACTTGCGCATCCGCTTGCCCGCACCGGGCTCGACGGACTCGAACAGCGCGATGTTCGCCTCGGCGTCGGCGCGCAGGTCGATCGGTTCGTCGTTGCCCTCGCTGTACACGCGGTACCCGGGGTCGAGCTTCACCAGGTCGAGTTCGGCGTCGGCCGTCGTGCCGAGCAGCTGGAAGAAGTGGTCGAACACCTCGGGCATGAGGTACCACGACGGCCCGGTGTCGAACCGGAAGCCGTCCCGCTCCCACGATCCGGCTCGGCCGCCGAGCTGCCCGCGCTGCTCGAGCACGGTCACCGAGAAGCCGTCCCGCGCGAGGAGCGCCGCGGACGCGAGCCCGCTGATGCCGCCGCCGATGACGACGGCGCGACGCGCGGGGACCTTGCGCGTGGTCGTGGAGCCGGCCTGTGCCGGCCCGGAGGCGCGGGGCGGGGTCACGCCGTGCCTCCCGTCCGGTGGTGGGTCGCGCGCGACCCCAGCGGCGCACGTCCGGCGAGCACCTGCGCGGCGAGGCGTGCCTTCACCGGGTTCGGCACGCGGACCCGGGTCGTGACCAGGCGGTCGGCCGGCGTCGCGGCGATGCGGTCGTTGAGTTCCTGGAACAGCGCGTGGGCGAGTCCGACGGCGTTCCGCGCGTCGGCCGGCAGCAGCCGGACGGTGCGGGCGGCCCGGTCGAGGTCAGCCTGGACGTCGTCGACCAGTCGCCACTTGGTGGCCTCGTCGAAGCTCCGGATGTCGACTCCGGGGAAGTAGGAGCGACCGAGCACCTCGAAGTCGGCGTGCAGGTCGCGGAGGAAGTTCACCTTCTGGAACGCCGCGCCGAGGGCCCGCGCGCCGTCCACGAGCACCGAGTCGTCGAAGGTCGGCGTGCCGGCACGGTGCACGAACGCACGGAGGCACATCAGCCCGACGACCTCGGCCGATCCGTAGACGTAGCGGTCGAAGGACTCCTGGTCGTGCTCGGTGCGCTCGAGGTCCATCCGCATCGAGGCGAAGAACGGACGCGTCAGCTCCGGACCGAACCCCGTGACCCGGGCGGTCCGCGCGAAGGCGTGCACCACCGGGTTGACGGAGAAGCCCATCGCGATCGCCCGCTCGGTGTCGGCCTCGAGCTCGTCGAGGACGGTCCGGGCGAGCTCGTGGTCCAGCCCGGCCTCGGTCGCGGGGCCGTCGACGACCTCGTCGGCGACCCGGACGAGGGCGTAGACGTTGCGGATGTGCTCGCGGGTGTCCTTCGTGAGCAGCCGGCTGGCGAGTCCGAAGGACGTCGAGTACCGGTCGATCACGACCCCGGAGGCGGCCTCGGCCGTGGCGTCGTACAGCGGGAGCCGGGTCGTGGGACGCGGCTCCGTTCGGCTGTGGGTCACCGGGCGCGCTCCACGAGTTCGGTCACGAGGGCCTCCAGGCGGTCGGCGAGTTCGTACGGCAGTCCGGCGAGCTCGGCACGGGCGAGTGCGGTGTGCTCGGCGATCCGCGATTCGGCGGCGGCCCGGGCACCGCAGGTGACAAGGGTCGCACGGAGTTCGGCCGCGCGTTCCTCGCTGAGGTGCGGATCACCGAGGTACGGCGCGATGTCCGGCCAGCAGTCGGTGGTCGCGGCGTACGCGATGAGCATCGTGCGCTTGCCTTCGCGGAGGTCGCCGAGGACGGTCTTGCCGGTCGTGCCCTCGTCGCCGAACACCCCGAGGAGGTCGTCGACGATCTGGTAGGCGATGCCGATCTCGCGGCCGAACGCACCGAGTGCCTGCACGACGGGTTCCGGGGCCCCCGCGAGGACCGCGCCGGACTGCAGGGGCGCCTCGAACGAGTAGACGCTCGTCTTCGCACGCTCCATCCGGAGGACCTCGTCCACCGTCGGCATCACGCCGAGCGCGAGGTCGACGTCGGTCATCTCACCGGCGGCGCTGGCGAACACGGCTTCGTCGAGGAGTTCGAGCAGCCGGGCGCGTCGGTCGCCCGTGACGCCGGCGGACTCGATGAACCGGGGCGCACCGGCGAGCGCGAGGTCACCGGCGATCACGGCGGCGCTCATGCCGCGGTGCTCGGCGGTGGGCAGCGGCAGACCACCCGTCGTGCCGGTGTCGCGGAAGGACCCGGCGACGTTCGGCTGCCCGCGGCGCGACCAGTCGCGGTCGATGACGTCGTCGTGCACAACGAGCGCGGTGTGCAGCAGCTCGTAGGCGGCCCCGACGTGCGCGGCCGCGTGCAGGTCGTCACCCCCGAGGCCGGTGTACGCGGTGAGCACCATGCGCGGTCGGAAGCGCTTGCCGCCCATGCTCGCCTTGCGGAGCACCCGCCAGAGTTCTTCCGACGGGCGTCCGTACCGCTCGGCGCGGGCCGACGACACGGCGAAGAAGCGCTCGAGGCAGTCGTCGACGAGCGCGAGGTCGATGTGCGCCACGGTGGCCGCTTCCTCGCTCATTGGCCTAACCTATCCAAGCTGATGACGACTTTTCCTGAATCCGTGGTCCTGCTGGCCGATGACCGTGTCCCGATCGGCACGGCCGACAAGTTCACGGTCCACACCGACCGCACGCCCCTCCACCTGGCCTTCTCCTGCCACGTCCGGAACACCGACGGCGACGTCCTCGTGACCCGTCGTGCGCTGACGAAGAAGACGTGGCCCGGCGTGTGGACGAACACGTTCTGCGGCCACCCGGGGCCGGACGAGTCGTTCGAGGACGCCATCGCCCGGCGGGCATCGCGTGAACTCGGGATCACCGTCCGCGACGTCGAGCTCGTGCTGCCCGACTTCCGGTACCGCGCGGTGGACGCGTCGGGCATCGTCGAGAACGAGGTCTGCCCGGTGTTCCGTGCGGTCACGGACGACGTCCCGGCCCCGGCCGACGACGAGGTCGCCGAGTACGCCTGGGTCTCCGAGGCGGCGCTCCGCGAGTCGGTGGCCGGTGCGCCCTTCGCGTGGAGCCCGTGGCTCGGCTGGCAGCTCACCGAGCTCGCCACCCAGGGCCTGCACATCACCCGCTGACGGATCCGCCGAGCGGGCAGCGGCCACCACCCCGCGTCATCGACAATGGTCGGTATGACGACGACGGAACGCGATGTCGCGCGACCGGTGCTCGAGGCACTCCGTGACGACCCCGTGATCGCGAGCATCAAGGACGCGTCCGCCCTGCAGGAGGTCCTCGCGTCCGACCGGGGCGTCGTCTTCGTGCTCTACGGCAGCGTGCTCGACGTCGCGGACATCGTGGCCCGGGCGAAGGACGCCGGCAAGACCGTGTTCGTGGACGTCGACCTGCTCGACGGGTTCGCGGCGCGCGAGGTCGTGGTCACCTGGATCGCCGAGCACACCCGTGCGGACGGCGTGCTCTCGACGAAGTCGAACCTGGTCCGCGCCGCCAAGCGTGCCGGACTCGTGGCCGTGCAGCGGTTCTTCCTCGTCGACTCGTTCTCGTACCACCAGCTCCCCCGCGTGGTCGAGCAGGCCGGGCCGGACGCGATCGAGATCCTCCCCGGGTGCATGCCGCGCGTGATCAACTGGCTGCGCCAGGACACGGACGTGCCGATCATCGCCGGCGGCCTGGTGTGCGACAAGGCCGACGTGGTGGCCGCGCTCGGTGCCGGAGCGGTCGCGGTGGCGTCGTCCGACCGCGACGTCTGGGGCATGTGAGCGTTCGTTCACTTGGCTCGGCCGGGCCAGCGGAGTAGGGTCGGACGTCGGCCACGAGTGTGGCCGCGAGGCCGCCGTCCGCGGCCGACGGACCAGGAGAAGGGCAGGTGAGGCGCGGTGTCGGGTGACCATCCTCGATCGGGCCAGCAGATCGTGCCCCGGCTCCGGTCCCGGACGATCTGCGCGCCCGCTCGCTGAACCACGCCTGCTCCCCGGTGCCCCGGGGAATCGCGCCTGCCTGCTCCCGAGAGGAGCACGCACATGGCACTGATCGACAACGCGGTGTACGTCGCGGGACGACGCGTCGAGTCCCCGTCGACCCTGTCGCTCGCCACGCGGGGTGACCTCGCGTGGATCGGGCTCTTCCGACCCGACGACGCCGAGCTCGAGGCCGTCGCGGTCGAGTTCGACCTGCACGAGAACGCGGTGGAGGACGCCCGCAAGGGCCACCAGCGTGCGAAGCTCGAGCGCTACGGCGACACGCTCTTCCTCGTGCTGCGCCCGGCGTGGTTCGACACCCGGGCCGAGACCGTCGAGTTCGGCGAGGTGCACCTGTTCGTCGGCGACCGGTTCGTCGTGAGCGTCCGGCACGCCGAGCGGCCCGACCTGGCGGCGCTCCGCGCCCGTGTGGAGGCCGACCCGGAGTTCCTCGCGCGGGGCTCCGAGGCCGTCACCGCCGCCGTGCTCGACGAGGTCGTCGACGGGTACGCCCCCGTGGTCGAGATCCTGCAGGACCACATCGACGCCATCGAGGACCAGCTCTTCGCCGGCCAGGTCGACCCCGGCGTCTCGAAGCGGATCTACCAGCTCCTCAGCGAGGTCCTGGCGTTCCAGCGCGCCACGAAGCCCGTACCGGCGATGGTGAAGGGCCTGCTCCGCGGGGCGGACAAGTACGGCGTCGACGACGAGGTCCAGCACCGGCTGCGCAACGTGCTCGACCACGCGTTCCGGGTGACCGAGCGGGTGGACTCGTTCCGGGCGCTGCTCGAGAACGCCCTGACGCTGCACTCGACCCTGGTGTCCCAGGAGCAGAACGAGGCCATGCGCCGGATGACGAGCGCCAGCCTGGCGCAGGGCGAGGAGAGCCGACAGCTCGCGCGGGCCGCGCACCGCCAGGGCGAGGAGGTCAAGAAGATCTCCTCGTGGGCCGCGATCCTCTTCGCTCCCGGACTCATCGCGGGGGTCTACGGGATGAACTTCGACCACATGCCCGAGTTGCACTGGCGCTACGGGTACCCGGTCGCGATCCTCGGCATGCTCGCGCTGATGGGCGTGCTCTGGGCGATCTTCCGCAAGCGCAACTGGCTGTAGTCGCGGGGCGAGGGGACGGGAGGCGCGGTGCGGGCCCGCACCGCGCCTCCCGTCCCGCACCGGGCCGCTCGTCGGGCGTCAGCCGACGATGGCCGCCGTCCGCCGGTAGACCTCGTCGGTGTGCGCGGTCACGTCCGCGTGCACGGCGCGCAGCGCGTCGTACACGGCCGCGGTCGACGGGTCGGGACCGAAGCGGTCCCGTTCGACGACCATCGCCCGCGCGGCCGCCGCGAAGGACGGGTGCACCCCGGTCGCGACCGCCGCGCAGATCGCAGCACCGCGCCCCGCAGCGCTGTCCCCCACGACCCGGATCGTCGGCACCTGGAACACGTCCGACACGATCTGCATCATCAGGTCGGAGGACGATCCCCCACCCGAGACGACGACGCGCTCGTACGGGGTCCCGAGCTCGGCGGCCATCGCGTCGCCGCGGTCGCGCATCGTCATCGCGATGCCCTCGAGGATCGACCGGTAGACGTGGGCGCGGCCCTGGCGTCCGTCGAAGCCGAGGATCGAGCCCTTCCGGAACGTCGCATCGGCCGGCGCGAGCCAGTCGAGCACGGTGAGCAGGCCGTCCGATCCTGCCGGGACCGCCGAGGCCTCGCGGTTCAGCCGGTCCTCGGCGCGTTCACCCGTCCGTTCGGCCGCCTCGGCGAAGTCCGCTCCGAGCAGGTCGCGGAACCAGCTCACGGTCCACATGCCGCGACGGATCCCGCCGGACTCGTAGAGGTACCGCCCGGGCTCGGCCCCGAAGTTGGTCCAGAAGTCCGTCGCGTCCAGCACGTTCCGGGTCCCGACCGACATGCCGGCGATGTAGGTGCCGAGCGACACCAGCAGCGTCGTCGGGTCGAGGAGCCCGCAGCCGAGCGCCTCGACGGCCTTGTCGTTCGCCGTCGCGACCACCGGCAGGCCGACCGGCAGGCCCGTCGCCACCGCGGCATCGTCTGTCACGGCGCCGATGACCGCACCGGGGTCGACGAGCTCGAACAGCTGCGCACGACGCATGCCCGTTGCGGCATACGCGGCCTCGTCCTCGCTCCAGCGCCACGTGTCGGTGTCGATCGGCCACATGCCCTGGTAGTTCGCGGCGGTGTCCCGGAACGTCCCGGTGAGCCGGTGGGTGACGTAGCCCGACGAGGTGGTGACCCAGCCGACGTCGTCCTGCTCGGCGACGAACGGCCGGCCGACGCGGGCGTCCATCCAGCTCATCACGGGCTGGGCGAGCGACCCGTCGGCGCGGAGCACCGCCCGGCAGAACCGGATCGTGCAGAGACCGACCCCGACGATCTCGGACGGGTCGCCGGGGAACGCCGCCATCGCGATCCGGCACGCCGCGGCGATCGAGTCCCACAGGTCGTCGTCCGGATGCTCGACCACGCCGGGGGCCGGCGACCGGTTCGGCCGCAGTGGCACGCGCCCCTCGGACACGACCCCGCCCCGCTCGTCGAAGACCGTGACCTTCGACGACTGCGAGCCGTTGTCGATGCCGACGACGTACCGGGTCATGCGCTCGCGCGCCGGAACGACGTGTCCGGGTCGGCGGCGGCCGCCTGGATCGCACCGGGTGCCGGGAAGATCGTGCCCTTGTTCATGATGCCCTTCGGGTCGAACTGCGCCTTGAGCCCCTGCATGATCGCGAACGCCGAGCCGTGCTCCTCCTCGACCCACGGGGTGCGGTACTTGCCGACGCCGTGGTGGTGGACCATCGACCCGCCGTGGCGGAGGGCCTCCTCCACGATGATCGCGTTGAGGGGGATGTGGTACTTCTCGATCTCCTCCTCGGGCGCGCAGTCGATGCGGTAGTCGTAGACGAAGTACATGTTCGTGCCGGTCTGGTAGCTGTGCGACGAGTGGCCGCCGAGCATCGTCAGGTCGTCGGCGTACGGGTACTCCTCACGGATGCGGCGCATGACCGCGTCGTACAGGTCGGCGACGGCGGACCAGTCCGCGGAGACCTCGGTCGTGTACCCGAGGTGCCGGTCGGCGAGCATGGCCTGCTTCTCGGCGTCGATCTTGTCCTGCCCCCAGTTGAGGTGCTCGAACCAGGACTCGATGAGCGACGGGTCGACCGGCTCGTGCTCGTGCTGGCCGAGGACGCGCTGGATCTCCTCGCTCGTGGCGCGGACGATGCCCTTCGGTCCCTCGGCGACGAACACCACCACGCACTTGCCCTTCGAGAAGTGCGAGAAGTGCTGGTTCGCGTCCTCCGGCGAGTACAGGCGCACGACGGACGGGCGGAAGCCGTTCACGACGACCTCGCGGATGATCGCGACCCCGGTGCGCATGTCGTCGACGAGCGCGCCGTGGAACTCGTTGTTCTCCGGCATGTACTTGAAGACCTTGATCGTGACCTCGGTGATCACGCAGAGCGCACCCTCGTTGCCGATGACGACGTGGCGGATGTCCGGGCCGGCCGAGCGGCGCGGGACCGACTTGATCCGACGGACGCGACCGCCGGGGAACACGGCCTCGAGTCCGGTGACCATGTCCTCGATCGCGCCGTAGAGCGTGGAGAACTGCCCGATCGACCGGGTGGCGACGAGGCCGCCGTACTGGGCGAGGGGCTTGGACTGCGGCGAGTGCCCCGTGGTGAGGCCCTGCAGGCGGAGCTCGTCCTCGAGTCGCTGGAGCGGCACGCCCGCCTGCACCGTGACCTGCATGTTCTCCGGGTCGACGTGCAGGACGGCGTCCATGCGGGAGCAGTCGAGGACGACCGTGTCGACGACGCTCGTCTCGAGGCCGCCCTCGGTGCCGGTGCGGCCGGTGCGGGGGACGATGTTCACGACGTGCTCGTCGGCGAAGGCGAGGATCGCGGCGACGTCCTCGGTGGACTCGGCGTTGACGATCGCGACGGGCGTCGGAGCGTCGTGGATGCCGTGCACGGACTGGTACTTCTTGAACCGGTCGACGCTGGCGTCCAGCAGGTGCTGCTCGTCGGTGTCGAGCTGGTCGGGACGGACGATGGTCGCGAGACGCTCGAGGATCCCGGCGCGGTCGAGGGTGGCGGTCGATTCGATCATGGTGGTGAGCCCTTCGGTGGTGTGGGTCGGGTGTGCGGTGGGAGGGACTAGCGGACGAGGTACCCGCCGTCGACGGTGAGGGTGTGCCCGTTCACGTAGTCGGAGGCGCCCGAGGCGAGGAAGACGGTCGCGCCCATGAGGTCGGCGACGTCTCCCCAGCGGCCGGCCGGGATGTGGTCGAGGACGCGCTGGTTCGTCACCGGGTCGGTGCGGGTCTGCTCGGTGATCTTCGTGGCGAAGTACCCCGGCGCGATCGCGTTGACCTGCACGCCGTGCTGCGCCAGCTCGTCGCAGTACGCCTTCGTGAAGCCGACGATCCCGTGCTTCGTCGCGGCGTACGCGGGCGACCACTGGCCGCCGAGGAACGCGAACAGCGACGCGATGTTGATGATCTTGCCGGAGCCCTGCGCCACGAGGTGCTTGCCGACCGCGTGCCCGAGGGCGAACGGCGCGGTGAGGTTCACGGCGACCATCGGGTCCCACTTCGCGCGGTCGAACGCCTCGACGTCGTCGAGCAGGCAGATGCCGGCCGAGTTGACGAGCACGTCGATGCCGCCGAGCGCCCGGGTGCACGCGTCGACGATCCGGGTCGGGGCGTCGGGGGCGGTGAGGTCGACCTCGAGGAACGCGTAGCGGCGCCCCTCGGCCTCGACGAGCGCCCGCGTGGTGCCGTCGTCGTCGACGACGCTCGGCACGAACACGTCGGCGCCGGCCTTGGCGAGTGCGAGCGAGAAGGCCTGGCCGAGGCCGGAGTTCCCGCCGGTGACGATGGCCCGCTTGCCGGCGAGCGAGAACAGGTCCATCGAGAAGTCGCGGATGTCCATGGGGTGTGCAGTGTCCTTTCGAGGTGGGTCAGACGGCGACGGCGACGTCGGACGGCCGACGGTTCCGGAGTTCCCGCGCGCGGACGCGCATGGTGAGGGTGGTGAGGAGGACGCCGAGGACGGCTGCGCCGACGAGGACGGCGAACATCGTGGTGTAGCCGCCGCCCTGCTGCGGGACGCCGTTCGACGGGTCGCCGACCCACCAGGCGCCGAGGGCGGGGAGGAACGCGTCCGGCAGGTAGGCGATGCCCGACGCGAGCCCGATCACGCCGCCCCGCTGGGCGAGCGGGACCTCGACCTCGCCGACCTGCGCCCAGTAGATGCCGCGCGAGGTGAAGACCGCGAGGCACATCACGGTCATGAGGGCCACGGCGACCCAGACGAGCGCCGGATCGTGCGGCAGGACGAGGAACCCGACGGCGCTCACCGCGGCGACGACGAACGCCCACCGGAGGAACGCGGGCGACGACCTCGTCCACCGGTCGACGAGCACGCCGCCGACCGGTCCGCCGACGATCTGGAAGACGTAGGTGCGCACGACGCCGATCGCGCCGAGGAGCACGACGGGCACCGCGAAGCCGTCCTGCAGCAGCGGGGTGAGGTACCCGAGCAGCGTGTAGAAGCAGTACATGAGCATGATCGAGGCGCCGATCAGCCAGGTGTACTTGTTGCGGGCCGCCGCGCCGAGCTCCCGGAGGGTGACCGTCTGCCGCCCGACCTGGCCGAGGGCGTCGCGGTCGGTCCGGACGACGACGAGGACGAGCACCGCGAACGCCAGGCAGAGCACGCCGTAGATGCGCATCACCCAGAGGACGCCGCCGGTGTCCGCGATCGCCGCGGCGACGATGGCGGCGCCGATGAAGCCCACGACGGTGGACGTGATGCCGCGGACGCCCTCGAGCCAGCCGAACAGCTTGCCCTGCTCGTCGGCGTTCCCGAGCATCGAGACGAGCTTGACGAGCGACGACCAGTAGAGCCCCATGCCGAGGACGGCCATGAGCACGTGCGCGACGACGATGCCGGTCTCGCCGGGGACCGTGGACAGCCAGAGGTCGACGGCGCCCATCCCCGCGAGCGCGATCACGATGAGCGCCCTGGGCGAGAAGCGGTCGGCGAACCAGCCGCCGCAGAAGTACATGAGCACGGCGACGGCGCCGAAGACCGACGTGATCTCGCCGTAGCGCTGGATGCTGAGGTGGAGCGCGTGCGCGGTGTCCGCGAGGAACACGAACCGGATGTACGCGACCTGGAAGATCGCACCGCCGGTCATCGACAGGACGATGAAGCTCGTCAGTCTGCGGGCTCTGGTCAAGACCACTCCTTCGTGGTGGGTGGGGGTTCGGTGGACGCAAAAAAGAGAACAGCGACACCCCAGCGCTGGTGCGCTGCGGGTGTCGCTGTTCTCTGAGGTCTGGAGCGACTGCCGTCCGCGGGCGGACGGCCGATCTGCAGTTGTGTGCTCCGGCTCGGGCGATATGCCGGATACGGGTTGACGGTAACCCATCGGATCCGGAAACGACAACTCAGGTCGCATGCATGCCGGAGGCGTGCATAATGATCTGGCTCGGAATGTGAACGTGCACATCGACGTGCTTCGGCCCCGGGCAGGAACGAGTAGCAATGGCGTCGACGCGGACACAACAACCGCGGTCGCCCAGCATCCGCGACGTGGCGCGGGTCGCCGGGGTGTCGCACCAGACCGTCTCACGGGTCCTCAACAACTCGGACGCCGTCGTCGCGGAGACCCGCGACAAGGTCCTCGCGGCGATGGAGCAGCTGCAGTACCGGCCGAACCGCGCCGCGCGGGCACTGGTGACGAGCCGCACGCACACGATCGGCGTGCTCACGGCGCAGCGGTCGCACTACGGTCCCGCGGCCACGATGCAGGCGATCGAGGACGCCGCGGTGAGGCGCGGGTACTCGGTCACGACGGCGAACATCGCCGCGGCGACCGACGAGGCGGTGCGGGACGGCCTCGGCCACCTGCTCGACCAGGACGTCGAGGGCATCATCGTCATCGCGCCGCAGCAGCGGGTGTTCGACCTCATCGAGGAACTCGGCATGCGGACGCCCTACGTCGCGCTCCGCACGAGCCACGCCGACGGTCCGTCGACGCTCTTCATCGACCAGATGGAGGGCGCCCGGCTCGCCACCGCGCACCTGCTCGACCTCGGCCACGAGTACGTGCGGCACATCGCCGGACCACAGGACTGGATCGAGGCCGAGGCGCGGATGCAGGGCTTCCTGCGCGAGATGTCCGACCGCGACATGCCCGTCGTGCCGCCGATCCTCGGGGACTGGACCGCGGACTTCGGGTACCACGCCGGCCGCGAGCTGCTGCGCTACCGCGACTGCACGGCGATCTTCTGCTCGAACGACGCGATGGCGCTCGGGGTCATGCACGCGGCCCGGTCGTACGGCCTCGACGTGCCGGGCGACCTGTCCGTGGTGGGCTACGACGACATCCCGGAGGCGAAGCACCTCTGGCCACCGCTGACGACCGTGCAGGTGGACTTCCCCGAGCTCGGTCGGCGCTGCGTCGAGCAGCTGCTCCCCGGGGACGACGCGGCGATGCTCCGCCCGATCGACCTCGTGCCGCAGCTGGTCGTCCGCGGCTCCACGAGCGCGCCGCGCAAGCGCTGACCCGCCGCCCCCGCGCAAGCGCTGACGCGCCGCCCCCCGCGCAAGCGCCGACGCGCTGCCCAGCACCGTGCGTGTTCCCGCACCACGGGACGGACGCGCGGTGCCGAGTGGAGCCGAGCCGCGCCTCCGGGCCCCTGTGGCCCCGCCCCGGTACCCCAACGCGGGGGACGTGCGGACCCGCGTTCCGCCAGATCACGCGGGCCGTTACGAAAACGCGACCAATCCGAATTGACAGGCGCGCCGATCCCGTGCGTAGTATTACCTCCGTTCCGCCGATGTGAACGGTCACATGGACCGTCACACAGGCAGGACACCGGACGCGACAACGAAGTCCACACAGACCTCCTGTGCCTTCGCTGCCGCAAGCAGGACCACCCGAAGGACTGCCGCATCGCAGCGGCAGAAGGAGATGCACCGTGGCGTCAACCCCGATCGACACCGGACTCGAGACCCGGTCGATCACCGCACCCGAGACGATCCTCGAGATGCGCTCGATCACCAAGGAGTTCCCTGGTGTCAAGGCGCTCTCCGACGTCTCGCTCAGCGTCCGTGCCGGCGAGATCCACGCGATCTGCGGCGAGAACGGCGCGGGCAAGTCGACCCTCATGAAGGTCCTCTCCGGCGTCTACCCGTACGGCACCTACGAGGGCGAGATCGTCTTCGAGGGCGAAGAGGTCCGCTTCAAGGACATCAAGCAGTCCGAGCAGGCCGGCATCGTGATCATCCACCAGGAGCTCGCGCTCATCCCGGAGCTCTCGATCACCGAGAACCTGTTCCTCGGCAACGAGCCGGGCAAGTTCGGCGTGATCGACTGGACCAGCGCCCAGCTCCGCGCCCAGGACCTGCTCGCCCGCGTCGGCCTCGCCGACGACCCGGACACGCAGATCAAGAACATCGGTGTCGGCAAGCAGCAGCTCGTCGAGATCGCCAAGGCCCTGCACAAGGACGTCAAGCTCCTCATCCTCGACGAGCCGACCGCGGCCCTGAACGAGAACGACTCCCAGCACCTGCTCGACCTCATCGTCGGGCTGAAGGCCAAGGGCATCTCGAGCATCATCATCAGCCACAAGCTGAACGAGATCGAGCAGATCGCCGACGAGATCACGATCATCCGCGACGGCAAGACCATCGAGACCCTGAACGTCAAGGGCGACGGCGTCAACGAGGACCGCATCATCCGCGGCATGGTCGGGCGCTCGCTCGAGAGCCGCTTCCCGGACCGCACCCCGAAGATCGGCGAGACCTTCTTCGAGGTCCGCGACTGGACCGTCCAGCACCCGCTCGACTCCTCGCGTCTGGTCTGCAAGGGCTCGAACTTCCACGTCAAGCGCGGCGAGATCGTCGGCTTCGCGGGCCTGATGGGCGCCGGCCGCACCGAGCTCGCGATGAGCATCTTCGGCCGCTCCTACGGCACGTGGCTCGGCGGCCAGATCATCAAGGACGGCGAGGAGATCAAGGTCGCCAACGTCCAGCAGGCGATCGAGCACGGCATCGGGTACGTCTCCGAGGACCGCAAGGCGCTCGGCCTCAACCTGCTCGACACCGTCAAGCGGTCGACCGTCGCGGCCGACCTGCCGAAGATCTCCAAGGCCGGCGTCGTGGACTCCCTCGAGGAGTACAACGTCGCCGAGAAGTACCGCAAGATGCTCCGCACCAAGGTGCCGACCGTCGAGGAGAACGTCGGGAAGCTCTCCGGCGGGAACCAGCAGAAGGTCGTCCTGTCGAAGTGGATGTTCACCGACCCGGACATCCTCATCCTCGACGAGCCGACCCGCGGCATCGACGTGGGCGCCAAGTTCGAGATCTACGGCATCATCCAGCAGCTCGCCGCAGAGGGGAAGGGCATCATCCTCATCTCCTCCGAGCTCCCCGAACTCCTCGGCCTCTCCGACCGGATCTACACGATCTTCGAGGGCCAGATCACGGCCGACATCCCCTCGGAACAGGCCGATCCAGAAACGCTCATGCGCAGCATGACCTCCGCGCGGAAGGGCGCTCTCGTCTCATGAAGAACCTGAAACTGCTGTTCGGCAAGGGCAACAGCATCGGCCAGTACGGCATGATCATCGCGTTGATCGCGATCGTGATCTTCTTCTCGATCACGACGAACGGCCTGATCCTCGAGCCGACGAACGTCATCAACCTGTTCCTGCAGTACTCCTACATCCTCATCCTCGCGCTCGGCATGGTGATGGTGATCATCGCGGGCCACATCGACCTCTCGGTCGGTTCGGTCGCGGCGTTCGTCGGCATCATCGTCGCCCAGTCGATCTCCGTGTGGCACTGGCCGGTCTGGGCCGCGATCATCCTCGGCCTCGCCGTGGGTGCGCTCGTCGGTGCCTGGCAGGGCTTCTGGGTGGCGTTCGTCCGGGTGCCCGCCTTCATCGTGACGCTCGCCGGTCAGCTCATCTTCCGCGGTGCGAACCAGATCATCGGTCAGTCGACCTCGGTGCCGACCCCGGACTCGTACAACGTCATCGGTGCCGGCTACCTCGGCGACTTCGGCCCGGACTTCGGCTTCTCGAACGGCACGCTGCTCATCGGCCTCGCCACGATCATCGCGCTCATCGTCATCGAGGTGCGTGGCCGCGGCCGCCGCAAGAAGATGCAGGCCGAGGTCCCGCCGCTGTGGGTGTCGATCGTCCGCACGGGCATCCTCGTCGCCGTCACGCTCGTCGCGACCTACCTGTTCGCCGCCGGCCCCGTCGGCACGTCGATCCCGATCGTCGCGATCATCCTCGGCGTCCTCACGATCATCTACGGCTTCATCACGAAGAACACGATCTTCGGCCGCCAGGTCTACGCCGTCGGTGGCAACGCCAGCGCCGCGGTCCTCTCCGGCGTCAGTGCCCGCAAGGTCAACTTCTTCGTCATGGCGAACATGTCGGTCCTGGCCGCCGTCGCCGGCATGGTCTTCGTCGGCTACTCGAACGCCTCCGGCCCTGCTGACGGCACCGGCTGGGAGCTCGACGCGATCGCCGCCGTGTTCGTCGGTGGCGCCGCGGTCGCCGGTGGCATCGGCACCATCTCCGGGTCGATCATCGGTGGTCTCGTGATGGCGCTCCTGTCCAACGGTCTCCAGCTCATGGGCATCGAGTCGAACAAGGTGCAGATCATCCGTGGTCTCGTGCTCCTCGTCGCGGTCGCCTTCGACGTCTACTCGAAGTCCCAGGGTCGTCCGTCGCTGATCGGCGGCATGATGCGCCAGTTCCAGCGCAAGGACACCGAACAGAACACGGTCGAGGCCCAGCAGCCGCGGTCCATCGAGGACCAGCCGCAGAAGGTCAACACCCAGTAGAACGTGGCGCCGGGCGGTTCAGTCCGCCCGGCGCACGAATCCCCACCACCACAGCACCACCCCTCAACGAAGAGAAAGCAATCTCATGCGCAAGAAGCTCATCGCCGGCATCGGCCTGGCCCTCGTCGCGGGCCTCGCCCTCAGCGGCTGCTCCGCACGCGGGACCTCCGGTTCGGACTCCGCCAGCACGGAGATCAAGAAGGGTGACCTGATCGGTGTCGCCCTGCCGGCCAAGACCTCGCAGAACTGGGTGCTCGCGGGCGCCGCGTTCGAGAAGTCGATCGAGGACGCCGGCTTCAAGGCCGACATCCAGTACGCCAACGCCGGCAACCCCGTCCCGGACCAGCAGTCGCAGATCTCGGGCATGGTCACCAAGGGTGCGAAGGTCGTCATCATCGGCGCCGCCGACGGTTCGCAGCTCGGCTCGCAGGTCAAGGCCGCCAAGGCGAAGGGCGTCACCGTCATCGCCTGGGACCGCAACATCCTGAACACCAAGAACGTCGACTACTACGTGGCGTTCAACAACTACAAGGTCGGCCAGCTGCAGGCGCAGGCACTCCTCGACGGCCTCAAGGCCGAGAAGGGTGACGGCCCCTACAACATCGAGCTCTTCGCCGGTTCGGCAGACGACGCGAACGCGACCGTGTTCTTCAACGGTGCGATGAACGTGCTCGAGCCGAAGATCAAGGACGGCACCGTCAAGGTCACGTCCGGCCAGGAGACCTTCCAGAAGGTCCAGACCAAGGGCTGGCTCGCGCAGAACGCCCAGTCGCGCATGACCGACCTGCTCTCGCAGTACTACTCGGGTGACACCAAGCTCGACGGCGTCCTGTCGCCGAACGACACGCTCGCCCGCGCCATCCTCACCGCGACGAAGGCCGCCGGCAAGCCGAACCCCGTCGTCACCGGTCAGGACTCCGAGACCGCGTCGATCCCGCTCATCATGCAGGGCACGCAGTACTCGACGATCTACAAGAACACCACCGAAGAGGCGCAGGCCGCCATCGACCTCGTCTCGACGCTGTCGAAGGGTGACAAGCCCGACACCAAGATCGACAAGACGAACAACTACAACGGCGTCAAGACGGTCCCGGCGATCGAGCTGACCCCGGTCCTCGTCACCAAGGAGAACGCGGTCGAGGCCTACAAGGGCAACGACACCCTCGAGGCACTCGCCAAGAAGGGCTGATCTCCCCGATCACAGCACGACGACGGCCCCGTCTCGCTCCGGCGAGACGGGGCCGTCCCGCGTTCGCGGTGCGCCGTTCTCTCCTGCGACGGTGACCGTTCCGGTTCACGGAACCCGGTGATCGCGAACCAGGACGGTCAGCGCCACGACCGGGAACGTCCGTCGGCCGCGCCTCGTGCGGACGGGAGGCACGGTTCCGGGCGACTCGCATCCCGCGTCCGTCAGCCGGTCCGGTCCACCGCCCCGGTCGCGCTCCGTCGGTCACCGTGCGCTGTGTGCGCGGCGCGCAGGCGCTGCACCGCCGCGCAGAGCGAGGGCACGTCCACCCGCGCCGTCCCGAACACGACGGCCGGCGTGGTGTCGAAGTACCGCCGGGTGAGCCGTTCGCCGAGGAGCGAGACACGCGACCACGGGATGCCGGGTTCGGTCGACGTCACCGCGCTCGGGAGCATCCGCACCGCCTCGCCGATCTCGACCAGCCGCATCCGGACCGCGTCGTACACGAGGTCCTCCGGTAGCGCATCGTCGTCGACGTACCGCCCGATGACCCCACACGCGTGGATGACGTCCTCGAGCCGGTCCTCGAGGTCGCGGCTCACAGCGGCACCGCGTCGCGGACGGCGTCGCCGCCCATGCCGGCCGCGTCCACGACGTCGACCCGGACGCCGAGGAGCTGCTCGGCCTCGTCCTGGATCCGCATGAGCGCGAAGATGCCGAGCCCCGCCTCGAGGTCCACCATGAGGTCGACGTCGCTCGCCGGACCGTCGTCGCCACGGGCCACACTGCCGAACAGCCGGGGGTTCCGGCCGCCGAGTCGCGTGACGATCGCGACGAGGTCACGCCGCGCTGCCATCACCCGCTCGCGGAGCGGGGGCGACTCCTCGACGGGGTGCAGGTCGATCTCGGTGGTGAACCCGGCGGCGAGCAGGAGGCGTTGCAGCGCGGCGAGGGACGGCTCGCGACGCCCGTTCTCGTAGGTGCTGATGACGCTCTGCGTGACGCCGGCGCGCTCCGCGAGCTGCACCTGGGTGAGTTCGGCGCGGAGACGGGCGTCCCGGATGAGCCCGGCGGCCGACACTGGCAGCACGGGTCGTGGGGTGGCTACGGACATGTCGCCACGATACACAGAATGCGAAATGTCGTCCGGTCGACCGGCGTCAGGGGCGGCGGGAGACGTCCGTCCGCAGGAAGTTCTGCGCCGAGCGGGACGGTGTCGGCCCCCGCTGGCCCTGGTAGCGCGACTGGTACTCGGCCGAACCGTAGGGCTTCTCGGCCGGGCTCGAGAGCTGGAAGAAGCAGAGCTGGCCGATCTTCATGCCCGGCCAGAGCTTGATGGGCAGGGTCGCCACGTTCGAGAGCTCGAGTGTGACGTGGCCGGAGAAGCCCGGGTCGATGAAGCCCGCCGTCGAGTGGGTCAGGAGCCCGAGGCGACCGAGCGAGCTCTTGCCCTCGAGCCGCGCCGCGATGTCGTCGGGAAGTGTCACGACCTCGTACGTCGAGCCGAGGACGAACTCCCCCGGGTGCAGCACGAACGCCTCGTCCGGGTCGGTCTCCACCAGCCGGGTGAGGTCGGGCTGGTCCGTCGCCGGGTCGATGTGCGGGTACTTGTGGTTGTCGAACAGCCGGAAGAACTTGTCGAGCCGGACGTCGATGCTCGACGGCTGGACGAGCGAGGCGTCGTACGGGTCGAGGCCGATCCGGCCCTCGGCGAGCTGGGCGGTGATGTCGCGGTCGGAGAGCAGCACGCGACGAGCCTAGCGGCAGCCGCACGGGCGCCGGTAAGCTGCGAGGCTGCCCAGCGTCGGGCGGCGTCACACGGCCGGGAGGAACGAGATGACCGCGTACACCGTGCACGAGATCGACGTGCCCGTGACGATGGCTGACGGCCCCGCGACGGTGCAGTCCTTCCGCGACTGGGTCCGCGTGCAGAACGCCGCCGAGGTCGCCGTCACCGGGTTGCCCGAGATCCTCTGGACCCCCGAGGAGCAGCTGCCGTACCTGCTCGACAGCGCGGCACCGAGCCGGCTCTTCGTGGTCCGGGACGCCGGCGGGGAGGTCGTGGCCGCCGGCTCCTACGACACGAAGCAGGCGGCGGGCACCCCGAACTGCTGGCTCGCGGTCGCCGTCGCACCCGAGCACCAGCGCCGCGGGATCGGCACACTGCTGGCCGACCACCTCGAACGACTCGCCCGCGCCGACGGCCGCACGCAGTGGAAGACGTACGCGGTGTCGCGCCAGGTCGGCCCGGCCTCCGGCCCCGGGTACCTCGTGCCGCCCACCGGCCACGGCGCCGTGCCGGAGGACGAGGCCGGCACGCGGTTCCTCACCGGACGCGGCTGGCGGTTCGGGCAGGTCAACCGGATCAGCCGCCTCGCGCTGCCCGCCGACCACTCCGTCGTGCGCGAGCTCCACGACCGGGCGGTGACCGCCGCCGGACCGGCGTACCGGGTGCACGCCTGGACCGGGCCGACGCCGGAGCAGTGGCTCGACGGCATCGCGCTGCTCGAGACGCGGATGAGCACCGACGCCCCCGAGGGTGACATGGAGGAGCCGGAGGACGTCTGGACCCGGGAGCGGCTCGCGGAGCACGAGGCGAACCTGGAACGCTCACCCCGCACGATGGTCACGGTCGCGGTCGAGCACCTGCCGACGACCACCCTGGCCGGTTTCACGCAGCTCGCGGTGCCGGACGCCGCCCACCAGCCGGTCATGCAGGGCGACACCCTCGTGCTGCGGGAGCACCGCGGGCACCGGCTCGGCTGGCTCCTCAAGGTTGCCGGCATCGAGCGCATCGAACAGGACTTCCCCGGGCACCCGTCGATCATCACGTTCAACGCCGAGGAGAACCGCCCGATGCTCGACGTCAACGAGGCCGTCGGGTTCGTCGGTGTCGGGAGCGAGGGCATCTGGGAGCGACGCGTCTGACGGCGTGGCCTGAGGCGGGCCGCAGCCGGTGCGCGCGACGCACGCCGCGCCTCCAGGCCCGGACGCCTACCATTGGACGGTCATGACCGTCACGTCACCCGAAACCCAGCCAGGAGGCGCGGCGCCGGAATCGGCGCCCGTCACCGCGCGCACGTCCACCGTCGCGACGGTCCTCGTCGTCGCCGTCCCGTTGGCGGTGGCGTGCTCGATCCTCGGGATGACGCTCACCGGCGCCTTCACCGCGAACCAGCAGCTGGTGTCCGCCGGCGACATCGTCGAGTACGGGCTGCCCGTCGCCCGCGTGGTGCACGACACCATGGCAGCGCTGACGATCGGGCTGCTCGTCGTCGCCGCCTTCGCGCTGCCGGCACAGAAGAAGGACCACCGGGCGATGTCGAGCGTGCAGCACCGCGCCGCGCGCTGGGCGGCCGTGACCGGAGCGGTCTGGTTCCTCGCCGCCGTCGTCGGCATCGTGCTGACGGGCGCGAACACCCTCGGCGTGCCGCTGACGAACCCCGTGTTCGCCCGCAACTTCCTGCTCTTCGCGTTCCAGGTCGAGATCGGGCAGGCGCTCGTGGTCTCCGCCGTGGCGATCCTCGTCGCCACCGTCGTCGCGGCCTTCGCCACCCGCGTGACGACGCTCGCGGTCGCGACGGTCGCCGGGTTGTTCGCGCTACTGCCGCTCGCGCTCTCCGGGCACGCCGCCGGGTCGCTCGAGCACGCCAACGCGGTGAACTCGCTCGCGGTCCACCTCGTCGCCGTCTGCGTCTGGGCCGGTGGCCTCGTCGCCGTCGTGGCCCTGCGGACGCGCACCAAGGGCGCCACGGGCCGCGTGGTGTCGCGGTACTCGACGCTCGCCGGGTGGGCGTTCGCCGCGGTCGCCTTCTCGGGCATCGTGAACGCGTCCCTCCGCCTGACCGGACCGCTCGACCTGTTCACGACGACGTACGGGTGGCTCATCACCGTCAAGGCCGCCATCCTCGTGCTGCTCGGGCTCGCCGGGGTCGTCCAGCGTCGTCGGCTCGTGCCCGGGCTCCTCCGCGCGCCGCTCGACCGCCGACTGTTCGTGCGGTTCGCCCTCGCCGAGATCGTCTTCATGGCGATCGCGATCGGTGTCTCGGTCGCCGTCTCACGCTCGCAGCCGCCGATCCCGCAGACCCCGGAGACCGGCGACGACACCCGCTCCGGGCTCATCGGCTTCCCGTACCCGCCGGCGCAGACCGTGCAGACCTACCTGACCGAGTGGCACATCGACTGGGTGTGGCTCGCGCTCGCGGTCGTCGGGGCGGGCTGGTACCTGCTCGCCGTCCGGAAGCTCCACCGGCGCGGCGACTCGTGGCCGGTCGGGCGTACCGTCGCCTGGCTCCTCGGGTGCGCGCTGTTCATCTGGACGACCTCGGCCGGGCCGGCGGTCTACGGCATGATCCACTTCTCGTCGCACATGATCCAGCACATGCTGCTGATGATGTTCGTGCCGCTGCCGCTGGTGCTCGGCGGCCCGGTGCTGCTCGCGCTCCGCACCCTGCCGGTCCGCAACGACGGGTCCCGCGGCGCCCGTGAGTGGCTCATGCTGTTCACGCACTCGCGGTACATGCAGTTCCTCGCGAAGCCGGCCGTCGCCGGGGTGATCTTCGCCGGGTCCCTCGTCGTGTTCTACTTCACGCCCGCCTACGAGTACGCCATGCAGTCGCACGAGTGGCACGTCGCGATGGTCGTGCACTTCGTGTTCAGCGGCTACCTGTTCTTCTGGGTGTTCATCGGCGTCGACCCGGGCCCGAAGCGTCCGCAGTACCCGATCCTCATCATCGCCCTGCTCGCGACCCTGGCCTTCCACGCGTTCTTCGGTGTCGCGGTGATGACCTCGGAGTCCGTGTTCGCGATCGACTGGTTCCACGCGCTCGGTCAGACGAACGACGCCGCGCTCCTCGCCGACCAGCACACCGGCGGCGGGATCGCGTGGGGTGCGTCCGAGCTGCCGATGGTGTTCGTGGCGCTCCTCGTGGTGCGGAACTGGGTGCGGTCGGACTCACGCGACGCGAAGCGCCTCGACCGCAAGGCCGAGCGTGACGGGGACGCCGACCTCAAGGCCTACAACGAGCAGCTCGCCGCGATGCACGACCGCGACTGACGCGCCGGGCGGCGGCTCGGGGCGGCGGCTCGGGGCGGCTGCCGCGCCGCCGCTCAGTCACCGTGGACGATGCAGACCGCGTCGAGGTCCATCGCGGCCTCGAGCGCGGCGGAGATCCCGGACTCGCCGTCCGCGCCGGCCGGCGTCACGGTGTCCACCCACCACAGCGGCGTCGACAGCGTCGGGGCGTCCGGCAGGATCCGTTCGACCTCGTCGAGGGCGTCCACCCGCCGGACCCCGAGCACGGTGATCACAGGGTGCGTGGCGTCACGACAGACCTGCATGACCGGGCCGTCGTCGAGCGCCCGGACACCCCAGCCCTCGTCGTGCAGCAGCAGGGCCTCGGCGACGTCGCGCGTCTCGACCGGTCCGCGGCAGAGGAGCGTGACGTCACGGGGCACGGCGACCGCCGAACACGTGCGAGCCGTCCCCGACGTGGCCGTCCAGCGTGCCCTCGTCGTGGGCGGGGTCGAGCGGAGCGCCGCCGACGAGGTGCAGGAAGCGGTCCTCGTCGATCCGGTCGAGGAACGCCTCGAGCGCCTGCCAGCCGTCGTCGAGGCGCACGACCAGGCCGCCGCCGCCGAACGTCGAGGTGGTGGTGCGCGGCGGGGGCCACACGCCGTCCCGGTCGAGGAACTCGGTGGCCTCGGGACCGACCACGACCGCGAGCGGCTCCGGCTCGCCGTGCGACACGGCCCGGACGAGGTGGTCGGCGTCGCCACGGCGCTGCATGACGACGCCGAAGACGGGTTCGACGTCCTCGGCCACGCGGTGCACGGCGTCCAGCAGCTTCGGGGCGAGGGACCGGTCGGTGCCGTCCTCGGGCACCGTGAGCACGGCGGACATCGTCTCGACCACCACGCCGTCGAGCAGGTGCGCGGTCATCGTCGCCGAGAACCCCTCGCCCACGGCGTACGACGTCGACACGGCCGGCGCCTCGTGCTTGGCGTACTGCGTGACGACCCAGCGGTCCCACGGCACGGTGAGCGGCTCGGCGGTGCCCCAGCGGGTGGGGCAGGTGCCGACGGTCTCGCACAGCGCCTCGATCGCGGAGCCGATGTCGACGGCGCGCTCGGAGTGGTGCCGGAGCGTGAGGTCGATGCTGATCTGTCGCACCGAGTCGCGGGCCACCGGGTGCTCGGGCGACGGTGTGCCGACGAGCTCCGGGCCGCGGTGCACGAAGTCCTCGATGCGCGAGGCGGTGACGCCCGTCCGGCCGTCCCGGAGGGTGCCGTCGGGGTCGGTCACGGCCCAGGCCGCGCCGTACGCACCGAGGGCGTGCCGGAGCGCCGGGGTGAGGGCCGATCCGGGGCCCGTGCGGAGCAGGACGAAGCGTCCGGAGTCCGCTGCCCGACGGAGCAGGGAGGCGAGCGCCTCGGTCAGCCACACCACCGGCGAAGCCGAGTCGACCACGATCGCGGGGCCGACCACGTCGTCGATGAGGGGATGCCTGACCATCCGGGTCCTCCTCGGGTTCGCGGGTCGTGCGGATCCACCTGGACGGTACACACGAGGGCGACACCTGTCCGTCGGACGGACCGGCTCACAGCGGAGACACGGGTGCGGTCGGGAGGCGCGGTGCGAGTGGGCAACGCCACGCTCGGCGGGCACTCGGCTGGCGTCCAGCGCAGAATCCGCTAGGCTTGCCACGTCCCGCTGAGCGGGCGCGCGAGTGTAGTTCAATGGTAGAACTCCAGCTTCCCAAGCTGGTAGCGCGGGTTCGATTCCCGTCACTCGCTCCGACACGAAGGGCCGCCCGACCGGGCGGCCCTTCGTCGTTCCACCAGTGGCACCGTCGAGGGATCGCGACTCGCCGACACCCTCCTGTCTTGCGCATCTGGCATTTCACCGGCATCATTCTTCTCGTCCGACCACGAGGGTCGGGTCTGGCAACGCCGCCAGGACGAGAGGACACCGCCACGCCGTGTCGAAGCTCACGCTCGCGTTCGCGGTCCCGGCCCTGACGGCCCTGGCCACGTCGATCGGCCTCGGGATCTGGGGCGACCTCTCGCCAGCGGGATCCACGCTGCAGCACGTCCTGTTCACCTTCGCCACCACCGTCGGGCTGGCTGCCGTCGCGATCGGCGTGGTCGGGGCGAGTGTCGTGCGAGCCAGGATCCGACGCTCGCGACGGGGCGGCTAGGCACCGCCGCCTCGGGCGCTCCGGCGATCCACCGACGGAAGCCGAGGCGTGCGGGCAGCGTCCAGGGCCGCGCGCGAGAGTGCTGTCATGCGTGCCACTGCCCCGTTCGTCGTCGGCGTCGTAGCAGCCCTCGCCCTCACCGGGTGCAGCGCCGGCGCCGCCCCTCGTCCGACCGGCACCGCCAGCACTGCGACGGCTACACCGACACCGACACCGAGCATCGGGGCCGCCGACCGCACCGCCGTCGATCGGACGCTCGCCGGCCTCGAGCGGGAGTACGACGCCACCGTCGGCGTCGTCGCCACGGACACCACGACCGGCGAGACCGTCGCGTACGGCGGCGACCGGCGTTTCGGGTACGCGTCGACGCTCAAGGTGTTCGCGGCTGCGGCGTTCCTCCGCCAGGTGCACGGCGCCGACCGGGACGAGCGCGTGCGGTGGACCGCGGCGGACGCCACCGCCGCCGGGCACACCCCCGTGACGAGCGCGCACGTCGCCGACGGCCTGACGCTCGCCCAGCTCGCCGAGGCCGCCGTCCGACAGAGCGACAACCTCGCCCTGAACCTCGTCCTCGACCGCATCGGCGGACCCGCCGGACTCGGCCGGGCCCTCACGGAGCTCGGGGACCGGACGACCGAGGTGGTGCACGACGAACCCGCGCTCAACACGATCGAGCCTGGCAGCACCGCGGACACCACGACCCCGGCGGCGTTCGCGGCGGACCTCGCGACGGTGCTCGACGGACAGACGCTCGGCCGCTCCGACACCGCACTCCTCGAATGGTGGATGAGCGGCAACGCCACGGGCGACACCCTGGTCCGCGCCGGCGCACCGGCCGGGTGGACGGTCGCGGACAAGTCCGGGGGCGCCGGCGGCATCCGGAACGACGTCGCACGCGTCACGCGACCTGACGGCGGCCCGATCATCATCGCCGTGCTCACGGCGCGCAACGAGCTCGACGCCGCGTACGACGACGCCCTGGTCGCGGAGTCCGCCCGCGCGGTGCTCGCCGCGTTCGCGGGCTGACGGTCACGCGGCGTCACACGGCGTCATCCACGACACCTGTCGGCAACACACGACAACTACGATCTGGTCATGTCCTCCCCCGACTCCCCCACGGTCGTCGTCGGCGCCGGCATCATCGGCCTGAGCACCGCGTGGCACCTGGCCGACCTCGACCAGCGCGTCGTCCTCGTCGACAGCGGCCCCGCCGCCGGCGGGACGACCACCGCAGGCGCCGGCTTCGTCGGACAGTGGGCGGCCGGGTACGCCTGGTACTGGAACGAGTCCGAACGCGACGTCGAGCAGTACGGCATCGACTTCTACCGGCGGCTGGCCGAGTCCGGGAACGGGCCGACCGGGTACCGCCGGAACGGCAACGTCTGGCTGACGGTCACCGACCAGGGCCGCGCGGACCACATCCCGCCGTTCGAGGACCACCCCCTGCGCCCGGCTGGTGCCAGGACGCTCACCCCGGACGAGGCGGCGGACCTCGTCCCCGGCCTCGACCCGTCCGCGGTGACGGCCGGGTTCCTCCACCCGAACGGCATCCAGATCAGTGCGCCGGACACGGCCGCGGCCCTGGTCCGGGCACTGCACGCACGCGGGGTCGCGTTCCGCGAGCACACCACGGTCACGGGCCTGGAGGCGCGGGACGGCTCCGTCACGGGCGTCCGGACCGCGAGTGGCGAGGTCATCGACGCCGCGCGGGTCGTCCTCGCGGCCGGCAGCTGGACGAACGCACTGCTCGCGCCCCTCGGTCGCGAGCTCCCGACGGTGCGGGTGGTCGCGAGCCGCCTCGTCACGAAGCCGTTCGGCCTCCCGCAGACGCTGCCGACCCTGATGCTCCCCGAACTCGAGGGGCTGTGGATCCGCGAGCACCGCGGTGGCCTGACCTACGGCGCCGGGAGCGGGTACGAGGCGTTCTTCGTGCGCGGTGCCGGCCGCGACACCGAACCCGAGCGCCGACCGGACCGCCCCGACCTCGTCGAGGCCATGCGCACCGCCCTGCACCCGATCGTCGCGGCGCTGCTGCCGGGCGCCGCGGCTGCACTCGCCGACGACGAGACCGTCACGCAGGGGGTCGTGTCGATGACGGCGGACCGGAACTTCATCGTCGGCCCGGTCCCGGAGCTCGCCGGCCTCGTGGTCGCCGGCGGGGACAACGAGTCCGGCGTCACGCACGGCCCCGGGCTCGGTCGGATCGCCGCCGAGCTGAGCGTCACCGGGTCGACCACCCTCGGCGTTGCGAGCCGGTACGACCCCGCCCGGTTCCCGGCAAGCGCACCGAGCGAGGCCGACGTCGTCTCGCTCATGCCGGCTCGCCGTGAGGCCGACGCCCGACGAGCCGGAGCGACGGCATGAGCGACCAGACGACGACGCACGTCGTGATCGGCGGCGGGGTGGTGGGTGCCGCCACCGCGTACGCCCTGGCCACCCGCGGCGAGCGCGTCCTGCTCGTGGAACAGCACGAGCGCGGCCACCACCGCGGTTCCTCGCACGGTGCGACCCGGATCTTCCGGCAGGGCTACGCCGATGCCGAGTACGTCGCGCTGACGACCCGGGCGCTCGCGCTCTGGGAGGCGCTCGAGACCGCGGCCCACGAGGAGCTGATCGTCCGAACGGGCGCCGTCGACCACGGCCGCCCCGAGGTCGTCGATTCCATCGCCGCGGCGCTCGCGGACGCCGGGATCGCCCACGAGGCCCTCAGCCCGGACGCCGCTGCCGAGCGCTGGCCGGGCATCGCGTTCGAGGGGCACGTCCTGACGCACGCGACCGCGGGACGCATCCGGTCCGACCGCGCGATCGAGGCGTTCCTCACGCTGGCCGACCGCACGGGGCTCGCCGACCTCCGCTTCGACACCCGGGTCACCGGGCTCGAGGACCACGGCGACGAGGTGACCGTGACGCTGTCCGACGGGTCCGCCCACCGCACGTCGTCGGTGATCGCCGCCGTGGGGTCGTGGGCGCCCACGCTGGTCGGCGACCTGCTCGCGGAACGCGGGGCGCGCCTCCCGGCCCTCCGTGTCACGCAGGAGCAGCCCGCCCACTTCCTCAGCCACCTGCCGGACGAGGCGTGGCCGAGCTTCGTGCACTGGGCCGACGGGGACGACGTCTACGGCCTGCTCACCCCGGGCGAGGGCGTCAAGGTCGGCTTCCACGGCACCGGTCCCGTCGTCGACCCGGACCACCGCGACTTCACCCCGGTGCCTGCCGAGGCCGAGCGGCTGCAGGCGTACGTCGCCCGGTACGTGCCCGGGGTCGACGCGACGAAGCCGACCTTCATCAGCTGCCTCTACGACAACTCCCCCGACGAGGACTTCGTCATCGACCGTCGCGGTCCGGTGACCGTCGCGACCGGGTTCTCCGGCCACGGCTTCAAGTTCGCTCCGCTGCTCGGCGTCATGATCGCCGACCTCGCGACCGACGGGCCACCACCCCCGGCCCGGTTCTCCCTCTCGAAGCACCACCCCACCCCCACAGGACGATGACCACCCGACTCCTCAGCGCCATCGCGCTCACCGCCGCCACCGCCGCCGTGCTCACCGGCTGCGCCTCCACCGGCTCGTCCGGCACCGACGCCGTCGACGGACTCGTCGTCGGCACCACCGACGTCGTGACGTCCCTCGACCCGGCCGGCGCCTGGGACCGCGGGAGCTACACCGTGCAGACGCAGCTGTACCAGCACCTGCTCACCTACCCCGCAGGGAAGACCACGACCAGCCCCGAGGTCGCGAAGTCCTGCGACTTCACCGACGGCACGCACTACGTGTGCGAGATCCGGGACGGCCTGCGGTTCTCGAACGGCGACGACCTGACCGCGAAGGACGTGGTGTTCTCGTTCGAGCGGCAGGTGTCCCTCGGGTCGAAGAACGGCCCGGGGTCGCTGCTGGCCAACATGGCGTCGGTGTCGGCGTCCGGCAGCACCGTGACGTTCACCCTGAAGCAGGCCGACGACCAGACGTTCCCGTACGTGCTCGCGAGCATGGCGGGGGCGATCGTGGACTCGAAGGTGTTCTCGGCGACGACGGTGCACGCGAACGACGGGGTGGTGGGATCCGGGCCCTACGCGCTGCAGGACGCCGCGGACGGTGGGGCGACGATCGCCCTCACCGCGAACGACCACTACGACGGCGACGCTCCGGCCACGAAGAGCGTGACGATCAAGCAGTACACGAAGTCCGCCGACCTCAAGCTCGCCGTGCAGAAGGGCGACGCCGACGTCGCGTACCGCCAGCTCACGCCGACGGAGGTCACCTCGCTGTCGTCGGACGACTCCCTGCAGACCGTGCACGGCGACTCCGGCGAGATCCGGTTCCTGGCGTTCAACCTCGACACGATGCCCGGGAAGGACAGCGCCCAGAAGCAGGCGATCCGGCAGGCCGTCGCGGCGTCGATCGACCGTCAGGCCATCGCGAAGGACGTCTACCAGGACACCTACGCGCCGGCGTACTCGATCGTCCCGAGCGGGTTCACCGGTGCGACCGAGGCGTTCCGGTCCCTGTCGGGCGAGGACGCGAAGGCCATCCTGCAGCAGGCCGGAGTGACCACGCCCGTGACGCTGCCCATCGAGTACACGACGGACCACTACGGCTCGGGTTCCGACGACGAGTACGCGCTCATCGCGCAGCAGCTCGAGGACACGGGCCTGTTCCGGGTCGACCTGCAGTCGGCGAGCTGGGACACCTACGTCGGGAACGTCGGCAAGGGCGAGTACCCCGTCTTCCAGCTCGGGTTCTTCCAGGACTACCCGGACGCCTCGTCGTACCTCACCCCGGCCTACGGCGCCGCGGACGTCAACCTGCTCGCGAACCACTTCGACGACGCCACGGTGCACGACCTCGTCGCCGCGCAGGCCGTCGAGCCGGACACGGCGAAGCGGACGCAGCAGATCGAGCAGATCCAGCGGGACACCGCCGAGTCGGTCCCGCTCATCCCGCTGCTCGCCGGGCAGGAGAACGTCATCGGGCAGAAGTCGTTGACCGGGCTGTCGGAGTCCGTCGACGCGTCCGGCGAGTTCCGCATCTGGGAGATCGGTCGCTCGTGAGCCCGTCAGCCCTCCGCGACGCCGTCCGCGGCCGCCTGCCCGAGGGGCTCGAGGACCTGGCCGCGCTCGTGGCGATCCCGTCCGTCCACGACCCGGCTGTGCAGTCGCTCGACGACTGCCACCGGGTCGCGGAGGCGGTGCGGGTCGCGTTCGCGGACCTCGGTCTGGAGGCGCGGCTCGCCACCACCGCGGACGGCTCGCGGGCGGTCATCGCGACCCACCCCGCACCCGCCGGTGCACCGACGGTGCTGCTCTACGCGCACCACGACGTGCAGCCGGCCGGAGACCTGTCCGCGTGGACGAGCGATCCGTGGACGCTCACGGAGCGGGACGGTCGCCTGTACGGCCGGGGCGCGGCGGACTGCAAGGGCGGGATCGTCACGCACCTCGTGGCGCTCCGGGCGCTGCTCGACGTGCACGGGACGTTCCCGGTCGGGCTCGTCGTGCTCGTCGAGGGCTCGGAGGAGCAGGGCACCGACGGCCTCGAGCAGTACGTGACCGACCACGCCGCCGACTTCCGGCACGTGGACACCGCTGTCGTGATGGACGCCGGGAACGCCGCGGTCGGCGCTCCCGCGCTCGTGACGACGCTCCGCGGCACCGCGTTCGTCGAGCTCCGCGTCCGGGCACTGCGGGGGAACGTGCACTCCGGGATGTTCGGAGGCGCGGCACCCGACGCGATCGCGGTGCTCGTCGCCCTGCTCGCGTCGCTCCGGGACGGCACCGGGGACACCACCGTCGACGGGCTCGACGCGTCCGAGACCTGGGCCGGCCTGCCCTACGACGCCGACCGGTTCGCCGCCGACGCCGGACTGCTCGACGGCGCGGTGCCGGTCGGTTCGGCGGACCCGGCGTCCCAGGTGTGGGCACGCCCGGCCCTCACGGTCGTCGGGATCGACGCCCCGGCGGTCGCGGGGTCCTCGCCGTCCGTGCAGGCGAGGGCTGGTGCCGCGCTGAACCTCCGCGTGCCGCCGGGCGTCGACCCCGCGACGGCCGGGGAACTCCTGGTGGCGCACCTGCTCCGACGGGCGCCCGCCGGCGTCGAGGTCACGGCGCGGGTCACCGGGGTCGGTGCCGGGTTCCGTGCGCTCGGCGGACCGTCCTCGTCGGCGTTCCGCGCCGCGCTCGCGGAGTCCTACCACCTGGCTCCGGTCGGCTCGCTCGGCGGCGGCGGCTCGATCCCGCTCTGCGCGACCCTCGAGCGGGCGATCCCGGGCGTCGAGGTGATCCTCGCCGGGGTGTCCGAGCCGACGGCGAACGTGCACGCCCCGGACGAGAGCGTCGACCCGTCCGAGATCGAGCACATGGCCCTCGCCGAGGCGATCTTCCTGGCCGCACTCCCCACCCGCTGACCCTGACGTCGGGCGGTGCCGCTCCGGGCGCCCGTTTCCGGTCTCGGCGCTGACCGTCCTGGTTCGCGGATCGCGGGTTTCGCGAACCAGGACGGTCAGCGACGCGGATCGATGGGCGGTCCCGAGCGTGACGGGCGGGACGCGCCGGGGCGGCCGGGCCCTCGGACCAGCCGGGGTGGACCGGGTGGACCGGGCGGGCCGGATGGACCGCTACGGTGGTGCCGTGCGCATCGTGGTGGCTCCGGACTCGTTCAAGGGGACGGCGACCGCAGCCGAGATCGCTGCGGCCGTCCGCGACGGCTGGCTCACCGAGCGACCGGGCGACGAGGTCGTCCTCGCGCCGATGGCGGACGGCGGCGAGGGCACGCTCGACGCGTTCGAGAGCGCGATCCGCCTGACCACCCGGGTCCCCATCACCGTCACCGGCCCCGCCGGGACCCCCGTCGACACCCACTGGCTGCGACTGCCGGACGGCCGCGCCGTGGTGGAACTCGCCGCGACGAGCGGGCTCCCCCTGCTGCCGGAGGCCCTGCCCGACACCGCGACGAGCCGGGGCTTCGGCGAGGCGATCGCCGCCGCGCTCGACGACGGGGCGACCGGGCTCGTGCTCGGCATCGGCGGCAGCGCCTCGACCGACGGCGGTGCGGACGCACTGATCGGGCTGGGCGCACTCGTCCACCAGGCTCCCGCGGTGCCCGAACACCCACCGCGGCCGCAGCAGGGCGCCGAGCTGCTCGACGACGTCACAAGCGTCGACACCACGTGGATGCGGCGGCTGCCGGAGCACGGCGCCGTCGTGCTGACCGACGTCACCTCGCCCCTGCTCGGACCGACGGGGGCCGCGGCGGTGTTCGGCCCGCAGAAGGGCATCACGCCCGACCGGATCGCCGCCTTCGACGCCCGCCTGGCCAACTGGGCACGGTGCTTCCCCGAGGTCGACCCCGCGACACCGGGTGCCGGAGCGGCCGGTGGTGTCGGGTTCGGGCTGCTCGCCTGGGGCGCGACCCTGGCGGGCGGCGCGGACGGGGTCGCCGAGGTCCTCGGGCTGCCGGCCCTCCTCGACGGCGCCGACGTGGTGATCACGGGCGAGGGACGGTTCGACGGGCAGTCCGCCGCCGGCAAGGTGCCGAGCGTGGTGCGCGCCCTCGCGACGCGGCACGCCCCCGCTGCCCGGGCGATGCTCGTCGCCGGCGCGATCGAGGCAGCGCTCGACGACTTCGACGCCGCTGCCTCGCTCACCGTCCTGGCGACGCAGACGACGGGCGAGCCGGACGACGCCCTCGCCGACCCGTTGCGCTTCGCCCGGATCGCCGGCCAGCGACTCGCCCGCCTGGCCTGACGCGCGGCGAGCGGGACGCCCGCACGCGACACGCCGGCATTCCGTACAGGGGTGCCCCAACGTGACCCCCCACGCGATGGCGCGCTCCACGAGACTGGTCGTGGGCCGGACCCGGCCCGCACCGCACCACCCACGAGGAGACCATGCGCACCGTCAACGCGTACGCCGCACCGTCGGCCACCGAGCCGCTCGTCAAGACCACCATCACCCGTCGCGACGTCGGCCCGAACGACGTCGAGATCGACATCGCCTACGCCGGCATCTGCCACTCGGACATCCACACCGTCCGCGGCGAGTGGGGCCAGATCCAGTACCCGCAGGTCGTCGGCCACGAGATCGTCGGCCACGTGTCGGCCGTCGGTGAGAACGTCACGAAGCACCAGGTCGGCGACCGCGTCGGCGTCGGCTGCATGGTGAACTCCTGCGGCGAGTGCGAGAACTGCGTCAAGGGCGAGGAGCAGTACTGCCTCAAGGGCAACATCGGCACCTACGCCTCGGTCGACCCCGCCGACGGCTCGATCACGCAGGGCGGCTACTCGCAGGCCGTCGTCGTGAACGAGGACTTCGTGCTCCGCGTCCCCGAGTCGCTCGACATCGAGAAGGTCGCGCCGCTGCTCTGCGCCGGCATCACGCTGTACTCGCCGCTGCACCACTGGAAGGCCGGCCCCGGCAAGAAGGTCGCGATCGTCGGCCTCGGCGGGCTCGGCCACATGGGCGTGAAGATCGCCGCCGCACTCGGCGCCGAGGTCACCGTCCTGTCGCAGACCACCTCCAAGCAGGAGGACTCGCTCCGCTTCGGCGCCGTGGCCCACCACGCGACGAAGGACCCGGAGACCTTCGAGCAGCTCGCGAACTCGTTCGACCTCATCATCAACACGGTGTCGGCGAAGATCCCGATGGGCGCCTACCTCGGCCTCCTCAAGGTCGACGGCACGATGGTCAACGTCGGTGCCCCGGCCGAGCCGCTCGAGGTCCCCGCGTTCGCCCTGATCGGCTCGCGTCGCAGCTGGGCCGGTTCGGCCATCGGCGGCATCCGCGAGACCCAGGAGATGCTCGACTTCTGCGCCGAGCACGGCATCCTGCCGGAGACCGAGCTCATCAGCGCCGACCAGGTCAACGAGGCCTACGAGCGGGTCCTGTCCTCGGACGTCCGCTACCGCTTCGTGATCGACGCGGCCACCCTCGCCTGACGCGCGTGACGATCTGACAGGAGGCGCGGTGCCGGACGGCACCGCGCCTCCCGTCCGTCGTCCGGTCTGTCCCCACAACGCGAGCGGCTCGTCCGGCTCGCGCAGCGCGGTGTCCCGCCCCTCCTCGGCGCGACAGACTCGGGGGATGACGAGCACGGCGGGCGAGGGAAGCGCGTCCCTGGTGTCCTTCGGTGGCACGGACACCGACGCGGCCGTCACCGAGCTCGCCGGCATGTACGCCGGACGGGCCTGGCGTTCGAGCCGCACCGAGGGCGAGTACTGGTACCGCTACGTCGGCGTCGGCGACGACCGGATGAGCGTCCGGCGGTCGCAGATGAACGGCTCGCTCCACGGAGACGTCGCCGTCGAGGGCGAGATCGTCGTCCAGTGGATCGACTCGGGCACCGCATCGCTTGAGGTCGGCGGCACCGAGGTCCGGATGCAACCAGGCGTCCCCACGCTGTTCCCGATCGAACGCCGGTTCGACGTGGACTACCGCGACTGGGACCAGCGGCTCGTGCACCTGCGACGGGACCTCGTGCTCGACGTCGCCTCGGAGCGGTACCTCGTCGACGGGGCGGTCGACTTCGACACGACGACCCCGCCGACCGCCGGGTCGGTCGACCGGTGGCGCCGGACGGTCGCGTCGTCGGTGCACGCGCTCCGCACCGCAGGCGCGGACTCGCTCGTCTGGCAGGAGTCCCAGCGCGAGGTCGCCCGGTCGCTGCTCGAGATGTACCGCTTCCGTGCCGAGCTGGCGCCGGCCGGCTGGAGCGGGCACCGCAACGCACGCATCCGCACGGCCGTCGAGTACCTGCACGCCAACGCGCACGAACCCCTGACGGTGACGGACGTCGCCCGGGCCGCCGACCTCAGCGTGCGCGGACTGCAGGAGGCGTTCCAGCGCACCCTCGACCGGTCCCCGATGCAGTACCTGCGCGAGGTCAGGCTCCGACGGTGCCACGACGACCTCGCTGCCGCGACACCGGGCCAGGTGTCCGTCGCCGACGTCGCCGCCCGCTGGGGCTTCACCCACATGGGCCGGTTCTCGGGCGAGTACCTCCGTCGGTTCGGCGAGTACCCGAAGCAGACCCTCCGCCGCTAGCCCACCTCGTCGCCGGAGGGCAGTGCGCTGCACCAGTCCACGGTCTCCGCCCCGACGCTCGCCTCGAGCGCGCCCGAGGTCGCGTCGACGACGCTCACGAGCGACCCCGTCGCCGACTTGGTCGCGACGGCGACGAACTGGCTGTTCGGGGACGGGCAGACCGCGGTGATGCTCGCGTCCGACGGCACGCTCACGGGCAGCCGGGCGGCGCGGTCCCCGTCCACCCGCACGATCCGCTGGGCGAGGGTGCCGTCAGGGCGCACGTCGCCGACGACACGCAGGTACGCGTCGTCGGTCAGCTGTGCGATCCGGCCGAGGTACGCGGCGTCGGTGCTGCCGGCGGGCGCCCGCAGCGCGGTCCGGTCCCCGTCGGTGAGGTCGAGGCGGACGATGCCCGTGCCCGTCTCCACGACGGCGGTCGTCCCGGTGCCGACGAAGCCGTGCAGGTACGTCGCGCTCCCCAGTCGGACGGGGTCGGTCCGGCCGCTCATGTCGACGAGCACGAGGTCGTCGCCACCGGTCCGGACGAGGGCGCTCTCGGTGCGCGGGACGTACGCCCACTGCCCGACGCTCATCGGGACCGCGCCCGTCCTGGGCTTCCCGCTCGCGTCGATCGCCGTCGGCAGGTGCGTGCCGGTCATGTCGACGACGTAGAGACCGACGTTCCGGGACTGCCCGGTCGAGGTGTCCGCGTACTCGAACCCGAACGACGCCCCGTCGTCGGCGGCGTGCAGCGCGGTGACCCGTCCCTCGGCGGTGGGCAGGGTCAGGTGCTCGACCGGGGCGTCCTCGTCCTGCACACCGCCCGCGAGCGGCACGATGTCGACGGCGGACCCCGCGTCGGTGCCGGTCACCACCACCAGCGACCGGCCGAGCCGCACGTACTCCGAGATGCCGGCGGCCCGGTAGACGGTGGTCGCCCCGCCGGCGTCCAGCGAGCGGCGGACGATCCGGTCCGGGGTACCGGCGCCGCCGGGGACGAGCGCGAGCACGTCGGTGCTGCCGGTCCGGACGGAGGCCCGCAGGTCGGAGGTCGCACGCTGCCCGGGCGCGCGGACGCCCGCGACCCGGATCTCGTACGAGCGGTCGTAGGCGAGCGGGCCGGCGAACTCGACCGCGATGGTGTTGCCGCTCGACGTCACGGTGTGGGCCGCGGCCGGACGTACCGTCACCTCGTTCGCGGACACCCGCTCGACCGCCTGGTTCGCGGTGAGGATCACGCGCTGCGCCGGTCGGGACACCAGGCCGACCGCGTCGTACGAGACGTCACGGAGGCGCGGTCCCTGCTGCGACCCGACGACCGCCGCCGCGGTGCCGACGATCACGAACACCAGCACGGTCGCGACGAGGCGGCGACGGAAGCGGTTCCGCGGTCGGCTGCGCAGCTCAGTACTCATACGGGTCCTCGGGCTGCTGGATCGCCTGCACGCTGGCGGCCCGGATGACGATCCGGGCGTCGGCCGACTGGTCGGGGTTGGCGGCGAGCGCCCCGGTCACCCGCACCCACCGCCCCTCGTCCGGCACGGTGCCGTCCGTGACGACCCCGAGCCCGACGGGTTGGGCGTCCACTGCGCAGCAGCTGATCACGAACCGGGTCAGCGTGAACGAGCCGTCCGAGCCGGGCACGACGAAGCCGGTGAGCCGGACGCGCTTCCCGACGAGCGACGAGGTGTCCGTGGTCTGCCGGATGAGTGCGGCCCAGTCCTTCACGCCGTACTCCGACGTGTCGACCGAGGTGCTGCCGAGCAGCGACACCGCGGCCTCGGAGCCCGTGGCGTTCGACAGCGTCGCGGAGTCCACGCTCCGCTGCTGGGCGGTGCGTGCCGACAGCGTCGTCGGGGGGAGCACCAGCATGGCGACGGTGACCCCGATCGTGACGAGGGCCGCGGCACCGCCGAGGACGGCCCGCGTGCGACGGACCGCACCCGAACGCCGGTGCTCGTGCTCGTGCTCGTCGTGGTCGTGGTCGTGCCCGTGTCCCCGCGCCACGACGACCAGACCTGCGACGGCGGCCGGGACCGCGACGGCCGCGAGCACGACGGTGAAGACCGCGTAGCGCGGGTTGATGTACAGGTCGAGGTGCCCGGCGAGGGCGAGCCACAGGGTGCACAACGCCACCGCGAGGACGGACCCGAGGCCGAGGTACGACGGCAGTCGGGACTCAGACGAGGACATTCATCACCAACCCGACGGTCGCGGCGAACAGGAAGCAGACGACCGCGAGCAGCACCAGGAAGCGCGCGCGGAAGGTCGTCCGGAGCAGGGCGATCATCTTGACGTCGATGATCGGCCCGATGATGAGGAACGCGGTGATGGACCCGGGCAGGAAGGTCGACGCGAAGGACAGGGCGAAGAAGGCGTCGACGTTCGAGCACAGCGACACCGTCATCGCGAGCAGCATCATCGCGGCGACGGACAGGACCGGGTTCGCCCCGATCGCCACCAGGGTGGACCGGGGCACCGCGACCTGGATCGCGGCGGCGAGCCCGGCGCCGACGAACAGCGCGGGCATCATCGTGGCGGTCTCGCCACCGAACTGGGCGGCGCTGTCCCGCCAGCGGTTCCGCGACCGCGGGGCGCCGATCGCCGCACGGCAGCGAGCCTCGAACGCGGGCAGCAGGAGCTCGGCGGGTCGGCGGTGCGCGGCGACGATCCAGCCGACCAGGTTCGCCACCACGAAGCCGCCCACGATGCGCACCGGCAGGATCCAGCCGGACCACCCGAACGCCTGCGCGGTGCTGACGATCACGAGCGGGTTGAGGATCGGGGCGGCGACGAGGAACGTGACCGCCTCGGCCGGGGTGAACCCGCGCAGCATGAGGCCGCGGGCGAGCGGGACGTTGCCGCACTCGCACACCGGGAACAGCATGCCGATCAGGGAGATCACGGCCCGGCGTGGGATCGGCCGCTGGGGCAGGACCCGCTCGAGCGCGCCGACGGGCACCCACACCTCGACCACGATGGACAGCACGATGCCGAGCACGACGAACGGCAGGGACTCGACGACGACGCTGATCGCCAGGGTGAGGAAGTCCTGCACCACGTCCGGCAGTCCCGCGGTGCCGACGGCCGGCGAGAGCAGCCGGATCCCGAGCAGCAGGACGACGGCGAGCAGCACCAGCCCGGGGCCGGTGAGCACCCGGGCGCTCGTGCGCTGCGGCGGCGTGGTCGTCGTCACCGGGCAAGGATAGGCGACCGGCGCTCCGTGGAGGGTGTCCGTCAGGCCTGCGCGATCGTGTCGAGGTGCCGGTCGAGCACGGCGATCGTCCACTCGCCGGACTCCCCCGGCGCCAGGCGCACGACGTGCATCGCGAGCCCGTCGATGAGCGCGTGCAGCCGACGGGCCTCGTACTCGCGGTCGGCGGACGGTACCCCCACGAGGTCGAGGACCTCGGCGCTCCACGTGCCCATCTCGGCGACGACGCGGTCGAGGGCGGGTCGGAGTCCGGCGTCCGTCAGGGCCGCGTTCCCGAGGGCCAGGTAGACCTCGAGCTCGATCACGCGCTCGTCGTCGAGGGGCAGCAGCTCGAGCAGGATCCGGTGTGCACGCTCGCGGGCGGGGAGGGCGTCGGGGATCGCGGCGATGCGCTCCCGCGTGCGGTCGAAGACCAGCGTGATGGTGTGCTCGCGAAGGCTCGACTGCGTCGGGAAGACGTAGCGGACGGTGCTCGGCGGCAGCCCCGCCTCGGCCGCGACGTTCCGCACGCTCAGGGCGCCGAGACCGTCCCGGGCGAGGACCCGGAACGCCGCCACGGACACGGTGCGACGGCGTCCGTCGAGATCGATGCTCCTGGCCACACCGCAATACTCGCACAGTCGTGCGAGTTCGTGCTACCGTGGAGTCCGTTGTCGCACAGTCGTGCGACTTGCGGAACGAGATCGAAGGGAGACCGTCATGGCGTGGGCAGTCCTCGTCCTGTCGGGCGTGCTCGAGGCGGTGTGGGCCACCGCGCTCGGCGCATCGAACGGCTTCAGGAAGGCCGTGCCGACGATCGTGTTCGTCGCCGGCATGGCGCTCAGCATGATCGGACTGGCGTTCGCGATGACGGCGATCCCGGTCGGCACCGCCTACGCGGTCTGGGTCGGCATCGGCGCCTCACTGACGGTCGTCGTCGCGATCCTCCGTCGACAGGAGGCCGCATCGGTCGCCCGGGTCGCGCTCGTCCTCGGCCTCGTCGCCTGCGTGGTCGGCCTGAAGGTGGTGAGCTGAGGTGGCGTGGATCGTCCTGTTCGTCAGCGCCACGCTCGAGACCGTGTGGGCGACCGCTCTCGGCGAGAGCGAGGGCTTCACCCAGCTCCGGCCGACGATCGTCTTCGCGGTCACCATCGTGGTGAGCCTCGGCGCCTTCGGCTACGTCCTCAAGCACATCCCGATCAGCACCGCGTACGCCGTCTGGACGGGGACCGGTGCCGCGCTCACCGTCCTGTGGGGCATGGCCACCGGCGCGGAGCCCGTGACCGCGCTGCGCCTGCTGTTCATCGCCGGCATCGTCGGCTGCGTCGTCGGCCTGAAGCTCGTGCCGGCCCGCCCGGTGCGAGCCGGCCTCCCCGGCCGAGCTCTCGCGCTGAGCGACAGCTCACGCGCCGCCGGCCCCGTGGCCCGTCGCTGACCCCGAAACTCGGCTCGCGCCGTGGACGCATGCCGAGACGGACTGGAGGCGCGGTGCCAGCCGGCACCGCGCCTCCAGTCCGATCTGGGGCCACGCTCACCGCGCATGGTGAGCAGCAATGGTCGGGTCACCTTGCGGGACCCGACCATTGCTGCTCACGAAGCGAGCGTCAGACGGACGCTCCGGTGAACTCGTCCTCCGCGGCGACGTGGTCGCTGCCCAGGGTGCCGGCGGCCATCGCGGCGGCCACGCGGTCGGCGTGCGACGGCGGGTTCGACGGCACGCCTTCCGGCCGGCCCTCCTCGTTGATCTTGCGCAGTTCGGGAACGATGTCCTCGGCGAGGATGTCGATCTGCTCGAGCACCGTCTTGAGCGGCAGCCCGGCGTGGTCGACGAGGAACAGCTGGCGCTGGTAGTGCCCGACGTGGTCCTTCATCGCGGCGTACCGGTCGATCACCTGCTGCGGCGAACCGACCGTGAGCGGGGTCTGCTCGGTGAAGTCCTCCATCGAGGGACCGTGGCCGTAGACCGGCGCGTTGTCGAAGTACGGACGGAACTCGGCGACGGCGTCCTGCGAGTTCTTCCGCGCGAAGAACTGGCCGCCGAGCCCGACGATCGCCTGGTCGGCACGCCCGTGCCCGTAGTGCTCGAAGCGCTGACGGTAGAGGCCCACCATCTGCTCGGTGTGCTGGATCGGCCAGAAGATGTTGTTGTGGAGGAACCCGTCGCCGTAGTAGGCAGCCTGCTCGGCGATCTCCGGCGTGCGGATCGAGCCGTGCCACACGAAGGGCGGGACGCCGTCGAGCGGACGCGGGGTCGAGGTGAAGCCCTGCAGCGGCGTGCGGAACTTCCCCTGCCAGTTGACGACGTCGTTCTCCCAGAGCTGGCGGACGAGCGCGTAGTTCTCGATCGCGAGGTTGACGCCCTGGCGGATGTCCTGCCCGAACCACGGGTAGACCGGCCCCGTGTTGCCGCGGCCCATCATGAGGTCCATGCGGCCGTCGGAGATGACCTGGAGCATCGCGTACTCCTCGGCGATGCGCACCGGGTCGTTCGTGGTGATGAGGGTCGTCGACGTCGAGAGCGTGATGTGCTTCGTGCGTCCGGCGAGGTAGCCGAGCATGGTGGTCGGGCTCGAGGCCACGAACGGCGGGTTGTGGTGCTCGCCGGTCGCGAAGACGTCGAGCCCCGCCTGGTCGGCGTGCTCGGCGATCGTCAGGATGTCGCGGACCCGCTGGGTGTCGTCCGGGGTCGTCCCGGTGGTGGGGTCGGTCGTGACGTCACTGACCGTGAAGATGCCGAACTGCATGATGCGCCGCCTTCCGCGGAGTCCCTCCGCCTGCGATTTCGATGCGTTTGCATCGACTTGCTCGGTACAACGTACCGCAGCGCCCGGCATTCCCGCCAGGGGTCCACGCCCTACCGGACGGGCAGTGCCTCGGTGTCCGTCCGCGCCGCGTGGTGCATGCCGTCCGCGATCCAGACGATCGTCACCACGGCGAGGACGCTCGCGCTCGACGCCATCCGACCAGCGACGAGGATGGCGGCGTGGTCGTGCACCCCGCCCGAGACGCCGTACACCAGGGCTGCGACGCCGACCAGGAACGTGACGCCGGTGGCGACCAGGAGGACCCAGGTCACCAGGCGGCGCGGCCCGCGGCGTCCGTCCCGGTCACCGCGCGCACCACGGTCGACCCGCGGCCCGAGCGCGCGGACCGCGCCGACCCAGAACAGCGCGATGGCACAGGCGCCGATGATGTCGCTCACCCGGTGCCAGCCGTAGACGACCGTCTGGTTCGCGACGAACACCGCGTAGGCGGCGCCCACGACCACGACGAGCGGGCGGAACCGACGCGGGGTGACCATCAGGACGGCGAAGAGTGCGGCGAGGGCGATGGTGGCGTGGCCGGACGGGAACGAGTTCGGCGTCGTGGACTCGGCGATCTCCGGGCGCTCGGCGATACGCTTGACGAGCGTCGAGGTGGCTGCCGAGGCGAGCACGACGACACCGGCTCCGAGCCCCACCGCAAGCCGGCGCCGGGCGAGTGCGACGGCGGCGATCACGACCACGAGCAACAGGATCACCGGTACCGAGATGACGTTCAGGGCAGTGTCCGACGAGAACAGGTCGGATTCCCGGACCCCGCCGAGTGCGGCGTCCTCGACCCGCTGCCCCACCGGCGTCAACACCGCCACCGCGTAGACGAGAGGCACGATCACGAACCCCAGAGCCGACAACAGTCCCCACCGCACCCTCCGTGAGACGCTCGGTCCACGCGACTCGGGTGCGCTGCGTTCGGGCGTTCGGGTCACCGGGCTGGTCCTCCTCGGGGTGCTGGTCGTCGGTGTCATCGCACGTCTGGTCACGCGCGTGCGATTCGGACGGTCGGGGTCCGACACGATACCGTTGGGACGCCGGTCGGAGCCTGGGAACCGCGGGGCAGCGACCTTCGGATCCGGGAACGTGTCGACCGGTCGCGCGCGGTCGAACGCACCGGCGCGCATCGCCGGACCGGCGGACACGACGCCGGTTGCGTACGAGGAGGAAACCGAAGTGGCCATCAAGGAACCGAGCATCACCGCTTCCCCGAACCGCGGTCTCGCGCTCACCGTGGGGGCGTTGCTCTTCGTCTGGGGCATCCTCGGGTTCTTCTTCGCCGCCGACGGCGACCCGGGCTTCTTCAGCCGCAAGGGCGGCATGCTCTGGAACGCGTTCGGGGTGAACCCGCCGCTCGCGCTCCTGTGGGTGCTGCTCGCCGCCGTGCTGCTCATCGTCGGGCTCGGCAACACCGTCGGGTCGCGCAACGCGAACGTCCTGGTGGGCGTCGTGCTCGTCGTGCTCGCGGTGTACGGCTTCGTGTTCGTGAACACCTCGGCGAACGTGTTCGCACTCAACACCACGGACAACGTCTTCCACGCGATCGTCGGCGTGGTCCTCCTGCTCACGGCGTTCGGCGCCGACAAGGAGAACCTCCGCGCACTCCGGGCCGCCGCCCGGGGCTGACCCTCGCGTCCTGGACGCCCCGCCCGCCCGTCGTGGCCGGCGGGGCGTCGTGCGTCCGGGGCGCGGCCGATGCGTCGTCCGGACGGCGGCGCAGGCCGGGCCGGGCCGCATCGGGCCGCGGCACGCCTGACCGTACAGTGCCGGCCCGGGCCGGGCCACGCCGCGTCGCGTCGCGCCGGACCGGGGGTCAGTCGGCGTCGTCGGGGGCCGGGGCCGCCTCGAGCTCCGTCGCCACGACCCGGGGCGCCTCGGACATGAAGCGCCGGACGTCGAGGTCCACGATGATGTCCTGCGGCCGCAGCGGCCGGGTGAGGTACAGGCCCTCGAGCGACGTCAGCCGCGACAGCGCGACGTACGTCTGGCCGGCGCTGAAGACCCGGTTGCCGAGGTCGACCACCGCGCGGTCGTAGGTGCTGCCCTGCGACTTGTGGATGGTCACCGCCCAGGCGAGGCGCAGCGGGAACTGCTGGAACTCCCCCACGGTGTCCTTCTTGAGTTCCTTCTTGTCGGGGTCGTACGAGTACTTGAACTTCTCCCAGACCGACGGCTGGACCTCGAACGACTCCCCGTCGACGTCGACCCACACCGTGTCGCGGATCGTCTGCACGACGCCGAGGGTCCCGTTCACCCACCGCTGGTCGGGGTCGTTCCGGAGGAACATCACGTGCGCGCCGGGCTTCAGCTCGAGGGCTTCGTCGGCGGGGAAGTTCCGGCCGCCGAAGTCCCCGTTCACGTCGGCGCGTGCCGTCCGCACCTTGCCGGGCAGCCGGTCGAGCGCGGCCTTGTTGATGCGCGCCACGGTGTCGTTCCGGGTCGCCAGGGTGATGGCGTCGTCCGGGGCGGTCCGTGCACCCGCGGCGTTGAGCTGCCCGGCCACCTCGGCCGTCACGCGCCCGTGGCGGACGGCGGTCAGCATCGCGGCGAAGGCGTCGTCGCGCTGCCGGTGCACCGTCGCGAGCTCGACGATGTGGAGCTCGGCCTCGAGCCACACCTTGGCGTCGAAGAACCACATCGAACGGTAGTGGTCGGTGAAGTACGCGCGCTCGTCGCCGTCGCCCGGCACCGGCGGCAGCTGGTACGGGTCGCCGAACATGACGACCTGCACGCCGCCGAACGCCTCGAACTGGCGCCCGCGGGCCTTCCGCAGCGACCGGTCCATCGCGTCGAGCAGGTCGGCGTTCACCATCGAGACCTCGTCGATCACGAGGGTGTCGATCGTGTTGAGGAGCTTGCGGGTGTCCGGCCCCTGCCGGAGGTCGGCGTCGGCGATGAGCCCGATCGGCAGCCGGAAGAGCGAGTGGATCGTCTGGCCGCCGACGTTCAGCGCGGCGACCCCGGTCGGCGCGCAGATGACGACCTGCTTCTCGGTGTTCCACGACAGGTGGTTCAGCAGCGTCGACTTGCCGGTGCCCGCCCGACCGGTGATGAACACGTGGTCGCGGGTGTGCTCGATGTACTCGAAGACGGCGCGCTGCTCGGCGCTGAGCTCGACGCTCATCGCGCCGACACCGGGTCACCCGGACCGACGGTGCGCGTGGAGTCGGCGGTCGCGCCCCGCTGGCCCGTTCGCACACGGACGAGTCCGACGGCGACGACGGTCACGACGACCGCGATGCCGGCGACCACGAGCACCGTGCCGGCGCGGGCCTGGTCGACGAGCGGATCCGGCCCCCACGTGCGCCCCATCGCACCGAACCAGGACGCCTGCAGGAGCCCGAGCGGTCCGCGCATCGCGATGCCGAGCGAGACGAGCCCGGCGGCCACCACGACCGCCCCGGCGATCCGGACCGCGAGCGCCGACGGCGACGCCGCCCGCGCCCCGGCGGCGACCGGCGTGAGGAGGGTGGGCACGGCGAGGAGCCCCACGAGCAGGAACCCGACGTCGATCACGGTCCGCCCCGTCGGGTCGCTGATCGACCACCGGAGCGCGTCGGTCGCGAAGAACGCCCACCACGCGGCGGCGAGGAACAGGAACGCCGGGAAGGGCTGCACGAGGTACCGCACCGCCGGGTTGTCGACGAGGACCCCGGTCCACTCGCGGACACCCGTGCTGTCGTCGTCACGTGGGTGCACGGCCCGGCGGATGAGCTGCACCGGCGCGGCCGCCCAGACGAGCGCCGGCACGACGAGCCCGAGCAGCACGTGCGAGCCGACGTTCGCGGACACGAGGAAGCGGTCGTAGGTGTGGAGCGCACCGGACGTCGCGATGACGAGCGCGACGATCGCGATGCTCGCCGCGACGGTCCGGCGGACCGGCCAGCGCACGCCCGCTCGACGCAGGCGGACAACGCCGGCCGCGTACGCCGCGGCGAGCAGCACGGCCGCCATCAGCCAGAACAGGTCGATGTTCCACGCCGTCAGCCATCCCCAGGCACCCGGTGCGTGCGGCAGGGGGTCGTCGGTGAGCAGCTCGGCCGGCGACGGGTTCGTGGTCTTGCTCAGGGCGACCTGGTCGACCGGGGTCGCGGTCCGGCCGAGCGCCGCGGCGAACCCGCTGGCGACGCCCATGACGGCGAGCTCGGCGACGACGAGGAGCCAGAACGGACCGCGGCGTCCGGGTGCGGCGACGAGGGAGCGGATCGTCCGCTGACGCTGCACGGCGCCGAAGACCCCGATCGCGACGATGGCTGCGATCTTGACGAGCACCAGCACCCCGTAGGGGGTGAACAGGTTCGCGAGCACCCCGACGCGGATCTGCGCGGTCGCCACACCGGAGACGGCCACGAGCACGAAGCACCCGAGCGCGATGTTCGAGTACCGGCCGACGACGACCGGCAGACGGTCCCCGTCGATCACGGGACGCAGCAGCGCGAGCATGACGAGACCGCCCACCCAGAGCGCGGCACCGACGAGGTGGAGGCCCAGGGCGGTCACCGCGGCGTCGTGGCTCGCGGTGCCTGCAGCGTGCCCCTGCTGGGCGAGCGGGAGCAGGCCGATCATGGCGACGCCCGCGGTGAGGGCGACCATGCCCCGTGCGCGCACGGCGAAGCAGAGCACCGTGACCGCCGCCGCGACGAGGACCGTGACGAGCCAGGCGAGGCCGAGCTCGGTCCCGGTGAGGAACACCCCCATCGACTGCCCGAACTGCTCGTCGATGCTGATCGTCGAGCCGGCGACGCTGAGGAACGTGAAGAAGGTCGAGACGGCGGCGGCCACCGTCCAGACGCCCGCGGCACCGGCGGCGACGTCGATCGCCCGGTTCCACTCGGGCGCCGTGCGCGACAACCCGACGGTCGCGAGCGCGAGGCCACCGATCGTGGCGGCGGCGGCGAGGTCCACGACCATGCGGGCGATCGGCAGCCCGAACCGGACGACGGCACCGGGATCGGCGATGAGCGCGGCGTTCGCCCCGCCCCCGATGACCAGCGCGACGAGGAGGGACACGAACCCGACGAGCAGCAGCACGCCGGGGCCGGCGATGCGCGCGATCCGATCCACCCGTCAAGCCTAGGCGCTGGCCGACCCGGCCACGGAATCGAGCGAGCCGACCTGTGGGCGGCGATCCGCGCCTCCTGGCTGTGGAGGAGGACCCCGGGAACGACGAAAGGGACGACCGGAGTCGTCCCTTCCGTTCGCGGAGCGGTCTTACTTGACGGCAGCCTTGAGCTTCGAGCCGGCGCTGACCTTGACCGAGTCGCTCGCGGCGATCTCGATGGCCTCGCCCGTCTGCGGGTTGCGGCCGGTGCGGGCGGCGCGGTGGGTCTTCTCGAAGGCGATCCAGCCGGGGATCGTGACCTTGGTGCCGTCAGCGACCGAGCCGGAGACGACGGAGAAGAGCGCGTCGACGACGCCGTTGACGGTGGCCTGGCTCTGGCCGGACTCAGCGGCGACGGCAGCGACGAGCTCGGTGCGGTTCAGGGACTTGTCAGCCATGGATGTCCTCCTCGGACTTCTTGCAGTATCGGTCGGACGACTTCTCGTCCGGCGCCCGGAGCGGGTGCTCCGTGCCACGGTGCCGGCGGGCGTGAGACCCTGCGGAACCGGAGTCGAACGTACCAGCCACCCGAGGCGAAATCTGCCGACTCGCCCGGATTTCCGGGGTTGTCGGGCTCCTGACGGGGCGAATGTGACCGATGTGACGAAGATGTCCCCCGAAACGACCCGGGAACGGCGAACGCCCCGCCACCACTCGGGTGTCGGGGCATTCGCGGAAGCAGGTGCTTACCAGGAGCTCTTCGTGATGCCCGGCAGCTCGCCACGGTGGGCCATGTCGCGGAAGCGGACACGGCTGATGCCGAACTCACCGAGGTGGCCACGGGGGCGACCGTCGATGGCGTCGCGGTTGCGGTAGCGGACCGGCGACGCGTCGCGCGGGAGCTTCTGCAGACCGACGCGAGCGGCCTCACGCGACTCGTCGGTGCCGTTCGGGTCCACGAGGGCCTTCTTCAGCTCGAGACGACGCTCGGCGTAGCGCGCGATGATCTCGGCGCGCTGGTTGTTCTTCGCGATCTTGCTCTTCTTCGCCATGCTTAGCGCTCCTCACGGAAGTCGACGTGCTTGCGGATCACCGGGTCGTACTTCTTGAGCACGAGACGGTCCGGGTTGTTGCGACGGTTCTTCTTGGTCACGTAGGTGAACCCGGTGCCCGCCGTCGAGCGGAGCTTGATGATCGGACGAACGTCCTGACCCTTCTTGGCCATCAGATCTTCTCCCCACGGGCGAGGAGATCCTTGACCACGGACTCGATGCCGCGTGCGTCGATCACCTTGATGCCCTTCGCGCTGAGCGTGAGCGTGACGTTACGACGAAGCGAGGGCACGTAGTACGTCTTCTTCTGCACGTTCGGGTCGAAGCGACGCTTCGTCCGGCGGTGCGAGTGCGAGATGTTGTGTCCGAAGCCGGGGGTGGCTCCGGTCACCTGGCACACTGCTGCCATGGTTTCCTCCTGAGGTACCGTGCGACCGGACGGCCGCACCCAAGTTCACTTGCCTGGCGCGCACGCGCTCGGTCGCGGAGCGACGGAACGAGGGGGTTGTGCGCACCGCCCAGGCCTGCGGTCCCTGTCGAAGGGGCCGTTGACACCGCGCGACCGCGGCGTTCGCGACGGTCGGAGGGCTTGGAACAACTGGGCTCGCCACGCGGACGTGGAGAACCAAGGGTCAACAGTACGCGACGACCGGGCGTGTCGCAAACCGCCGCAGCTGCGAGGGTCGGCCTGGAGGCACGCGCCGGCTCCGGCGGGCGCGTTCGTGAGCAGGAATGGTCGGGTCACGGTCGGCCAGCCGACACCTTCTGCTCACCAAGTGAGCGGGACGGG